>NZ_OZ255701.1:3156264-3766685 GCF_965276875.1 Lichenicoccus sp. | reverse complement strand
GGCAACAAGGCGCTCAGCCATCTCGCGAGCGGCGCGGACCGTTGCCGTGAAAGGTGCCTTGCGCCCACTTACCTCCAGATGGCGCACGGTTCGGTGCTCCTGCACCTCGACATCGACAATCGCGATGTGCGGAGAGGCTGTCGCCAACGCCTCCAGCTCGGCCGCTATTGCCTCCAGCCGCACTTGCGGACCGTGGGCAGCCTCGGCTGCCGTGAGGGACCCGAGCACCGTGCGGGCGGCAGCAGCCCGCTCGCCCTTGACCCCGTAATGTTCGGCCTGCTTGCGGCAATAGCGAGCAAACACGCCTGCGCGGCGGGTGATCAGGGATGGCCCGATCGCCTGAACTTCACGCCACACTCTATCCGGCGCCGATAGCATGAACGCGTCCGGCGTGAACAGAACCTCGATGGCGAGAGGCTGACCGGCCGCAAGCAAGTTCAGGAATCGATGCAGACTGTGTGCTTCGAAGTCCAAATCACCCGGCGCGCTGCGCTCGCCCGGCGCGCGGTCCCGGCTGTCGACGATGCTTGCCCTTACCTGTTGCAGCAGGATGTCGCGCGCCGCCGGCAGGAACACGGATTTTGTATCGAAGTCTGAAGCCGGTGTCGCGGTACCATAAAGGTGCGCGCCGCTCCTGACTTCTACGATCGGCTTGGCGCCGCCTGCTGTCATCTCAGACTCTGAGAGGAAGATAATTCAATGTCGGCAACCTCGCTATGCCTGTTCTTCGGGATGCATTACGCCATGCGGACGACGTAGCGTCGACCGTAGAGGCTTCGGTGTCGACAGGCTAGCAGTCACCAAGCCTGGCGGATCACGCGACCGCCGCGTCGACCAGGAGCAGCGCCAGCAGGCAGCACAGCGGCGAATAATAGCGTGTGTCGAACCTGGCGAAACGAGTGCCGCGCACGCGCTTGAAGAAGCCGACATAGCGGAAGTCGCCGACCGCACGGGCGGCGAAAACGCCCGCTGCCAGCCAAACTGCCACCCGCAGCCCGAGAGACGAATTCGGAACGGTAAACCAGCCGACGCGCGCCGCGACGAGGATTGCGATAGCATAAATCCCGACGGCGACCACAAGGGTGCCGGTCGGACTGGGACGAAGCACCGGCTTGCCATTGCGCTCCGGGATTGCAGCTCCCTTGCCGAAGGTTCCGCCGACCGCCCAATACAGATGCAGCGTCGCCAGCGAAAGCAAAATGGCGACGCCTGCCACCGCCCCAATCATGTCAAAACTTCTGCTATGCGGCCGATTATGATGATGCATGACATGGATCAATGTCCAGGGAGCGTGCACAAAGCCTATGTGGCGAGGCCCAGCAAGACACGGTCAGGCTAGCAATCGGCGAGCCACCATCTCCGCGTCGGCAGGAAGGGCAGCCCGAACCGCCGCTGTCCGGTTCCCCTGAGCGTAGGCGACGATCCGACTGCCCGGACCTTCCAATCCATACGTGGCATCGGGGTGTTCGGCGCTGCGATGCTCCGGAAGCGGGCGTCCGTCCAGCATCGCCGTCAGACTTTCCGGCCTGAGCAAGCGACCAGTCACGACCGCATGCAGCAACCGGGCAGCGACGGCGACCGTTCCGACCACCAGACCATGATAGACCCACCCCGGATGGTAGGACTTGGCCGCGCCCATTTGCAGCTCCTGGGGAGCTGATAACAGATGTCAGCGCACCCTCAAATTATTAGTTGACTGAGTCAACTACCTATGATGATCTTGACTTCATGGACGATGCCATTGACTCCATCCGGACCTTCAATCGCTTCTTTACCCACCATGTGGGCGCGATCGACGCGCGGTTTCTGGATACCGACGCCAACCTGCCGGAAGCGCGGCTCCTGTTTGAGATCGCCAGGCACGAACCAGTGATGGCGAATGCGCTCCAAAGCGCGCTCGGCCTTGATCGCGGATATCTGAGCCGGATGATCGTCCGGCTGGAGAAACGTGGCTGGATTAAGCGGTGTCGCACCGACGCCGATGCGCGCGGCCGTCCGATACACCTCACGCCACCCGGTCGTGCAGCGTTTAACCTGATCGACCTCAGGCAACGCACAGCCGTCGCCCAAGACTTGGACCGGCTCAGCCCGATAGAGAGGATTGATCTCGTCGAATGCCTTACCAAGGCTCGCCTGCTGCTTGGCCACGGCGGCGGTGCCGACTTCAGGATACGGCCAGCCAGAACGGGCGAAGCAAGCCAAGTCGCGGCGCGCCAGTCGATTCTTTATGCCGAAAGCCATGGCTGGGGACGTGGACTCGAAATCTTGGAAGCCGAAACGACGGCCGCGTTCTTGCGCGACTTCAAGCCCGATCGGGAACAATGTTGGGTGGCCGACATCGAAGGTGTGATGGCTGGAGCGGTGTTCCTGACGGACGAGGGACGCAGCAGAGCGCGCCTCCGCCTGCTGCACGTCGAGCCGTTTGCGCGACGGCGCGGCCTCGGCGACGCATTGGTTCGCGAGTGCATTCGATTTGCGCGGGAAAAGGAATACGCGCAGATTACCCTGTGGACGCACACCGTCCTGGACGCTGCCCGTCGCCTCTACGCACGCAACGGATTCAGTTGCATCTCGACCGAGCTTCACCACGAGTTTGGACAACCCGTTCAAGGGGAGACCTGGCGCCTTCTGCTGATGGCAGCTTCATAGCAGTCGAAACCTGAAAGCTACCGATTTTTTTAGATCCCAATGAGAGGCTGCATGCTTCTGCCAGCGATGTCGCGGTCATCCCAGGTGAAGAACGCACAAGGGCACCAGTTGGAAGAATACCGGGCACCAACCAAGGCGAAGCTGGCCGTGTTGTGGGCCTCCACAATGTTCTGTTACGCTTATGGCGATTATTTTGGCCTCTACGTCGCCGGAACGTTGGCTGACATGAACCGGGGAAGCATGGGGCCGCTTGGGCACGCTACACCCGGGGTGCTTGTCGCATATCGGTGATGATGGCGGTGCCCAGCCTTATGGTAGCGCTTTCACTGTTGCTGCCTGCCCGCTTGTGTAAGTGGGCGAGCGTTATCCTGGGGATTACATACACAGCGATCATGGCAAGCAGCTTGCCCGGTTCAGAACCTTTCTATCAACTGTTCGGCGTCATCGAGACGGCGTTGACGCTTACGATTGCGGTAATCGCGTTTCGGTGGCCTAGGGTGGCTGGCGTTGACTGATCCTTACGGAAACAAACCGCGCATGCGCTTGCCGTCGCGGACCTTGCCGACGCCGATGGCGAGTGCTGCCATGCGGTGCGAAAGACCGTCCGCCGCGACGCGGGCTTCGACCTGGTTGAAGGCGCGGTCGAGGA
Organism: Lichenicoccus sp.; assembly: GCF_965276875.1. Taxonomy (GTDB): domain Bacteria; phylum Pseudomonadota; class Alphaproteobacteria; order Acetobacterales; family Acetobacteraceae; genus Lichenicoccus. Next base: position 3,763,387 of record NZ_OZ255701.1, on the reverse strand, counting down.
TGCGCTCAAGGCGGCGCTGGACTTCGTCCTCTTCCCAGAACAATTGCTGCAGGTCCTGTACCCATTCGAAATAGCTGACGATGACGCCGCCGCTGTTGCACAGGATGTCGGGGATCGTGACGATATCGCCGCGATCCTCCAGCACGATGTCGGCGTCCGGCGTGGTTGGGCCGTTGGCGGCTTCGGCCAGGATGCGGCAGTTCAGCCGGGAGGCTATCGCGCCGTCGATGACCCGCTCCAGGGCCGCGGGAACCAGGATGTCGCAGGGCTGGGTCAGCAGGGTTGCGGGATCGGCCAGCGCTTCGCTGGAAAAGCCGGCGAGCGTGCGGTGGACGCGCACGTGCGCCTCGAGCGCTGCCACGTCGAGGCCGCGTGGATCATAATAGGCGGCGGTGTGGTCGGACACGCCGGTCACGCGCACGCCGCGCCGTGCCAGTTCGTGGGCCGCCACCCCGCCGACATTGCCGAACCCCTGTACGATGGCGCTGGCCCCCGACGTCTTGATGCCAAGCCGGTCGGCAACGCGCATGACCAGATGCACGACGCCGCGGCCGGTGGCTTCGCGGCGTCCGACGGTGCCGCCATTGGCCACCGGCTTGCCAGTGACGATCTCGGAGACCATGTGGCCCTGGATGGCGGAGTAGGTGTCCATGAACCAGGCCATGACCTGCTCGTCGGTGCCCATGTCGGGCGCCATGATGTCGGTGTGCGGGCCGACAAACGGGATCATCTCCTGCATGTAGCGGCGTGACAGCGCTTCGAGTTCGCGACGCGACAGGCTCGGGGGATCGACGGTGACGCCGCCCTTGGCACCGCCGTAAGGCAGCCCGGTGAGGGCGCATTTCCAGCTCATCCAGATCGCCAGGGCGGCGACCTCGCCGATATCGAGCTTGGCGGAAAAGCGGGTGCCACCCTTGGTCGGGCCGAGGGTCAGATGATGCTGCACCCGGTAGCCCTGGAACACCGCGGTGCTGCCGTCGTCGCGGTGGATCGGGCAGGACACCGCCACCGCGCGCTTGGGGTAGAGCAGCCGGTCGCGCTCGTCGAGCGGGATGTCGATACGATCGGCGATGGTCTCGAACTGGCGTTTGGCCATCTCGAAGACCGGGCCGGTGTAGATGGTCATGGTGGTTCTTTCGGTTGGCCTAGCCGATCGACATCAGGCTGGCATTGCCGCCGGCGGCGGCGGTGTTGATGCTGAGGCTGCGTTCGCGCAGCAGGAACTCCAAGGGGTAGCCGTCCGGCGTCGCGGCGAACACCGGCACGAGCGGGCCGCCCTCCGCGTCTGCGATGCGGATGCAGAAATCACGCAGCGCATCGCTGTCGCCTTCGAACAGCGCACGCATGGGGGACGCGCCGCTCTCGCACCAGTACGGGCGCAGGCTCACGGGAAGCGAGTCGAGCAGGTCGCGATGACGTGCAGGCTCGGAAATCAAAGCGATGTTGCCAGTGGCGAACGATGCCGCCAGTTGCGCGCAAAGCCCCTTGCGCGTGGCGGCGGCGCAGAGCACCGCGCCCACGGGATGCAGGCTGTAGCTGTTGCGCTCGCCGACGGGCCCGGGCAGCAGCAGGTCCGCGCCGAGCGGCGAGCGGGCGGCGATGTCGCGCACACGCTGCGCGAGTGCCACCTCGCCGGCGGCTTCGAGATGATCCGCGAGGATGCGCGCGGCGTCGGTCGCCTGGCCGCACGGCAGCCCGCAATCGTCGGGGGCGCGGGCAAGCAGACGGCGCAGGCTCAGCGGGCCGCCTGCCTTCGGTCCGGTGCCGGACAGGCCGTGACCGCCGAACGGCTGGCTGCCGACGACGGCGCCGACGATGTTGCGGTTGACGTAGATGTTGCCGGCGGGCGCCCGCAGGGTGACGTGCGCGATGGTCTCGTCGAGACGGGTGTGGACGCCGAAGGTGAGCGCGTAGCCGGTGGCGGCGAGCGCGTCGAGCAGGCCGTCCAGCGCCTCGCGCTTGTAGCGCAGCACATGCAGCACCGGCCCGAACACCTCGCCGGGCAGCTCGGACACGTTCGCGATTTCGATCAGGGTGGGTGCGACGAAGCAACCGACGGCGCATTCCTCGGGGAATGCGAGGCTGTGCACCGCGTGGCCGGCTGCCTGCATGCGCGCGATGTGGCCCACGATGGTGTCGCGGGCGGCCTCGTCGATCACCGGGCCGATATCGGTGTGCAGGCGCGACGGATCGCCGAGACGCAATTCCGCCATCGCGCCGCGCAGCATCGCCAGGGTGCGCTCGGCGATGTCCTCCTGCAGGCACAGCAGGCGAAGCGCCGAGCAGCGCTGGCCCGCCGAGTTGAAGGCGCTGTGCAGCGCATCAGTCACCACCTGCTCGGCCAGGGCGGAGCTATCGACGATCATCGCATTCTGGCCGCCGGTCTCGGCGATCAGCGGGATCGGCCGGCCCTCTGGGCTCAGCCGCGGCGCCAAGCCGCGCGCAATCGAGCGCGCGACCGCGGTCGAGCCGGTGAAGAGAACGCCGGCTGCATCGTCATGCGCGACCAGGGCAGCGCCGATCTCGCCGTCTCCGGGCACCAGCTGCAAGGCTGCGTCCGGCACACCGGCTGCGTGCAGCAGACGCACCGCTTCGGCGGCGATCAGCGGGGTCTGTTCGGCGGGCTTGGCCAGCACCGCGTTACCCGCCGCGAGCGCCGCCGCCACCTGGCCGGTGAAGATCGCCAGCGGAAAGTTCCACGGGCTGATGCAGACGACCGCGCCGAGTGGGCGGTGGGTGTCGTTGGAGAAATCCTGCCTGATGGATGCCGCGTAATAGCGCAGGAAATCTACCGCCTCGCGGACTTCGCCGAACGCGTCCGGTAGCGTCTTGCCGGCCTCGCGCACGATCAGCCCAATCAGCGGCTCCGTGCGCGCTTCAATCGCGCTTGCGGCACGCTCCAGGATTGCCGCGCGCTCTTCGGGCGGCGTCGCGCGCCAAAGCGACAGCCCCTCGGCCGCACGTTCGAACAATGCCGGCACCTCCTCGACAGGGGTGTGGCGAACCTGGCCGACATGATCGCTCGCATCGGCCGGGTTGCACACCGCGATCAGGCCGAAGGCGGCGACCGGAGGTTCGGCCTGCCAGCTTCGCGTGGTACTGGCGAGCAGAGCCGCGGCGAGCGAGGCCAGGCGCTGCTCGCTGGCGAAGTCCAGCCCCTCGGAGTTGCGCCGGGTCGGGCCAAACAGCGCGCTTGGCAGGGCAATCCGCGGATCGCCGGCACCAACCGGCAAGCGGGCAGCCACTTCGGCGACAGGATCGGCGATCAGCGCCTCGACTGGCACCCGCGCATCGCCGATCCGGTTGACGAACGAGCTGTTCGCACCGTTCTCCAGCAGCCGGCGCACCAGATAGGCGAGCAGCGTCTCATGGCTGCCGACGGGGGCGTAGATCCGGCACGGGCGGTCGAGCTTGAGGGCGCCGACCACCTCCTCATAGAGCGGCTCGCCCATGCCGTGCAGGCACTGGAACTCGTAGCGGTCGGGGGCGAAGTCGGGCCCGGCCATCGCATGCACCGACGCCAGGGTGCGGGCATTATGGGTGGCGAATTGCGCGAATACCGCGTCGGGTGCTGCGAGCAGGCGACGGGCGCAAGCAAGGTAGCTTACGTCGGTATGCGCCTTTCGGGTAAACACCGGAAAGCCCTCAAGCCCGTCCTGCTGGGCGCGCTTGATTTCGCTGTCCCAGTAGGCGCCCTTGACCAGGCGCAGCATGATCCGCCGACCCGTTGCGCGGGCCAGGCCGACGATCCAATCGATCACGAAGGGGCTGCGCTTCTGATACGCCTGCACGACGAAGCCGATACCGCTCCAGCCCTCCAGGCTCGGCGCATGGCAGAGTGCTTCAAGCAGGTCGAGCGAGAGGTCCAGACGCTCGCTCTCCTCGGCGTCGATGTTCAGGCCGATATCGTAGCGGCGGGCCAGCAGCGCGAGGCCGGCCAAACGCGGCAGCAGTTCCGCCAACACCCGCTCGCGCTGCGCCCGGCAGTAGCGCGGATGCAAAGCGGAGAGCTTGATGGAAATCCCCGGCCCCTCGATGATGCCGCGACGCGCAGAGGCGCGGCCGATGGCGTGGATCGCCTGCTCGTAGTCGGCGCAGTAGCGCGCGGCGTCCGCGGCAGTCAGCGCCGCCTCGCCGAGCATGTCGTAGGAGTGCCTAAAGCCCTGCCGCTCCAGACGGCGGGCATTAGCGAGCGCCTCGGCGATGGTCTGGCCGCTGACGAACTGCTCGCCCATCATGCGCATCGCCAGATCGACGCCGCGTCGTATCAGCGGCTCGCCGCCACGCCCGATCAGCCTGGTCAGGGCCGCACTCAGCCCGCTCTCGCTGCTGGTCGCGGTCAGCCGGCCGGTGATCACCAGCCCCCAGGTCGCGGCATTGACGAACAGCGACGGCGAACGACCGAGATGGGACTGCCAATTGCCGGTGCTGATCTTGTCGCGGATCAGCGCGTCGCGGGTGGCGCGGTCGGGGACGCGCAGCAACGCCTCGGCCAGGCACATCAGGGCCACCCCCTCCTGGCTGGAGAGGTCGTACTCCTTGACCAGCCCCTCGACGCCGCCGCGCGCCGGCTTGCCGCGCAGGCGCTCGACCAGGGTGCGAGCGAGCCGGTCCGCCTGCTCGGCCTCGTGCGCCGAGAGCTCGGCCGCGGGCAGCAGCATCGCCACGGCATCCTCCTCGGCGATGCGGCAGGCGGCGGTGATCCGCGCGCGGCCAACGCTCTGCGGTTGCACAGACTTGGCAAACGCAAGAAACGGCTGCGTTACGGGATGCGCGGCTGGCGACAATGTGGGTCCATCAACAGCCGCGACGATCGCCTGCTTGGCGAACCCGTGCGGGGTGCGACCCTCGTTGCGGGCCGCCTCGCGCAGGCGCATCCGAAGCGCCTCGTCGATCTTCACACCAATGGTGCTGGCCATCCAGGTCCCGCCGGGTTGCACCCCAAACTGCCATTGGCGCATGTCAGGTGCAACCCAAGGCGTACCACCTCTGCAGCCAGTACTATCATTATTTTCGTGATCAGGGCTCCAAGTGAGCATCTGCACGGTGCATCTTCATCATTTGGTAATTCTGCACGGTGCATCGTTGCGAACGTTGCACCACCAGCAAGAGGAGTGCCGCCTCGTGATCGCCAAAGTCGGGCCTACAAGGCGGCTTGGCCGCCGGGCCACGGTGCCTGGGATCTCGGCCCTGGCCCTGATCGAGATGATCGGCATCGCAGCCTCTCTGGTCTGCGGGAGCACCCTGATCAGCCGGACGATCGGCGGCCCTTCCTTGCTTGTGGCCGGGCTGCATGAGCCGGCGCCGGACACCCAAACGAACCGCGCACCGGCATCAGTGCGTTGACCTTCGGCACGGCAACGGCCGTTTGCCTCAGAAGATGCAGATCAGCGTCATGCCGCCGAGCATGATTACCCCACCGATGATCCGCCAGATATTTACAGGATGTACCGAAAAGCCGAGCAGCCCGTAATTATCGAGCACGATCGCGGCGATCATCGTCGATGTAATGACCAGACCGTTGAAGGCAGCACCACCGAGGCGCCCGGCATAGAGCAGCGTGGTGATCACCGGCACACCTGCGATCGCGGTTCCCGCCCAGGCCCACCACGGCGTGCCGGCGATACTGGCCAGGCTCGGAAAGCGTTCGCGCGTCACCAGCACGCCCACGAACAGCACGGAGCCTGCGATCGCGCAGACCATCACTGACGCCCACCAGGGGCGACCGAGCGTCTCGGTAAGCTTGGCGTTGGTGCCGGAATGGACCGCATTGAGGATGCCTGCGAGGAACGGCACCGCGTAGAGCAGGATGTTCATTGCGCGGACGCCTCCCGCTCGACGTCAGAATCGCCCTCGATCGCCTCGATGATCGACACCTTGCCGTCACGCTCGGCAATGGCGTAGCGGACCTGGTGCATGCCGCGCAACCCGCGCTGGCGGCACGCGGCAAGCACGTCCTGCTCCTGCAGACGCAGCCAGCGCATGCGCCGCTCGTGCCATTGTCCCTTCTCGAAGATCACGACCGGCGTGCCGTCGATCAGATGCTCAACCCTGATCGAGCGCGCCTTCGCCCAGGAGACGAAGATGTGCATGATGCCGATGGTGCAGATCGCGGTATAGGCGGCGGTCAGCGAATGGTCGGTGCCGAGGACCGAGGTGATCGCGGAACCGCCGAACAGGAACAGCACGATGAGGTCGAACGGCGCCATCTGGCTGGCGGTGCGACGACCGATCAGCCGCACCGCCAGCAGCAGGATCCAGTAGGCGGCGGCGGCACGCAGGACGATCCCCATGGCATGGTCCTACGTCAGGGAACAACGAACGGGGTCAGGGCCAGCGCCGGCCTGCCGTCGAGCCGCAGCGTGAGCGGCACGAAGCCGATGCCGCTGGGCTCGGCGAACAGCCGCACCTCGTCCCCCTGGCAGGGTGACGCGCCGAGCGCGTAATGCAGCAGCATGCCGCCCGCGCGTGGGGTGATGGAAGCCGGCCGCGGCATGATGTTTCGCAGCCCCATCGGTTCGATGAATTTGTTGCTTAGCCAGATCGTGGTGTCGCCGCCGCAGGCGCGCGGCGAAAGATGCAGCGTGATCATCGTCTGGCTGCCAAAGCGCGCGACCCGCTCGAAGTCGGCGGTGAGGCCGCTGGCCGGAGACGACAGGCTGCGATGGCTGAACGGACCGTGTCCGAGCAGCCCGGCCAGTGCGGCGAGGACGACGACCACCATGAACGCACGCCCGACGATCTCGGCGATGCGCCAGCGATTTTCGAAATCGGCGTTATAGCCAACCTCGACCTCGCCATCGATGGATTCGAACGCACGCATGCCTGGCTCCGAAGTGCAGCCTCGATCAACGAGGCGGGAGCGGCAGGGTTGCGGCGCCTATGCTGCGACGCCTACTGGCGCCGCCGCAGGCTCAAGATATAGTAGGCGGCCTTGAAGGCGAGCACCGAAGGCAAGGTGCGCATGTCGCGCGCGAGGTTGCCGGCGAGCAGCGAGACCAGGCCGTCGCGCATGCCGAGCGCGTTGCTGGGCGACATGAACATCGCCCGGAGTGCTGGCGTGTTGATGCGCGCAATCAGCCAGGCAATACGTGCCATCGAGGCGCGCAACGCGCGTTCGTTACGGCGCGCGATGGCGTTGCCGCGGACCGGATCGTCGAGCCAGGCATCGGCGGCGTCGGCCCCGAGTTCGCCCGCGGTCATCGCCAGCAGCACGCCGGACGAGAACACTGGATCGGTAAAGGCAAAGGCGTCGCCGATCATGCAGCTGTTCTCGGTCCAGGAGCGATGCGCCTGATAGCCGTAATTGGCCGCACCCATCACGTCGGAGACGCGCGTGGCGCCTTGCATCCGCGCGCCGACCGTGGGGCTGGCGGCGATGCGGTCGTCGAGGAGTGCCGCGAGCGACCCGGCGCGGCCCTTGAACGCGGCGGCGGTGCCGACAAAGCCGACGCTCATGACGCCGTCCGGCAGCGGGATCAGCCAGAACCAGCCATCCTCGGCGAGATGCACGCTGATGTAGCCTTCCCGCGCGCCCGTGCGCGCCTCGGCACCGCGGTAATGCGCGAACACCGACGCGGAATTGTGCCGCTTGTCGGACTGCCGGTTGCCCAGCGCATGCGCGAGGAAGCCATCGCGGCCGGAGGCATCGAGGATGTAGCGCGGCAGGAAGCGGTGCTCCGCCCATTCGGCGTCACCGCGCGCGCGAACGACCTGACGGCCGTATGGCCCGGGCTCGACCGCAAGCGCGCGTGTGCGCTCGAAGCCGCGCGCCCCTTTTGCCACCGCGTTGTCGAACAGGATCTTGTCGAACGCCGCACGCTGGACCTGGTAGGCGTGCGCCGGCCCCCGCCTGACGCTGACGCTGAACGGAAAGGCCACGCTCTGCCCGGTCGTGTCGGAGACGAACTCGGCGCCGCGCTTGCACACGGCGATGGCGTCGACCGCGTTGCTGACGCCGAGACGTTCGAGAATGGCGAGGTTGCGCGGCAGCAGCGACTCGCCGATCTGAAAGCGCGGATGCGCCTGCTTCTCAAGCAGCACGACATCGCGGCCACGCGCCGCCAGCAGCGCCGCCGCCGTGGCACCGGCCGGACCACCACCGATCACCAGCACGTCACACAGTTCAGGGCTCACCCGATCATCCCGCCCCAATCATGCCACCATTCACGCCGATGGTCTGCCCGGTGACGTAACTGGCCGCGTCCGAGGCGAGGAATCCGACCAGGGAGGCGACCTCCTCGGGCCGCCCGGCGCGTTTCATCGGCACCATCGTGGCGATTGTCCCCGCGTCGAAGGCTGCGTCGGAGGCCGGCGAGGCGATCACGCCGGGGGCGACGGCGTTGACCGTGACGCCGCGGCTGGCGAGTTCGCGCGCGAGCGAGCGGACCGCCCCTTCGAGCCCGGCCTTGGCGGCGGCGTAGTTGACCTGGCCGCGATTGCCGAGTGCTGCCGCCACCGAGGACAACGCGATCACCCGGCCCCAGCGCGTCGCCATCATCGGCAGCAGCAGCGGCCGGGTAGCGTTGTAGAAGCCGTCGAGCGAGACCGCGAGCACGCGGCGCCATTGTGCTGCCGACATGCCGGCGAGCGGGACGTCGTCATGCGCGCCGGCATTGTGGACGATGACCTGCACCGGTTCGGCCGCTTGCGCGAAGGTGGCGAAGGCGGCGGCACTCGCCTCGAAGTCGGCGAGGTCGCAGACCAGCCGGTCGGCGGCATGGCCGTCCTGGCGGAGTCGTGCCACCAGCCGATCGGCCGCATCGGGATTGGCGTGGGCATGCACCGTGACGTGCATCCCGTCCTCGGCAAGCCGGCGGCAGATCGCGCTGCCGATCGCCGAAGCGCCGCCGGTGACCAAAGCCCGCCTCATTGTCTCGGCAACACGCCCGGGAAGATGATTGTCCCGCGCCCGGCAAGGAGCAGCCCGCCGCCCTCGCTGAGCAGCCGGAACCCGTAGATCATGCCGCTCGGGTCGTCGAATTCCAGCATCGTCTCGATCATGAGCAGCCCGTACGCGGCATCGTCAAGCCGGGGACCGCCGATTGCGTCCAGGCGCAGCCCGGCGACGTAACCCTGCGGCTGCGCCACCCCGCCGGCGCGCAGCGCACCGTGCAGCGCCGCGGCCTGAAACGCATACTCCGCACCGCAGACCATCGAGAGCTGACCGGCACGCCGCAGCGGGTTGTCCGCGTCCAGGTGCGAGCGCGCGGTCGCGGTGATGGCAGCCGCCGACCACGAGCGCACACTGTCCAGCAGGCACATCGTCCCCTGGTGCGGGAGCAGCGCCTGGATACCCGTGCGGTCGATCACGCCGTTTACAAGTCCGGGATCGTGCTGAATGATTGCGCTGCCAAACAGCGTTCGCGGTCGCGGACAGCAAGAACAAGGCGGGAGAGAAACATGATGAACCGGCGCGCGACACTCAAGAGCATGGCAGCGGTGTCAGCGGTCGCGGCCGCGGGATGGCCGCTCGCGGCACGGGCGGCCGAGCCCGACATGGTGACGGTCGCCAAGATCATCGGCATCCCCTGGTTCAATCTGGTCGATAAGGGGATCGTGGAGGGCGGCCAGAAATTCGACATCAACGCCACCATGATCGGCCCCGCGCATGTCGATCCGGCGCAGCAGGTGTCGATGGTCGAGGACCTGATCGCCAAGAAGGTGCAGGTCATCGGCCTGATCCCGCTCGATGTAAAGGTGCTGGGGCCGGTGCTCAAGCGCGCGCAGGATGCCGGCATCATCGTCATCACCCAGGAAGGGCCGAACCAGGACAACCGCACCTGGGATGTCGAGATGATCAACAGCAAGGTGTTCGGCGAGACCCAGATGAAGGCACTCGCCGGCTTCATGGGCGGGAAGGGCGAATACATCCTGATGGTCGGCACCCTGACCACGCCGCTGCACAACAAGTGGGCCGACGCCGCCATCGCCTACCAGAAAGCGCATTACCCCAACATGAAGCTGGCAACGTCGCGGTTTCCGGGCGCGGACGAGGTGGACACCGCCGAGCAGGTCATGCGCACCGTGCTGCAGGCCTATCCGAAGGTGCGCGGGGTCATCGGCTTCGGCTCGAACGGCGCGATCGGCGCCGGCAACGTGGTGCATCAGCGCCATCTGCAGCACAAGATCGCAATCCTCGGCACCGCCATCCCCTCGCAGGTCAAGCCGCTGCTGATGAACGGCTCGGTGCGCGAATGTTTCGTCTGGAGCCCGAAAGATGCCGGGTTCGCGATGGTTGCGGTCGCAAATCTCACACTCAAGAAGGCGGATTTCCATGACGGCATGGACATCCCCGGCCTCGGCAAGGCTAACGTCGATGTCCCCGGCAAGCTGATCAGCGTCAACCGCATCCTGACCATCAACAAGCAGACGGTCGACGGGCTGATCGCACAAGGCCTGTAGAGCAACACACGCCGCACCCATGCCCGATTTCCTGCGTCTGCGCGCGATCTCCAAGCGCTTCGGCGGAGTTGCGGCCCTCAAGGATGTGGATTTCGACGTCGCCGTCGGCGAGATCCATTGCCTGGCCGGCGAGAACGGTTCCGGCAAGTCGACGCTGATCAAGATCGTCTCCGGCGTGCAGCCGGCGGAGGCGGGCGGCAGCATCCGCGTAGCGGGTGAGACGGTGCCGCACCTCACCCCCGCCGAGAGCATCCGTCGCGGCATCCAGGTGATCTACCAGGACCTCTCTGTGTTCACCAATCTGACCGTGGCGGAGAACATCGCGGTCGGGCTGCATCGCGGCGTGCACCTGGTGCGCACGCGCGCCATACGCGAGACGGCGGCGGCGGCGATCGCGCGGATCGGGGTGTCGCTCGATCTCGACGCGTTTGCCGCCGATCTGCCGATCGCGCAGCGCCAGCTGGTGGCGATCTGCCGGGCGCTGGCGGCGGACGCGCGGCTGGTGATCATGGACGAGCCCACCGCGTCGCTGACCCGGCACGAGGTGGATGCGCTGCTGGCGCTCGCCCTGGAACTCAAGCGGCGCGGCATCGCGGTGATGTTCGTCAGCCACCGGCTCGACGAGGTGCTCGAAATCGCCGACCGCGTCACCGTGCTGCGCAATGGCGAGAAGGTCGGCACGTTCGAGGCCGCCGGCATGACCGGCGAGCGGCTCGGCGAGCTGATGACCGGCAAGCTGTTCGACTACAGCCTGCGCGCGCCGCCGGGCACACTCGGCGAGACCGTGCTCTCGGTGCGCAATCTGTCGCGCGCCGGCGACTACCGCGAGATCACACTCGACGTGCGGGCGGGCGAGATTCTCGGCATCATCGGACGCCTCGGCTCCGGGCGCACCGAACTCGCTCTGTCGCTGTTCGGCATGAACCCACCGGACGGGGGCGAAATCCTCATACGCGGCGAGCCGTTGACCCGGCACCAGACAAGCGAGGCGATCCGGCGCGGCATCGCCTATGTCTCGGAGGATCGCCTGTCGCTGGGGCTGGTCATGCCACAATCGGTCGCGGCCAACATCATCCTGGCCGTCATTGAACGGCTGGGCCGCCGCCTCGGCCTGATCCCCACGCCGCTGCGCGCCTCCACAGTGGTGCATTGGATCGAGGCCCTCGGCATCAAGGTCGCCAATCCCGACAATGCGGTCAGCACGCTCTCCGGCGGCAACCAGCAGCGTGTGGTACTGTCGAAATGGCTGGCCACGGCACCCAGCCTGCTGATTCTGGACAGCCCGACCGTGGGCGTGGATATCGGCGCCAAGGACGGCATCTACGCCATCGTCCGCAAGCTGGCCGCGGACGGCCTCGCCGTGATCATGATCTCCGACGAGATCGGCGAGGTCTTTTATCACACCGATCGCGTGCTGATCATGCGCGACGGTCATGTGCATGGCGAGATCGTACCAGGGGACAGCACGCCCGAGGCGCTCAAGCAGGCCCTCGATGCTTAGAAGCTTCCGGCGCAGCCACGAGTTCCGGCTGCTGATCGTGACGGCCCTGATGGTGGTGGCGCTTTCGCTCGCCAGCCCGCGCTTCCTTACCGCGCAGAATGCGCTGGACCTGCTGACCGCGGCGTCGTTTACGGGCATGTGCGCCGCCGGACTGCTGGTGGTGCTGATTTCCGGCGGCATCGACATCTCGTTCACCGCGATCGCCTCGGTGGCGCAATATGTCGGCGTGGTGCTGGTGCTGCACTGGCACGGTGGCTGGTCGATGCTGTTGGCACTCGGGCTTGGCATCGGCACCCTGCTCGGGCTGGTCAACGCGGTGCTGATCAGCAGCTTGCGCATCTCGAGCATCATCGTCTCGATCGCCATGCTGAACGTCTATTACGGGCTGCTGATGTATTTCAGCGGCGGCAACCAGCTCTATGCGCTGCCGGACTGGTTTCTCGATGCCTTCTCCTGGGTCGTCTATACCGACGCGCAACAGAATCCGTATGTGCTGAACGCGCAGATCATCGGCCTGTTCGTTTGTTTCGGCCTGGCGTGGCTGCTGCTCAACCGCACCAGCATCGGGCGCCAGATCTATGCCCTCGGCGGCAATCCGGAGGCCGCAGCCCGTGTCGGTTTCAACGCATTGCGGCTCAACCTGGTGGTCTATGGCTTCCTCGGCTGCGTCTCCGGTCTTGCGGCCCTGGCACAGGGGCAGCTCGCGCAGTCGATCGCGCCCAGCGTGCTGGTCGGGCGCGAGCTCGACGTGCTGGCCGCGGTCGTGCTCGGCGGCGCCAGCCTTACCGGCGGCCAGGGCAGCGTGCTCGGCATGATGCTCGGCGTCGCTTTGCTCGCGATCATGCAGAACGGGCTGATCCTGCTCGGCCTGTCGTCGTACTGGACGCAGTTCTTCGATGGCGCGGTGATCCTGGTCGCCGTCTCCACCCTGTCGTGGGAGCGGCGACGCCAGGCTGCGGCCAGACGCCGGGTCATCGCGCAGCAGCAGCAGGCCATCCAATGAGGATCAGCGCCACCAATCGCGGCCTGCTGGCGCTGCTCGCTTTGCTGGTGGCGCTGTTTGGCGCACTGCTCGGCGGCTCGCTGTTCTCCGTAGGCTCCCTGCAATCGATGGCGTTGCAGGTGCCGCAACTCGGCCTGCTGTCGCTGGCGATGATGGTGGCCCTCCTGTCCGGCGGCCTCGATCTGTCGATCATCGCGGTGGCCGATTTCAGCGCCCTGGTCTCGGGCTATCTGCTCGTGCATCTGGTTCCCACCCATCCGGCCGGGCTCGCCGTGGCCTCCCAGATCGGCGCCCTCTGCGTGGGCCTGCTGGTCGCCTGCGCCATCGGCGCGCTGAACGGTCTGATCATCGCCTATCTCGATGTCTCGCCGATCCTGACGACGCTCGGCACGATGACGATGATCAAGGGACTGGCCATTGGCCTCACCCATGGCGGCGTGATCGCGGGCTTTCCGCCGCTGGTGCTGTTCCTCGGCAATGCCAGCCTGCTCGACATACCGGTGGCGCTGATCGTGCTGCTGCTGGTGGCGGCCCCGATCGCGGTGATGCTGAACCATTCGCCGTTCGGCAACCTGGTGGCGATGATCGGCTCCAACGAGCCGGCGGTGCGCTACTCCGGCATCGACACGCGCCGGGTACTGGTGCGCATCTATGCCCTGTCCGGGCTGCTGGCAGGGCTTGGCGGCGTGATCATGATGGCGCGCTTCAACTCCGCCAACGCCGCTTACGGCGAGAGCTTCCTGCTGGTCACGGTGCTCGCCGGCGTGCTCGGCGGCATCGATCCGATGGGCGGTTTCGGCAAGGTCAGCGGCCTGCTCATCGCACTGGCAATCCTGCAACTGATCAGCACCGCCTTCAACCTGCTCGGCTTCAGCGGCTTCCTGACACTCACCATCTGGGGCGCCACACTGATCGCGGTCGCAGGGGTCAACCTGCTGCGTCGTCACCTGCAACCATTGCTGCGTCGGAGACCGTCATGAGCGAACCGGGATTTCCCGAATGGACCGCATCCGCCTGCCGCGAACTCGAGTCGATCGCACGCGCAGTCGATCCCGCCGTCTTCGATGGCCTGATCGAAGAGCTGCTGGCGGCGCGGCACATCGCCCTGCACGCGCTCGGCCGCGAAGGGCTGATGATGCGCGCACTCACCATGCGGCTGTTCCATCTCGGCCTGCCGGTGCATGTCGTCGGCGACATGACCACACCGCCGCTGCTGCAAGGCGACATGCTGCTGACCAGCGCCGGCCCCGGCACGCTCGACACCACCGCGGCCATGATGCGCATCGTCCGCAAGGCCGGCGGCCGCGTCCTCCTGCTCACCGCCGAGCCTGAGGCCGCGCTCGCCCCTCTCGCCGACCGCGTAATACTGATCCCCGCCCGCACCATGGCGCGCCCTTCCAGCGACCCCTCCCCCTTCACCATGGGCAGCGCCTTCGAGGCGATCCAATTCCTGTTCAGCGAATATCTAGTCACCCGTCTCGCCGAACGGCTGGGCGAAAGCGAAGACGGGATGCGGGCGCGGCATACCAATCTGGAGTAATACAAACGGCCCAACGTCATGACCTCTTGTCCATGATCTGGCGGCGATGGCGATGAGGGCGTTCCAGGCGGCGCAGCAAGCGTCGACGATGATATCGTAGCCGTCATGGACCCTGTTCGAGAGCTGCTCTCGCAGGTGTTCCCAGACGTTCCCCACCGGGTTCAGTTCCGGCGAATAGGATGGCAGGTGTAGCAGGCCGATATGCGGGTAGGCGCATCGCCGCCAGCAACGGGATTTATTTGAAAGAACGCTGCCCTGGGCGCTCAGGCAAAGACGATGCTGTGGCCCACATCGGTCACGCCGAGGAGGGTGATTTCGATGCCGGCGGGCGTCCCGGCGGGCAGGTTGATGAGGCTGTTGCCCCCCACGACTTTGACGGTCAGATCAGTCGGGGTCAGGCCGAACACGTCGATGCGGTCGATGTTCGGCTTGAAGCCGGAGATGGCGGTGGCGTTTGATACGATGTCGTTGAGCACGTCGAACGTTGCGGGCCCGTTGCCCTCGTTGATCGTGGCGTCGCCCGAACTGAGCACGACCTGGAGCGAGCCGTTGCCGCCGGTGACATAAAGGGGGTTGTTAATGCCGCCCTCCATGAAGATCAGGCTCGCGCCGTTACCGGTAAGGATCGACGTGGAGTCCTCAGGGTCGCCGGTGACAAGCATGTTGCCGCCTTGCCCCGTCACTCCGTGAGCTCCAATGATGGTGTCCGCGCCGCTGGCGCTGCCGATCACGTTCCCGGCGCCGAAGATGGCGTCGCCGTCCCGGGCGTTGACGACGGAACCGCCGACGATGGTGTCGCCGCCGCCGGCGCCGCCATTGACGGTGGCACTTCCGCCGAAGATCACGTCCGGAGCGGTGCCTCCGTCGATTGTCGTGTAGCTGGAGCTGCCGACGACGCTTTCACGGCCGGCGCCGGCGACGAGCAGGTCACTGCCGTAGGCGGACCCGAAAATCCGATCGCCGGCGGCCGCGCCGGTCAGGGTGGTGTTCGCATCGATGGCGTTCTCGGAGACCAGGATGTTGTTTCCACCGGCGCCTCCTGCGTACGTTCCCCCGCCCGCGCCGCCGAAGAGGGTCGCCGAGCCCGCGCCGCCGGTCACCGAACTTTGGTGGGCGCCGCCGACGAAGAGCAGCGAGCCCGAGCTGCCGAGCACCGTGACCTGGCCCAGGGATGCGGAGATGGTATCGGCGCCGGAGCCTGCCAGCACCGTGGTGCCCGGCATCGCCGCGTAGTACTGCGCGCCGCCGGGCAGGGTGACGGTCCCGGCGTCGACCGGCGCTACGGCGTCCGGCGCCCGCAAGGCCGCGATGACGCTGGCGGCACTGACCGCGACTCCCGAGGGGAGCGCCAGTTCCATCGAGCCGGAACCGGTGCCGTCCGAGGTCAACAGCGCCTGCCCGCCGGAGGTATCGGTCCCGTCGAACACAACGCCGTTGGCGACGACGGTGAGCGCGTCGGAGATGGAGGCGAGTCCGGGCACGCGGACGGGGACGGGTCCGGAGGCGGTGCCGTCGCTGACGGTGAGCGTGCCGGAGGCGCCGTTGCTGCCCGGGGCCGCGACGAACAGCATGTTGCCGGCGACGGCGGTGGAGCGGTGGGCGCCGGGCTGATCGCCCGCGGGCACGGCGACGGTCCCGGAGGCGGTGCCGTCCGACACAAGGACGCCATACAGGGTTGCGATGATCGGCTTGTCGCGCCAGTTCCGCAGGCCGGTGATCGAACCCGTGGCGCCGACGTCGAGGATCTGCGTCGTGTCGGACGCGGCGCCGTCCGAGGCATGAAGGTCTGTGTTCCTGGCGGCGTTTGCTGAAGAAAAAACGAAGCGATCCATCCGCTTAGCTCCCCGTTATTTCCAATGCAAAATTGTAGTCTGAGTCTCGGGTACCGACAATCCTCTGGCGGATCCGCCTTAGTAGCCTGCAGCTTGGGAGTCTGACGCCGCGGGCGTCCGCGCTTGCGGGTGCCGCCGATATCCAGGTCGCTCATGCTGCCTTGGCTCTGGCAGCGGCACTGCGTGCCGCAGCGCCTAGCACCTCGATGGCTAGGACATTGCCGTTGGCATCGAAATCGATCATCAGGCCAGGAGCGACTTCCCGGGTCTCGGCATAACGGGCCGGATCATCGGAAGGAGACGCTCACCGCATCCGCATCGAGATCATGATGAAACGTTATCATTATGGCCTGCTCTTGCAAGTAGGCTGTGATGACCAGAACTCTCAGCGTCCGCCCTCCACAATTCCTAGGCGAGATGGTCATCGCGGGCTGATCATTGTCGCTGGCGGCCATAGTCGAAAAGCGCACGACATCTCCCACCTGCTCCCTCGTAATGTCCCGCGTCGTTGCTTGCTGCGTGGGCCGAACTAAAATCCTGGATTGTTCAGAATGTAAAACAATCCTCCCGCCAGCAATATCGTGACCGGCAGCGTGAACAGCCACGCTAACCCGATCCGAACGAGGACACCTGTCTGCACGCCCTGGCCACCGGCGACCATCGTGCCGGTGATGCCCGAGGTGATGATATGCGTTGTGCTGACCGGCAGTCCGGTAAAGCCGGCCGTGCCGATGAGGACGGATCCTACCAGCTCCGCACTGGCTCCCTGCCCCGGTGTCATATGCTGCTTGCCCAGCCGCTCGCCGAGGGTTCGCACAACCCGCTTGTAGCCGACCATCGTACCGGCGCCGAGGCACACGGCGCTGAGCACGCGCACCCAGATCGGCGCGTAATGCACCGGCGGCCCCATGGTTTTGCGCAAGCCCGCAACCTTGGCGCGATCGGCCTTCGAGAGCCCTTTCGCCTCGCCCACATGCTTCAACTGGCTCAGCACTTCATACACGTCGCCACGCACTTGCGACCGTGCCGGATTTCGTGCGCCCGTTTGCGGCGCCGCCTCGTTCATCCGCACCAGTGCCTGCGCCGCCTGCACGCCACGATCCCTGCGGTCATCGCCATAGTGCCGGATCAGCGGGACCGCCAGGGCGGCATTCCTGCCGAGCTCAGAGAGCTGCGTCTGCGCGTTCGGGTTCAGCGCGTAGGTTGCCGGCATCAGTCCGATGATCGTCAGCATGATCAGCCCGATGCTTTTTTGACCATCGTTCGTGCCGTGTGAAAAACTCACACCCGTGCAGGTCAGGATCAGCAGTGCGCGCAGCCACCAGGTCGGCGGCGTATCGCCCTCGGGCGGCTCGAACAGATGGCCGCGCCGCACCACCAGCCGCAACACCCCATAAAGCCCGCCCGCCAACACGAAACCCAGGATCGGCGACACCGCCAGCGCCTCCAGCACCTTGACGATCTGGTGCCAGTCCACGCCCTGGCCGAGGGCGCGCGACTGCTGCAAAGCATCGCTCGCGGCGACGCCGATCAGCGAACCGATGATGCAGTGCGAACTGCTGTTCGGAATGCCAAAATACCAGGTCAGCATGTTCCAGAACAACGCCGACGCGAACAGCGAGACGAGCATCGGCACGGCCGGTGCGCCGTTGGGAGGCGTCAGCACGTCGGGCGGCAGGATTTCCACCAGCGCGTAGGCCACCGCGATGCCGCCCACCAGCACGCCGATGAAATTCAGGAGGCCGGACCAGATCACCGCCGGGATGGGCTTGAGCGAATTGGTGTAGATAACCGTCGCCACAGCATTCGAGGTATCGTGAAACCCGTTTGTCGCCTCGAACGCCAGCACCAAGAAGAAACATACCAACAGCATCGCGACAATGACGCCGGAAGACGGGTCGAAATGAACGAGCATGCTGTTCTCCTTGACCCGTGGGTCAAAGCATAGCCACCCGTCAACACGCATGAAATTCGTATGAATTCAGCGCGGCGCGCTTTCCACCATGAGCAGGCCAGCGGCGTAGGGGAAGCCGAAGGTGGCGTCAGCACCGCTGGCGATCGCTTCCAGCAGGACCAAAGCGCGAGCGACGGGATTGGCTTGCCAGAGGAGGCGCAGGGCGGCCTGGATCGGGGCAGGTTCGGGCCCTGTGCGGCTCGGCGAGAAGGCGACCCGCACGTAAGCGAGATCTTGCGGCAACCGGGTTGGCGTCAGCACGAAGGCCGCGGCGAAGCCGATGGTGGTGGTGCGCAGCGCGCCCAGCGGCAGGCGCATCGGTGCGTCGTAGACGCATAGCAGCACCGGGGCGTCGGTGCTCCTGGCCTGTGCCGCGGCCTTGAGCAGGGCGGCGGCGAAGGTGGCGTCGTGGCAGCCCAGGCAGGTCACCGGGGCTGAGGAGCGGGTCGCGATCGCCCAGTAGCCGGCGACCGCGTTGTGCACCGAGTTGTGAAAGCGCGTCGGCGAGAGTAACGGGTCGGGGCTGGCAAGGGTGTCAAGCAGGTCGTGCACGACGGCACCGTCGCCGTTTGAGCTGCCGAATACCGAGGCGAGCGCGCCGGGGGCGTGGCCGGCCATCAGCGACGCCTCCTCGCAGACGCTGAGCGCCAGCTTGGCCAGCGGTCCGGCGCGACGCCGCTCGTTGGGCGAGAGCATCGATGGGAGCGGGATGTCGAGGGTGGCCGTGGGGTCATGCAAGGTGCGTCCGGCGAGGATCGGGCAGGACTCGGCCCAGGTGCCGAGGCCGGGTGCGCGGACGGCGACGCCGGTGAGGCCGAGTGCGATCATGTTGGCGCCCGCCCCAGCACCAAGCTGACATTGACGCCACCGAAGCCGAAGGAATTGCTCATCACGCGCGCGACGGGTGCCTGCGTGTTGCGTCGGGTCGGCGTGATCGGGATCGCAGGGTCGGGCGTGCCGAGCCCGAGGCAGCCGGGCAGCAGGTCGCCCGCGATGCACAGGCCCGATATCAGCGCCTCGACGATGCCGGAGGAGCCCATGCAGTGCCCGGTCCAGCCCTTGGTTGAAGCGCACGCCATGGTCCCGCCGAAGAGTCCGCGCATCGCGATCCCCTCCATCAAGTCGTTGGCGCGGGTGCCGGTGCCGTGCAGGTTGACATGGTCGATGTCGTCGGGCTCCAGGCCGGCGCTGTGTAGGGCGGCGCGCATCGCCTGCGCGGCCCCGATGCCGTCCGGCTGCGGCGAGGACATGTGGTAGCCGTCGCTGGAGGCGCCGACTCCGAGCAAGGCGAGGTCGGCGGGACCGTGCTGCGCGCGTTCGAGCAGGGCGAAGCCGGCCGCCTCGCCGATCGAGATGCCGGTGCGCGAGACGTCGAACGGCCGGCAGCGCTCCGGCGAGACCAATTCGAGTGCATTGAAGCCGTTCAATGTCAGCCGGCACAGCGAGTCCGTGCCGCCCACTATGGCGGCGTCGACGACACCCGCCTCGATGAGTTGGGCGCCGTCGAGGCAGGCCTGGGCGGACGAGGCACAGGCGGTGGAGACGGTCATCATCGGCCCCTCGACGCCGAGGCATGCCGCGACGAAGCGCGGCAGAGAAAATAAATCGTAGCTGTCATTGTAGGAGAACCATGCCGGCAGCAGCCCGGTGTCGGGGTCGCGGGCACGGTAGGCGTTCTCGGCCGAGAGGATCCCCGAGGTGCTGGTGCCGAGCACGACCGCGATGCGTCCGGCGCCGTAGCGCGCGATCGCGTCCGCGACGCCGGCGGCGAAGCCGTCGCCGCGTAGCGCGAGGTGGGCGAGCCGGTTGTTGCGGCAATCATAGCCGGCGAGGCCCGGCGGCAGGGGTGCGGCCTCCAGGCCGGCGACCCGGCCGATATGGCCACCGACGCGGACATCGTCGAAGTCGCATGGGGTCAGGGCCGAGCGCTCGGCGCGCAGCGCCTCCAGGGTCGCGGGCAGGCCACGTCCGAGGGCGGTGACCAGGGCGGTCGCGGTGAGAAAAAGCGGCGTCATGGCGTCTCTTTGGCGTGCTCACGGTTGGTGGGCGCTGGGCCTGCGAACAGGAAAGCGAAGCCGAACGCCAGCACCACACCGATGCTGACGGTGGCCCCGATCTGCCGCAGCAGCGGGGTATGGCACAGGCAGAGCAACGAGAAGGTCAGCAGCGCCATCACGTTGCAGGTGATCAGCGTGCGCATGGTGCGGGCGCGCTCCTCGGCGTCGAGCTGGGTGCGGGCGAAGAACAGCGCATAGTCGAGGCCGATGCCGCCGACGAACTGCAGCGCCACCAGATGGATCAATGAAAGGCTGCCGCGTCGGAGGTCGAGGATGGCGACGCTGACCAGCAGGGTGGCGGCGATCGCGCCCAGCACCCGCGCGGTGCGCCAGGGGTCGTGCTGGCCGAGGAACAGCAGCAGGGTCGCGGCAGCGGCCCCGGCGGCGAGATAGGGCCAGCCCTGGCTGGTATAGCCGGAGACCACGCGCTCGGTGGTGGCGCGTACATCGATGAAGCGCCAGCCGGGCCGGTGCGCAAACCTGGCGGCAAGGCGCGCCTCGTTGGTGGCCTGTCGGGGGATCACCGCGCCATACCAGGTGCCGCGCTGGCGGAACAACAACGAATCCAGCCTGGTGCGCAGCAGGATCGAGGGCAGGTCGGATTCGGTGAGCGGGGCTTGGGTGCGGGCGGCGGCGACATCGTGGGCGAAGCCGGCGAACGCGGTGGCGGTGAAGCCCAGGCCGCGGGCGGCGGTGTCGATGCGGGCGGACAGGGCGGCGGCGTCCGGCAGCGCCTGCTGGCGCGCGCGCTGTGCGGCGATGCTCGGCAGCAGAAGCGACGCCGCCTCGAAGCCGTCCAGCGGTCCGGCGGCCTCCTCGGCTTGCAGCACCGCCTGCCGGCTGGCGCCGCCGACCAGCGCCAACTGGCCGATCGTGGGGGCGCCGAGTTGGCCGCGCAACTGCCTGTCGAGAGCCAGCAGCGCCGGCGGCACCGGGGCCAGGCCGGCGAGGTCACGATCGAGGCGCGGTGGCCGCACGATTATAACGACGACGGCGGCGGCGACCGGCAGCAGGCCGAGCAGCCGCCAGCTTCGCAGGGTCTCGACGCGTTGCAGGAGGACCGGGTTGCCGGCATAAGCGGGGGCGATCCCGGCTTGCTCGATCAGCGGCGGCAGCAGCCAGCGGGTCACCGCGGCTGCCGTCAGGATGCCGGTCACCGCGAACAGGCCGAGTTGCGCCACGCCGGGAAACGACGAGCCCGCCATGCCGGACAGGCCGAGGCTGGCGGTCAGCACCGACAGTGTGAACGCGCTCCGGATTCGCCGGATCGTGACAGGTGCCGGCTCGCCGCGTTTGCGATGGCCGACCAGCAGCACCGGGTAGTCGACGGTAATCCCCAACATGACCATGCCAAAGCCCAGGGTAATGGCATGCACGAAGCCGAACGCTGCCTGCACCATCAGCGCCGCCGCCGCCAGGCTTAGCGGCACCGAGATGGCGATCGCGGCCAGCATCCAGGCCGAGTGGAAGCGCCAGACCAGCCAGCCTGTCACCAGGACCAGGGAGGCGACGGAGAGCAGCCGCACGTCCGACTGTACTGCAAGCGCGGCGGCTTCGGCGAACACCGGCACGCCGGTCAGCAACAGACGCGCATGGGGATTGAGGGCCGCGAAATCCGCGCGCAGGGCGCCCAAGGCGCGTGCCTGTCCGGCCTGATCGTCGCCGCCGGCGCGCATCCGCACAATCAGCAGGGCGCGCGTCGGGCCTGGGCCGGAGGCGAACCAGACGCCGTCGCGGAGCGTGGCCCCGCCGCCGCCCTGCCAGGTGGTGAGCAGTGCTGGCAGGGCGCCGGTGGGGTCGGGCATGCCGAATTGCTGCACCAGCGGCGAGGCCGCGGATTCGAGGCCATGCCGCAATTTGATAAAATCGGCGCGCAGGGCGGCGACAGAAAAGGCGTCTGGGGGCGTGGGCGCCAGCAGATAGCGGTCAGCGAACAGGGCGGCGATCACCTCGGGGGCGAGCAGATGCCGGCCGTTCTGGGCGAAGCGGAACCGCGGATCGGCCGACAGGCGGGCGCCCAGGCGGTCGCTGAGGCTGGCGAGGGACGCCGCGTCGCGCCCTTCAAGCCCGATCATCAGCAGGCTGGAGGCGGTGCCCGTGCGCAGCTCCTGCGTCATCAGCCGGGCGGTGCGGTCCCCTGCCGCCGGAAGCAACGCGGTCAGGTCGCTGCGGACTCGGATCTGGCTGAACACCAGCCCCGCGAGCGCCAGTGCCAGCAGCATGGCCGAGAGCAGCGGCGCCCTCACCGTTCCGGGGTCAGCATGATGCGCTGCTCGTCGCCGCCCACCTGGGCGATGTCGATCTGGCGGACCTCGGCGAAGCTGCCGTCGATGGTGGCGCGACGCACCACCTGGGCGGTGACGTTGCCGCCCGGTAGCAGCGTAATCCGCCAGGCCGAGAGTGGGCCCGCCTCGCTCACCCGGAAATGCCGGCGCAACGCGGCAACGTCGCCGGCGAGCGCGCCGCGCAAGGTGTCGGCGAGGATACGCAAGGCTGGGCTGTCACCCGTGGACAGCCGGCGGGTGGCGGCACCCGGGCGGCTGATGCTGACCTCGCGGCCGGCGATCACCAGCGTCTCCGGGTGTGGCGCGGTGGTGTGCTGCTCGAGCGTGTCGGGCTTGCGGAAGACCATTTGGCCTCGGCTTTGCAGCGGTTGGGTCAGGCTGGAGATGTGCTTCTCCTCGGTGAAGCTGGCGGTGCGCGACGGTTGGCTCGCGAGCCCCTCGGCGATCTGGCGCAGGATCGCGGGATCTGCGTAGGCCGGGACCGCGGCCAGCAGGCCGGCGAGCAGGCAGCGGGGGGCACGCATCTCAGCCTCTCCAGAACGGATAGAAGTTGAACCAGTTATAGGGCGTCTCCCGGCAGCGCTCGGCCAGGCTCGCCGCATAACGCTCGATCCACGTCCGCAAATCCTGATTGCGGGCGTCGCGTCGCAGAACGATCCGCTCGGC
Organism: Lichenicoccus sp.; assembly: GCF_965276875.1. Lineage (GTDB taxonomy): Bacteria > Pseudomonadota > Alphaproteobacteria > Acetobacterales > Acetobacteraceae > Lichenicoccus. The sequence continues at coordinate 3,740,145 of NZ_OZ255701.1, read as the reverse complement.
GAACGGCTCGAAACGCAGCGCGTAGCGACGCGGGCCGGTGCGCAGGCCGTAGAACAGCATCACCGGCGCCTGCACCACCGAGGCGATGATCAGTGGACCGCCGGCGAAACGCGCCGCGTCGCCGAGGAAGGCGACCGGCAACGTGCGCTCGCCGTCGGGTGCGCGGTCGGCGAGGAAGCCCACCATTTCCCCGCGGGCGAGGCTCTCATGTACGTCGAGCATGGCGCCGGGTCGGCCGATCTCGATGATGCCGGCGGCCATCTCCGGGTCGAGCCGTTCCAGCATGGCGGTCAGCGGGCCCTGCTTGCGCCGGAACATAACCGGCCGCACCTTGACCGGGGCGCCGCGACCGAACGCCCGTAACACGTCGAAGCTGCCCATATGCGAACCCAGCAGCACACAGCCGCGGCCAGCGTCCAGGATCGCATCGAGCGCCTCCAGCCCGCTGACGTCCAGCTGATAACCGCGCGTGCGCCCGGTCAGGAAGAACACCCGGTCGAGGATCACGCAGGCGAAGGTGAAGATATGGCGCAGCACCTGGCCCTCGTGCGGCCGGTGGCCCAACGCGCGCCGAAGATAGTCGCGCGAGGCGATCCGGGTCGGGCGCGAGGCGAGATAGAAATACAGCGTGATCGGGTAGAGCAGCGCGGTGCCAGTGTGCCAGCCGAGACGGCGCACGAGCCAGACCATGATGCGCAGCATCGCGGCACTGCCGAGTTCGCGATCGGCGGCCCAGCTCACACCGGTGGGTGGTCCGACAGGTTGGCAATTCCTGACAACACGGGCCCGTCGGCATCCGCGGCAGTGAATTCGATGCCGCCGCGCGTCGCCGGCCGGCACTGCACAATGAGCGTGGTTCCGGGTCGCACCGGGCGCCGGAAGCGGACCCCTCGCACGGCGCAGATCGCCTGGCCGGGGTGAGCGGCCGCAATCACCGCAAGCGCATGGTCGAGCAGCACGACCCCCGGTACGATCGGGCGTCCGGGAAAATGGCCCGGCAGGCTGGGATGGTCGGCGGCGATGGTGAAGGCGGCCTCAGTCATCCGCCTTGTCCAGCAGTGCCCGCAACGCCTCGCGCGGCAGCTTGCCGACCTCGTTGCGCGGCAGCCGGTCGCACAGGATCAGCCGTCGCGGCAGGAACAGCGGATCGATCTCGTGGCGCAAGGCCGCCAGCAGGGCACGGGCGTCGCCTCCGGGGGCCACCGCGAAGGCCAGCAGCCGCGCGCCGGGACGCTGATTGAGGTCGTCGGGGACGATAAACACGCCGTCGATGACGCCATCAATGGCCCGCAGCGTTCGGCCGAGGCCTTCGAGCGAGGCTCGCCTGCCGCCGATCTTGACCAGGTCGCCGCTGCGTCCGAGCAGCAGGAACCCGCTGCCGTCCGGATGCCGCTCGATGATGTCGCTCAGCGGGTGTGGTGCGGCATGCGGGGCATGCACGACCGGCGCTTCGTCCGTGCCGGACAGGGCGATCCCGGGATAGAGCGTCCAGCCCGCCTCGTCGAGGGTGCGCCGGCTGGCGATCGAGCCGACTTCGGTGGCGCCGAAGATCTCCGACACCAGCGCGCCCCACTCGTCGCGCGCGCGCGCGGCAAGCGCCTGCTCCAATGGCGCCGTGGCCGAGATCACCTGCTCGGGCGGGCGTTCGAGCGGTTGTTCGAGCAAAGCCCGCAGATGCACCGGCGTGGTCACCAGGATACGCCGGCCGCGCACCTCGCTCAGGGCTGCGCGTATGTCGGCCGGATAGAAGGTCGGTCCGCACCAGCTCGCGCAGTCGCCATGCAGCGGCAACAGCACGGTGGTCTCGAAGCCATACATGTGATGCGGCGGCACGGTGCCGACTATCGCGGGCGACCCCCCGCCTACAAGCCCGAAGCGCTCGGCCGCCGCCTGGCTGCGTGCGACCAGCTCGCCCCAGCATTTGCGCGCGGCACTCGGCGCCCCGGTGCTGCCGGAGGTCAGGACGATGGCGGCTTGCTGGGCCAAAGGCAGTGCCGGCGGCGGCCAGGACTCCGACAGGTCGGCGGCCGGCCCGATTGCGGCGACAGCAATGTCGTCGAGGGCGATGCTGCCGGGGTGATCGGTGTGGATACGCGACACCGCGCGCGCAGAATGATCGCCGCTGAGCAGCGATACACGCCCGGCCAGCAGGCAGGCCGCGAACAGCACGGCGAAGCGGGCACGATCGGTGCACAGATTGATGACCGCGCCGCCGGGCGGCAGCCGCGCCGCCAGCCAGAGCGCATCGGCGAGGAAACGGCGCGCCGAGATCTCCCGCCCCGGTGCGCGGAACAGGATCGCGTCCGGCGTCCGATCGGTGAGGGGCTCGCGGCTCAGCGTATGCGGGTCCGTTCGATATGGGCAGACAGCGCGCGCAGGCTGGAGAAAATCTCGCCGTTGCGCTCGTCGTCTGACTTCAGCTCGATGCCGTAGCGGCGCGACAGCGCCAGCGCGATCTCCAGCGCGTCGATCGAGTCGAGTCCAAGCCCCTCCTTGAACAGCGGCTCGCCGGGCAGGATGTCGGCGGCCGCGACTTCGAGCTGCAGGGTCTCGACGAGGAGGGTTGCGACCTCCGCCTCCATTGTGGATTGCGCGGCGTGAGCGACTGCGGCACGCATGCTGACTTGCTGTCCTGGATCGTCCGCCATGGCTCGCTCTATATCAGCCGCGGAAAGGCGACAACAGCACGGCGTTTGGACGCTGCTGCTGGCGGCGACTGCCCTGCTGCTGCATCTCGGTCTGCAGCGGCCGCTCGCCTGGACCGCGCTGGCGGCACTCGCCGCCGTGCAGGTCCTGTGCGTGGCGACCTTGCGCTCGCCCGGCGGACTGGCCTTTCTGCTGGCGCTGCCGGCGTGTGCGCTGATGCCGCGTTTGGGTGTGGTCGCGGCACTGCTGGTCTCGCACACCGCGCTCTATGGCGGCCTGACGCTGTTGTTCGGTCGCTCGCTGCTGCCCGGCCGCGAGCCGCTGGTGACCGCAATGGCGCGCATCGTTGAGCCGGAGCTGACGCCAACGATGCGCGTCTACACACGACGCGTCACCTGGCTATGGACGCTCTATGGACCAATGCAGATCGCGGTCTCGCTGCTGTTGCTGCGGTTCGCCACGCTGCGGGCCTGGTCGGTGTTCGTGAACCTGATCGATCTGCCGTTGCTGGCGTCGACCTTCGGGCTCGAGTTCGCCGCGCGTCGCTGGCTGCTGGGCGGCCGCAGCCAGGCGACGTTGCGCGACACCGTGCGGGTCGCGGTCCTGCACTGGCGGGGCGCGTCCTGAATCGTTTTGTCCGTGCCTCGGTGGCGCTGCACGCGGCGGCGCTGGCCGGCGTGCTCGCGCGGCCGCGGCACTGGCGCTGGGCGGCCGGCGCGGTGGTGCTTGACCAGGCGTTGCTCACCGGCGCGGGAATGCTGCCGCGCAGCCGCTGGCTGGGACCGAACCTGAGCCGGCTGGAGGATCCGGGCCGCGCCGTCGCCCTGACCTTCGATGACGGACCCGATCCGGAGGTGACGCCGCGTGTGCTCGACATGCTGGACGAAGCCGGCATGCGCGCCAGCTTCTTTTGCATCGGCGCGCGGGCCCGCGCGCAGGCCGCACTCGTGGGCGAGATCGCGCGGCGCGGGCATACGGTGGAGAACCATAGTATGAACCATTTGTATCGGTTCGCCGCGCTCGGACCGCGGGCACTGGCGCGCGAGGTGATGACGGCGCAGGCGATCCTGGCGGACTGCACGGGCGCGCCGCCGGTCTGGTTCCGGGCGCCGATGGGCCTGCGCAGTCCGCTGTTGCAGCCGGTGCTGGAGAGTGCCGGGCTGCGCCTCGCCTCCTGGAGTCGGCGGGCGCTAGACGGAGTATCCGGCGACCAGGGCGCCGCCGTGCGCCGGCTGACGCGCGGGCTCGCCGCCGGTGACGTGCTGCTGATGCATGACGGCAACTGCGCGCGCGACCGAGAGGGGCGCCCGGTGGTGCTGAGCGCCATGCCGCCTTTGTTGCTGCGGCTCAGGCAGTCAGGCCTGCTCGGGCGCGCTCTTCCGCGGGCAGCATGAGCGTAGCCGCAGCACCACCGGCAGATGCAGGGCCAGCGCGCTCACTCCCAGCCGCAGATGCATCCAGACCAGCCACAGATTGTCGCGGCCATAGCGGAAATGCGACACCCCGCCCTGCTCCGGCCGCAGGTATCGCACCGGGGCTGCGAGCCGGATCGGCGTGACACCCGCCCAGGCCAGCCGAACCGCCGCCTCCGGGTCGAAATCAAAGCGGCGCATCCAGCGGGTGCGGCGCATGATCGCGCGCAACGGCGCGATCGGATAGACGCGAAACCCGAACAGGCTGTCGCCGATCCCACCGTCGCCGGTCTCCAGGCGTGCGAACGCGTTCGACAGACGCCGGCCCTGGACGCGCAACCCCGGCGCGTCGTCGCCGAACCGGGGCACACCCAGCACCATCGCCTCGGGGGCGCGGACCGAGACATGCATGAAGCGGGCGATATGGTCGGCGGGATGCTGGCCGTCGGCATCCATCGTCAGGACATGGGTGAAGCCCGCCGCCGCCGCGGCGTCCAGGCCGGCGAGGATGGCCGCCCCCTTGCCGCGATTACGCGGCCTGGCCAGCACCCGCAGGTTCGGGTCGGACGCCGCGAGCTCGGCCACGGCGCGGTCGCTGCCGTCGGTGCTGCCATCGACCACCACCCAGACCGGCGCCCAGGCGCTGCGTGCCTCGCGCACCGTCGCCAGCAAACGCGGGCCGGTGTTGTAGCTAGGGATCAGCACGAGATGGGTGGCTGAGGCGCCGCTTGAAACTCCTCCACTCACCGCTGTGCTCCTTGGCTAGGCTCGCCGACGTCGAGCGCGACATCGAGGGTCTGCTCGACACCTGCGAGGTCGGCAAACTGCTCGACACCATAGAGGGAATCGGACCGCAATCCGCCGCATGCATCATCGCCGCCGTCGGCGACCCGGCCCGCTGCAAAAGCGCCATTGCCTGGCCCGCTATTTCGGCGTCGTCCGCGGCCTCAAGCAATCCGGCAAGTCCACCAAAACCAGGGCTTCCATCGCGCCAATGGGGAACCTGCGCATAACGCTCTGGCTGCGCACCTTCTATGAACGGCTCCGGGCAGCCGGGAAACCCGCCAAACTGGCCCTCGTCGCCGCACCGGGAAAGCTCACGCATGCCGTCTACAGCCTCGACAAACACGGCCGCCCGTTCGAGATCAGAACAGAGCACGCACCGGTGGCGTAGCCCCGACATAACGCAGCCGTTCGCGCCTGCGGGACGCGCAACCGCTTGCTCAACGTGACGGTATCTCATCCCACGGGTTGACGAGCGGCACACCCACACCCTCGAAGTCGGCCACGTTGCGGGTGACCACGCTCGCCCTGCGCACGCGCGCAATTGCCGCCAACATGAGATCCACGGTCCCGCTCGACCGCCCAACCTTCCGGCGCGCTGCGAATACTATCGGCATAGGCAGCCGCCGCTTCGATGTCGAATGGCAGGATGCGACCGTCGGAATCATCGGCGAACATGGCGGGCGCGGCTTCCTCCAGGTCGGCGCGGCGACGGCCGCCCAGCATGATGGCGAGGCCGGAGAGAATTTCTGCCTGGCACACGGCGGCCGTGAACAGCTCATCCGATGGCTGGCGGACAATCCAATCCGCGATCTTACGCTCAGGCTCGGGACGCATGATCTCGGAGAGCATATCGGTATCGAGCATCAGCATCAGTCGAACTGGGGCGGCTCGCGGACCGGCTCGCGCGGAGGCAGTTCGAGATCGATCCCACCCGGCGGTGCAAAGCGGGCGCGTATTCGGTCATACAGGTGGCGCACAGGCGCACCGCCCTGCGGCGTCAGCACGGTTTGAAGGATGCGGCGCGCCTCCGCCTCCATTGATTGGCCGCGCTGGGCGGCGCGGACGCGCAGCCGCTCCTTGAGGGCCGGGTCAAGATTGCGGATGGTGATCGAGGCTGGGACAAGAGGTTTGTTGGCATACATACCCCTATGTGATCAGTGACCTCAATGATGTCAAACGGCGCGTTACATTGTTTCAAACGCGCGCTTGATGGGACTATACACTGGCTTTGGGCGTTCTTTTCACATTCGTCCATTATACCTATACATACTCGTGTGTCGACCAACGGGCAAACGACCGCGCCCCAGATTGACGATCTCGCCGCGACTGGACCTAACCCGGATCGTCACCGAACAAATCGGCGGCGCCATTCTGGCCAAGCAGCGAACTAAGCTAGCCGGACTCCTCAACGCGCTCCAGCCGGGCAACACGCTGGCAGCTGTGCGCCTCGATCTCGGCCGAAACCCAACCGACGTGCTCACTCTGGCACACGACCTGACAGCTAGAGGCGTCTGCCTCCGGCTAATGGACTTGGGTGCCGAGACCGGCACGCCCACGGGCGACCTAGTTCTCTCCATCCTGGCTGGCGTCGCAGGATGGGGAGCGCGCCATCCTTCGGCAGCGAACCCGGAAAGGCCTGGCGGCTGCGAGGCGTCGGGGCCAGCCCTTGGGTCGACACCGATGCTCGACCTTTACCAAATCGCGCACGCCGCCGAGTTGGCAAGGCGGGGCATTCTATCTGCGAAATTAGTCGTCGGCTGGGTTGTGACCTGCCCGACTTCTTCGGACCACGGTTAAGTGGAAAGACTGGCCCTCTGCTGCTGCCCTTGCCCCAGCCGGGGCGGTGATAGGACGGGCCGGGACGCGGAGGCCCCACATACCGCAGCGTCCCGGCCCGTCCTAACACGGGGCGCTGTCGTCGCCAGACCGGCCACAAATGCGGCCGGAGTTCGATAGCCAAGGCTCGAATGCGGTCGCACCTCGTTGTAGTGCCGGCGCCAGCTTTCGATCAAAACCCGAGCCTCGGCCCGCGAGCGGAACCACTCCATGTTCAGGCATTCGTCGCGGAACTTGCCATTGAAGCTCTCGCAGACGCCATTCTGCCACGGCTTGCCCGGATTGATCAGCGCTGTTCCGATCTTCTGCTTGCTGATCCACTTCATCAGCGCCTTCGAGACGAACTCCGGGCCGTTGTCCGACCTCAGAAACCGAGGTGCACCGCGCTCGCTCACCAGCCGCGACAACACCTCGATCACACGCGTCGACCGTAGCCGGGCGTCGACCGTGATCGCCAACGCTTCCTTGGTGAACTCGTCGGTCACCGTCAGACACTTGAGCTGCTGGCCGCTCGCGCAGCGATCGAACACGAAATCATACGACCACACCTCGTTCGCCGAACCAGGTGCCAGCGGCCGGGGTCGCGACGACGCAATCCGCTTGCCAGGCCCCTTGCGCGGCACCTGCAACCTGGCTGATCGCCACAGACGATGCGCGCGGCTGGCGCTCATCACCTCGCCCTCGCGGGCCAGGAACACGCGGATCCGGCGATAGCCATAGCGTGGATAGGTCGCCGATAGCGCCTTCATCTGCTTCACCACCCCCTCGTCCTTCACCGCCATGCGGCTCGTGTAGTCCAGCGCTGACCGCGCCACCGAGAACAGCGTGCAAGCCTGCCGCAGCGAGAGACCCCGCTCACGGCCATACGCCACCTGCCGGCGTCGAGCCTGCACGCTCACCAGTTTTTTTCCGCAACTTCCTTCATCACCTCGATCTCGAGATCGCGCTCGGCCACCAGCTTCTTCAGCCGGCCGTTCTCGACCTCGAGCTGGCGAAGGCGCCGGACACCCTCCGACTTCAGGTCTCCAAAACGCTTGCGCCAAGTGTAGATCGTCTGCTCGCTGACACCATGCCGCTTCGCGACATCCGACACCGCCTCCCGGTCCGACTCGCGGACAATCCCCACGACCTGCTCATCCGTAAATCTCGACTTGCGCATTGCCCCCTCCATCGAGGGGCCAGTCTGTCACATAATCCGTGGTCCGAAATTCCGGGAGCAGGCCAGGTTGCAGCTCATCACTAGCTCATCGCGCCGTTGCAAAAAAGCGTTAAAGTGGGTCAGATCAGGGAGCGCCGTTCCCCTTTCACTGGCACCTACAAGGAAGCGCTTCTTTGCTTGCTCGACAAGCGAGAGCAACAGCCACGCTTTTCGCCTCCGATCGCCGATCGAAGCAGATTACGCAACAGGCTTGACTGATCGATGCCCAAATCCTGGGACAGACGACGCAATTGGCTTGCGTCGTCTGGATCGCACCGGAATGTAATTGAGGTAAGCAGCTTAGGTTTACGCATGAGCGCCGCCTACCTCACAGAATCTCGGGTAGTGCTTCCCGGCTCGGTCCTTTTCCGCGCCATGAAAGCTGTGCAACTTTCTTGTCCTGACGGTAGGCGTTCCAGGCCTTTACCGTAAGGACAAAACGTTCACTCTCAGCCAACTTTACTTTGCGGGACAAGCGATCATTTAGAAGGCGCTCCCGAATATGCCAGACCGGCATATCCTTCGTAAGATTCTGGCCGTCGACAATCCTTTCAAAGAATTCTTCTGCTGCGTTAGCATTTTTCCTACTAAACAAGTAGTGCAACGCGATTCCCATCGCAGGCGCCATCACATGACGGATGCGATTGGACAGTTTTAAGCTCTCTATTATTCCGTTATGTCGAGAAAGAATGTTGTCCAGCTCCGAGTTTGTAGGTGCCTGCACTCTGTCGAAAATCTTCTTTTCTTCGACCATCCAAAGCCAGCGCAGTGCAGCAGCTAGGGCTGCAGTGCTTTTCTCGCCGCGCTGCTTCAAGATCTCGGCAAACGCACGACGACCACCCAGGTCAAAGGTGTCAAAAACACCCTCATCCAGGTTTTGAACGACGATTGCTGGGAACGAGACCTCGCTCTGCACGCAAGCATGCAAACGATGTTGACCATCCAACAGTCGACCAGATTTTCCAATCTTGATCGTCTGTCCGTTAAGCAACCATCGCCGAGCAGTCATATCGCGACGATACTTCGCCACAACACCCGGCGCGACGATCCTATTGCCAGGATTGTTGCCAAGGAGCTCCCGCGCCCTCTCGGGCGTGATTTCAACGACATCAACGTCAATGGCGCCATTGTCGGAATCATTGCGAGCCGTGACTATTGTGGTCGGCTGGAGTTCAGCCTGATCTGCAACCTCGAGCCCTAAAATGTCGGGGAATTTCTCACGGCCTGGGTTGAAGCGAACAAGGCGTAAACCGTGACCTTCCGTAAACGCATTCCAAGCCTTGATTGAGAGAGCCAGCGTGGTGGTTTGGACCCTTCGACCACCTTGCTGCGCCATATCGTCCAGTGCCAACCGAAGGACGGTTGCTGGACTGCCTTCAACTTTATCAATAAAGGCCTGGAAAAACTCATCGGCCTGAGTAGAGTCCACGCGACTAAAGAGATGGTGGAGCGCGATGCCAACGCCGAGCGGCATAGATGGTGCCGCGTCTTGTGCAACGACGATGCTATCTGTTCGGATCTCCGGATGAGAGTCTAAAAGGGCCAGCAGCTCACCCGCAGAGGCTTGCTTGCTTTGCGAGGCAAGGTCTCTGTGAAGGTATCGCCAGATTACCATTAAGGACGCAGCGAGCTGACGGCCGTGCGGCTCCCGCCGGATGTGGAGAATGTCTCCCAGTGTGCGCTTGCGGACCGCGTCAAGCGTCTCAAACGTTGTCGGCTCAACGCCATAAATAACTAACGTTGTGAATGGCTTATCACACTTTACGCACGCCTTCAGTCGTGCGTACCCATCTAGAAGAGCGTTCCTGTCTGAAAAGAGTACCGGCTCACCATCAGCTTCCAGGCGCCGCGGTCCATCTCGCTTGCGTAGTTGGTAACAGCACGCACACTTGCGCGATGCTGACTGTCTGCTGTTGCAAGCCATACCTCTGCCTTCGCAGACGTTACCACCGTAACCTCGTGTCGCACGGCCAAAAAAGCAGGACTTTGGGTAGATAATTGAAGGTTGATATCCATAGGATTGGCCCTGCTGTTGTGTGCGGCAATCTAACGAGGAAAGGCGGCCTTACAGCAAGGAAATTTGTGTCTTACTTGATGGTTGCGACAACACGTGAAGCGCCGTCTTACAAAAGTCAATCTCTTCAAACCGTGTCAAGGCCCTGATAAGACTGAACGAAAGCAACATTTTTGCCTGTTATCTCGTGCAGATTATAGTGGTCGGGTTTGGGGGTGTTGCGGCGCGAATCGGCTCAGGTTCGGGAAAGAACATGCCGTGCTCCCGCGTCCGGCACTGCACGACTTATGGCGGCTCCGGCGCACCCTGTTTGGGGCACCTCACGGTTCGCTCAAAAGCGCGCGTTAAGCAGCAGAGGCTGCGAAATCAGGGGCTTTCGCACAGTTAAATATTTAGACGGTAGATCGTAACCATACCCAATCACGGAGTTGACCGTCCTATGCTGCCGGGCTACCCCGGGGTCACGACAAAGAACGTGGCGTGATCGTCGGTAGGGTCGCATAACACCTGCCGGAGGCGGTAGCGCAGGGCTACCGGGTAAGTGGAGATGACCCCCCTAAAAGCAGTTGGGTCACGCGTAGAGCCTATACCGCGTCATTCTGATCTCGGCACGGCATTCACCGCCCAACCTTTCAGGGCAGCGATGAACTTGAGGCGGATTTCTTCGAATAGGCCATAAGGCAGGGGACCGTATGCCGAGCTCTGTGCGTCGCCTGGTCGCAATGGGCGCAAGTCCGGCCCCGGCCAGGTAAAGCGGTTCGCCTCAGCCAACACTACCCATGACCGCTCATCGTCCAATTTCAATCGGCGTTTGACAGCAGCAGGAATTTCAACGGCAAGTAGAGGATTGGGTGGCGGCGTGTGCGAAATCGGCAGCACCGTCACCACTTGGCCGCCCGTCTCGTTTGCCATGGTGAGAACGACGGTGCACGGCCTGTCCTTTACGCCTTCCTCCTGGCCGCGTGCGTGTTCCGACGCCCAAAGGTAGCTGTAGCGGATAACCAGGCCGGGGGCAGGATCGGGGAAGGCCATACGGCTACTGCTGCAACTCCTGGTCGAACGCCTTGGACGACTCTGGCGCACGTGTCGTCTCCAAGGCGGCAACGTCCGCCTCGGTGAAGTCGGAAAGGGTGAGCGCCTGGCGGTCACGCCGCTTGAGCCGTTGATACTCATCGGCGGAAATCAGCACGGTGCGCTCACGACCATTGCGCGTGACCGCAACGGGCTGGGTTAAGGCCATGTCCTGATAGCGGCCGATATTTCGCTGAAACTCACCGGCAGGAATTTTGAGCATCGGGTCGCGCATCCCTTGCATGTAAACTGTATTATACATGAAGCATATGGGTGAGCAACTACGCCCGTCCCGTCCCAGCCCCAGCCCGCGCCCCTCCCTCTGCCGTTCGCGGTCCTGATCCGGTTCGCGCGGCAGCCCCCGGCGCTCCCGTTCCACCTGCCGGGTCTACCACCTCGCGGCCTCCTTCGCCTCCCGCTCCACCCGCTGCTCCCACCTGGCGCTGATCGTCACCGCCTCTCGCGTCTCGGCGAAATGCCGCGCCAGCTCGTCCAGGCTGTCCCGGTGCTCGCGCCCGACACCGGGCAGCTCCATGCGTTTGCCGCTGGCTGCGGCGCGTAGCGCCGCCTGCTCGCCCTCCTCGCCCAGCCGTTGCCCGGCAGCGGTCATGAACCGGTCCAGCTCGCCGGCCACGCTCGGATCGGCGCGGCCCCTCTGCCAGGCGGCGGCAACCGCCTCCGCCCGCCGCCGCATCCGGGCGTCGTATCCCTCGCCCTCACGCTGCCCCTCGCCCATGAACCGAGCCTCGCGCGTATCCCGCAGCACGGTAAGCGCCGCCTTGGACAGGCCCGGGATTTCCACCGCGTCCCGGTTCTGCTGCGTCTGCACCTCCGGCACGTAGCCGCGGCGTGCGGCCTCTGTCGCCTCGTTGATGCGCCGCAAGCTGTCTGGCACGGCGCGCGACGCGCGCTCGGCCCCAGCCCGCTCCTCCTTGGCGGCGGCTGAGGCGAGCCACCCCGTCTTGCCCCGCAGCTCGCCAAACTGCGCCGGGTCGTGAGCAATGGCCTAGCCGGCCTGATGCTAGCCATCGCGCTGCACCGCCTCGCCCAAGGCCGCGTGCGCGGCGGCCGGATCGCGGTAGGCGCCTTGCAGGTAATGGCCCAGCGCCTCGCGCTCGCGCTTCACGGCACCGTCGCCCCATGACGGCCGCGACGATGCTGCGATCGTCCAGTCCGCGCCCAAGACTGTCGCGCCGCTGCCCGGTCGGGTCGCGTCAGGCCGGCAGCAACGGCGCCGAAGCGCGTGCCGCCTCCCGCGCCTGTTCGGCCGCGCGCGCCTTTGCCTGAACCTCAAGCTCCCACTCCGCCGCCTGCTTGCGGGCATAGGCCGGGTCAATCGGCCCCTCGCGGACTTCCATGTCGGCCAGCTCGCGCGCGCCGTGCAGCTTGACCTGGTGGCGTTCGGCGTCGGTGAGCCGCACCATCTCGCGGTCGATCTTCGCGCCCATCGCGTCGATGAACTCGCGCCCGGCCGGCGACAGCAGTGCCCGCACCTGCTCGTAAGTGCCGTCCCGCCGCGTGTTGACCGTCAGCACGTCGCGCAAGTGGCGGGACCGCTCCGCCTTCTCGGCCTCCCGTTGCTGCTCTTTCGCCAGCTCGTCGCGCGTGGCCCATGCGAGCGAGGCGGAGCACCTCGCTGCGCGCCATCTGACGGGCGAACTGGCCCGCGTCCCGCGCCGTCTTGCGGGCGACGAACACCTCCGCACTCTCCCGCTGCCGAGTCAGCGCCACATAGCTCGCCGCCGATCGCGAATGCTCGGTGTGGTAAAGGTATGTCCGGTCGAGCGTCTTTCCCTGGCCCTTGTAGATCGTCCCCGCATAGCCGTGCCGGAACTCTCGAAGTCGGCACGCGAACGCGCGCCGCGAAGTTTTCTTCTGACTTTGCGCACCGGACGGTGAGCGTCACGCACTGTTCCCTTTACTCATCCGAGATGCCGGCAGGACCCAACCAAATCGAGATGGTGAACCAGCAGCTCGCTGACGCCGAACCCGAGCAGGCCGCCGATTACGCTGGCCAGAATGAGCGTCGGCCACAGATCCCACAGGTCACTGGGAATGAACCCGAGCACGCGCCGATCGGAGCGCTCCTGCCGCGCCAGCATCCGTCTGTTCTGATCATCGAGCCAACGGCCGTTCTCCTGCAACCGGCGATCGATATCATCCACGGCGCTGCGGTACCGCCGCGTCTGCTCGGCCTGCCATTCCGCGTCGCTCAGGTTCTCGCTCATCGCCGGCCTCCTCTGCCGCCACCCTGATGCGGCTCCCGCCGCGCCTGAAAAACCTCCTTCGCGCCGAACTGGACTGCCTGCCAATTCGTGAGCGCGTTCACAGCCTGCGCCTGGTCCCGAATGAGTGCCATCACCAGCATTTCGCTGTCACGCTCTACCAGCAGGCCCGGCGTGCCATCCGTCAACGTGATCGCGCCGCGGCTGCCACTCGGCCTCCTTGGGTCACCTCACCGTTTACCCACAATCGCATGTTAAGCCGAATGCGCCATACGCATTTTGCGTCAGTATCCCTTGATCACGCGGTAATCCGACTGGTCCCCGAACGCCCCGGCGCTTTCATCCAGCCGGATGCACAACCGCGCACTCGGCCCGCAATGATCCAGCTTTCTTAGCATCCTCGCCTTCACCCGCTCATCATGCGTGGCCTTTAGCTCGCACGCCTGCGCCTCGAGCCGCGCCTTGCGCACCTGCATGCTGGCGACCGCCTCGGTGTCCCACCACAGCACCGCAGTGCTCGCCAGCCACCACAACAACACGGCGGCGACCGTCGCCGCGATCCAGCCCAGCAGCCGCCAGCTCGCCCACAACACCACCTGCCGCAGAGCCGCCTCCAGGCCTGCCCGGCACGCTCCGTCACCCCCGCCACGCCGCCTAGCAACGGCCGCGTCGCCACCTCCACCGCCGCAACACCCTCCGTCGCCGCCCCGGTCAGGCTCTCCGTCACGGCCGCCCGCGTGCCTGGCTTCCGCCAGCGCCACCCGCTTCGCCGCCAGCCCCGCGATCGCGGCCTGCACCGCCGCCTGCTGCGCCTCGGCAATCTCCATCAGCGCATACAGCCGGCCATCGTCGGCGCCAATCAACGCGGCCGCAGCTCCGCCCGGATACAGCGTTCAAGCGCGTCCGCGAAGGCGTGGGTGTCGCCGGTGACCGCGAAACGGCGGCCGAGCCGGAGCCGGTAGACCACCGGCAGCGGCGGCAGTCTGAACAGCGGCCAGCCTTTGGCGAAATAGGGATTGTCGGTCTCGATCAGCAGTGTCTGCACCGGCACGCCGGCGGCGCGGGCGATCAGCGCGAAACCGCCGCCGAACGCCTGCAAGGGCGCGCCCGGCGGGGTGCGGGTGCCTTCCGGAAACACCAGCAGATGCCGACCGCGACGCAGGGCGTCGACACCGCCGCGCACCAGCGCCAGCGGGCTGTCATGGCGCGGATAGCCGGCGAGCTGGATGCCGCCGCCGAGGAACGGATTGCGCCACAAATCGGGCTTGGCGATGCAGACGGTGCGGCGCAGGCGCGCGATCACCAGCACGGCGTCGAGCAGGCCCGGATGGTTGGCGACGATCACCAGCGCCGGTTCCGCCCGGAGCTGATCGAGACATGCGGTGTCGAAGCGGAACAGACCGCTCGCCTGCATCCAGCCGGTCATGGCACGAAAACCGAGCTGGATACCGGCCTCGCCGAGGGCGCGCCCGCGATGCTTCGGCAGGATGCGCGCCAGCGGCCAGGCGAGCAGGTTCCAGCCGAGGCAGCCTATGCCCCAGGCGGCCATCATGGCGGCAAATTGCAATCGGTCCCGCAACGGGTGCCGCGCGGATGCGGTCGCCCGGGGCGCCGCGGGCCGCGCGAAATATGTCAACCCTGGCTCTCCCGGCCGAGAACGGCACAACCGGAGCTAGCATGGATCGCCGGTCCGGAGTAGTGCGGGAGATGGTCGCAACGGGAGTGCGGGTCGTGGCAGAGGTGACGACGCCGAACTTGACCATGCCCGACTTGAAGGTGGGGGGGCTCGCGCCGCATCCGGTGCTGGTCGGCTGGTACGCGACCGAAACCGATCGTGCCGGCTTCGTGCGCAGCCTGTTCGACCGGGGTGCCGCCGGCTACGACCGGATCGACCGGCTGTTCTCGCTCGGCACCGGCACGCGCTACCGCGCAGCGTTGCTGCGTCGGGCTGGCGTGCGATCCCACGACCGCGTGCTCGATGTCGCCACCGGCACCGGCCTGGTGGCGCGCGCGGCGCGGCGGCTGGCACCCGACGGGCTCGTGGTCGGGCTCGATGTCAGCGCGGGAATGCTCGCGGTGGCGCGGCGGCAGCCGGGTGTGGCGCTGCTGCAGGCGCGGGCGGAGCAGGTGCCGGCACGCGACGGCGCCTTCGACGTGGTGACGATGGGCTATGCGCTGCGCCATCTCGACGATCTCGATCGCGCGTTTGCGGAGTTCCGCCGCGTGCTGCGTCCCGGCGGCATGCTGCTGCTGACCGAAATCGTCTGCCCAGCCAGCCGCCTCGGCCAGGCGCTGGCACGGCTCTATCTGGGCGGCCTGGTGCCATGTCTCAGCCGGCTGCTGGGTGGCGGCGCCGATGCGTCGCGGATGATGCGCTATTACTGGACGACCATCGATCAATGCGTGCCGGAGGCGAGCATCGTCGCAGTGCTCGGCCGGTGCGGCTTCGGCACGGTGCGCAGCGAAACCGAGCTCGGCCTGTTCAGGACGATGATCGCCACCGCCGATGCTTAAAGATGCATAAAGCGGGCCTGGGAGTGCTGGCGCTGCTGGCCTTGGGCGGTCCGACGCTGCGCGCGGCGACGCCGGCCCCTGGTGTGGTGATGGAAAGCCACGATCCCGCCGCCCTCTTCATCGTCGATGTCGGCCGCCAGTTCCCGACAGTGCTCGCCGGCGCCACGACGATTGCCGAGAAGCGGCGCCGGCTGACGCCGTTCATCTCCCGCGTCGTCGACGTGCCGGACGTGGCGCGCTTCTGTCTTGGCCAGTACTGGGCGAAGGCGACACCGGCGCAACGCGTCCGCTATCAGGCGCTGTTCCTGAAGTCGCTGGTCCACATCATCGCCGCACGCATGGCGACCTATCAGGGCGGTCTCGGCCATGTCGTCGTCGAAAGGCCGGTCGCCGGGCCCGAAGGAACCGATGTCCCGACCCTGGTGAAGGGTGCGCATACGCCCGAGGTGCGCGTCGCCTGGGTGGTCGAGACCGACCATTCGCCGATGCAGGTCATCGACGTCGTCGCCGAAGGGATGAGCCTGCGGCTGGCCAAGCGCAGCGACTTCACCGCCTATCTGTCTCGCCATGACGGCGACATCGATGCCTTCCTCGACGCATTACAGCGCCAGACGGACCGATGAGCCGGTTGGACGGGATCAGCCGATCCGGACCACCACCTTGCCAATATGGGTGGCGCCCTTGAGGTGCTGATAGGCCTGCGGCGCTTCGTCAAAGGCGAAGGTCCGGTCGATCACCGGCTCCAGGCGATGCAAGGCGATGGCACGGTTCATCGCCTCGAACATCTGGCGCGAGCCGACGAAGATCGGGCGTACGATCGCGCCGCTTCCGAAGATGGCGAGCGGGTCGATCTGGCCGCGTGTCAGGACGCCGATCAGGCTGACCACGCCGCCGCGCCGGGCGGCGCCGAGCGAGCGGGCCAGGGTGCCGGGGCCGCCCACCTCGACGACATGATCGACGCCGCCGGTCAGGGCACGGACCGCGTCCTGCCACTCCGGATTGGTCTTGTAGTTGATGCCTTCGGACGCCCCCATCGCGCGCACCCGTTCCAGCTTCTCATCGCTCGACGAGGTCGCGATCACCCGTGCGCCGGCGGCGCGGGCGAACTGCAGAGCGAACATCGACACACCGCCGGTGCCGAGGACCAGGACCGTCTGTCCCGGCTGCAGCGGTTGCAGTCCGTAGAGCGCGTTCCAGGCGGTGACCGCGGCACACGGCAACGTCGCCGCCTGTTCGTAGGAGAGGTGCTCGGGGATATGCACCAGCCCCTGCTCGTCGAACACCACGTATTCGGCGAGAACCCCGTCGATGGCGCCCCCCAGCGCGGTGCCGGCCTGCGGCGGCTCCAGCTCGCCGCCGAGCCAGCCTTGCATGAAAATCCCGGCCACCCGGTCGCCGGGTGCCACCCGGCTGGTGCCCTCGCCGACGGCCACCACCTCGCCGGCGCCGTCCGACAGCGGCACCAGGTTGGGCGGCACCGCGCTCATCATGTATTTGCCGGTGGCCACCGACAGGTCGCGGAAGTTCAGCGATGCCGCGTGCATGCGCACCAGCACCTGGCCACGGCCGCAGGTCGGACGCGGGGCCTCGGTCAGGGTCAGGTCGTCGAAGCCGGTTTGCGTGGGCAGGCGATAGAGGCGCATGGCGACGCTCCTTCGATGGTTCCAGTGTTTGGAGTAGATAGCAGTCGGCGGCCCGATGACGACAGGGCATGAGGGACGGGGGGACGGACATGGCGGATGACGTTGCATGGCAGGCACGCAAGCTGCTGCGGGCGGCGCGTTCGGCGACGTTGGCAACGGCGCGTGACGGTCAGCCCTTCGCCTCCCTGGTGACCCCGGCCTGTGCCGCCGACCTCTCGATGTTGATGCTGCTGTCGTCGTTGTCGGAGCATACCGCGCACCTGCTGGCCGAGCCGCGCTGCGCGATCCTGGTGACGGGGACGCCCGCGGACCTCAACCCACAGACCGCGCCGCGGCTGTCGGTCGTCGGCCGCGCGACCCCCGATCCGGATCCGGAGCTGCGCGCCCGATGGGTGGCGCTGCACCCCTATGCCGCCTTCTATGCGGGATTGGGCGATTTCAGGATTTTTCGGCTGCATATGGAGCGCTGCCATTTCATCGGCGGCTTCGCCAGTGCGCACCGGCTGCGACCGGCGGACATCGCACCTGATGCCGCCGCGGTGGGCGCCGTCGCCGAGATGGAGACGTCGATCATCGCGGGCACCGACGCCGCGATGCTGGCGCGGATCGCCGGCGGCCCGGAATGGCGCATGGCTTCGGTCGACGTCGATGGCTGCGATCTGGTGCGCGGCGAGATGGTCCGCCGCATCGCCTTCTCGGCGCCGGTCGCCGACGCGGGCGGCGTGGCGGCCGAACTGCGGCGGCTCAGCGCCGCTGCCGCTCGTGCAGCAAGGTGTGGATGAAGCCCAGCTTGTCGCGCACCGGCGGCGAGATGATGAACGGGTAGAGGTCGGACATCCCCATCGAGCGGTTGAGGTTGTTCATCGCGAACGTCAGCGGCAGCCACTGGTCGATTACCGGCTCCATGGTGCGCGCCACGTAGGGATCGATGACCACGTCGACAATGAGGTTCTCCGCCCGCCCGACCTTCGGATGCACGCCCATGCCGAAGGCGCGGGCAGTCTCCAGCGTGTCCATGATGTGCAGATAGTGCGCCCAGGTCTCGGCGAAATCTTCCCAGGGGTGGCTGGTCGCGTAGGCGCTGATCGTGCGGGCTTGCCAGTCCGCCGGCGGCCCCTCGGCATAGTAGCGGGCAAGGGCGGCGGCATAGTTCTCGCGTTCGTCGCCGAACAGCGCGCGGCAGTCCGCGAGCCTGCCGCCGTCGCGCACCATGCGGCCCCAGATCCAGTGCCCGACTTCATGGCGGAAATGGCCGAGCAGCGTGCGGTAGCTCTCATGCATCTGCGCGCGCATCTCCTCGCGATGGGCGTCGTCCGCCTCGCGCGCGGCAATGGTGATGGTGCCATTGTCGTGCCCGGTCAGCACCCGGCGCTCCCCCGGCCGCTCGTCGAGGAAGTCGAACACCAAGCCGCCATCCGGGTCGTCGGCGCGGTTGGGAAGCGAAATACCGAGCCGGATCAGCGAGTAGAACAGCCGGTGCTTGGCCACCTCCAGCTTGCGCCAGAGTGCGAGATTGGAGCCGGTGGCGATGTTCGGGATGATGCGGTTGTGGCGGCAGGCGGCACAGAAATCCTCCTTGCTGCCGGCGTCCACCAGCCAGTTGCAGACGTCGTGCACGGCATTGGCGCAGAGCCGTCCGCCATCCAGGTTCAGCACCGTCAAGGCCGCCGTCTCGGCGCGATAGCCGAGCCGCGCGCCGCAGCTTTCGCAGGCCCGGTTCTCGAAAAACAGCAGGGCGCCGCACTGCTGGCAGTTGAACAGCTTCATGCAGCGGCAGCGCGCGCATCCGCCCGCGGTTCCGTCCGCGCACCGTTCGCATAACGAATTAGCGAGCGGCAACCGGCATCCCGGCGGTGCATGGCGCGTTGGACAAAGCGAACCACCGCAGCCAGGAGAATTCACGCATGGTCGACACCAACCGCATCGAGGGCGCCGCCGAAGACACCGTGGGGAAGCTCCAGGACGGCATGGGCGGCCTGCTCGGCGACGGCGCCATGCAGGCGAGAGGCAAGGCCAGGCAGGTCGCGGGGCAGGCCCAGGGTTTCTACGGTGAGACGCTCGACACCATGCGCGACCTCACCGCGGACCAGCCGATCCTGGCGCTGCTCGCGGCCAGCCTGCTCGGTTTCATTTTAGGCGCGCTGTTCGCGCGACGCTAATTGCTGAACCCGGAGATCATCCCATGCTGAAACTAGCCCTGTTGTTCCTGGTCATCTCGATCATTGCCGGCATCTTCGGCTTCGGCGGGGTCTCCGCCGCGTCCGCCGGCATTGCTAAGATCCTGTTCTTTATCTGTATCGTCGTCTTCCTGATCTTCCTGGTCCTCGGCGTTTTGGCCGGGAAGGCAATATTCTAGCCGGCTTAACCGAAGTCGGCGGCGGTCAGGTGGACGTTCCACACCGTAACCTGGCTGCCGCCGACCGCGAATGTAGTGCCAGCGGCGCTGAAGCCGGCGCCCTGCAGCACGTTCGTCGCATTGGCGCCGCCCAGCGCAATATGGTCGGTGCCCTGCTTGAAGCCGATCACCCAGTCGGTGCCGGCATTGGCCGCTGACATGCCGAAGCTGTCGGCTCCGGCACCGGCATACATCACCGTGTTGCCCTGGCCGTTCTGCAGAGTGGCGGCCCCGGCGCCGCCGACCAGATAGTCGAAGCCGGCGCCGCTCTGGGTTCCCGCCTGTAGAACGTCGCCGCTCGCCGCATTGGCGAACAGCGCGTCATGGTTGGCACCACCGGTGAGCGTGGTGTTGCCGGCGGTGGCGATCAGGACGCTGCCGCCGGCGCCGCCGGCCTGATACACCCCGCCGCCGGCGGCGCCGAACACGGTCATCGCGCCGGCGCCGCCGCTTACGGTATCGGTGCCGTTGCGGCCGATGAACTCCATCGTGCCCGCTCCCGCCTGGATATGGCCGCCATTGCCGCCGAATACGGTATCGCTGCCGGTGCCCGCGGTGACGCTGTCCTGACCGTTGCTGACCAGCAGGTGTGCGCCGGCGCCGAGCGAGATTGTGTTCGCGCCGGTGCCGGTGGTGATCGTCGCGTTGCCTGGCGCGGTGATGATCTGATTGCCGTCGCTACCGACGAAGTTGGCACCCGGGACGAGCAGGGCGGTGCCATTCGCAGTGCTGCTGGTGCCGATCAGGACCGAGCCCGGGCTGTTGGCCGCGATGCCGTCAGTGGTGGCGCCATTGGTGATCGTGAAATCGGAGGTGGAATACAGCCCCGGCAGGATGAGTTCGGCCTGCACGGTGCCCTGGCCACTGGCGCCGGAATAGAGCGTCAATGCATGCGCCACCGGATCGTATCGATAGGACTGCGTCGCGGCGTAGCCATTGAGCAGGATCTGATCACCGGCCTGGAAATGATTGACGGTCGCGAGCAGCGGCTTGAACAGCGTGGTGTCACCACCGGCTGGAGTCTGTTCGAGGTTGAGCAGCCCGTCCGCATCGAGAAAGTTGATGGTGCCGGCGACGGGATTGCCGGCGCTGAAGTCGAGTTCGCCGCTGGCGACATCGAACGTGCCGCTCGCGGGTCCGGCGATATGCGCCGCCGTGGCGGTCGGATTGACCCCGGCCTGGCCTTGCACCAGCAGGGTGCCGCTGCCGCCAAAGGTCGCCTCGACAGTCAGCGACGCGCCACCATGCGGGCCCGCCAGCACCTGGATCAGGCCGTCATTCTGCAACCCATCGCCGGACCCCGCGGAGAAGCCGTTGAAGTCGCTGAAGATGAGCTGGCTGCCGTCGGAGACGGTGACGATTCCGGTCGCGGTGTTGACGATGGTGCTCGCCGTGCTGGGATAGAACTTCAGCGTGCTGGCGTTCTGCACGGCGAGGTGGCCGGTGTTGGTGAAGCTCGCGGCACTGCTGGGCGAGCTGTCCATCGAGATCTGTGTCGAGCCGGCGCCGGCCGCGGTGCCGACGACGAAATTGCCGTTCGATACGAAGCGACCGAACGTCAGCATCTGCAATGAGCCGGCGCCGCTTTCGATCAGGCTGCTCGATGCATCGAAGGCGATATCCTGAAAGCGTGCGCCGACACCGGCGGCGGTGGACTCGAACAGATAAACGCCGGTGGTCAGGGTGCCGACGGCGCCATTCGTGGCGTTGGCGTTCGGATCGCCGCTGCCGACCACCAGCGTGTCGCCGGGGGTGAAGGCACCGCCATCGGTGAACTCGGCGGGATCGAGAATGAAGCCGCTGGCGTCTGGCTTCCAGTCATGTATCGCCACGGTTCGGTCCTAATGCTCCAGGAAGGCGGGGACAAATGGATCGTTGCGTTGCAGGGCGTTGCGGCCGGGCAGGTCGGTGGTGCGCCAGCCGCCGCCCATCTGTTCGACCAACGAAACGCTGTCGGTCAGCCGCTGCTCCTCGATGCCAAGGCCGGTCTGCTCGTTGCCGAGTGCCGTTGCCTCGCTGGTGACCACGGTTGTGTAGTCCACGATGCCGGCATTGTATTCGTTCAAGGCCACTCGTTCGGCCTGCTCGGCGAGGGCCGTCGCCTGCGCCTGCGCCTGCGCCTGTTGCGCCAGGATGCGTAAGCCCGACAGATCGTCCTCGGTGGTTTGCAACGCGTTCAGGACGGTCTGGCGGTAGGTGGCGACGCTGGCATCGTAGGCGGCGCGCGCCTCGCGCACCGAGGCAGAGCGCAGGCCGCCCTCGAACAGGATCTCGGTGGCGCTCGCACCCAGCGACCACAGCCGGTTCGAGGCCTGGATCAGCGAGCCGATCGGATTGCCGGTCCAGCCGTAGGCCGCGGTCAGGCTGATATCGGGAAAGAATGCCGCCACCTGCACGCCGATCAGGGCGTTCTGTACCTGCATCCGGCGTTCCGCGGCGGAGATGTCGGGGCGGCGCTGCAACAGGATTGCCGGCAACAGCACCGGAGTGGCCGGCACGGTTGGCGCCAGCGCGCTGGAGGCCAAGGCCAGGTCCGCCGGCGGCCGTCCGGTCAGCACCGCGATGGCGTGTTCGTACTGGTGGCGGAGCACGCCGACACTGACCGCCTGGGCGCGTGTCTGCGCCAGCAGCGTCTCCGCCTGCAGCCGGGCGATCGGCGTCGCGGCGAGCAGGCCCGCCTGATATTGGTTGTTAATGATCCGAAATGATTGCTCGTAGCCGGCGACGGTCTGGTCAAGCAGGGTCTGCAGCGAGTCCTCGTAGCGGAGATCGAAATAATCGGTGGCCAGCGCCGCCTGGTAGGACAGCGTGGCGTTGGCGAGATCCGCGGCACTGGCCTGGGCGGAGGCGACGTCGCTCTCCACCTGCCGGCGTATCCGGCCCCAGACATCCAGGTCCCAGCTCGCGGTGGCTTCGAGCTGGTAGTTGGTGCTGGTGAAGCTGTTGGCGCCGCCGGTATTGGACAGGCGGCTGCTCAGGCCGGTCACCGCGTTGCTGCCGATGCCGGACGAGCTGCGCGTCACCGCGGGCGAGCCGCTCAAGGTCGGGAACAGGCTGGACCGGGCGACGTCGACCAGGGCCCGGGCCTGGCGGTAGTCCGCCTCATAGACCTTGACGTTTTGATTGGAGATGGCGACCTGGCCTTCGAGATCGTCCAACACCGGATCGCCGTAGATCCGCCACCAGGTGCCTTTGTCGGATTCCGCCATTGACGGGGCCGCAACCGCCCAGCCCGGCGCCGGCTGCAGTTCCTTGAAACGGGCCGAGATGATTGCGCTGGGGCGATAATAGTCCGGGCCCACCATGCAGCCGCCCAGGAACGGCAGCGTGGCGAGCGCCAGCGCGAGCGCCGTCGCACGCGCGACACCCGATCGGAAGGACGTTTGTCTCATTCAGCGGGAGCGCCCTGTGGCAGGCTGCGGCGTTGGCGTCGGGTGTTCCACCAATGCCGCATGCGGTCGAGATAGAGATAGACGATCGGCGTCGTGTAGAGCGTCAGCGCCTGGCTAACCACCAGACCGCCGACCACCGACAGCCCGAGCGGGCGTCGCAATTCGTTGCCGTAGCCGTGCCCGAACACCAGCGGCAGGGCGCCGAGGGCGGCGGCGAACGTTGTCATGATGATCGGACGGAAGCGCAGCCGGCAGGCCTGGGTGATCGCCTCCAGGGGAGCCAGCCCCTCATTGCGTTCAGCGTTGAGCGCGAAGTCGACCAGCAGGATGGCGTTCTTTTTGACGATGCCGATCAGCAGGATGACGCCGATCAGCGCGATCAGCGAGAACTCCTCGCCGAACAGTTGCAACGCCAGCAAGGCGCCGACGCCGGCCGAGGGCAGGGTCGAGAGGATCGTCAACGGGTGGATATAGCTCTCATAGAGCACACCGAGCGTCACATAGACCGCGGCAAGGGCTGCCAGGATCAGCAGCGGCTCGTCGCCCACGGTTTTCTGGAACTGTGCGGCGGTGCCGGCGAAGCCGCCGTGGATGCTGGCCGGCATGTGGATTTCGACCATGGTCTGCTGGATCACCCGGCCGGCGTCGGACAGCGAGCGACCGGCCGCGAGATCGAACGACAGGGTGGCGGCGACGAAGTTGCCCTGGTGGTTGACCTGCAACGGCGTCGTCGAATGCACGATGCGGGTGACGGCCGAGAGCGGCACCATGGTCTCCACCGAGGAGGACACCGCCGAGCCGCTGGAGGCGGCATGACCGCCGGCGAGCGCGTTGCTGATGCTGTTGGCCAAGGATTGCGCGCTGGTCGCCTGAGTACTGGAAGACTGCGCACTGGTGGCCTGAAGAGTGGTGGCCTGAGTGTTGGAGGATTGGGCACTGGCAGGTTGGGTGCCACTCGTGGTGCCGCCCCCTCCTGTACCACCGCCGCCTGTGCCACCGGGCGTGCTCGGCTGTGAGACGCGTATGGTGTTGCTTGCGGTGCTGCCGCTTGCCGTGCCGCCGGCGGTGCTCACCCAGATCTGGCTCAGGATGTTGGGGGTCTGCGAGAACCTGGGCGCGACCTCCATGACCACGTGATACTGATTGAGGGCATTATAGATCACCGAGGCGGAACGCTGGCCGAAAGCGTCGTATAATGCATTGCTGATGAGCTGCGGCGTGATGTGCAGCTTGGCGGCGGTGTTGCGGTCGATCTGCACTTCCGTAGCCGGGCCGCCCTGCTCGACGTCGGAGCTCACCTGGGTCAGTTCAGGCCGCGCCTGCAAGGCCCGCACCAGTCTGGGCATCCACTCGTAGAGCAGGTCGGCGGAGTCGGATTGCAGCGTATACTGGTAGGACGCGTTGCTGCTGCGGCCGCCGGCACGCACGTCCGCGGCGGAGCGGAAATACACGCTGGCGCCGGTCATGTGCGAGAGGTGCCGGGTCATGCGCGCGATGGTGGCATCGACGCTGTCGTGACGCTGATGGATATCCTTCAGCGCGATGAACACCATCCCGGTATTGGCGCCATGATCGCCGCCGCCGGTGTAGCCGGAGACGCTGTCCACGTCCGGGTCGGCCTTAATCACCTGTTCCGCCTCGACCAGTTTGGCCGAGATGTTGGCGAACGAGATCGACTGCTCGCCCTGGATGGTGCCGATGACCAGCCCGACATCCTCGTTCGGGATGAACCCCTTCGGCATGGCCCGGAACAGCAGCACGGTGAGCACCAGGGTCAGCGGCAGGGTCAGCGCCACCAGCCGGCGGTGCCGGAGCGCCCATTTCAGGCTGCTCTCGTAACCCTCCTGAAAGCCGGCGAGCGCGATTTCGATGCGCGAGGCGACGGTGGCGAAAAACCGACGGGTGCGGCCGGCCTGGACCGGCGTGCGCACGGCACCGCGCGGCCGCACCTTGAGCAGCAGCGCGCACAGCATCGGCACCACGGTAAGCGACAGCACGAACGAGATCACGATGGTGATGGTGAGCGTCATCGCGAACTCGAAGAACAGCCGTCCGGCGATGCCGCCCAGCAGCAGGATCGGGGTGAACACCGCGACCAGCGAGACGGTGATCGAGAGCACCGTAAAACCAACCTCGCGGGCGCCGAGCAGGGACGCCTGCAACCGGCCCATGCCGGCCTCCATGTGGCGGGCGATGTTCTCGAGCACGACGATGGCGTCATCGACGACGAAACCGGTGGCGACGGTCAGCGCCATCAATGACAGATTGTCGAGCGAGAAGCCGAACAGATACATCGCCCCGAAGGTGCCGATGATCGAGGTCGGCACCGCCACCGCCGGGATCAGGGTCGAGCGCCAGGTGCGCAGGAACACCAACACCACCATGATCACCAGCACCACCGACACGCACAGCGTGAACTGGGTGTCGGCGAGAGCCGCGCGTATCGTTGCAGAGCGGTCGATGCTGACATTGAGGCTGACACCGCCAGGCAAAGCGGCGCGCAGTTGCGGCAGCCGTGCCTTGATCTGATCGATGGTCTTGATGACGTTGGCACCCGGCTGTGGAAAGATCAGCACGATCACCGCGGGCACGCCGTCGGTCAGGCCGAGATTATGGACATCCTCGACCCCGTTCTCGACGGTGGCCACGTCGCGCAGCCGCACCGGGGCGCCGTTGCGGTAGGCGATCACCAGGTCGCGGTAGTCGGCGGCACGGCGGGCCTGGTCGTTGGTGTCGAGCTGGTAACGCTGGCCGCCGTTCGCACCCATGGTGTCGATGAAACCCTTGGGACTGTCGGCGTTGGCCGAGGCGAGGGCGGCGCGCACATCCTCGAAACCGATGCCGTACTGGAACAGCGGCAACGGGTTGATCTCGACACGGACCGCCGGCAGCGAGGCGCCGCCGGGCTCGGTGCGGCCGATGCCGGGGATCGAGGACAGGCTCTGCTCCAGCACATTGGTGCTGTAGTCGAAGAGCTGCGGGATGGTGCGGGTGCGCGAGGTGAGCGTCAGCACCATGATCGGCGAGTTCGCCGGGTTGAACTTGAAATATTGCGGGTTGCTGCGCAGCGAGGTCGGCAGGTCGGCGCGCGCCGCCTGGATCGCGGATTCGACGTCGGCGGCGGCTCCGTCGATGTTGCGCGAGAAATCGAACTGCACGACGATCCGCGCCATGCCCTGCACACTCTTCGAGGTCATCTCATTGACCCCGGCGATCTGGCCGAGATGGCGCTCCAGGGGGGCGGCGACCGAGGTTGCGACCTCGTTCGGCGAGCCGCCGGGCTGCTGCGCCTGCACCAGGATGATCGGGAAGTCGACGTTCGGCAGTGACGCCACAGGCAGCTTGAAATAGGCGATGCCGCCGCCGATCAGCAAAGCAATGGTGAGCAGCGTCGTCGCCACCGGCCGCAGGATGAACGGGCGCGAGATGTTCATTCGGCGGGAGTACCGGCAGGCCTACCGGCTGGCGAGGGATCAGCGGCCAGCATGCCGCGCGCGCGCCGGCCGAGTTGGTCCATGAACAAATAGATCACCGGCGTGGTGAACAAGGTAAGCAACTGGCTGACCAGAAGCCCGCCGACGATGGCCACCCCAAGCGGCCGGCGCAACTCCGAGCCGGTGCCGGTGCCCAGCATCAGCGGCATGGCGGCGAGCATGGCGGCCAGGGTGGTCATCAGGATTGGCCTAAAGCGCAGGCTTGCGGCTTGCGCGATCGCGGCACGCGGCGCCAGGCCGCCATCGCGCTCGGCGGTCAGCGCGAAGTCGATCATCATGATCGCGTTCTTCTTGACGATGCCGATCAGCAGCACGATGCCGATGATGCCCATGACGTCGAGATCCATCCCCGCGATCATCAGCGCCAGAAGGGCTCCGATGCCGGCGGACGGCAGCGTGGACAGGATCGTCACCGGGTGGATGAAGCTCTCATACAGCACGCCCAGCACGATATAGACCGCGGCGAGGGCGGCGATGACCAGGAACAGCTCGTTGCCGAGACTGTTCTGGAAGGCGGCAGCGGTCCCCTGGAACGAGGTCATGAAGCTCGCCGGCAGCCCGAGTCGCTTCTCGGCGCGGGTGATCGCATCCACCCCCTGCCCGAGCGAGGCGCCCGGTGCCAGGTTGAACGAGATGGTGGTCGCCGGGAACTGGCCGAGATGGGTGATCAGCAGCGGCGCCGTGCCCAGATGCACCGACGCCACGGACCGCAGCGGCACCAGGCCGGCGGTTGGCGAGGGTGGCGCGCCGCCGGCCCCATTTGTCGTCGGTGTGGTGGTGGTACTGGAAATGCCGGGCAGATAGACCTGCGAGAGGTCTGACAGGCTGTTCCGGAAGCGCGGTTCGGCCTGCAGGATGATCCGGTACTGGTTCGACTGGGTGTAGATCGTCGAGATCTGGCGCTGGCCGAAGCTGTCATAGAGCGCATTGTCGATGGTCTGCGGCGTGATCGAGAAGCGCGCGCCGGTAGCGCGGTCGAGATCGATGGTGGCGGTCAGCCCATCCGCCTGCATGTCGCTGGTGACATCGGCGAGGCTGGGCAGACGCTGCAACGCGTCGACGAACTTCGGCACCCATTCCTTGAAGGCGGAGGCATCGGGGTTCTCCAGCACGAACTGGTACTGCGTCGCCGACACCGCGGTATCCAGGGTCAGGTCCTGCACCGGCTGCATATAGAGATGCACGCCGGGGATGTCGGCCACCTCGCCGCGCAGGCGCGCGATCACTCCGGTCGCGGTCAGCGCGCGCGCGTCGTGCGGCTTGAGGTTGATCAGGAAGCGGCCGGTGTTGAGCGTCATGTTCTGGCCGTCGACGCCGATGAACGATGACAGGCTGACCACGTCGGGATCGCGCAGGATGGCACGGCCGAGCGCCTGCTGGTGTTGGCTCATCGCTGCCAGCGAGGTGGTCTGGCTGGCCACCGAGATGCCCTGGATGACGCCGGTATCCTGGATCGGGAAGAAGCCCTTGGGGATCAGCACGGCGAGCACCACGGTCAACGCCACGGTCAGGGTCGCCACCACCAGGGTCAGCGGCTGGTTGTCGAGCACCACCGCCAGCGCGCGGTCGTAGCCGGCGATCAGCCGGTCGAACGCCGCCTCCAGGCCTCGCGCGATGCGGCCGCCGGAGCCATGCGGCGCCTCGCTGAGCATGCGCGCGCACAGCATCGGCACCAGGGTCAGCGACACCACCGCCGAGATCACGATGGTGATCGCCAGCGTGATCGCGAACTCGTGGAACAGCCGCCCGACCACGTCGCCCATGAACAGCAGCGGGATCAGCACCGCGATCAGCGACACCGTCAGCGAGATGATGGTGAAGCCGATCTGGCCCGCACCCTTCAGCGCCGCCTGCCGGCGTCCCTCGCCCATCTCGACGAAGCGGGCGATGTTCTCGATCATGACGATGGCGTCGTCGACGACGAAGCCGGTGGCGATGGTCAGCGACATCAGCGACAGATTGTCGAGCGAGAAGCCGAGCAGATACATCGCGGCCAGGGTGCCGATCAGCGACAGCGGCACCGACAGGCTGGGGATGAAGGTCGCCGGCAGGTTGCGCAGGAACAGGAAGATCACGGCGACGACCAGCGCCACCGACAGCACCAGCTCGAACTCGACATCGGCGACCGAGGCACGGATCGTCGTGGTGCGGTCGGTCAGCGGCGTGATGCGGATGCCGGCCGGCATCGCCGCCTCCAGCGACGGCAGCACCGCCTTGATGGCGTCCACCACGCCGATCACGTTGGCACCCGGCTGGCGCTGGATGTTGAGCACGATGGCGGGCTGGGTGTTGGCCCATGCGGCGAGCTGGCTGTTCTGCGGGCCCGAGACCACGTGGGCGACGTCGCCGAGGTGAACCGGCGCGCCGTTGCGGTAGGCAATGATCTGGCTTGCGAGCTGCGCCGGCTCGTTGATCTGGCCGTCGACCTTCAGCTGCGAGGAGCGTAGCGGACCGTCGAAGGTACCGGTCGGCGAATTGACGTTGACGTTGGCGATCGTGGTGCGCAGGTCGTCGATCGACAGACCGAGCGAGGCCAGGGCGCTGGTATTGACCTGCACCAGGATCGCCTTGCGATGGCCGCCGGTGAGCGTCACCAGCCCGACGCCGCTGACCTCGCTGAGCTTTTGTGCCAGCCGGCTGTCGACATAATCCTCGACCTCGGTCAGCGGCAGGGTTTTGGACGTGATCCCCAGGGTCAGGATCGGCGTGTCGGCCGGGTTGATCTTGGCATAGATCGGCGGCGCCGGCAGGTCCGCGGGCAGCAGCGAATTGGCCTGGTTGATCGCCGCCTGCACCTCCTGCTCGGCGACGTCCAGACTCATCGACAGGCCAAAGCGCAGGGTGATCACCGAGGCGCCCCCTGACGAGCGCGAGGTCATCTGATCCAGGCCCGGCATCTGGCCGAGCTGCGTCTCCAGCGGCGCGGTCACCGAGGTCGCCATCACCTGTGGCCCGGCGCCGGGATAGAAGGTCTGCACCTGGATGGTCGGATACTCGACATCCGGTAGCGCCGAGATCGGCAGGAAATGATAGCCGAGCAGGCCGACGCCGAGGATCGCCAGCATCAGCAGCGTGGTGGCGACCGGCCGCTCGATGAAGATGCGCGAGATGTTCAAGTGGGCGGCGCCGCGCCCTTGCCGCGGGCAGCGTGATTGGCGTGACCCTGCTGTCCCGCCTTGGGCGGCGTCGGCACCATCACCTCGGAGCCGCTGCGCAGATGCTCGGTGCCGTCGGTGACCACCTTGACGCCGGCCGCGAGGCCGGATGCGATCACCGTATCATCGGTCGAGGTCAGCCCGGGAGTCACGTTACGCACCTGCACCTTATTGTCCGGGGGCACGACGTAGACGAACTGCCCCTGCGGCCCAGTCTGCACCGCGCTGGTCGGCACCAGCACCACATTGTGCAGCGTGTCGACCAGCAGGCGCGCATTGACGAACTGGTTGGGAAACAGCGTCTCGTTGGCGTTGTCGAAGATCGCCCGCAGCTTCACCGTGCCGGTCGCGGTATCGACGACGTTGTCCAGCACCGCGACATGGCCACGTGCGAGCAGGGTTGTGTTGGTGCGGTCATAGGCGGCCACCGGCAGCACCGCGCCGGCGGCGAGTCTCGCATGGATGGCGTCGATCTCGTCCTCCGGGACCGAGAAGATCACCGAAATCGGATGCAGCATGGTCAGCACCACGAGCCCGTTGGCGAGCCCGGGCGTGACATAGTTCCCGGCATCGACCTGACGCAGTCCCACCCTGCCATCCACCGGCGCCTTGATGTGGCAATAGGCGATGTTGAGCTTGGCACTCTCGACCTGGGCCTGGTCGATCTGCACCGCGCCTTCGTCCTGGGCCACAAGATAGACCTGGTCGGCGACCTGCTGCTCGGCGATGCTGTGCTGGCGCTTGAGGCCCTGGTAGCGGGCGAGATCGGTGCGGGCCTGGTTCAGCGACGCGGTGTCACGGGCGAGCTGGCCCTGGTACTGGTCGCGGGTCGCCTCATACGGGCGCGGGTCGATCAAGGCGAGCTGGTCGCCGCGATGGACCTCCTGGCCCTCCTGAAAATTGACCTGCGTCAGGTAGCCGGAGATCTGCGACTGCACGGTGACGTTGGCGAGCGAGGTGACGGTGCCGAGCTCGGTCAGCATGACCGGCATGTCGCCGGTCCGCGAGAAGCCCACCGTCACCGGCTGTGCCGTGGTCACCGCCGCGTGCTTGGAGCCGGGGTGCGTCGTCTTGACCTTCGGCCGCAACAGCGCCCAGCTGATTGCCGCGACAACCAGCAGCAGGATGATCCAGGGCAGGATGCGCCGCCGTCGCCGCCGCGTCAGTGTGCCCTGCTGCTCAGCGGACTGCTGCTGTTCAGGGCGGGGCCGCGCCAATATGTGCGGTTCGTCCATCGTCATCCCCGGGGCGGCCGGCGTCACGCCGGAATGACGCGCTGCGGCAGCCCCCTATAGCAAAGCACGCTACCAGAAAATCTCACCGTCGCGAGAGCGCAGGGTTGGTTCCGAATTGTGACGGAGGATACAATCGCCGTCCTCTTGGCGCAGAACGTACAACGAACGAAACACGGCTGCGTGAGGGCATCAAGGCAAGATTGTGGCGAGCGTGAGGCAGTGCTATGGGTTTCTTATCCGATGACGGGGCGCGCCAGCCTCCTTTGCTCAAGGGGGTCAGGCGCACCGGTCGCCACAGGTCGAAGGAGATCGACATGTTCCGGAAGCTTTTTGCGCTCGAGGTCGCTGCCCTGACCGCCAATGACGAGTCGACCGATCGCGCCGAGCGCACGGAGGCGGAAATCCTCGCCAATATCCGCGAGATGTTCACCCCGCGCTCCGGCAACTACGGCAGCATGTGGTCGACGCGTTCCTTCAGCTAGGCCATCTCTTACAATCGTTTTGACGCGCCCGGGTCCATCAGGATGCGGGCGCTTTGCCGTGCCCGCTGAGCTCCGATCCGGCGTCCGACGCCAACCGTGATGCGACCGGCGCCGCGAACAGCGCCAGTGCTCCCACCGTAAGGAAGCCGACGCTGAAGTCGGTGAGATCGAGCCGGTCGCGGCCGCTCGCAGCGCGCGCAATCGCCATGCTCGCGACCGCGATGCAAATCCCGAGCGTCAGCGTCATCTGCTGGAATGTGGCATAGAAGCTGGTCGCCGCACTCAGTTGGGCGGTCGGCACGTCGGCATAGGCAATGGTATTGTAGGCGGTGAACTGCAGCGCCTGCGCCATGCCGATCAGGAACAGCACCCCGGAGATTGCCCAGAACGGCCAGCCGGGACGCAAGGCCGCGCACACCAGCATCAGGATGGCACCGATGGCGCCGTTTGCCGTCATGGCGCTCCGAAAACCATGACGGCGCAGCACGCCGCGCGCCCAGAACCGCATCGACAGGCCGCCGAGTGGTGCCGTGAAGGTAATCAGCCCGCTTTGCGCCGCACTCATCCCGAAGCCGAGTTGCAGCATCGACGGGATCAGGAAGGGTGCCGCCCCTGCCGCGATCCGGGTCAGCGAGCCGGCCAGCACCGACAGCCGGAAGGTGGCGATCCGCATCAGTCCAAAATCCAGGATCGGGTCGCGGGCTACGCGCGCATGCAGGCTGTAGAGCAGCGCGGACAGAAATCCGACACCGAGAATTGCAAGCGTGCGGCCCAGCGCACCGGTGCCAAGGCTCGCGGACTCCAACCCGAAGATCAAGCAGGCGAGCGATGTGCCGGACAACACTGCGCCACGCAGGTCGAAGGCGCTGCGCACCGTCTCGCGCAGTTGCGGGATGAAGCGCGTGGTCAGCGCCATGCCGAGCAGCCCGACCGGCACGTTGATGTAGAAGATCCACCGCCAGGACAAATAGGTGGTCAGGAATCCGCCGACGATCGGTCCGCACAAGGGGCCGATCGTCGCCGGCAGCAGCATCCAGAAGGTCGCCGAGACGAGTTCGCTCTTGCTCACCGTGCGCAACAGCACCAGCCGGCCGACCGGCACCATCATCGCCCCACCGGCGCCCTGCAGCAGCCGTGCCGTCACCAGGAACGGCAGGTTCGGAGCTTGCGCGCAGAGCACAGAGCCCAACAGGAACAGCGCGATCGCGGCGCGGAACACGCTGCGGCTGCCGAGCCGGTCGGCAAGCCGGCCGCTGGCCGGAATGAACACCGCGAGTCCGACCAGGTAGGAAGTCAGCGCCGCACTCATATGCAGCGGATCGACGCCGAAGCTGCGCGCCATCGTTGGCAAAGCCGTGGTGAGCACGGTGGAGTCGAGCTGCTCCATGAACAACGCGCTGGCGATGATCAGGGCGGTGGTCCTCGCGCGGCCCGAAAGACCACCGATGCGCCTGCTCATTCTCGCCTCCCTCGCCGTTCAGGTGGCGCGCGCAAATGTTGGAACTCGCGGGCGCGTGACTTCGTTCCATGCCGCAACCCCCCCATGGCGCAAAGACGGAGCATGAGATCAGATGAGTGAAAAGGTTGAAGGCATTGTCACCGAGGGCACCGGCAGGCTCAAGGACGCGGCGGGCGGCCTGACCGGGGACACCGGCATGCAGGCCGAGGGCAAAATTGACCAGCTCACCGGCATGGCGCAGCGCGAGTTCGGCGATGCGATCGACGACACGCTGGACGAGGCGCAGGGCCGGCTTGAGGCGGCGACCGAGCTGGTCCGCGACAATCCGCTCGCCGCCCTCGGTGTCGCCACCCTGCTCGGCTTCCTGCTCGGTCTGCTGCTGATCCCGTCGCGCAAGGCCTGACTTGCCTTTGCCGTCGGGTTGATGGTTTGCATGGCACCTTGAACGGCCTGGTTCGATTCGCACGACGAGTCGGCCCGTCCGTTATCTCGGGGTGCCCATGCCGGACTATACACGCGAGGCATTGCATGGCGGACGGGTCGCCGGTGTCGACGAGGTCGGCCGCGGCCCTCTGGCCGGCCCGGTTCTCGCCGCCTGCGTGCTGTTCGGCGGCGGCGTTCCCGCCGACCTTGCCGAGCTGATCGACGACTCCAAGAAGCTCAGCGCGGCCGAACGCGATCATCTCGCCACCGCCATCAGGGCCTGCCCCGGCGTCGAGATCGCGGTCGCGGCCGCCTCGGTCGGGGAGATCGGCACGCTCAACATCCTCCATGCAAGCCTGTTGGCCATGCGCCGTGCGGTGCGGCGTCTGCCGCTCCCTCCCGACCTGGTGCTGGTCGACGGCAACCGCCATCCCGGTCTCTCCTGCGCGGTGCAGTGCGTGGTCGGCGGCGACGGGCTGTGCCTGTCCATCGCCGCCGCCTCGATCATCGCCAAGGTGGCGCGTGATCGGCTGATGGCGCGGCTCGCCGTGCGGCTGCCGCATTATGGCTGGGAGCGTAACGCCGGCTATGCGACACCGGCACACCGGCTCGCTTTGCGCGCGCTCGGCGCCAGCCGGCACCATCGCCGGAGCTTCGGCCTGGTGCGCGAACTCGCAGCCCTCACCGCCCCCTGAGCTGCGGGCGACGCACCATGGATCTCCCGCTCGATCAGGTGCTTGTGGGAGATTGCGTCGAGCTGATGGGCATGCTGCCGTCCGCCTCGGTCGATTGCGTGTTCGCCGACCCGCCCTACAATCTCCAGCTTCGCGGCGAGCTACGCCGTCCCGACGACAGCCTCGTCGATGCGGTCGACGACGATTGGGACCGCTTCGGCGACTTTGCCGAATACGACCGCTTCACCCGCGCCTGGCTCGGCGAGGCACAGCGTCTACTGCGCAAGGACGGCACGCTGTGGGTGATCGGTTCGTACCATAACATCTTCCGCATCGGCGCCATCCTGCAGGATCTCGGTTTTTGGATCCTGAACGACGTGATCTGGCGCAAATCCAACCCGATGCCGAATTTCCGCGGCCGTCGCTTCACCAACGCGCATGAGACGATGATCTGGGCGGCGCGCGGGAAGACCAGCCGCTATCGCTTCAACTACCAGGCGATGAAGGCGCTCAACGACGACATGCAGATGCGCAGCGACTGGTTGCTGCCGCTGTGCACCGGCCCGGAGCGGCTACGCAACGCACACGGGCTCAAGCTGCATCCGACGCAAAAGCCCGAAGCCCTGCTGCACCGCATCCTGCTCGCCAGCACCGGCATCGACGACATCGTCCTCGACCCGTTCGCCGGCACCGGCACGACAGCGGCGATGGCTCGCCGGCTGCGTCGGCACTTCATCGCCATCGAGCGCCATCCCGACTATGCCGAGGCCGCGATCGGCCGGGTGCGACGCGAGCGTCCGCTGCCGGTGCAGAGCGTGATGACCACCCTGGGGCGGCGCGAGACCCCACGCGTGCCGTTCGGCAGCCTGGTGGAGCGCGGACTGGTTCGCGCCGGCACCGTGCTGACCGACCGCCAGCACCGGGTCAGCGCCACCGTGGCCCCGGACGGCAGCCTCGTCGCGGGCGCAGTGCGCGGCTCGATCCATCGGGTCGGCGCCGCTTTGACCAACGCGCCGTCCTGCAACGGCTGGACCTTTTGGCATTTCGAGCAGGACGGCACCTGGCATCCGCTCGACGTGCTACGCAGCCGGGCGGCGGCCGACAACCAGTAGGTTATTCCATCGCTCCCGCCGGGACCGCCCTGTTTCCTGCGGTAGAGGCGCTGCCTGCCGAGATGACGGGCTTGGCTGCGAAGGCCGGGGTCATCTTGCCCATCTGCTTGAGCGCGAACCCCGGAGCCATCCGGCTCATCACCTTGAGCACATTGGCCAGACCTGGACGGATTTCGAGCTTGCCCGCCTCGATGCCGGCTATGGCCTTCTGCGCGAACACCCGCGCCTCCATGCCTTTTGGCACCTTCATTTCCCGTGCGAACTCCTCGCTTCTGAACAGCGGCGTCTCGACTCCCGGAGGGATCAACTCGACGACCGAAACCCCGGTGAATTGCATCTGCACACGCAAGGATTCCGTAAACGAGTGAAGAGCGGCCTTCGCGGCGCTATAGACCGGCGATATCGGGAACGGAACCAGGGCTGCCCCGGACGACACATTGATCAGCAACGCGCCCTTGCATGTCTTGAGGTGCGGAATGAACTGCTGGACCATCCGCACCGGTCCGCTGAAACACACCTCGATCTCACGCGTGATGTCCTCGATCTCCTGGTCCTGGTTGAACTTCTGTACGCGCATGATCCCGGCATTGTTGATGAGCGTGTCGAGTGCCGGGAATTGCCCAAGTACGCGATCCCGCAGCAACTCTATCGCGGCGGGATCGCCGACATCACTTTTAAAGGTATGCACTCCCGGCAGGATCCGCTTGGCACCTTCAAGCTTTTCATCACTTCTGCCGGTAATGATCACCGTATTGTGGCGGCCAGGCTCGAGCAGCTGCTTGGCAAGCTCGAGACCCATGCCGCTGGTTCCACCGGTGATCAATATCGTCCTGTTCTTAAGCCTCATGGGATTATCTCCGTTGTTAAGTCCTGCACGACTGCGTGGATAAACGCGGTATATTGGCAACGGGCCGCGATCTGGCGGCCAGATCGGCGTAAACCCTGTGGCACTCGCGCACGGGTTTCCTCAGCCGATTTGGAGCCTTGCCGCGGCCTGGTAAAGTAGTGATAGTTCACCAGTATAAATACTAACTGGATTGGCCCGACTTTCTGCCGACAGCCTGCTTGCAGTCCGGCTCAAAGGCGGTCGCAAATGTCGCGTTCATAGGCGATAATCGCCGTCGGGCAACCTCACCAGGGCTCCGGCCCATCCGGCCCCAGAAAGCTTCCTGTGGGACCGTCGTCCGGCAGCATGGCCAGGGCAACGATCGGTTCGGCGCCCTGCTCGACCGTACGCACGCCGCGATGCTCATTGAGATCGGTGGCTGTAAAGCCGGGATTGGCCACATTGACCTTGATCGGCGAGCCGCGGAGCTCCTTGGCGAAGGCGATTGCAACGGCGTTCATTGCCGCCTTGGACGCGGCATAACCCATCGGGTTCAGGTCGTAATAAGGAAAGCCCGGGTCAGTCTGATGACCCTGCGAGCCCATGTCGCTGCTGACCATGACGACCCGCCCAGCTGCCGAGTGACGCAAAAGCGGCAGGAAAGCCTGCGTCGTTCGGATGCAGCCGAACAGGTTGATCTCGAACATGGCGCGGATCTGTTCCATATCGAGTACGCTCGGAGATGTGCCGGAGCCGAGAGCGACACCTGCGTTATTGACCAGGATGTCCAACCGGCAACCCGCCGCTGTGACACGAGCCGCCGCGCGACGAACGCTGTTTTCGTCAGCGACGTCGAGGTCCAGCGCGGTGACATCCAGGCCTTGCGCGGACAGTCGGCCGGCCGCGGCGGCGCCGCGGGCG
Organism: Lichenicoccus sp.; assembly: GCF_965276875.1. GTDB lineage: Bacteria > Pseudomonadota > Alphaproteobacteria > Acetobacterales > Acetobacteraceae > Lichenicoccus. The sequence goes on along the minus strand of NZ_OZ255701.1, from coordinate 3,703,232 downwards.
GTGTCGCGCGCACCAAGCCAAACCGCGCAGCCCCTGCTTGCCAGCACACGTGCGACCTCGAACCCAATCCCGCGGTTCGCACCGGTCACCAGCGCGATGGAACGCTCACCATCATATCTCTGCCTCGCCGTCACCCAGACGGTGTCGCCAAAAGCTGCCGCGACGGATGCAAACACGCAGCAGTTCGGGGGGCGGACCTGATCGGAACATCATACGACTCACGATGGTGCAGATCGCCGATCAGTTCGACTGAGATCATCCGTCCGAAGTCGCGCTCGCCGAGCTCCGGGAGGAAAAGATCGACCGCCGGGTAAAGCTCCTCCTTGATCGGCGCGGTGAAAGCCGCCGACCCCCACAGAATACGACCGTCATCGAGGCGCCCGCGTATCCCATAGACACCGCATCGCGGCCGCAGGTACTCCCCAAGGTCGAGGCTTGCATTGGACAGTTCCCAAGCCGGGCGCTTCTGCCATCTATGTCGGATCACCCCTTCAATGCAGAACGGCCGGCTCAGCAGGTGGGCAGCCTCGGCGCAGCGACCTTCGGCAAGAGCGGCACGGATGCGACTCGACGAGACCATGCCGCCGCCCAGGACAACGGGACCGACCGTATCGCTCGTAAGCCCATGCTCGTGCGCGAGGGCGCATAGCATCTCGACAGAACCGGCACGACGATGCCCGAACGCAAAGTTTCTGCCAGTGACGACACCGCCAAGCTGGCCCAGCCAGTCCCGCACGAAGGTAGTGGGCGTGGCTTTGGCGAGCCTGTCGTCGAAGCCGAATACGAGCAACGCGTCGACCCCTTCGGCGCGCAGCAAAGTCCGGCGCTGGTCCAGCGTGGTCAGGGCAAACGGGCCTGTTCCGGGTTTCAGATGCCGGATCGGATGGGGATCAAACGTCGCCACCACCGCGGCGACGCCACGATCGCGCGCCATCTCGACGGCGCGCGCGATGACGCTTTGATGTCCGCCATGCACTCCGTCGAAATTGCCCAAGGCGGCAACGGCACCGCGCAGGTCTCTGCGCAAAGCCCCGCCGGGTGCGACGTCTATCCTGTCGACGGGCTTGAGATCCGCAAGACGCTTGTCACCGAATAATTGCCGGACCCCAGCCGACCGCCTCCCATGAGCCACAGCCGCCGGCCGCGCCGACAAAGGCACGATCATGTCTGATGCGTCACGTGATCTGAATGATCCAGAGCCGGGTGATCGAACGCTGAACTCCATGTCTCCAACTCCGGCGTGCCGGCAGCCCGGCGCAGCTGTGCGTAGGATCAGGCGGCGGCTTTCTTCTCAAGTCGGGAGAAATGGCCGAAGAGCGGCCGGCCTGCGATTGCCCGACCATAGTTCTCGGCGCAGGTCTCGTAATTAATATGGGCATGGACCGTCGCAACCCGCGCGTCGCGTGCATAGCGTTGCATTGGGTTCGCCTCGTGAATCGTTGAGGCACCACTTCCGCGATGCAGGATCTCGATTGCCTCGCAGCATCCGCGCACCGAGAGCGCCACATCGAACTTGAGCTTTGTCTGGAAGAGATCGTTGGTCTCCTCACCGACCGCGGCACGACGGTCGAGCTCCTTGCAGTCGGCGGAGAGCAGCCGCTCAGCCGCATCGATGCGCGCCATCGCGTCGGCGAGCTGGAGGTGCGCCACCGGAGCGTCGCCCTGGATTTTGTAATCGGTCCCGACGATGCCTCGCTTATCCAATCGCTGCAGGTAATAGTCGAGCGCACCCTTCGCCATGCCGAGCGGTGTGGAACCCGAAAGGATCGTTGTGTAGTCCAGGAAGTTGTTGCGATAGAGCACCTGGCCTGCGGGCGGCGACGACGCCCAGTTGCCGGCGACGGCATCCTTCATCCTTATGACCCTATACTCCGGAACAAACGTCTCGCGGGCGAGCAGGACGGTATTGCTGCCGCTTGCCTTCATGCCGCTGACCGCCCAGTCGTCGAGGATTTCGAGATCCGCGGTCGGGACGAGCGGCAGGAGCATGTCGGGCTCGCCATCGGCTCCCTCGATCATCGAACCAAGGACCGACCATGCCGTATGGCGGCAGCCGCTGCAGAATGGCCAGCGGCCGCTCAGCATATAGCCGCCCTTGACGCGACGCGCCTGGCCGGGGCCGTTGGGCGACAACACACCCGAGAGGAGCGGCCCGACCCACTCGGTTCCGTAGACCTCGTCCTGGGCTTGCCTGGGGAACATGGTGATCCAGCGCCCGTGTGTGGTGGTCACCCAGCTCACCCAGCCGGTCGAGCCGGCAATCTTGGCAACTGCGGTAAACACGCGCCGCTGATCCTCGGTCGAATAGCCCAGGCCGCCATACTCATGCGGAACGCTAATCCGAAAGACGCCGATCTCATTGAGTGTATCGATCGTCTCCGGGCTGAGACGGCCCATCTTCTCTTCCGCCAGCGCATTCGCCTGCAGCCTGGGCAGCGCCGCCTCGATCGAAGCGACCATGATGTCGACACCGCTTTCACGGTCCAACTGAGTGGTCATCGAAGTCAAAGCCATGTGATCTCTCCTGCGATCTGAGCTCAATGGGTGGTCTGGTCGAGGGGCTGATCTGCAAGGCGCTGGCCGAACAGGCGCCCAGGATTGTGGACCGATATTTCGGCAAACTCATCCTCCGTGAGACCGCCGTCGCGCATGAAGCGGGCGGTGACCTGCGGCGCCATGCCAGGCGCATCACTGCCGAACAAAAGCCGGTCCAGGCCATAGGCCTCACGCGCGAACCCGATCACCTTTGGGTCGGGCAGCAGGTTCGTGTCGTAGCTGAAACGGCGAAGCTCGGCGATGAGGGACCCGTTCGGGCTTTCCGCTGCGAGCAGCGACCTGCCCTTGAACCGCTCGCCCAGCCAAACCACGCGACCCAACAAAAATGGCAGGGAGCCGCCGAGCAGGCCGATAATGACGCGAAGCCGCCGATGCGTCCGACACAGCGCGGCCATACGCAGAGCGGCCGTCGCAAGTTCGGCGGCACTGCCGATGGTCACGGCAATGCCGGCGTCGTCCATACCGGAAAGACCAGGCTCCGTACCGCACAGAATGCCGCCGGGATGGATGTAGATAATGGCTTCGCGGCGATCGAGCTCCGTCCACATGTCCGCAAACGCCGGACTGTCGAGGGCGTGGCCGAGGGCCGAGCAGCCGAAATGCATGCCCACAAACTGCAGTTCGTCGAGACAGCGCACCGCTTCCGCGGCCGCCGCGTCGGCGTGCGGCAATGGCGCACTCCCAAAGGCGGCAAACCGGCCCTCATACCGGTCGACCACCGCCTTGTAGGCATCGTTGACGGTCCGCGCTGCCGCGACGGCTTGCGCCCGGTCGCGCAGGTAGGGGCTGTTGGGACCGGTGCTGATGATCTGGCAGCGAATCCCAACCTCCTCCTGCCCATCGATCATTTTGTGCAAAACACTCTCGTCATGCGCGGCGCCGAAGGTCGGGCCGCCCCCCTCATGCAGCATGTCCATATAGGCTGCCGGGAGATGATGAGTGTGTACATCGATGCACATGGCGGCCTCCGTTGTTCCGGCGTGCCAGGCTCTAAAACATTCCCTGCTTCGGATCGCGCTCGAGGCCGAACTGCTGACGGCCCCAGGCGGCGAAGCTCACCTCGGGATTGAGCCCGACATGACTTGCCGCGAAGTGCACATCGCGCCAGGCGCGCTGGATACTGCTCGTCGAGGCAAATCCCGCCGCACCCGAGATCTTCATGATCATGTCGATTGCCTCGACAATGAGCTCGCTGGCGCGCGACTGGTCCCGATACGCGCGCGTCCGCAGATCGTGACGGGTTGCATCCGGCCGCTCCGCGTCCTGCACGCAACGCTGCATGAGCAACTCGGCGGCATCGAGGTTCGCCGCCGCGCGCGCGAGATGCACCTGGATGCTCGTATACTGGGCCACCTGGGAGCCGAACAGGCTGACGCGCTCCGCCGTCCAGGCCCTGTAATCTTCCAGCGCACCGCGCGCCGCGCCAAGCATGGGTGCTACAAACGTAAGACCCGCATAGTAGATCCATGGGGCGCGGAACATGCCCGCCTTGTTCAACTTCGTGCCCGGGGTGGTCGACTCGCGCATGTCATCGACGCGCAACGTATGTTCGAAAGGCACGAAGACGTCTTCCACCACGACCGTGTTGCTGCCGGTACCGCGCATACCGACCGTCTGCCATGTGTCCTTGACCGTGAAGTCCTGCCCCGGGATCAGGAACAACGTCCAGTCCGGTGGCCCGCGGTCGGTTGGCACCATGCCGCCGATGACGACCCGAGTGCTGTGATTGATGCCGCTGAGATAGGGGATGGCGCAGGATAGCCGGTAGCCACCCTCGACGAACTCAACCTTCGAGGTTGGCGTGAACGTGAGCGCGATCGAGACATCCGGACCATCACCCCAGACATCCGCCTGAGCAGAGTCAGGAAACTGAGCAAGGTAGTGTGGATGGTGCATCATCAGGCTTGCGCACCAGGCATGGGCAGCGTCGGCCTTGCCGATCTCAATGCACAAATCGACCCAGGCCTGCAGCCCAAGCTCGGTGCCGCCATACCGCCTGGGCAGCAGAACGCGCGCGAGCCCGATGTCAAGAAACTCCTGCGCCGATTCCCTGGGAATGGAACGGTCGCGCTCCGACTGTTCGGCACGCGCGCGAATGGCCGGCAAAAGCGCGCGGACATCATCGAGCACGCTTTCCACCGTCGTGGCTTCTGGCTCAATTTTAGCGACAGTTTGAAGCATAGCGATCTCCTTTTGGATCGATCCACTCAGTGGTTCGGATTACCGGGCAGGCCCATCGCGACACGGCCGCGGCTCGTATAGGCGTCGGCACGGTCAACGCCGATATGGACCCCGGTCGAGTGGATGTCGCGGAAGCATTGCTGCATCGGATGAGTCTCGAAGAGCGCCATCGCACCCGCACTCGTGTAGAGCTCGTCGCTCAACTCGACCGACGTACGACCAATGAATCCACGCCACGAGAAGAGTTGCGCGCGCTCCTCATCGGTGATCACGAAACTCTCGCCACTGAGCGCTCGATTCCAGCCATACTCGGCATACTTCTGAGCGAGTGCCCAAACCGCGTCCCACTGGGTCGCGGCACTCGCCAGGATGAGCTGGGCTGCTGGCATCTCCTTGGCGGGAATACCCTCGTAGGGACGTACGCGCTGATTTGTCCAGGCATGGAACTCATCGACCATGCGTTGCGCGACGCCGACTGACGGGGTAAGGACCGCCAAGCCCTGCATGGTCATGAGCGGCATCCGCCATAGCGGCCCATCATTGACCACCGCACCGCGCTCAACGGCAGTACGGCCGAGAGCGAACGCGCGATGCTCCGGGACGAAGATGCGATCGACCGAAACGGCGCGGCTGGCCGTCCCACGCAATCCGAGCGTGTTCCAATCGTCGTGAATTGTGAGGTCCTTCTTCGGCAGGAAGAACAGGATATGCTCGGGCCGCTCGCCATCGGGTGCTACAGCAATACCGCCGACGCCGATCCACGATGCCCATTCTATGCCGCTCGCAAACCGCCATTGGCCGGTCAACACATAACCATCTGCCACACGCTCGATCTGACCGACCGGAGCGAACGAATCACAGACGAAAGCGTCGGGCTCGTCGCCCCAAACATCTTGCTGCAACTGATCAGAAGCAAACGCCATGTACCAGTCGTGAAAGCCAAGGACGGTGTAGATCCAGCCGAGCGAAGCCGAACCACGCGCGAGCTCGCGGCCAACGTCGAGGAAGGTCATCGGGTCGGCCTCGGCCCCGCCCCATCTCCGGTGCCGGCACAGCTTCATCAGCCCGCTTGCCCGCAGCGCGTCGACAACCTGATCCGACATCCTGCGGTCGCGATCGCCTTGTGCACGCAGGCTCCAGGCAAGTTCACCGATCACGCGGGCCTGGTCGAGGAGCTCGTCTCGAGGCGCTTGCACTTTAATCGTGCTGATGCTGTTCACTTTGCTTGCTCCACTGGTTGGGACTGTACAAAGCCCGTGAGATTTTAGGATCTAGGCAAACATCAAGATCGCCGTCTTCCGCTCTCAAGCCCAACCCGGTGCGCGGGAGTCCTCGACCGGAAGTGTGCGATGGTACGCGCGTTGAAAAAAAATGAGTGGCCTGGCTGGGCGCCCGACAGTCAGCTGAAGCGGCTTTGCAAGAACGATGATGTGGTCACCTGCTTCGACCTCCCGTTCAAGCAAGCAGTCTGCCCAGGCAAGGCAGTCCCGAATGACGGTTTCGTGGTCGTCCTCGAACTTGATGCTTCGAAACTTGTCAGGGGACCAACCTGACAATGTCTGGCTGAGCTGCCGCTGATCACTGGCGAGAATGTTTGCTGTGAACCGACCTTCTGGCCTTACGGCCGCCCAGGACCGTGACCCATTCGTCACCATGAAGCTGACGAGTGGCGGATCAAGGGATACAGAGGAAAAGGTGCCGACGATGAGGCCCACCGGCCCCGCCGGCGACTTGGCGACAATGGCGGTGACGCCGGTCGGAAGCTGTCCGAAGAACTCCCGGTAGCTCTGAGCATCCATGGCCATCACCGAACCACGTCAAACTGCAAACGAGCATTTGAGAACTCGAACGCAGCGCCGGTTTCGATAAGCTGCTGAGCGTAGGACGCAAACGCCGCGTCATCGACGATGACATGCGTCGCGGCCACGCTCATGTCGCGGAGCAATTTCTCCAGGATATTGGGGCTTTGCAGCGCGGCGAGACCGGACCTGCGAAAAGCAAGTTGCACGCATTCCAGAGCCAACTCGGTCGCCTGGGCCGCAAGCACACGTGGCAGATGCCGTTCCCCCTCGGACCAGCACTGCGACCCGCCAAGTGCCGCGGCATCGACGCGGGCATAAAGCGAGTAGGCCAGCGCCTCGATTGCCTGCAGCCTGAGAACGGACCGGCCAAACTGCTCCTGCACGACCTCGCGGTCACCCACGTTGCGGCCGACCGGCGGCTTGGCAAGCACTCCACGCAGCTCCCTCAGAACCCTGCGAGCAATCCCTGTCGCAAAGGCCAGATGTTCATAGCTCTCGAGCGACTCGACCTCGACCCTGTCGTAGCGACGCGTGCCCCGAACCTGACCATGCGGGTTTTCCTCGTGCCCTGTGAGATCCGCCGAGAGAAAATAATCCGTCAGCTTGAAATCGTTTGAGCCCGTCCCGCGTAGGCCGACGACGTTCCAAGTGTCGAGCATCTCGACGTCCTGCACGGGAATGGCCAGCGGCAGCAAGCGGGAGGGATCACGCTCGATATAGGCGCAGGCATGCACCCAGTTCGCATGGTGGATGGAACTCGCCAGCCGCCATGTGCCGTTAACCAGATACCCGCCCTCGACAGGGCGTGCGACGCCGCCAGGTGCCGCGACAATCGAGCATGACGGCACGCCATCCGCAAACACCCGCTCGATCGTGGAGGCTGGCATCGTTGCGCCGAGAACGGCCAAGCCGTCATTGACGACCATGGTGCACCAGGCACTTGAGGCGTCTACATCCGCCAGCGCCGCAAGCACCTCGATCTGGGTGACGATCGGAAGCTCGAACCCGCCAAGCTCGCGGCATAGCCGCATTCTCCAGAAGCCGTGCGAACGCAGAGCAGCAACGGAGTCATCAGAAAGCCGACCGCGAATATCGGACTTGGCCGAATTCGCTTCTAATGTCCCTGCAACGACCCTGACGGCTTGCAGCAACTCGTCCCGAAGCTCGGCAGAAGAAAGGTTGATGTCGCCATCAGTCGCATCAGCCGGTGGCACTGCGAGTGACCGGATCCACCCAGGCTCCTGAAATTTGCGTTCCAGCATTACGGCTCCTCCTCGGCGTTCCGGCTTCTAACGTGCCGTCATTCTACCGTACTGTACGGTCCGTTTATAAGGCCTTCTGAGGTAGAGTCAAGAGTCAATTGTACGTCCCTGTGGGCCCCGAGCCGTGAAGGCTCAGCGTGCGGTCAAACGCGGAAGCAGGATTTCGGCGTTACGACGGTTGATGGCCGCGTGCCCCTCTGGATCGAGGTCCTCATAACGGTCCAATCCATCCGCGAAGAACGCGATCGTCTTATCATCACAGTAAGGCGAGTCAGAGCCGAACACGATGTGGCCGGGCCGGGCAAACTGCAACAAGCTAGGCAGTGCGGATGGGCTGCTCGATAGCGCGGTATCAAAGTAAAACGTGGAGAGCCCGTCCAGAACCTCTGAATAACTTAGATCCTTGTCTATGACGTTGGCGAGATTGGCCACGCGATAGGCCGCAAAGGGAAGGAACCCACCCGCGTGTGACAGGATGATCTTGAGGTTCGGGTACCGCTTGGGGATGCCGTTTAGAACCAGGCTGATCGCCGCACGTGTGGTGTCGAGAAGAAAATCCGCCAGGACGGGATGAACCCCCGGCGCGGGCGGACCTGGCAGATGGGTAGGATGAATGAAGACAACCGCCGCGCGCCGATCGAGTTCGGCCATGACCGGCTCGTAGGCCGGCGCTCCGAGGTAGGTGCCTTGATGGCTTGCGAGCAGCACGACCCCGTCGGTCGAGAGATCGTCGTAGGCGTGTCGGATGGCCTCAAGCGATCCGTCTATGTCGGGGAGCGGAACCGATGCAAACATGCCGAATCGATCCGGGCGGCCCTTCACCAACTCGGCAAGCCGCTGGTTGATCTGCCGCGTCAGTAGGCGCGACTCGCTCTCATCACCAAGGCAAGGCCCGGGCGTCGAAAGGGACAACACGCCAGCCGCGATTTCATGCGCATCCATCATCGCCAAGGCACCCTCGGCGCTCCAGCCCGCGGGCGCCCATGCACCCATTCCGTGCCGCTCCAAAGCGGACACAAATTCGGGCGGCAAGAGATGCTGATGCATGTCAATCCGTGAGGCGCCGGCCATTTGGTTTCCTTTAAGCTTCATGGGTCTTATGGGAGGCTGATCATGAGGCTCCCGGCCTGTTTTGGAGGGGCCGTCACGGTGTTGACGCAACGGCAAATGATTATCTTCTACCCAGTGCCGTAAAGCACGAGCCAGCTCCTGGCTAAATGATGTGCGGAACGTCGATACGATCAGCTTCGGCGTGCATGGCGGCCTGTGCCGTCTCCGCCTCGTCGCTCCAGTCACGCGCAAGGAGGCGTCGTCCGGTCACACCATTCGACTCATCGGACGCAAGCCAAAGCAGAGGGGGCGCCATGATCGCCGGTGGCAGCAGACCCTTGGTATATGCCTCCTGGCCACGCGGCCCCTCTCCCGCGCGGAACGGCGGAGCACGGTGGCCAACGCCTCCGCCCGGAATGGCCGACGTATCGCTTGCTCCCCCCGGCAACAGGACGTTGACCGTGACACCAGTGCCTTCCAGCTCAGCCGCCCAGATGCGGCTGCTCGCCTCAAGCGCCGCCTTGAGCGGTCCGTAGGGGCCGAAGCCGGTATGGACCATCGTCGGTCGCGAGGTCGAGATGTTGACGATTCGGCCGAACCGCCGCTCCACCATCCCGCCAACGCATGCGCGGGCCATCATGAAAGGTCCGCCGAGATTCGTCAGCAACATCCGGAGATGACCGGCAACATCGCTTTCCCAGAAGCGGCTGCCGAGGGCGGTCTGGTTGAATTGCGGCGCCGTCGGCAAGCCCTGCTGCACCTGTGCCTGCCGACCCGCCGCCTCGAGCTGCTCAAGCGGTCCACGAGCGGCATTATTGACCAAGACGTCGACTGATCCAAAGGCCGCTTCAGTGGCACGCACCACAGCTTCGCACGCCGCAGGATCGGAGACGTCTGCCGTCATGCTGACGCAGCGTCCGGCTTCCATATCGTTGGCCTCGCCCTCGGTGATGGCGAGCTCGCTGGTGGCACGGGCGCCGGTAATCATGACATTGGCACCTTGCTCGACAAGGGCGAGCGCCATCACCCGCCCGAGACCCCGTCCACCCCCCGTAACAATGGCGTTTCGTCCCGATAGGGATGGATAACGATGCTGACTTGCCCTGGGCCGCTGCTGGCTCACTTTGTCCTCCCAATCCCAGTCACGCGAACTGCCCCATCTCGACGGCTTGCCGAACACCAGCTCGTTCGAGCAGAGGCAGCACCTCCCCGATAAACATCGGCACCCCTTTTTCGAAGTTGAACCAGGCCAGACACAAGCCGTCGATGCCCGCCTCCGACAGCTGACAGATGTTGTCGGCGATCTGGGCGGGTGTCCCGATCAGCGAAAGGCCGCCATCCACACTGCCCTTCTTCTGCATGGTATCCTTTCGCCCCTCGGATGGACGCTCTCCTGCAAGGCCCCAGGCCGTTCGATTGGCCGCCGCCGCCGGATCGCCTTCGCGTTCGATGTAGCGGGCGATCTCGTCCTTCGCCGCGGCCTCCGTGGCTGCGCAGAGGACCAACGAGGCGGCCCAGATCTGAAGTTCACGACCATTGTCGGCCGCAAGCTGCCGAAGTCCCCTGACCTTTTCCTTGATCGCCGCCTGATCAGCGGAGTCGATCGACACAAAGGCAATATCAGCCCAGCGCGCCGCAAAGGCGTGGCCAACGGGTGACATGGCAGCGTTCATGACTGGCGGCCTCGGGCGCTGGATCGCCTTTGGCTGAAGATACCCATCTTTTATATTGATGTAATGGCCATTGAAATCGAAGGTCTCGTTCTGAGTCCAGAGACGCAGCAAGGCGTCCATCCACTCGGCCGTGTAAGCGTAGCGTCCCGCGGAATCGAGGTCGCCCACTCCGAACATATCCAATTCCTTCTTGAACCATCCAGCGACCACGTTGAGGACCGCGCGGCCGTCAGAGATATGATCGATGGTGACCATGGCCTTCGCGGCCATCACCGGCGAGACGGTAAGGACATGCGATGTGGAGAATATGCCAATGCGTTTGGTGACGGCCGCCAGTCCGGCCGCCCATGTATAGGTCTCAAAGCTCTCGCCCCAGGGATTTGAGGCGCCCTCAAATCCGCGCCAGCGTGCAACCGGCACCGCTGCTTCAAAGCCAGCCGCCTCTGCTTGCTGAACAAGCCTGACATTCTGCTCCCAGCCAATTTCATGACGGTCTTGCGCTGCGGTAATCCCGGCAGCGCTGCAGAGATTGAGCCCGAATACGCCGAGCTTGATCTTATTGGGACCAAACAGCGGCCCGGTCCGGTCGCAGTCAGGGAACCGGTGCACCGGTTCCGACGTGTTCGGACCGTGCCCGTCTGTCGACTTGTAATCCAAACTCACCTCCCGATGATTTTACCCTTTCCACCTGAGGATCGGGCGTTTTTTGACTACCCCTCTCGCCGGAGGGCGCTGCAGCTCAAAAGCACTTCGACAACCGCGGAACCAACACGGACAAGAATTATGGGTGCAAGCGGCATAGGCGCTTTGGCAAAGGAGACCCTGATTACCTTGGCCGCGAACCGGATCGATTAGGCAAGGTGAAGTCGTTCAGCAATGGCCAACCCAGCGGTGCCTGGAAACCCGTGTTTCCTCCTCTTAAGCTTACCGTGCCTGACTGTCGCTCATACCGTACAGGACGGTATGGTTGTCAGGCGTAGCGGGACGAGTCAAGTCTGAATCGTGGACCGGCTTCAACAAATCGGTTCGTGTACAAGTATGTTCGATGCCACCCGGCTGTGGTGACGAGTCGAACTTCTGTTACTTTGAAGCACTACGACGCGATCTTGTTCAGGGCGGCGCATTGGAGGGCGAAACCGAGCTGCTGGAAATGCAAGCCGGCGCTGCTGTGATGAAAATCGGCGCAATGGCCAATCCCGGGCATCATCGCCGCATCGACAAGGGGCGATCCGGAGAACGATGCGGCAAAGCCCGCAATCTCAGCGCGGTCGACGATCCACAACCGATCAAATTCGGCCTGTCGGTAATGTACCGGAACCTTGATCTTTGCTGCCACATTGAGGATCTCGTGCTGCCAAACGGTCGTAATTTCGATGAGTTCGCGTTGGGGCACGGTGGTATCCGCGATGCTGGTCGCAAGTGGCATTCGCGCGTCGAAACTGCCGGGTGGTCCGAACATGAGCTGGTCCTTTGCCTGTTTCGGCATCAGGAACTTCGCTCCTTCAGGAAATGCTGGATGCGTGTCCCTTGATTGCGGCGGCGTGCGCAGCCCGAGACCGGAAAGCACGAGGCCGAGTAGAGGCCAGGCAAGCGCCATGCTGGCCACCTTCATGGCGATTGCCGCCCCTATTGAATGGCCAAGCAGCACGATGCCACGGGCAGACCCTCGATAATCGCGCCAGGCCGTTCCAAGGGCATCGCGCAGGAGAGCCGCATTACCATCAAGCGCTGGTTGCCCGACTTCCAGATCGACGCTCTCGCCGTATCCGGGGCGGTCAGGAGCCAGGATCGGCAGACCCAAAAGATTGGCACGGTCGAAGAGCGAGACGCCGGGAACGTCGAAATAGAGCGAGGAAAAAGTACCACCGTGCAGCGCCACGATCAGTGGGTGGTCGTCCTCGGCCTGAGTGGAAGACGAGCGATAGCGCCCGGAAAGTCCTTCAAACAGTTCCTTTCGGTAGATCGATGTAGCTGCGACGTCAGACTCGGTCGGCAATGTTTCCATCTCTGGTCCCAACTCTGCTAGAGGCTCCGGCCCTCTCACATGACCTTGAGCGAAATCCGCGCCTCCGGCCGCCGTGTCGGCGTGATGAGGATGGCGCTCTCGATCAGTCGCTTGGCCAGCGCATAGTCTTTTGTGACAGTGCTGACACCATGACCAGTCAACACGGCCACGTCTTGCGTGGGCCAGAAGCCAAGAGGCTCGACGACAAGACGAGCATAGTGCTTATGGTCAGGCAGGTCATCCTTCGATAATAGAGGCCGCTCATGACCATGGGGTAATTTGACGAGCGAGATGCTGGCTCTCCTAGGAAGGCTGCCGGTCGCGCTGTGTCCTCTGGCGCAATCATCACGCGCAGGCCGTCGGGGACTGGTGTGAAGGGCACCTGACAGGATAGTCGCAACTCCCCCATACGATGGCTTCAGCTGTCGAGCAGGTCATCCTCGTCGACGTAGACGTGGGACGTCGCACATGGGCAACAGCCTTCGCAGATGGCAAACAACTCGTCCACGCCTCCGCCTTGGAGGGCCTGCATGACTGAGAGACCCGCCTTAGCCTCGATCTGTGTTTCGCGGCCTTCGCGCGTCACCACGAAAAGTCCAGACATCGATAGGAGGCCCCGAATGGGTGGCCGACATAGGCTTCAACCTTATCCAAGTCGGTCCGTAACCTCAGGCGGTCAAGGATCTCCGAGTAAGCGCTTGTCCCTGATGACGTCCTCGTCCTCCGTTGCAGTGTGCATGCGTTCGTCACGGAGAGAAGTCACGCGTTGTCACCCGGACATATCCTGGATGCGCACCAGGCTCAGGAGACGAGCAAAGCCCTCTCCGTGGCATCTCCGGGACCTGCTGTACTGGTCTACTCGGCTGCGACCGCGGAACCAGCATCTTCGCTTCTTTCCCTGGCAATCAACTCTGCCAAAACGCGACGCGCCAGAACCGAGCCGCCATCCGATCGCAGCAGGAGCGGTTTCATCGCGAGAAGGTTGGTCTCCTCTCCCATCTCCGCCGCTACAGCCTCGATCATCGGCTTGTCTTCGAATTCGAAAGCGTTGTTGAAGCCTTCTCTGAACACCTCAAGTGGGACTTGATCCTCGGAATTTAGAGCGCCCGACCAGAAGTAGTTCGTGCTGTGTTCCGTCTCCGGTGTCAGAATGTGCACGTTTTTTGTTGAATAGCCAGCCGAACGGGGTTCACCTGTCTTTGTCACGATGACTTCCAGGAACATAGCGCCCGGTGGCTGCCAATACATCTCGAGCCACTGGTCAACCGGCGCTCCATGGGTGGGGAACGGCCCATATTCGAGAAATGCCGTATTCCTGGTGTTGGTTGTATGCCAATGCGAAAACACCGTGTTCCCATTTCGTCCCGCGGTATATTTGCTCGACTTGTTGAAGGCGCCGGCAAACGCGGGGTGCAGCATGTCGACATGACTGAGGTCCATCAAATTATCAGTCTCTATCTCAAAATGAGCCTTGACCGGTGTCAGGCCATAGACATGCTTGTAGTTCTCGACGTCCGCCAGATACGGGAACTGCGGGATCAGCGCACTGTCGCACCTCGCCGGGTCCCCAGGCCAGAACCAGACGATGTTCGCCTGCTCCAAGACGGGAAAGCGCTGGACACGCACCGCCTCGGGGATACGCGTATCGCTCGTAATCGGGTTGGCGACGCACTGACCAGTACTATCGAATACGAGGCCATCATACGGACATTGGACTTGATCATTGATGATCTTGCCCTTTGATAGGGGGGCAAAGCGATGTGGGCAGCGGTCACGGAGTGCCACGACCGACCCGTCCGTCTTTCGGTAAAACATCGTGTTTACGCCGAGCAGGCGGCGCGAGATGGGCTGGTCAGTAATCTCGTGGCCCCAGCCGCCCATATACCACGTGTTCATCAGATAGTCGGTCATATGGCTTCTCCACCCAAAACCTCCTCGTCGGGAGGGATTTTCTTGTCCCAGTTCTTGTCAGGCCGATTGCTCTGCCCCGCTTAATCTTCACCTCTCCGAAGCGAGACCCTGCCGCTCGGAATTGGTGCCCTGAAGCCAAGGTGACGAGTAAAAGTTCTAAGTGAGTGCGCTTCGGCCGAAAAGTGCGTGCTCGTCCATAATCTGGTATATATCGTCCAAATGGACCCGCTCACGCACATTCTTCGATCGACCCGGTTCAGGTCGCCGCTCATCGCCGACCTGCGACTTGGGATCGATGTCTCGCTCGGATTTGCCCATCAGCCCGGGATCCCGTTCCATTATGTCGTCGAAGGAAGCTGCAGGCTGGCGTGCCAGAGACAATCCGTTCGGTTGGAAGCCGGTGATTTTGTGCTGCTGCCGCGCTGGCCTGATTACCGGGTAGAGACCGGACGCGGCAGTCAGCACATCGAGATCATGGACTTTGCCGAACAAGAGGGCCTTGCGGCGGACTACCTGAAGACAGGTGTTGATCGGGCGTTGCTCACGACAGTTGGTGGCGCAACCGCAATGGTCCGGCTGCTGTCCGGCATCGTTACTCTTGCCGGACAGGAACACGGGCCCCTGATGCGTAATCTCCCGGAGATTACCCTGGTTCAAAATGCCAATGCTCAGAACGAAGCCTGGCTGGCCGCGGCAATTGACCTCGTGTCCTCCGAAGGGAGCACGCCCGCGCCAGGATTTGCAGCTGTTGCTGAACGAATCATCGAATTGATCTTCGTCATGACGTTGCGGCGATCGCTGCTTGGCTCGGCCCATGAGAAGGGTTGGGTTCGTGGGTTGGCGGACCCGACGATCTCACGCGCGCTCGATGCCATCCACGCCGAACCGGCTCGACATTGGACACTTCGCGATATCGCAGCAGCCTCCGGTCGCTCGCGGTCCGGTTTTGCGGAGCATTTCCGCGCAACCATGGAGGAAACGCCGTTTGCCTACCTTGCCCGCTTGAGAATGCACCTCGCCTCTGGAATGGTCGAGGAGGGGCGACGGTCGATTGCAGATGTCGGCGCCAGCCTAGGCTACCGCAGCTCTCATGCGTTTGCACGTGCATTCACTGAGACCTTCGGCGAAACGCCGACGCAATTTCGGCGTCATGGTCGTGATAGGCCGTAATGGCAGGCCATGACACGTTTTGAGAGCGACAGGCGCCAAGGACCGCCTCATCCCGAGACCGAGAGGCGACCGGCGGTCCGCGAGCGCAAGCTGTGCCACCTCAGGCCTAGAATGGAAAGCGCTCCCAAAAATGGCGCGCAGGCGATCGTCAGGAATACCTCCTTGCCGAACTCGCCACTCACCCCGATCAATACGCCGATCAGGAGTGGCAAGAGGACTTCACCGAGCCGGCCGGCCCCCATGGCCCATCCAACGCCGGTGGACCGCATCGCGGTCGGATAGAGATCAGCGGCCAACGCGAGCATTCCCGCCGTGCTGATGCCGGCGAGAAGCACGCCATTGGCAATAACGTCGACAACCATCGGCACCGGGGCCAACGAGGCGTAGCCCAATGTCGCCGTTGTCAGCGTCGCGAGGAGGAAGGTGGTTGCCAATGTCGCCGTTGATCCGAATTTCTCCATCAGGCGACCGGCGCCGGCTGCTCCAAGTAGCGAGCCAACGCCGGCGCCAACCCCGACGATCATTGAGGCCGCGGGAAGTGTAAAGCCGTGATTATGGAGAAATATCGGAGACCAGAAGAAGGTCGCCGCCGTCATGCCAAACGCCGCCATGAACGAGATCCAGACGAACAGCGTCTCCAAACCTCGTCCAGCCAGGGACAGACCCCTCATCGATGGTCCCACTGTACTCGCCTCGCCGCTAACGAGCCGGGCACTGCTCGACACCAATGGGAGCTGTTTTGATACGATTTGCCTGATCCTGGCAGAGCCCGGTCGCCGCACGAGCAGAAAGCGAAGCGACTCCGGCAGCCAGATCATCAACGCCACGCAGATCATCAGGGGCAACACACCGCCGACAAGAAAGATGGCGGGCCAGTGCGCATGCGACAGGATGTAGGCGTTCAGAACCGCTCCCACGATGACGCCTAGCGGAAAGGCCGTCCAGATCAGTCCTGCTACCAGCTCGCGGTGCGAACTCGGCGCATATTCGGAGGCGAGCGCGATGAAACATGGCGCAGCACCGCCCAGACCGAGGCCCAGGAAAAAACGGATCGCGAGCAAACTCTGCAATGAACCAGCGAACGCTGTCGCCGCTGTAAACACGCCGAAGATCAACGTCGCAATGACGAGCATGCTCTTGCGCCCGAAGCGGTCAGCGAGAGTTCCGAAACTGAGCGCTCCCAACATGGCGCCAAACAGCGCCGACGAAAAGATCGGACCGAGATGGGCTTGTGATAGCCTCAGATGGTGGAGGATCAGTGGCGCCGCGACGCCGATGGAAGTGGTGTCGGTGCCATCGAGCAGGGCTACGGCTCCACAGAGAATTCCGACCTGGATCATCAGCCTCCCGACCGGCGCCTCATCGAGCGCCTTGGAGATGTCTACAATCTCGTCCGGCGCCGCGACAGCGATTGCGTCAAACTGCTTGTCTTGCTTCATGATGACGTCACCGATCCTTCTTGTTGGTGCAGAACGGGATTTCGACTCAGAACGGTTTGTTGCTTGTGCCCAGGAGCGGACCGAGCGGGATGACAGCGAACGCGCCGGCCATGAAGCCGTCGCTTGGACGCCTGGGTTGAGCAGGATCGAAGAGGTTGTCGGGGTTTACGAAGTATTGCACGGTCGGGTCGAACTCCAGCCAGGGTGTCAGGGCTATGTTGCCGACGACCTCGAAGGCATAGTTGTCCCGGCTCTGACTAGGTCCAGGCCCGGCGAAAATGTTCTGGACCCTGGTTTCATAGTTCGCCTCAATGGCGCTCAGCCGCTGGTAATGCACCTGAAGACCAAGCGCGTCGAACGGTCGTCCAGGAATCACCCCGGTGAAATTAATTCCGGCGAGGGCGTCCATGTCGATCGGCTGCGGCTTGTCCACCGACGCGTCGATGGAGCCATACAGCGCAATGTTCGCTGGAGGACCGAATGCTGGCTTCGAACCGCGCCAAAGAACTTTTTCTCCCTCGAAGAAAATAACGCCGCCCCCGGGATAGTCGGTCGCCTCGTTGAACGGTGAGGCAATCACCGCTGCACCTTTAATGTTTGAATACCCTTTTCTCGTGTTCCACTCTGCCCCCAGCTCAAAGTTGGCGGGATAGTCCGCATTGCTGAACTCGCTGCGGTAGCCGACCTCGCCGAGGATCTGCGCGCCGGAGTTCCCGGTCACGCCGAAATTATCCGGGTTGTAGACAGAGCGGTAGTAATTGTCTTCGAAAGCTCCACCCTGCACGTACCATTTGGGCGTGAAGTGGTAGGTGGCACGGCCGCCCCATACCGGGAATGGATTGGCGGAGAAGTCTCCATCGACATTGAATGTGCTGGAGAAGTCGTTGAATATGTCTAATGCGTTTGGAAGTAGAAAGTAGTGGTAGGCGTTTGTTCGGCCGATTTCGATCGATAGCCTGTCATTGAGGAGCTTTTGCTCGTAGGTCAGTACAGAGAGAATCACGGGGCTGGAGAGTGGGTTCGGGGTCGTCTGGTAGCCCGTCAGAAACCCCCCAGTATCCGTGATGATCGCGGGAATGTCGGAGGTTAGCCCGAAGAACGTGGCCTGGGCATGGATGTTTCCTCCGGTGATACCGGCGAGCTTCCCCAAGTCTACATCGACTGCCGGCAGGATCGCCCCGAGGTTATAGGTCTGTCCGGTGATGTTGCCGGCTGTGGGGTTGGCGAGAAAATGATCGAATGCCAGTCCATGAAAGTCGATGCCGTCTGCAAGCAGCGCCTCACCGACCGATGGGAAGAGCCCGGTCAGCGGCGGTCCTGAAAGCGGCAACGGCACCCCATGCAGAGCCAGGTTGCCCGTCGTGTTATTACTGGGGTTGGTCGAGATCCCGGAGGCGCTGCCGCGGTTCGCCGAGAGTGGCTCATTCGTGGACGTGGCGGGTATCGCCTGCGTGATAAGGGTGGTGGGTCTGCTCACGCTGCCCGCAATGGGCCCGGGTGTGACGGTGGCAAGAGGCGTTTGGGCGTCGCCGGGGCGGGCGACAAACGAGAAGCCTGCGATGAGGAACGCAGAAACGGGCACTACTACTCGATTTGACCGCATCCAATTTTCCTTCCCCAATATTAGGCGGTTGTTTGCCGCATTATTGTTTATCAATTTGTAGTTCTGTAAAAGCGAGTTTGGCCCTACGTTCGGTAGAGAACTTGATCGAGTGTTTGCCTTTACTCTACAGACCCACTCACATCAGGTTTGTCTCGAGCAATCATCCTCCGCGCTCTTATTGCGGCCAGGATGAAGCGCGCACCTCCACGTGTTTGCCGCTACCAGTCCGCTTTCCCTCCCCCGCGACTGCGCGGTTGGGGGAGACTGGGTGTGCCCCGACCAGTTGTGGCAGACATTCCACTGCCTGATGTACATGTCAATGGATAATGTACTTTCATTTTTGAGGGGCGTCTGCTAAGAGGCATGCAATGCGTTCTCGCCAACCCGATAGTCTCACTCAAGCTGTGTATCGCGCGGTGCGCGCTGATCTCCTCGCGTGTCGAACGCGGCCGGGGGAAAAGCTGCGTATTGCAGTCCTCTGTGACCGGCACGGCGCAAGTTCGGGAGCGGTCCGCGAAGCGTTGTCCAGGCTGACCGCTGAGGGTCTGGTGACCCTCGAACCGCAGCGCGGCTTTCAGGCGGGGACGATCTCGGCGGATGGCCTTGCGGACCTGACGGTTGCCCGAGTGGAGGTCGAATCGCTTTGCCTACGCATGGCCATCGAGAACGGGGATCTCGGCTGGGAAGAGCGCCTGCTTGGCTCTGCCCATCGCCTGCGCCGCACGCCCTGGCGCGAGCCTGGCGACACGGCACGGATCGGCGAGGCCTGGGTCAACGCGCACGAGGTGTTCCATGAGGCTCTTGTCGCCGCGTGTCCGAACCAGACCTTGCTTCGGATCAGGTCTCAGCTCTACGCCCAGTCCGAGCGCTACCGAAGCTTGTCCGTGCCGCTGGCGGACGTTGATCGCGACGTGGAAGCCGAACACCGTGGCCTGATGCTTGCGGCGCTCGACCGCGACAAAGATCGAGCGGTGAAGGCGATTGCCTATCATATCAACGAGACGACAAGGATCCTGCTCAGGGCACATTTCAACCGGGCTGAGATGGCGGCCTGAGCAGGCGCGACTATAAAAATGTACTTTCTGTTGACAGGTCTCTGTCTTTGTCCAATGTAGGCTGGATCTGCAGTAGAAAACTGCCAGTCAAACCAAAGGGAGGCCACGCATGACCGCAATTGGCCGCTACCAACAGCCCGTGCGCCGAGGCGGTCTGCTCGGTGTGCACTCCATCGGCGAGTTTGTCCTGACTGTCCCGGATGTGGAAACGGCAGCCCGGTTCTACGGTCACTTCGGGCTCGACACCCTGGCCGACGGCAATTCCCTCGGACTGCATAGCAAAGCCGACGCTTATCGTTGGGGCCGCGTTGTCGAGGGACCGCGCAAGGCCATGCAGCACATTGCCTTTCACTGTTTCGAGGAAGACCTGGGCCGCTTCCGCCGGCATCTCGAACACGAAGGCGTGCCGCTCATCGACCCACCGCCCGGCTTCGATAGCAATGGGCTATGGTTTCGCGACCACGACGGCATGCTGATCGAGATACGCGTTGGGCCCAAAACGTCGCCGGACAGGAAGGTGCCGATGGCGGTGCAATCAACACCTGCCGGGCAGCGCAACGCGCCCTATAGACGGCTGTCCGACCGTGTTCCGCCACGTCGTTTGAGTCATATACTCCGCTTCACGCCGGACATTGACCGGGCTGTCGCGTTTTATAGTCGCATCCTGGGCCTCCGCCTCTCCGACAGGTCAGCCGATGCCATAGCGTTTCTGCACGGTGTTCACGGCTCCGATCATCATCTCGTCGCGTTCGCGAAGTCGAACGCCCCCGGTCTGCATCATCTGAGCTGGGACGTTCCCGCGATTGAGGACATCGGGCTCGGTGCCATGGCGATGGCCGACAAGGGTTACATGAAGGGATGGGGTTTCGGCCGGCACGTTCTCGGCTCAAACTACTTCCACTACGTGCAGGACCCTTGGGGCAGTTTTTCAGAGTATTCGTGTGACATAGATTATGTCCCGAACACCATGGACTGGGAGGGCGTCAACCATCCTATGGAGGACGGGTTCTATCTTTGGGGCCCAAACCTGCCGCCCGATTTCGTCCATAATTACGAGGCCGAAGGCGGCTCACCCACGTAGCCGCAGATCAATGCAACCTGGAGCACGATCTATATGGAGTTCGCCGCCTATGTCCAGGATGGCCGCGCCGGTCTCGCCGCGACCGACGGCTCACGGCCATTTCACGGTCTGTCACTTGAGGATCCGCGCTCGCCGGGCGATCTGCTGACGCTTCTGCAACAGGGCGGCGATGCGCTCGCCCAAGCCGGGCGTCTTCTTCTTGACGCTGGCGCCCCCATTCGGCTTGAAGATGTCATCCTGCACCCGCCGATCCGCAATCCGGGCAAGATCATCTGCATCGGGCTGAATTATGCAGATCACTCCGCAGAGAGCGGCTTCAAACAGCCGGAGTATCCAGCCGTTTTTGCCAGGTTCGCGTCGAGCCTGGTCGGGCATCAGGCGGCAATCGTGCGTCCCAGCGTCTCAGAACAGCTGGATTATGAGGGCGAGGTCGTCGCGGTGATTGGCAAGGCTGGACGCGCCATCGAACGTGCGGCGGCCCTGGACCACGTCGCCGGCTACTCGTTGTTCAATGACGCATCCGTGCGCGACTACCAGTTCAAGTCGCAGCAATGGACGGTCGGCAAGAACTTTGACGGCACCGGCGCATTCGGTCCGGTCTTTGTCACTGCCGAGGGGCTGCCATCAGGGTGCAAGGGTCTGCGGTTGAAGACACGGTTGAACGGTATGGTGGTCCAGGACGCCTCGCTCGACGATCTTGTCTTTGATGTTGCAACACTCGTAAGCCTTCTCAGCGTACCGTTTGCGCTCGAACCGGGTGACATTATCGTGACTGGTACACCAGCCGGCGTTGGCCTGGCGCGCACTCCGCCGCTCTGGATGAAGCCGGGCGACGTGTGTGAAGTCGAGGTGCAGGGTATCGGCACTCTGCGCAACCCGATCATTGATGAGGGATCGGCGCCGGCCTTCCAACCGTGATCGAATAAACGGCTACAGCGTCAAGCTGACATCGTCGAAGGTCAGGCGTGGCAAACGATTGAATACCTTGGCTGGATCTCCGTGGCCGATGCCGCAGATGAGGTTTGCGCGCCAGGATTTATCAGCGAAAAACTCGGCGTTGACCTTAGCCGCGTCGAAACCGGACATGGGGCCCACGTCCAGTCCCACAGCCCGCAGCGCGAGCATCAGATAGGCGGCCTGGAGAGATCCGTTCCTGAACGCGGTCGGTTCGATCATCGCTTCATTTGCAGTAAAGTAGGCTTGGGCCTTGGGGTTGTGCGGGAATACCGTTGGCAACTTATTGTGGAACTCGACATCATAGGCGATGATTGCCACAACTGGCGCGGTCAGTACCTTTTCCACATTAGTCGGAGCGAGCGCTGGTTTCAGGCGCTCCTTGGCTTCGGAGGAACGCAGCAAAACCAGCCGCATCGGTTGCGTGTTCATTGACGTTGGGCCCCATTTGGCGATGTCAAACGCCTTGCGGATCTCCGCATCGTCCACCCCGTCCGGGTGCCATCCGTTTTGCGAACGCGCGTCGGTAAACAGCGTCGCAAGGGCAGAATTGTCTAAGGCACTCATTCAGAACCCTTCCTTGATGGAACTGCAAAGACCGATAGCCGCTGGTTGGCGGTTGGTTTTAGGAATTGCTGCAAATTTGGCGGCCAAGCACCGCGATCGGTGTTAGCCCTCCAGGGTAAAGCCCAACTTCAGCGTGACTTGGAAGTGCTGCACTTTGCCGTCCACGACATGCCCGCGGGTTTCCATGACCTCGAACCAGCCGATATGGCGGATCGTCTCGCTTGCCTTTGCAACCGCTCCTCGTATGGCATCTTCGATTGAGGCCTCGGAGGAGCCGACAATCTCTACGACCTTGTAGGTGTGGGCGGGCATTTGCTTCTCCCAACTGCGGCTGATTGATGAATTCCGAGGCTCACGTATCCGTGCGCAACCAGGAGGCCTCTATCATTTCCATGACCGGCAATGCCATGACGCGAGTACAATCAAGCCCTAAGGACTTCGCCGACGATCACAGCGCACGTTGCCTTTAATCGTACGGTATGGTCTTAAATAGGCTGCGGTATGTCAAGCCCAAATAGGTGGAGCGGCGCTGTTCGGAAGGCGAGTGGATTTGGTTTTGAGGGGAGTGTCGGCCTTGGTGCGAGGTGCATGAAACATGGCGCTAGGGTCCAGGGTTGCTGATGCAAAGAATGGAAGGAATGAGTGTGCGCGTAAAGACCGAGGTCAGACGCCAGGCGATCGTTGACGTCGCTCTTGAGGTCTTTCGAGAGTTCGGCTTTGAACGGTCGAGCATGGCGATGATTTCCCGCCGGCTCGGCGGCTCGAAGGGCACCCTGTATAGCTACTTCAAGTCAAAGGAGGACCTGTTCGAGTCGGCGATGAGATCTGCCTGTGAGGGTCCGGGGGACCAGATCATGGATCTTCTCGACCCAAGACGAGACGATCTTCGGGTTGTGCTGAAGGCCTTTGCCAAAGCCTACCTTACCTTCATCATAGGGGAGCAGGTTCTGGTGATAACGCGGACGGCGATCGCCGAAGGTTCCAGCACTTCACTCGGGCCGCATCTCTACGAGCAGGGGCCCGGACGAGCCTTGAGGAAAATGGAGGCATACTTCGCCAAGCTCATACAAGGCGAAAAACTACGTCAGGAGTCCCCCGCAGTGATGTCGCGCCACTTCAAGGGCCTTGTCGAGGCCGGGTTCCTGGAACAGGCCCTGTACGGCGCCCCTGTGCAAAACGACAAGGCGATTGATCATGCGGTTGACACATTCCTACGCGCCTACGAACCGCCACTCTGTTCCGCGAAAACCATCAGCAAGGAGCGGCTCGTAACACATGCCGTAACCGAAACGATGGTCGGGTGAGTGGGTGGTCGCCCTGCGCTTGCGAGACCGGGTCAGCAAACCCGCTCAGGGCGTGTCACGCCGCCGTTCTGTCCAATCGGATCGGTCGGCGTTAACTGCTTGGTTACTTAGGTGTGCGATACTGCCCTGCATGGTGGATGTGATTTCGTCGGAAGCTGCCTTGCCCACGCCCGCGGTGTCGTCGTCCCCTCCGCCGGGCCACGGAACCAGCCTGTTCCACGAACTGCTCGAAGACCTCAACCCGCTGCAATATGTGCCAGTCGTCGGCACGATCTATCGGGCGATCACCGGCGATGAGGGCAATCCAACATTGCGCTTCGCCGCCTCGCTCGGCACCAGCTTCGCGCTCGGCGGACCGATTGGGGTCGCCATAACGGTCGGCGAAAGGATGGCGGGGATCGACCCGGAGAGGATGGCACTGAACGCCGCGCGACATCTGTTCCAACTCGGTCACGGGCAAGCACCGGCGGCGATGCCGGCGGCGGAGCCGGTCGCGCCAGCACAAACCCAGATGGCGTTTGCGGTCGACAGCAGCGGGATGACCGCGGACCAGCTCAACGGCCTCGAACTGCAGCGCCTGGCCGGCTGATCGCCGTAAATCAGCCCTGTGCGGCTGCTGCCAGATAGGCGCGCCAGCCGCCATGGTCCGTGATCTCGCGGGCGCCCGCCAGTGCTGCGGGTTCGCACAAAAACCCCGGCACCAGGCTGCCGTCGGCAAGCAGCACCTTGCCGATGCTCATCGGCTGCGGTACCGCGGCCACGAAGCGGCCGAACGCCTCGGCGGTCAGGCGCCAGAGCTCAATGGCGACCCCGGGGCCGACAAATCGCTCGTCGCGCAGCAAGGCGGGCTTGGCGGGGCTGGTGCCGGCGAGCAGCATCAGCCGGTAGCAGGCGGCCGTTTGCACTGGACCCTCGAAGCATGCGCCGAGCGCCACCAGTTCGGCGTTCAGGCTCATGCCGCTCATATGCGCACCCGCGACCGCGAGCGGGATGTCGCCCGCGGCCTCCGGGTCGCTCCAGGCGGGCGCGCGCGCCAGACCGCTGCCGACTCGCGCACCTGCATGCAGGCGGCCGCCGAGCGCCGCCAGATCGTCGTCGCAAAAGGCCGGCCCGACCAGTGTCACACCAGCGGGAAGCCCATTGCCGCGAAAGCCCGCTGGCACCGCGATGGCAGCATAGTCGAGCAGGTTGACGAAATTGGTATAGAGCCCGAGGCGGCTGTTGCAGCCGAGCGGATCCCCGCGGATCGCCTCGGTCGTGAAGATGGTGGGCGTGGTCGGCAACAGCAGGACATCGATGTGGCGCCATTGCCGTGCCGCCAGGCCGGCGAGTGCTTGCAGGCGATACTGCGCAACGAAGGCGTCCGCCGCACTGAAGCCGGCGGCGCCGTCGATGATCGAGCGCACCTGGGCATCCATCTGGTCCGCGTGAGCGGCGTGGAACGCGCCGATCGCAGCCAGGCGTTCGGCCACGAATGCGCCGCCATAGAGCATTCCGGCCACCTCGCGGAACGGCGCGTAGTCGATCACGACGGGCGCACCGCCAAGCGCGCGTAGCCGCCCGATTGCATCGTCGTAGATCGCCGCCGCCTCGTGGTCGCCATGGAACTCGCGGTCGTGCTCGGCCAGCACGCCGAAGCGGAACGCGCGTCCCGGCAGTGGGCGGGCGGCTTCGTCGCGACTGAACGGATCGTCGCCGTCGGGGCCACGCAACACGTCGAGCACAGTGCGCGCCTCATCTGCGGTAGCGGCAAAGATGCTGACGCAATCGAGCGAGCGGCAGGCGGGTACCACCCCGCGCGTACTGACCAGCCCCTTCGTCGGCTTCAGGCCGACAATGTTGTTGAAGCTCGCCGGCACCCGCCCCGAGCCGGCGGTGTCGGTGCCGAGCGCGAACGATACCAGGCCTGCCGCCACCGCGACGGCCGAGCCGGAGGAGGAGCCGCCCGAGATCACCAACGCGTCGAACACGCAATGCGGCGCGCCGAAGGGCGAGCGGGTGCCGACCAGGCCGGTTGCGAACTGATCGAGGTTGGTCTTGCCGAACAGCATCGCCCCCGCATCAAGCAGACGCTGCACGGCAGCCGCGTCGTCGGCCGGCGTATAGGCGAAGGCGGGGCAGGCGGCGGTGGTCGCGTAGCCGGCGGCGTCGATATTGTCCTTCACCGCAAACGGAATGCCGTACAGCGGCAGGCGCGCGCCAAGCGGGTCGGCTTCGAGGTCGGCCGCGCGCCGCAGCACCCGTGCGGCGTCGGCGCGCGCGATCCACACCGCCGGGTCCGGATACCGGTCGATAGCCGCGAGCACCGCGCGCGCGACCGAGGTCGGGGTCTCGCGGGCGGCACGATAGGCCTCCAGCAAAGCCGGGATTTGCAGGTTTGGGGTCATGGGTCTGGCCTGACCGCCCGGAGCAGGGTCGAGGCATCGCTGACCAGCAGCAGATGCGCCCGCATTTCGCGCGCCGCGGCATCGCCGTCACGACGCGCGATGCACGCCGCCACCCTGCCGTGCTCGGTGAAGGATCCGAGCAGACGTCCGGTCAGCTCGAACTGCGCGCGTCGGAACGGCGCCACCCGCAGCCGCATCGCCCGGGTGATGGCGGCGAGCTCGGGATTCTTCGTGCCGTCATAGATGCGCTCGTGAAACGCGCGGTTGAAGCGTTCGTAGGCGCGATGGTCGGACGCGTCCACCAGGACGCGACTGTCGAGATGCGCACGCATCAGCGCGCCGCTCTCCTGGCTCGACATGCGCAGCGCCGAGAGCCGCGCCGCGGCGGCCTCGAGTTCGGCCATCGCCTCGAACATGGCGTCGAGCCGGCCGCGGCCAATGCGGCTGACCACCATGCCGCGCCGAGGCCGGCGCTCGACCAGCCCGGTGCCCTCAAGGTGATGCAGCGCCTCGCGCACCGGGGTGCGTGAAACACCAAAGCGTGCCGCCAGCGGCTCTTCCTCGAGCCTGATCCCGGGCAGCAGATCACCTTCGATGATGTCCTGTGCGAGCTGGCGGGCGAGGTCCTCGGCGGCGGAGAGCCGCGCCGGCGGGGCGGCCTTGGTGGCGAGCGGATCCATGCAATTCCCTGAGGCGGCCTGATGCGGACGTCACATGCCGGGGCCGTGGCGCCGTGCGCAAGCCCCGCGCGGTGGTCCTGATAAAGAGCTCGAAATCGAGACAATTGCGCTTGCATGACGTATGCACTGTAGCATACAGTTTTGTATACAAAAAGCGCCGACGACAGCAATCGGCCTCTGGTGGAAACGTGCATGGTCCCGAAGCGGCAGCGGCCGCGACGGGACGCCTGGCTGGCGTGACACCAACCGGAGGCATGAAACATGCGTCTTCGCAGTCTCGGACTTCTGTTTCTCGGATCGTTGGCCTGGCCAGCGACGGGGCAAGCCCAAAGCAGCACGATCCAGAGCGACGGCGCGCAGGCCGCACCTCTCTCGAACACCCAGACCCAGCCCGGACAAATGCAGCCGACCCTGACCGCGCCGCCATCAACACGGTGGCGCTGCATGGCTTCGTCGACGCGTCGCTGAATTTTTACGCCACGCCGCGCGGCCTGCTGGTGACCGACAAAGGCGACACCGTGCAGCTCCTCGACGGCCTGGTACTCGACTTTCCACGCGATGCCAAAAGTCGGTTCTCGGACTTCTCGATCGTCGCCGGCACCTGGAGCGACTTCAATCCCGGCTACCAGGCGCCCAACCGCAACGTCGTCAACGAGGTGGATTATTTCGCCGGCGTCGGCGCCAAGCTGTTCCACGACTTCAAGGCGGGCGTGCAATATGTCGCCTTCACCAGTCCGCAA
Source organism: Lichenicoccus sp. (assembly GCF_965276875.1). Classification (GTDB taxonomy): domain Bacteria; phylum Pseudomonadota; class Alphaproteobacteria; order Acetobacterales; family Acetobacteraceae; genus Lichenicoccus. Next base: position 3,675,812 of record NZ_OZ255701.1, on the reverse strand, counting down.
CGCGCCTTTCATGTCAAGCATAATATCGAATTCAACCTGTCCTTCGACGATTCCCCCTGGCTGCAGCCGATCTCGATCCAGCCTTACGCAAAGCTGTTCTGGGCGGTCGCCGGCAGTTCGACGGTGATCACCGGGCGGCAGGGCAATACGTTTGATGTCGAGCTGGGCGCGTTGCCGGCCTGGGACCTGCATGCCTATGGCGCGCCCCTGGTGCTGACCGCACCGACCTGGATCACCGTCGGACCCGCAAGCTATTGGGGTGGGCAGAGCAATTTCGGCGTCGTGTCGGCCGCCCTGAAGGCGACCGCGCCGCTCGACTTCATCCATTTCGGCGCCTGGTATGCAGACGCCGCCATCCAGTTCTACCATATCATGAACAGCCAGCTCATCCTGGCGCAGATGCTTGACGGCACCGGGCAATTCGGCACGCCCGCGCACCGCAATTTCGGCATCTGGTCGGTGGGCTTCGGCCTTGGCCTTTGAAGAAGGTGGGAGTGAAGGCGCCGTGCCCACAATCGCCGCTCTACCGCAGGCGTTTGCACTCGATACGGCCAAAGCGGCGCTGCTGATCATCGACATGCAGCGCGACTTTCTCGAGCCGGGCGGCTTTGGCGCGGCACTCGGCAACGATGTCGGGCAGCTCCGTTGCGTGATCGCACCGTTGCAGGTCCTGCTGCATGCGGCGCGCGGTTTCGGCATGGCGGTGATCCATACCCGTGAGGGCCACCGCCCCGACCTCGCCGACCTGCCGGCCTCGAAGCTGGCGCGCGGCCGCCCCGGCGCGCGCATCGGCGATACCGGCCCGATGGGCCGCATCCTGGTCCGCGGCGAGCCCGGCCATGCCATCATCGACAAGCTGGCGCCACGCGCCGACGAGCCGGTCATCGACAAGCCCGGCAAGGGTGCGTTCTTCGCCACCGACCTCGACGACATCTTACGCACACGCGGCATCACCCAGCTTCTGGTTGCGGGCGTAACCACCGAGGTCTGCGTCAGCACGACGGTGCGCGAAGCCAACGACCGCGGCTTCGACTGCGTCGTCCTGGAAGACTGCACCGCCTCCTATACGCCCGAGTTCCATGCGCTGTCCTTGCGCGTGATCGCGGCCCAAGGCGGCATCTTCGGCTGGGTCGCCCGCTTTACAGACATCCTGCCGTCCCTGGCCCCTCCCCTCCGACCGAACAGGAGCAGCACGCCATGAGCCATTCAAACACCGCCCCGTTCCGACCAAAACTCTGGGTTGTCGGCGATCTCAACGCGTTCTTCGGCTTCGGCACGAACATCCTGGTCAACGTCCTGGTGCTGACCGGATTGTTGCGGATCGTGCTGAACATGCCCGACCATCTGGTGTTCGGCCGGATCCTGCCGGCACTCGGCCTGATGCTGTTCCTGAGCACCGTCTGTTATGCGTGGCTGGCACGAAGGCTCGCCATACGCACCGGCCGCAGCGATGTCTGCGCGCTGCCCTCGGGTATCAGCGTGCCGCACATGTTCGTCGTCACCTTCGTGGTCATGCTGCCAATCCTGCATGCGACGCACGACCCGATGCAAGCCTGGAACGCCGGCCTGACCTGGGTGTTCGTGCAAAGCTTCGTGCTGATGGGCGGCAGCCTGATCGCACCCACTATCCGGCGCATCACGCCGCGCGCCGCCCTGCTCGGCTCACTCGCCGGCATCTCCATCACCTTCATTTCGATGAGCCCGGCGGCGCAGATCTTCCAGACCCCGATGATCGGCATCATTTGCTTTGCCGTCATCCTGCTCGCCTGGTTCGGCGGCGTGCGCTATCCCGCCGGTATCCCGGGCGGCCTGATGGCGATCCTGATCGGAACACTGGTCGCCTGGGGCTCGCATCTCTTCGGCCTGTCCTATGGCGGCCTCGACGGCGCCAGTCTGGCGCGCTCGGTCGCGGGCTTCGGCTTTTCATATCCGATCCCGGCGATCGGCCACGTCTTCGCGGGCTTCCATTTCCTCGGCATCATCCTGGTCACCGCTATCCCGTTCGGCATCTACGATCTCGTCGAAGCGATGGACAATGTGGAGAGTGCGGCGGCCGGCGGCGACGCCTTCCCCACCACGCAGGTGCTCGGCGCCGACGGCGTCATCAGCCTGATCGGTTGCTGCATGGGCAACCCGTTCATCAATGCCGTCTATATCGGCCATCCCGGCTGGAAGGCGATGGGCGGACGCATCGGCTATTCGGCGGCGACGGGGATCCTGGTGCTGCTGCTGACCAGCTTTGGCATCATCTCGGTGCTGATGGCGCTGATCCCGGTCGTCGCGATCCTGCCGATTCTGCTCTATATCGGCATGCTGATCGGCGCGCAGGCGTTCCAGGAGACGCCGCACCGGCACGCGCCGGCGATCATCCTGGCTTTGGTGCCGCAGATCGCCGCCTGGGGAAAGACGCTTGTGGACAATGCGCTCGGCGTCGCCGGCACCAATGCCGCCGCGATCGGCTTTGACAAGCTGGCAAATGCGGGCGTGCTGTATCAAGGTCTCGCGGTACTCGGCGGCGGCGCCACCCTGGCCGGCGTCATTCTCGGCTCGATCACCGTGCTGATCATCGACCGCGACCTGCTCAAGGCCTCGATCTTCGCACTCGTCGGCGCCGGCCTGACCTGGTTCGGCCTGATCCACAGCCAGGCGATCTGCTTCGGACGCACCCCGGCCGTGGCGTTTGCCTATCTGTCGGTGGCGGTCGTGCTGTTCGTCTGCGCCCGCACCACGTCCTCTTCAAAGAACCCGGTGCACGCCGAGGTCAGCGGTTCTGGACTTGCCGCGGAAGCGACCTGAGCGCAAAACTGACGGCCGGGCAAACGGCGCACGGAGGCTGACAGGTGAGCGATAATCTACCGGAGCGGCCGCGTGCAAGGCTGAACATTCTGCCGCTGGATTCCATGGGCATCGACGAACTGCACGCCTATATCGCGGAACTCCGCAACGAGATCGAGCGGGCCGGGGCGATGATCGTGCGCAAGCAGCAACATCGCGATGCCATGCAGTCGGTGTTCGGAAAGCCGCCCGGTCCGGGCTGACGAGGGCGATCTGATCGATACCGTGATCGGAATATTCTCGCAGCCAGGATGGCAATTTCCGCCATACAGGCAATGGCTATGAAAGAGCAGATCGGACAGCTCAGATATATCCTACCCAGCGGCTCAGTTCCGAAGCAGAGGTCAGAGACAAGGACCCGCCTCACCGCCAGTGTCATCAGATATTTGAGCGTTTTGTCAAAATCGACAGACTCCGCGGATAACATCCGGCTGGAAGAAAATCGGAGGCGATCAGGGCAAACAGAACGAAAACGCCAAATGGGAGACGAGCTCAATGATGTTGCACGTCCGACGCGACATGATCCAGTGTCGATGGACCTATTTCTGTTCGGGTAGCAACACTGCGCTTGCCATGCCGGGTGCGTGATAGATGCGCTGTGTGGCAGTGTGATAGTCCGACGGTTTGGCAAAGAAAATGTTCTGCACGAAAGTCTGCGGATTGCGGTCATAGAGCGGAAACCAGCTCGACTGCACCTGAACCATGAGGCGGTGGCCGGGCAGGAAGACGTGGTCGATGTCAGTCAGTGGCAGCTTATACTCGACAACCTTGCCGGCCGGGATCGCGGTCGGGCGGGCGGGGTCATCGCGGGAGCGGCCGCGGAGAATGTCCATCGAGACGGCGAGCTGATAGCCGCCCATCTCCGGCTTCTCCGGGACGATATCAGGATAGACGTCAATCAGCTTGACCACCCAGTCGCTGTCGGTGCCGCTGGTTGAGGCGAACAGGTCGACGAGCGGCCGGCCGGCAATATGCAGCGGCTTTGCGAGGGGTGCCGAGGTGTAGACCAGCACGTCGGGCCTGGCGGCGGCGAAACGCTGATCGTCGACCAGCCAGGTGCGCCAGCTCGAGCCCTTGACGTAGGGGGCGCGGTTCGGTCGTTCGCGGTAGGTGACCGGCTTGGCCGGGTCGCTGACATACTCGTCGTAGGCGGCGCCTGATGCGGGCATGTGATAGAGGGCGAGCGTGCCGCCGGCGCCGAAATAGAGCGGCGTGGTGGCCTTGGCGACCGGCCAGTCCGGTAGCTGAACCCAATTGTCGGTGCCGGTCACGTAGGCAGTGACGCGGGCGATGTGCGCCGTGGGTGCTGCGTCCTTCAGATGCGCGTCCAGGAACGGGATCATGACGTTTTGGCGGAACCACTTGCCGGTGTCGGAGCCCCAGTCCAACACGCCAAGCGTGGAGGCGCGGGCGTTCTCCTCGCCGTGATACCAGGGGCCGAGAACGAGATGCAGCTTATCGTCCCCCGGCTTGCCCTTGAGCGCGCGCCAGACGGCGGGTGCGCCATAGATGTCCTCCTGGTCCCACTGACTGTCGACCAGCAGCGTCGGCACCGTCAGCGGGGCTTTTGCCAGGATCCTGTCGACCGCCTGGTCCTGCCAGAAGTCGTCATAGGCGGGATTGTGGCTCAGGCGTTGCCAGAACGGCAGCTGCTGCATGCCCATCGCGGCGCCGAACGCGCCAGCAGAGACATAGTGCATGAAGGTGTCATAATCGTCGTAGCGAAGCGAAAACCAGTGCTCGCCGGAATCCTTCTTCGCGGTCTGGCCATAGACATAGCTCATCATCTCCTGGCGGAAGGCGCCGTGATGGAACCAGTCGTCGCCCATCCAGACATCGACCATCGGGTTCATCGGCACCGCCGCCTTGAGTGCTGGATTCGGATCGATCAGGCTCATCAGCGTGGTGAAGCCGTCATAGCTGGTGCCGATCGTGCCGACCCGGCCGTTGCTGTCGTGCACATTCTTCACCAGCCAGGCGATGGTGTCGTAGGCGTCGGTCGCATTGTCCGTCCTGGTCACATTCAAGGCGCCGCGGACCGGGCGGTTCATGACATACTTGCCCTGCGAGCCGTATTTGCCGCGCACATCCTGGACGACGATGATGTAGCCATGCTCCGCGAGCTCGGCATAGGCGGGGAACAGGATCTGGCCGAGCAGCGGGCCGCCCTCGCCACGCTCTGTCAGCTTGGAGGCGCTGTAGGGCGTGCGATCCAGCATCATCGGACCGTGCGCAACCCCTTTCGGGATGACGATGACGGTATGCAGCTTCACGCCGTCGCGCATCGGGATCATCACGTCGCGCTTGACGTAGTCAAAGCCGTTCCGGATCGGGGTGAAGGTCTTCGGAATGTCGCCGCCTGCTGATGGCGGGACCTGTTGCACCTTCGACGTGGTCTGGGCCAGGGCGGCCGGCGCCACAGCCAAGGTAAGAATGACGCAGGCGACACTTGCCCGAAGCGTGTTTGTCGTCATCTTGGCTCCTGAAATCTGGTCCGGCTGATTGAGCACGCGTCGGGCATCAAGTCCATAAGAGACCTGCCGACACGTGCAGCGCGCGAGAAAAATGGTCTGCGCGTCGATGTCGATGGCCTGCGAACAGCCTGCAGGTTTTCGCTGATGAAAACGAAATCGCTAAGAGGCCGTCTCTGAACGACAGCGGAATGGGGGTGGGTGGTTACGCGAGAATGTGCTTCCAACAGGTTGTCGAGACCGAGTTGGATGAACGCCTCATGTGGAACGCAACCACCCGCGCGCAGCATATGCGCGACAGGCTCCGCTTTACCAGTGACATGACGGACGCCGAATGGGCTGTCCTGGAGCCGCTTCTGCCCCCACCTTCGCCGGTTGGAAGACCGCCCGAATGGCCGATGCGCGAGATCGTCAACGCCATCTTCTACGTCCTGCGCGGCGGTATCTCGTGGCGGATGCTGCCGCCCTGTTTTCCGCCTCGACAGACGGTCTATGGCTGGTTTGCGGTGTGGCGGCGCGCCCGCGTATGGGAGGCGGTCACGCATCAGTTGGTCATGTTTGACCGCGAACGGGCCGGGCGTGAGGCCAGTCCCAGCGCCGCCGTCATCGACAGCCAGAGTGTCAAGACCACAGAGGCCGGTGGTCCGCGCGGCTACGACGCCGGGAAGAAGGTGCTCGGCCGAAAGCGGCACGCGATGGTGGACACCGATGGCAGGCCGTTGATGCTGCAAGTTCATCCCGCGTCGGTCCAGGATCGCGACGGAGCGGTCCCGTTGCTGAAGGCCTCCCGTCGCCGCTTCCCCTTCGTAGAGCGCGCCTTTGCTGATTCCGCCTACGCCGCCGAACGGGTGGCCGATGCCACCTCCATTGCCATTGAGATCGTCCGCAAGCCCGCAGGCCAGATCGGCTTCGCCGTCCATCCACGCCGTTGGGTCGTCGAGCGGTGCTTCGCTTGGCTCAACCGAAATCGGCGCTTGGCAAAGGACTTTGAGGCTACCATTGCTTCGGCGACCAGCTTCCTCTACGCCGCGTCAGCCATGCTACTTATCCGGAGAACGGCTCGTTGCACATGAGTTCAGAGTCGGACTCTAAGCCACCGCGCGGCAGGCGATCAGAGACTTGCCTTGTCCAAGAGACGCCCTGTCGAACGCGTTGCAGCCTTTGAAGCGGCGATCGTCGTCTGCGTGCAGCCGCGGCCGAAAAAATGCCTTTCTGGGCGGATGACCAATCCAAGGATCTGAAGAGCAAATGAACAGTTACGGCCGGTCTTCGCCGCCAAGTCGCAGCTCTCTTGCTGCCCGAAAAATAAGCAACGTTTTGCACATAGACATGGCACATGCATAACAAGCAACCTGGCAACGGATGACTTTACCACCATCTCTCTTGTAACCAAAGTACCACGACGCCCATAGTCCGGCAAAATGGCCAAAATTTAGGCTTGTTCCTCCGACTCATCGAACCGTAGCGTGACAACGCGGTAACGAGCCCACGTCATCCCAGCCACGATGCAAGCGGAACAGCACCGATATGAGATCAACGTCCCGATATCGGCATTATTGCCTGTCCTCCACGGCCCTCGCCGTCTGGTGCCTGGCACTCGGCACAATGACACCTGCCGCTGCACAGACTTCGGCGCAGACGACCACTCACAAGCAGCTCAATACGAAAGTGCCCGCCAAGCCCCATAAGATCGCGCGTGCCTTCCCGACAGGCCAGACCACTTCAACGCCCCTCATTGCAACACGCGTGGCGCAATCTGGCAGCGTTCCGGCAGCGCCATCCGGCGCGCCCCAGAACAATGCCGCCGCGGCCACGGCGATCCAGAGTCCCGGCACCACCGCGGCACCAGTGCAGAACACATCAGAAAACGTCATGGTCACCGGCTCGATCCTGCGCAACCCGAACCTGTCCGGCGCCAACCCGGTGACGACCCTGACGGCGACCGACCTCAAGCGGCGCGGCATTTCCACGGTGGCGCAGGCGCTACAGACAGTCACCGCGAATGGTGCTGGCAACCTGCCGGCGAACTTCAGCGGCAATGGCGCTTTCGCCAGCGGCGCCTCGGGTGTGTCGCTGCGCGGGTTGACCACGGATTCCACCCTGGTGCTGATCGACGGACAGCGCGCGGCGTACTACCCGCTGTCCGACGATGGCGAGCGCAGCTTCGTCGATACCAACAGCATTCCGCAATCGATCATACAGTCGATCGACGTGCAGCAGGATGGCGGTTCGGCGACCTACGGCGCGGACGCGGTGGCCGGTGTGGTGAACATCATTACCCGCAAGCAGATCGAAGGCTTCGAGGGCGGTGCCGAAGGCGGCCTGACGCAGCGCGGCGACGGCGGCCACCAGCGGCTGTATGCGACCTATGGCTACGGTGACCTGGACCGGGATAATTTCAACATCTGGCTCAACGGCGAGTACCAGCAGGACGACCTGATCAGGAACAGCGACCGCGGCTTTCCCTACAACACGGAAAATCTTTCCAGCCTCAACGGCAGCAACGGCAATCCGAACGGCCTCAACGGGGACGGCAGCTTTGCCGGTCTCAGCTCAAGCGGTGTGCGTGTCGCCCTGGTGCGGCCGGTGACCATCGGTGCCGGCGGCGCCCTCACGTCGCAGGGGCTGATCCAGCCGATCAATCCGCAGCTCGGCTGTGATGGTCTCGCCACCCACGTCGTTGCGCGCACCGGCACGGTCTGCGAGCAGAACCTGATCGGCGACTATTACATCATCCAGCCAAGCGACCGGCGCATCAGCTCCACGCTGAAGGGGACGGCCAATCTGAGTGCCGACGCCCAGGCCTATGCGATGTTCACCTACTCGCAAAACCAGGTTTATTTCCCTCACCGTCCCGATTACATTACGAACCACAGCTCGTCCGGCGACGTCAGTCTTGCCAACATCACGCTGCCGGTCCGTTTGGCCAACGGCCAGCTCAACCCGAACGACCCGTTCGCGGCGCAAGGCTTTCCGGCACGCATCTACTACCGCTTCGGCGACCTCATCCCGCAGGAGACGGACTACAACCAGACCTTCCGCGGCTCCAGCGGCGTCAACGGGTCGATCGGATCGTCATGGGGCGGCGACTGGCACTATAACGTCGATGTCGTCGGCATGGTCGACAGTCTGCGCCGCACCATCACCAACGTGCCAACCTTCCAGGGCATTCTGAACGCGGTCAGCACCGGGTCGTACAACTTTGTCGATCCGTCGCAGAACAGTCAGGCCGTGCGCAGCGCCGTCGCGCCGACCAACGTAATCCAGGCCACCTCACAGGAATTCGCGCTCGACGTGATACTTTCGAAAGGCCTCTTTGAACTGCCCGGCGGCATGACCACGCTCGGTGTCGGCGGTCAGGCCCGCTACGAGTCGCTCAACGATCCGAGCGCCACACCCGATGACCCGTTGAACCCGAACGCGCAATATCTGCGCACCATCAATCCGTTCAGCGCCGCCGGCAGCCGCAAGGTCGGATCGACGTTCTTTGAGCTTGGCATCCCGTTCGTCAAGCAGTTCACCGCCGATGTGTCCGGACGCTACGACAACTATTCCGAAGGATTTGACAATTTTGCACCAAAGGTCGGTGTGATCTTCAAACCGATCCCGCTTCTGACCCTGCGCGGCACCTACTCCAAAGGCTTTCGCGTGCCGAGCTTCGCCGAGACCGGCGGCCTGAACTACGGTTATGTGTCCTCGCCGCCGCTTCCGGCATCCTTCCTGGCCATGCACGAGACCAGTGCCGGCACGCCGGACGCCTATGCGACGGCACCGTCGTTCGCGCTTCGCACTGTCGGCAATCCGAACCTGAAGCCGGAGCATAGCGACAACTTCACCGGCGGCGTGATCGTGCAGCCGAAGCCCTGGATCAGTTTGTCCGCTGATTCTTACTACATCAAAAAGAACGACTACGTCGTCACCTCGGACTCCAGCGCGCCGCTCGCGGCTTACTATGCGGGCCTGAACCCGCCCGGCGTGCTGCCGGACGTCACCGATCCCGACCATCCCGATGCCATGCCGCGTGCCGGAACCGTCGACGTCACCTACATCAATGCGGCGAGCCTGGTGACCGACGGCTTTGATCTGCAGCTCTCCACCCGCGCCCAACTGCCCGGCAGGTTGAGCGACATCACCTGGATCAGCAGCGGCACCGCGACCTATATCGACCGCTACAACATTACCTATCCCGGCGTCGGCACCGAGCGATACGCAGGCACGCTGGGGCCATACAATGTCACCTCCGCGTCCGGCACACCACGCTGGCGCGCGAGCTGGCTCAACACCTTCATCTACAACAGGCTGACCGTAGGCGTCGCCACCTACTACACCAGCGGCTACCGCACGACCGCCGAGGACATCACCGGTCCCAACACCGCCGGCGACTGCGCCAACGCGCTCGTCGGCTTTACCGGCGCGCCTATGCGCTGCGGTGTCAACAGCTTCTGGGACGTGGACCTGACCTTCAACTACGCCGTCACCCCCGGCCTTCACCTCTACACCAACGTCTACAACGTCGCCGATGCGCGTCCGCCCTTCGACACCGGAACCTATGGCAGCTACCTCTACAACCCCTCCTGGGCCGCGGCCGGCATCCTTGGCCGATCCTTCCGCTTCGGTGTCACGGACAGATTCTAGTTGACCCGGCTTCAGCCGCTTACAACGGAACGGCGGCTGACGCTGCGATCGGCAGGGGCTTTGCGGATATAGCCTGCCGGCCTATCTGAACAGACGATGAACACCGCCTTGCCGCGCCGCTTTGACGCCTGGTTTGCACAACGCGGCTGGACCCCGCGCGTGCACCAACTCGATGTGCTCGCGCTTGCGCGGGATGGCCGGGATGTGTTGCTGATCGCGCCGACCGGTGGCGGCAAGACACTGGCCGGCTTCCTGCCCAGCCTGATTGCTCTCGCGGATGGCGGCACGGATGGCCTGCACACGCTCTATGTCAGTCCGCTGAAGGCGCTTGCTACAGACATCGCGCGCAACCTTACGGCACCCGTCTCCGAAATGGCGCTGCCGATCCGGATCGAGACACGCACCGGCGATACCCCCGCCGATCGTCGCGCGCGGCAGCGCGAACGGCCGCCACAGATCCTGTTGACCACGCCGGAGAGCCTCGCCTTGCTGCTTTCGCGTGGCGATGCTCCGGCGTTCTTCGCGGGTCTTGCTTATATCGTCATCGACGAGGCGCATGCGCTCGCCGGGACCAAACGTGGCGACCAGTTGGCGCTGTGCCTGGCGCGGCTCGCGGTGCTCGCGTCCGGTGCCAGCCGGATCGGGCTGTCGGCGACGGTCGCCGATATCGACCGGTTGCGCGCCTATGTCGGGCGGCACGCGCCGGCGTCGCTGATCGAGGCGCCGTTGGGTGCCGCTCCCGATATCAGGCTACTGCTGCCCGAGGAGCGGGTGCCGTGGTCCGGGCGGATGGGGCTGGCGGGGGCGTCGGCGATCCTGGCGCGGGTTCGCGAGGCGGGCATGACCATCGTCTTCGTCAACACCCGTGCGCAGGCCGAGCTGCTGTTCCAGGCGATCTGGCGGCTCAATGACGAGACCCTGCCGATCGCACTCCATCACGGCTCGCTCGACATCAACCAGCGACGGCGGGTGGAGGCGGCGATGAGCCTCGGCAAAGGCGCGCCGGGGGCCTTGCGCGCGGTGATCGCCACCTCCTCGCTCGATCTCGGCATCGATTGGGGCGGCATCGACCAGGTGATCCAGGTCGGCGCGCCCAAGGGCGTCTCGCGCCTGCTGCAGCGCGTCGGGCGCGCCAACCACCGCATGGACGAGAGCAGCAGCGCGGTGCTGGTGCCGGCCAACCGCTTCGAGGTGCTCGAATGCCAGGCGGCGATCGCCGGCGCCGCGGCGATGGAACTCGACGGCGAGGCAGCCCTGCCCGGCGGCCTCGACGTGCTGGCCCAGCATGTGTTGCTGATGGCCGCGAGCGCGCCGTTCATGCCCGATGCGCTGTTCGACGAGGTGCGCACGGCGCAGCCTTACGCCGGGCTCAGCCGACACGATTTCGACGACGTGCTCGGCTTCGTCGCCACTGGCGGCTACGCGCTCGCCGCCTATGAGCGTCACCATAAGCTGTTCACCGACTCCGAGAGCCGGGTGCATATCAGCGGCGAACGGGTCGCCCGGCAGGCGCGCATGAATGTCGGCACCATCGTCGAGGCGCCGCTGCTCAAGGTGCGGCTGGGCGGCCCGCGCGGCCTGAACCTCGGCGAGATCGAGGAGTCCTTCGCGAGCCACCTGCGCGAGGGCGACGCCTTCCTCTTCGCCGGACGCAAGCTGCGCTTCCTGCGTCTGCGCGAGACCAATGTCGAGGTGGCCGAAGGCGCCGCCGGCGACCCGCTGGTCCCGGCCTATGCCGGCGCCCGCAACCCGCTGACCGCGGGGCTCGCCGCCCGCGTCCGGGCGATGCTGCACGACCCCGCGACCTGGGCGTCGTATCCCGAGCCGGTGCGCGAGTGGCTGGCCCTGCAGCAGGACCGCTCGGCGCTGCCCGGCCCCGACGACCTGCTGGTTGAGATCTTCCCGCGCCAGGGCCGCTGGTTCCTGATCGCGTACTGTTTCGAGGGCCGCAACGCGCATCAGACGCTGGGCATGCTGCTCACCCGCAGGCTGGCGCGGGCGCGCTCGATGCCGCTCGGCTTCGTCGCCACCGATTATGCGATCGCCATCTGGTGCGGCGAGGCGCCGCCGGTGGACATCGCCGCTTTGTTCGACGAAGACATGCTGGGCGACGATCTGGAAGCCTGGATGGCGGAGAGCTCGATGCTGCGGCGGACCTTTCGCAACATCGCGGTGGTGTCAGGCCTGACCCCGCGCCAGCGTCCGGGCGAGACCGCGACGCGCCGGCAAGTTACGATCAACACCGACCTGCTCTACGACGTGCTGCGCCGCCACCAGCCCGACCATGTACTGCTGCGCGCGACACGCCTGGAGGCGGGTGGCGGCCTCACCGACGTCGACCGGCTGGCGGCCCTGCTCTCCCGCGTAGCGGGACGGGTGCGGGTGATGCGGCTGGCGCGGGTGTCGCCGCTGGCGGTGCCGGTGATGCTTGATATCGGCCGCGAATCGGTGCGCGACGGGCTCTCCGAGGATCAGTTGCTGGCGGAGACCGAGGCGCTGGTCGCCGATGCGATCGGTGTTGACCCCGAGCGCCTGGTGCTGCGCGCGTGATCGCGTCCGCCATCTCTGTCGCCGGCGAGCGCCTGCTGCTCGATCCGCGCGGCGTGCTGTACTGGCCGGCGGCACGGCTGCTGGCGGTGGCCGACCTGCATCTGGAGAAGGGCAGTGCGATGGCCCGCGACGGCGGTCTGGTGCCGCCCTGGGACAGCGCGATCACGCTGCGCCGGCTGGTCGCCTGCATCGAGGATTGGCGACCGGAAATCGTCGTCGCCCTCGGCGACAGCTTCCATGACCGCGACGCCATCCGCCGCCTGAATGCGGCCGATGCGGCGACGCTGCGCGGGATCGCCGCGCGCGCCAGACTGGTCTGGATCCGCGGCAACCACGACCCGGAGGCACCGGCGGGGCTGCCGGGCGAGCCATGCCACAGCTTCACGCTGGGGCCGCTGCGCCTCAGGCATGAGGCCGTCGTGGCGACGGAGCTGGCCGAGCTATGCGGCCACCATCATCCCAAGGCGCGGATCGCGACCCGCGGCGGCACCGTCAGCCGGCCCTGCTTCGTCGCCTCCCATCGCAGGCTGATGCTGCCGGCGTTCGGCGCCTATACCGGCGGCCTGGATGTGAGCAATCCTGCGATCGCGCGCTTGTTTCCGGGCGGCGGCAGCGCCTTCCTGCTCGGTGACGGGCGGCTGTTCCGCTTCGCCCTCGGCCCGGCGCCAGCAGGTGAGAACCCCGGCCGACCCCGGATGTTACAGGTCCGCGACGCATGAGCAGGGGGTCCGACGACACGATGACGAAGCGGGCAAAGGCCAGGACGGCGCTCGTCTGGTTCAGGAACGATCTGCGTCTGGCCGATAATCGCCCGCTGAGTGCCGCATGCGCGGGCGCCGAGCGGGTGCTCGCGGTCTACGTGCATGACGCCGCCGCCGCCGGTCGCTGGCAGCCGGGCGGCGCCGGCCTCTGGTGGCTGCATCACAGCCTGCGTGCGCTAAGCGAGGCGATCGCCAAGGCCGGCGGCACCCTGGTGCTGCGACGCGGCGACGCCGCCGCCATCATCCCCGAACTCGCGCGCGCCGCCGGGGCTGACCAGGTGCATTGCGGCGCGACCCACGAGCCCTGGCTGCGGGAACTCGATAACAAAGTCGCGGAACAGCTGCGCGAGCACGGGATCGCCCTGCTGCACCACCGGGTCGCCACCCTGTTCGATCTCGACGAGATCCGCACCCAGCAAGGCGGCGTCTATGGCGTCTATACGCCATTCGCCCGCACCTGCCGGGCCCTGCCCGACCCGGAGCCGCCGTTGCCGGCGCCGAAGCATATCGACGCGCCGCTAGGCGATTGGGCCAACGAGGCGCTCGACGATTGGGGGCTGCTGCCGACCCGGCCGGATTGGGCTGCTGGCCTGCGCGCGACCTGGCAACCCGGCGAGGCCGCGGCCCAGGCCCGCCTCGCGCGCTTTCTCGGCCATCACCTCGATGGCTACGGCGACAGCCGCGACATCCCCGGCGACGAGGACGGCACCTCGATGCTGTCGCCGCATCTGCGCTGGGGCGAAATCTCAGCGGTGCAGGTCTGGCACGCGGCGCGCAAGGCGTCGTCCGCCGCCGGGCTTGGGACCTTCCAGGGCGAACTGCTCTGGCACGAGTTCGCGGCCTATCTGCTGGCCAACCATCCCACCTTGCCCGAGCAGCCGCTGCGCGAGGCGTTCACGAACCTGCCCTGGCGCCGCGACCCCAAGGCCTTGCGTGCCTGGCAGCAGGGCCGCACCGGCCTGCCGATCGTCGATGCCGGCATGCGCCAACTCTGGCAGGTCGGCTGGATGCATAACCGGGTGCGGATGATCACCGCCTCGCTGCTGTGCAAGCATCTGCTGCTGCCCTGGCAGGAGGGCGAGGACTGGTTCTGGGACACGCTGGTCGATGGCGATCTCGCCACCAACAGTGCGAGCTGGCAGTGGGTCGCGGGCTGCGGCACCGACGCGCAGCCGTTCTTTCGCATCTTCAACCCGGTGACCCAGTCGAAGAAGTTCGACACTGAGGGCACCTACATCCGACGCTGGGTGCCCGAACTCGCACGCCTGCCGAACCGCTATCTGCATGCCCCCTGGGAGGCGCCGTCCGCGGCCCTTACCCAGGCCGGCGTCGCACTCGGCCGCGACTATCCGCGGCCGATCGTCTCGCTCGCGGAAGGCCGCGACCGCGCGCTCGCGGCCTTCCGCGACGAGGTGCGGCACACCTGATGAGTGACCCGCGCTTTCTGATGGATGGCGAACAGCCAGCGCCGCACGTCCCAGCGCTGCACGTCAAGGTGCCGCGGGACCGCCCGCTGCGTGTCGTCGGCGACGTGCATGGCGACGCCCGCGCCTTTGCCCACGCCATCGCCACCGAGCGCTTCATCATCCAGCTCGGCGACCTGATCGACCATGGTCCGTCCAGCGCCGAGACCTTGCGACAGATGTTCGGGCTGATCGACGAGGGGCGCGGCCTGTTCCTGGTCGGCAACCATGACCGCAAGCTTGGCCGCGCCTTGGCCGGCCATCGCATGCGCCCCGATCCGCCGCTGGAGGCCACACTGACCCAGCTCGACGATTCGGGCCTGCGCGCGCGCGCCCTGCTGGAGATCGGCCGGGCTCCTGCCTGGCTGGTGCAGGGAAGCCGCATCTTCGTGCATGGCGGCTTTCACACCGGCATGCTGGAGCAGGACCCGCCGGCCCCGCTCGGCCGAGTGACGCCGCTGCTGTCACGGGCGCTGTTCGGGGAGACCACCGGACGCATGCAGGAGGACGGCTATCCAGAACGCCGGCTGAACTGGGTGGACCACATCCCACGCGGCTTTACCGTCTATTGCGGCCACGACCGTCGCAGCACCGACGGCAGGCCATGGGTGCGGCACGGCCGCGGCGGCGGCACTGCGATCTTTACCGACACGGGCGCCGGCAAGGGCGGCCATTTGGCCTGGATTGATCTTTAGACAGGGTTAGGGAAAGAGCCAGGCAAGGCTTTGCCCTTGACCGGGTTCCCATCGCGCGAGCGCGATGGGGCCCGACACTGGGGCCGTCACGCGAAGGCGTGCGACGCACGTCACGCGAAGGCGTGCGACGCACGACGGCCCCAGACCCCGTTTCTGCCATCCTGTTCGTACCGGTCTGCATGCGCGGGATAACTCCACGCTTGTCGCCCGGCTGCCAATCCCGCACAACCGCGAGGCAAACCCACCCATGGGGCCACGGCCGGGATGTCAGCCAATACAGCCTCGACGGAGCACGCTCAGGCCGACGCGACAGGGGAGCTTTCGGCCCTGCGCCGCAGCATTGACAACATCGATGCCGCTCTGATCCATATGCTGGCCGAGCGATTTCGCTGCACCAAGGCGGTGGGCGCGCTGAAGGCCCGCCACGCGATGCCGCCGGCAGACCTCGCGCGCGAAGCCCGGCAGGTAGCGCGGCTGCGGACGCTGGCGCACGACGCCGAGCTGGACCCGGATTTCGCCGAAAAGTTCCTGGCCTTCGTCATCCGCGAGGTGATCCGCCACCATGAGGCCGTCGCGCGCACGGAGCCAGGGTCGTGACCGGCACCTGGGACCGACGCCTGCTGCTGTTGCGCCATGCCAAGGCGGTTGCCGCACAGGCCGGGATGTCCGAGGCCGTCGACCATTCCCGCCCGCTCTCCGAACGCGGCCGCGCCGACGCCACCGCCCTCGGCGCGCGGCTTCGCGCAAACGCGCATCCCGACCTGGTACCCAACCTCGTCCTGGTCAGCACCTCGCTGCGCACACGCGAGACCTTCGAGCGCCTCGAACTTGGCAACACACCGCGCTGCCTGGCTCTCGATGCGCTCTATCTCGCCAGCTGGACATCGCTGCTGGAGAGCCTGCGCGAATGCGATGGCAGCGATCGCCGTATCATGCTGATCGGCCATAATCCCGGCCTGCACGACCTGGCACTCGCCCTCGCCGGCCGCAATCCCGTACTGACCCAGGGATTTGCCACCTGCGCCCTCGCCGTCTTTGACGTCGCGGGCGATTGGTCGGACCTCGGCCCGGCACGCGCCCGCCTCAGCGAGGTGCTGCATCCCTGACGTTGCCAGCGGGTGCGCTTCGCCATAAATCTGCACTGACCCGTCGCCCTCGCAGCATCTCCATCACCGGCCAGGCTGGATTAGGAACCCCCTCATGAGCGTGACCGCCCCTTCTAACGCCACGTCCACCGCCACCATCACCCTAGACGCCACCGGCCAATCGACGAAGCTGCCGCTGCTCACCGGCACGCTCGGTCCGGCGGTGGCCGACATCCGAAAGCTGCCCGCCGAACTGGGGATCTTCACCTACGATCCGGCCTATGGCGGCACCGCCGCCTGCGACAGCAAGATCACCTATATCGACGGCGACGAAGGCGTGCTGCTGCATCGCGGCTACCCGATCGACCAGCTCGCCGAGCGCGCGACCTTCCCCGAGGTGGCCTATCTGCTGCTCAACGGCGAACTGCCGAACCAGGCCGAGCACGCGGCCTTCACCACCGAGCTCAACAACCACACGATGCTGCACGAGCAGCTTCGCCATTTCTATAATGGCTTCAACCGCAACGCGCATCCGATGGCGGTGATCTGCGGCGTCGTCGGCGCGCTGTCGGCGTTCTACCACGACAGCCTTGACATCAACGACCGCGGCCATCGCGAGCTCTCGGCGATGCGTCTGATCGCCAAGATGCCGACCATTGCCGCCTGGACCTACAAATACACCCACGGCTTCCCGTTCACCTACCCGCGCAACGATCTGAACTACGCCGAGAACTTCCTGCATATGATGTTCGCGATGCCGAGCGCGCCCTACCAGGTCAGCCCGGTGCTGTCGCGGGCAATGGACCGCATCCTGATCCTGCACGCCGACCACGAACAGAACGCCTCGACCAGTACCGTGCGCCTCGCCGGCTCGACCGGGGCCAACCCGTTCGCCTGCATCGCCGCCGGGATCGCATCGCTCTGGGGGCCGGCGCATGGCGGCGCCAACGAGGCGGTGCTGAAGATGCTGGGCACGATCGGCAGCAAGGACCACATCGCCGATTTCATTGCCAAGGTGAAGGACCGCAGCAGCGGCGTGAAGCTGATGGGCTTCGGCCATCGCGTCTATAAGAACTTCGATCCGCGCGCCAAGATCATGCAGGCGACCTGCCACGAAGTGCTTGGCGAACTCGGCATCAAGCACGATCCGCTGCTCGAACTTGCCGTCGAACTTGAGAGGATCGCCATCGAGGACGAGTATTTCGTCTCCCGCAAGCTTTACCCCAACGTCGACTTCTATTCCGGTATCATCCTCAAGGCGATGGGCATCCCCACCAGCATGTTCACCGTGCTGTTCGCGGTCGCACGCACCGCCGGTTGGATCAGCCAGTGGAAAGAAATGATCGAGGAGCCCGGTCAGCGCATCGGCCGACCACGGCAGATCTATACCGGCGCCGGACCGCGCGACCTGGTATCGATGGCAGAGCGCGCCTAATGCACCGACCCATACAACGCGAACAGCTTTGGCTGGGTCCAAGGTGCCCGAGCACACTGATGGCGTGTGCCGGTCCAGAAGTCGGAAAAGTTGGGATCGGCGTCGTGGCTTGCCGTTTCAACCAAAGATTAAGCTCACGCTTGCACGGTCTCCGCAGTCTGCCGAACTCTTGCGATGCGTGGCATGATGTTCTCCACCGCAAACTCGTGCCGCCCTCGAGCGATGCTCCCGCTTGAGACCAGGCTGCCACCTACTCCGGCACGACAAGGTGTTCCTCAAATCCGACGATCTGCAATCACGAACTCCATGGCTGAAGCTTGCCAATGAGAGAGCGGAAAGGCCGGTGTTGCGCGGCCTCTCTCGCCTGGGTCTCACCCAACTGGGTTACGATCTGGTTAGGCGGCGGCAGTTTCGGCAGAGTGGCCAAGAGCTTCACCCAGCGCCTGGATTTTGCTGGCGTTTTTGCTGTCGGTCTTCTTGCCGATGGCGACCGTTTCCTTGCCGAGCTTGATCACCAGCTTGCGGATCGCCTCACTGTCCAGTTCCTTGGCATGCAGATGCTTCTTGAGGTTTTCCAAATCCTTGACGATGGTCTTTGCGGCTGGTTCCTCGACCTTTTCCAGCGTCGCCTCCCAACCCTCTATGTTCTTGACCGCAGCACTTACGGTCATACTTTTGATGCCCTCCTTGAGGTGCTTGATGGTCGCGTCGAACTGCGGCATGGCCTGCTCCTGTGGGAATGCGCCAAAGGATTATGACGCAGAGACCGAACCGTTCGGCCTGGTCCGGTCAACTCGTGCGCGTTGCCATAAGTTGCCGAGGCTGTGGCGCATGGATGGCTGGAGCTGAACACGCCTACGCGCGCCGCGCTTACAGCCTAAAAGCGCCACGCAATTCCGGGAAGCGCGCGAGGCGCCTTTGCCGAGGCTCCAGGCTATCGGAATCGTCGAACTGATCACCTCCCTTGTATGCTTGATGATTGACAGGATGGTGACGTCAGAGGTCGAGGCCTTCCCCGAGCTGGCAAAATCGTTCTACGCGGCGGGGCCGCAGCAGGCGATCACGCACCTTGCTGACTGGCTCGAGATCGGCCGCCAGTTCAGGAAACATTGTCATTCCGCTCGCGGCGTTGAGGTGCTTGCCCCCCCCGGATGATCCGCAGCGGCGCCCCGAGACGCGCCGCGATCTCGCGGCTGAACACCAACTGGATCGAGCGGCGCGAAGAACGGGGCTATGATCGGATCGTAATCCGGGAGGCCGAGAGTGCCCCAGAAGCCGGCGGCGAAGAACGCGCCGCCGTATGGGTCCGTGGCTCCCGCTCCGGGCAGCGAGGCGCAGTGTAGAGGCTACGCCGAGACTATGGGCAACAAGGACAAATAGACCAAGACGGTCTGTTTCGGTCGCAGCCCTAGTCGCAGTCGCAGCCGGGGGTCGGGCCTGTCGCCTTGCGCACGACATGATGGTCGATCCACTCGGCCACCAGCCGTCGCGCCTCGTCGAGCGAGGCCTCCGGATGGTGGATCCTGTAGAGTGTTGTGCAGGCGTAAAAAGCGCGCATGTCGGCTGTGCCGATGCCGCGAAGCTCGCGATAGGCGGTAACCACGGCGCGCTCGCAGTTTCGCGCGATCATGCTGGTTTGCCCGTCCACCATTACCCTCTTGCAAATGATTCTCAATTAGAGCTGCTGAAGGTAGCTTGGCTGGGTGCCGGTATGCAAGCCTGAGTGCCATCCGAGCACCCACCTGCATGCCCAGCCGCCCCCTGCATGCCCAGCCGCCCCCTTTGCATGCCCAGCCGCAGCCAGCCTTTATTCACAAAACCAGCAGCTTTATAAATGCGCGCTCACGGTTGGCACCGCCACGCAGGGATCGCTCTATGGTCCGCCGGCAACCTGGAGCACATAGATGCCGGCGATGAGCATATGGGGACGGCGGGGTCATCGGTGTCCGGCGACGGTCGCCGCCGTGCTGCTGGTGGCGCCGTGTGTTGCGCCGTGCACCGCGCGCTCACAGCCGATCGCGGATGAAAGCCTCCATCAGGCCGTGGCGCAAGCCTGGGCGCGACTTCCGCAACGCGCCGATTTCCAGGCGCAGGAAAACGTGGCGGCCGCGAACCACCTCTCGGGCAGCACCTTTTTCCCAAACGCCCCCTATCTCACCGGCCAGTATGACGACGACAGGTTCGGCTCCAATTATGACTACAAGACAACGCAGGCCGAACTCGGCACCCCGCTCTGGTTGCCCGGCGAGGGCACCGCAACCCAGCGGGCCGCGAACGCCGAGGCCGCCTCGATAGGTGCTGCGCGGCAGGCAGCGCATCTGGCACTGGCCGCCGACGTGCTCGCCCTAACCACCAACGCGCGGATCGCACTCCAGGCGCGCGACGTGGCGTCACAACGCGTGTCCACCTACACGGCGCTATCCAGGAGTGCCGCGCAACGCTACCAGGTGGGCGAGGGATCACAGAGCGACAGCCTCGCCGCCGACGCCGAGGCGGCGTCCGCAAGCGCCTCTCTTGAAGAGGCACAGGCCAGCCTTGGCGCCGCTATTGTCGCGCTCGCCCAGGTCACCGGGCACGAGGCCATCCCAACCCTCGATGCGCCGCCACCAACGGGCCAAGTCTCGCTGGCGCACGACCCCAGGATCATGGCAGCCGAGCGGGCGGTAGCCGCGGCCGCGGCGGCCGCCAGGCTGGTGCGCATCCAGGATCGCGATGACCCGGAGCTTGGCCTGCAGGTGACCAACGACAAGCAGCCCGGCTCACCCTGGGACACGCGGGTCGGCGTGGTGTTCCGGCTGGGGTTCGCCTCGGAGGCACGCAACGCGCCAAGACGCGCGAGAGCCGAGGCGGCGGTGACGCGGGCGACGGTGCGTCTGCTGCTGGTGCGCCGCGCGGTGACCGCCGCGGTGCAGGCGGCGGCCCTCGAAGCCGGTGCCGCGGACCGGGCGACCCGTGCCGCCGAGCGCGCGGCCTCGGCGCTTGCGCGCCGCCGCGCCCAGGTCGAGACCGCCTGGCGGCTCGGCGAGACGCCGCTGATCGAGCTGGTGCGGGCGGATGCGGCGGCGTCCGACGCCGCCCTGGCGCGCGACCGCGCGCAAATCCGCGGCCGGGCCGCACGGTTGCGGCTGGCCCTCGCCGAAGGAACGCTGCCATGAGGCGCGCCTGCGTGGGGCTTGCGGCAATGCTGCTGGCCGCCGCCGGACCGGGTGCTCCGCAAAGCGGCGGAAAGGACGTGGTCCGTATGAGCGAGGCCCAACAGAAGACCATCGGCCTGCAAACCGAGCCGGTGGTGCGCCAGCCGATCATTCGCGCGGTGCATGTCCCGGGCGAGATCATCTTCGACCCCTCGCGCGTCGCCGACCTGCGCCCGTTGGCGGAGTCGCGCGTGATCCGGCTGCTGGTCCAGGTCGGCGAGACGGTGCGTGTGGGCCAGGGTCTGGCGTCGTTGCAATCCACCAGCATCGCCGCCGACCAGAGCCTGCTGACCGAGGCCGAGGCCAGCGAGCGCGAGACCAGGACACAGATCGCCGTGGCCCGCGAGGCCCTGCATCGCGCGGTGATCCTGGTGCGTGACGGCGCAATGGCCCGCGCCCAGCAGGACCAGCGCCGCCTGTTGCTGGCTGAGGCCGAGGCGAGGCAGTCCGCGGCAGGCGCCCGCGCCGCCAATCTGCGCGACCGGCTGCAACGCCTCGGCGCCTCCGGCAAGGGCGGCCTGGCGACGCTCACCTCGCCGATCCCTGGCCAGGTCACGCAAATCGGGGTCACGCCGGGTCAGGTCGCGGGACCGGGCATGACGCAGAGCGCCATCGTCGTCGCCGACCTGTCCAGCGTCGTCGTTCTCGCCCAGGTGCCCGAGGCGCAGGCCGCCGTTGTGAAGGTCGGCGACAAGGCGGCGGTGCAGTTCGCGTCTGGCCAGGCGGGCGGTGCTGCGAGCAGCTGGACCGGCTCGGTGGCCTCCGTCGGCGCCGCCCTCGATAGCACCGCGCGTACGCTGCCGGTCAGGATCAACCTGGCCAATCCCGATGGCGTGCTGCACTCGGGCATGTTCGTCGACGTGACATTGTTCGACCGCGCCGGCCACCAGGGACTCGTTGTCCCTCCTGATGCGATACAGACGATCGCCGACAAGCCCACGGCGTTCACACCGGAGGGAAAGGACGGTTTCCGCAGCCATACGCTGGAACTCGGCGTCAGCCGGCAGGATTGGGTCGAGGTCCGCCACGGCCTGTCGGTTGGCGACAAGGTGGTCACCCAGGGCAGTTTCGCGCTCAAGGCGGTCATGCAGAAAACCCTGCTGGAAGGCGGCGGCTGAGATGGAACGGATGTTTGCCGCGATCGTGTCGCGTCGCTGGCTGGTGCTGGTGCTGGCGCTGATCGTGGTCGCCGCCGGACTGTGGAACATGCGCGAGCTCGCCATCGACGCGGTGCCGGATATCTCGCCCAAGCAGGTGCTGATCCTGACCGAGGCGAACGGGCTCGGGCCGCTCGAGGTGGAGCGCCTGGTCACCGTGCCGATCGAAATGCAGATGGTCGGCCTGCCGAAGCTCAAGAACGTACGCTCGAAGTCGCGCTTCGGGCTGTCCGCGGTCTATGTCACCGTCAAGGACGACGCCGACGTCGAGACCGAGCGCGCGCGAATCTATCAGCGGCTGCAGCTGGCCAAGGCGATGATGCCGCCGGGTGTCGGCGCGCCGCAGGAGGGACCGCTCACCACGGGTCTTGGCGAGATCATCGAATTCGAGTTGCGCGGTCCCGGCTACACGCCGATGCAGCTCTATCGGATGCTCGAATGGCACGTGGTGCCCAAGCTCAAGCTGGTGCCGGGAATCGTCAATGTCGACATCTACGGCGGCGAGCTGCAAACCTACGAAGTGCGGGTGGACCCCGGCCGGCTGAGCGCCGAAGGCGTTACCCTGCCGCAACTGTTCACCGCGATCCAGGCCAACAATACCGCGCGCGGCGGCGCCTATATCGAGAGTGGCGCCGAGCAGCAGGTGGTGCGCGGCATGGCGCTGCTGGATACGCGCGCCGATATCGCGAACATCGTGGTGCGCACCGCACCCGGCGGCATTCCGGTAACGGTGGGCGACGTCGCTAGAGTGGTCATGGCGCCGAAGGTGCGGCTGGGCGCGGTCACCCATGACGGCCAGGGCGAGACGGTGCTGGGCGTGGCCGAGATGCAGTACGGGCTGAACTCCAGCACCGTGCTGCCCAAGCTCGAGGCGGGTATCAAGGCCGTGCAAAAGACGCTGCCAAAAGGCGTCGAAATCCGAATTTTCTACAACCGCGCGGGCCTGGTGCACCGGGCGATCCATACCATCGCGCATAACCTGATCGAAGGCGCGCTGTTCGTCGTGGTGATCCTGCTGCTCGCCCTGGGCAATCTGCGGGCCGGGCTGATCGTGGCGGCGGTGATCCCGGTGGCGATGATGATGGCGTTCGCCGGCATGCGCGCCTTCGGCATTCCGGCCAACCTGATGAGCCTGGGGGCGATCGATTTCGGCCTGGTCGTCGACGGCGCGGTGGTGCTGGTGGAGAACGTGCTGCGCCGGCAGACCGCACAGGAGCAGGAGGGCCAGAAGGACGCCGGGCCGGTGGCGGACGCGGTGCCGGCGGCGGCGGCCGAGGTGGCGCGCCCGGTGCTGTTCTCGGTCGCGATCATCACCATGGTCTATATCCCGGTGCTCACCTTGCAGAGCATCGAGGGCAAGATGTTCCGGCCGATGGCGCTGACGGTGATGCTCGCCCTCGGCAGCGCGTTGCTGGTGACGATGCTGATCCTGCCGGCCCTGGCCGCGACCTTCCTGTCGGACAGCCCGACGCTCAAGGACACCATCCTGGTGCGTGGGGCACGGCGCCTCTACACCCCGGCGCTGGCCCGCACGACGCGGCATCCGTGGCTCACCTTCGGCCTGGCGGCGGGGCTGTTCGTCGCCAGCGCCTGGTTCGCGCTTGGCCTGGGCAGCGAATTCATCCCGAAGCTGCAGGAGGGCGCGATCGTGGTGACCTCCAACAAGCTGCCGGGCATCAATCTCGACGCCTCGATCCGCACTGTCACCGAAATCGAGCGGGTGATCCGCAGCTTCCCCGAGGTGAAAACGGTGGTCTCGCAGACCGGCAGTGCCGCGGTGCCGACCGATCCGATGGGCGTGCAAAGCACCGACAGCTACGCCATGCTCAAGCCGCGCAGCCAGTGGCACGGCTACAGCACCCAGCAACAGCTTCGCGACGCCATCGAGAAGAAGGTCAAGGCGGCAGTCCCGGGGGTGCAGTTCGAGCTCTCGCAGCCGATCGAGATGCGCATGAACGACCTGCTGCAAGGCGTGCGCTCGCCGGTGGCACTGACCATCTACGGCCACGACCTCGCCAAACTACGCGCGCTCGCCCGCAAGGCGGTCAAGATCGTAAATGCCGTCAAGGGTGCTTCGGATGTTCGTGCCGACCACGAGGGCGGCCTGCCCGACCTCACCGTGCGGGTCAGGCGCGCGGCCCTGGCGCGCTACGGTGTCTCCGCAAACGACGTCCTCGACATGGTGCAGATCGTCGGTGGCCGCACGGTCGGCACCGTCTATGGCAGCGACGAGGCGGAAACCCCGATCGTGGTGCGTCTGGCGCCCGCTGCCCGCACCAGTGCGGCAACCATCGGCGCGCTCCCGGTCGCCCTCCCAGGTGGCGGCGCGGTGCCGCTGTCGACCCTGGCCGATATCTCGGTCAGCACCGGCCCCTCGCAGATCGAGCGCGACCAGTTGGAGCGCCGCATCGCCGTGCAGATCCACGTGCGCGGCCGTTCCACCAACGGCTTCGCCACCGCGGCCCAGAAGGCTGTCGCGCAGAAGCTGCATTTGCCCGAAGGCTACCGGGTGGAATGGAGCGGACAGTTCAAGAACCTGCGCAGCGCCACCGCGCGCCTGGCCCTGGTCGTGCCTGTCGTCATGGCCGTGATCTTCATGATGCTCTATCTGAATTTCGGCAGCCTGCCGCTGGCGGCGCTGATCTTCCTGAACGTGCCGATGGCGGCCATCGGCGGTATCGCGGCCCTGGCTCTGCGCGGCATGCCGTTCAGCGTCTCCGCCGGCATCGGCTTCATCTCGACCTTCGGCATCGCCATCCTCGATGGCGTCGTCCTGATCAGCTATATCGAGCAGGAACGCGAGGCCGGGCGCAGTCCGGCCGAGGCCGCGCGCGAGGCCGCGGAAAAGCGCCTGCGACCGGTGCTGACGACCGCCCTCGTCGCCTCGATCGGCTTCGTGCCGATGGCGATTGCAACCTCGACCGGTGCCGCGGTCCAACGCCCGCTCGCCACGGTGGTGATCGGCGGCCTGATCACCGCCACCCTGCTCACCCTGCTGGTGCTGCCGGCGCTGTATCCGGTCGCCTCCAGCTGGCGCAAGGACGAGACGGCCAAGGCGCGGCGGCAAGATGACCAGGACGCCGACCAGGGAGCGGCGGCCCAGCCCGCGACCGCGGAGTAGACCGCGCAAAAGCCTTGCCCATCAGCTCGAAACAGAGCACCTTCCGGAAGACCGTTTTCGGTCTATGTCTGAATCGGGACATTTGGAGCGCCGACCATGCAGCACGCCTTGCGGCAGGAAGACCTCGCCCCCGGGCCTGACCAGTTGCTCCCCACGCGCTTCGCACCCGCCAGCCGAAGGCGCCTGAGCGCCCCCGGCCTTAGGACCTTCCTGGCGATCGCGGACCTTTGGGGGCTCAACGAGGAGCAGCGTCGACTCTGCCTGGGCTATCCCTCCCGCTCCACGTATCAGGGATGGACCAAAACCGCCCGGGAACACGGCGACCTCACGCTCGACGTCGATGTGCTGACGCGGCTCTCGCTGGTGCTTGGCATCCACCAGGCCTTGAACATCCTGTTCGAGCACGAGCAAGAAGGCATCGCCTGGCTGACACGCCCACACCGCGCGCTGGTCTTCGGCGGACGCCCACCGCTGGACCTGGTGACCAGCGGCAGTCAGGACAGCATGCAGACAGTCCGGCGCTTCCTCGACGGCGCACGCGGCGGCCTCTACATGGCGCCCAACGAGATCGATCGCGACGTCCGCCCCGCCGCGGACAAGGACATCATCTTCAGTTGACCGAGGCCGCGGCACCCCGGCCCAGCTTCCGACTGATCCCCTCGCGTTTTCCGCCGATCGGCCTGTTCGACACCGTCTCCACCATAGCCGATGCCGCCGCAGTCATGGAACTGGCCGGATGGACGAACGACCGGCTCGTCCTCGACCGCATCGCCCGCCTCGCGGCATCCGACTGGGTTTACGGCCGCCCCAACAGCAGCGTCATCATGGCCGCCTTCCTGCACGCGGCACCGTCCGGCACGCGCTTCAACACCGGAGACCTCGGCGCCTGGTACGCCGCCGCCACGATCGCGACCGCCGCGGCCGAGGTCGGCCACCATCTCCGTCGCGAGGCGTTCGCGCGAGGCCTTCCGGGCATGGCGAGGCGATACCGCACATACAACGCGACTCTACTGGGAACCTATTTGGACCTGCGCGGCCAGCGCGCCACCCAGGCCGACCTGCTCGCTCCCGACAGCTATCTCCGATCTCAGATCTTCGGGGAGCGTGTGCGGGCGACCGGCGGCAATGGATTGATCTACGACAGCGTGCGTCACACCGGCGGCATCAACATCGTTGCTTATCGGCCCAGGCATATTCTCGACGTCGTTCAGACCGATCACTACGAGATCTCCACCGCAACCAACACTAACCGGATTGACATCCACAAACTCTGATCGACAGCATGTCACGCATCCGCTCTCGCCGGGCGCCGACAAAGCGACGGACGACGAACAAGCCCGCTCCGGTGGCGCATTTGGGTCTCTACGCTTTGCCAATGACATTAGTCCTGTCGGTCCCACGGCACTGGTTGGCTCCTACCCCTCCGTGCTGGAAATTAGCATCACCAACTGCTCCTCGTGAGAACCGGACATACGCCGCCCGGCCGACCGGCGGCGGCTTTGCGCTCAAGTCGGTCATTTCAGGCTTGGCAGCTCGGTACCGAAAGCGGACATGCGTTCGCACGATGTCGATGACCGGGAGGGGTGGGGAGCGGCATGTCCGGCTTTCGGCCGTCTGTGGTGAAAAACGGCTAGAGCACAGTAGACTGACGCAGTATGGCGACAGCCATGGGACGAGACGCTTCGGCTGCCGCTATCGTACAGGATGGGCTTTTGAGGGAAGACGAGAAGCCGCCTCACCCCGGGCGGTTGATGCTGCCGATTTAGATGAGCTGACCCAGATACGGTCTCACGATGTCGGAAACCTCATCATAGAGATCTTCGTCGAGGAGCTGGTTCTTCCGCTTGCCGACATGAATGATATCAGCGTCGTTGTTGGTCAGACCGAAGACGTCCTCGGTTGCGACGACGACCTGACTGTGTGGTGGACGCTTGTCGACAATAAAGCGCATCACCCGCGTCATGTCGTCCTGCCCTTGTTGATTTGGCGCGTCAATCACGATCGGACAAAAGGCGGAGGATGAGTAACGCCGCGCCGTGTGCAGGAACGCGTAGTAGTAGGCTATGAGCCCACGCGGCCCTTCGCTGCCGCGCCCGAACGGCATTGTAGTCATAGAGGGGGCTCTCGACGTGTCGAGCCTGACCGACAGATGATCACAGAACTCGAATAGCCGGTCCCTGAAGAAGCCTTTGATTTCCTGACTTCGCTTGCGGCTTACCGCCGCCTGCATCTCTCGCGCGGCGGCCTCTTCCTGACTGCGCCTTTCCGAGATGCCATCATCAATTTTCGCGATACGGCCCCGGATGATCCGCCCCGCTTCGTTCCGCCCCTGTGCCGCAATCACATCGTTGAGGGACAGCTCATCTTTGCGCACGCCGAGGAGGTGATTGATCCGCGCGATGCGGTCTTCCAGCTTGGCGATGTTCTTTCGTTCAACCTCAGCCTTCGCGTCCAGTTCGTGCAGCTTCTCCTGACTGATGATCAGCGAGCTGAATAGGCCGTCCTTGTCCTGGACGATCTCAAATTGGTCGGCAATTGAGTTGTAATAGTGATGGCCGCACGTCGGGCAGGCCACATCGGCAGGCCGCTCCAGTGCCGCCGCGAAGGCCTCGTCCATCTCGGCGAGTGACGCTCTGACCAGGTCGCGCTGTTCGAGCCACAGCCGGCGCTCTTCGCTGATGTCAGAAAGCTTCTGCCGGTATGCCAGCTGGTCCTGATGCAGCTTGCGGCTCTCCGCGAGCAGCTGCTCGGTCTCAACCTGAAAGTCGGTTAGGTCGAAGGAAAGAACGACGTCCGAGACCAAGTCCCGCATGCTTTCCAGCGTCTGGTGCAGAACCTCTCGCTCGCCTTCGAGCAACTTGCGTTGCGACTGGATCAGGTTCCGGCGCGTCTGCCCCGCGTAGTAAGCGTTCGGCTTCAGCCCGGAATGATAGTCGGCGAGGGTCTGCTTCGAATTGGCGAGATAAAGGCCCTTGAACGACGCCCATGGCTGCCGCCAGTTGTCCTGATCGATGTAGAAGGGTGCGAACATGTAGTCGGGTGGCGGCGTGATCGCCTGATCGTCCCGGTCAGCCATCTCCAGCTGGAAATCGAGCAGCTTGGCCAGGTAGTCCGTTAAATCATCGCCGATGGATGTCGTGCGCAGCTGCACATTCTGATCGCCGTCGAAGGCCGCGAACCGGCCCCGTCCCGCCAGCATGGCGTATGGCGTGCCGTCTACCGTGAACTCCAGGAGGGTCTCGACCTGCGCGCTGCGCCAGGGATGGTCAATCTTATGCGGTTTCGCTCCGAGCGCGTCATACAGGCTCTTTAGTACGGCCGATTTCCCGAACCCGTTTCCGGCCTGCAACACCGTCGCTTCCGATTCGAAGCTCAGCTTGAACGCCCGCCTTTCGTGCTGGGACAACAGGCAAAGACGCGAGAACCGCAGCATGCGCACCCTTGGAATCTTTCATGCTGGTCAGCAAGCGGCGCAAGCCAACAACGTTTGGTCTGCTCATTTAATCGCCTCGAATGCCTCAACATAGAGGGCGCCATGCCGATGCTCGTAATCGGACGAAACCCAGCCTTTTAGCCGCGCGGCGATCTCCGGCAAGGTGGTGCATGCCTCGATCTCCGTCGGATGTCCGACTATGGCATCTTGGCACGCAGCGTTGAAGGCCGTGGCTCCGGACTCTCCCGCAGAACGTCCCCGGATGTAGCGCAGGCAGCTGTTCTGTAGCCGGACGACATCAATCGTGTTCATCCCGGCGGCAGCCAGATCCGCACGGATCGTCAGCCAGCTTTCGGCGAAGCGGCGCCCGCCTGTGGCTCGCGCGAACATGTCCTCTATATCGGCGCGGCACAGCGTCTTGCGCTCATAGAACTCTGCCTCGGTCGTGAACTCCTGAGTGACGCCGGTCTTGGCCAAGACGTTTCCCTGAAGCGTCTCATATAAAGAGATTACGGGGATGTTTTCGGCGCCACCGCGCTCGTGGAAGAAGTCGAGCAGACAGCCTTTGACGAACTTGTCCTGCTCGGCAAGTCCGAGTGGCGTCCGCTCAAACACGAACCGGTCGCAGCCATAGGCTGCGGGCGGCTTGGCCGCATCGTTGTCGACCGCCTTCTTTAAAGCGGCGACTGCATCGGGGTGGAGGTCTGTTGAACGGACGAGATGATGGTCGGGTGTGGTCTCGGTGCCGTCGGCCAATTTCAGCTTGAACGACAGGTTGGAGACGAACACGAGCCGGCTGACCATCTGCCCGAAGGTAGCCATGTGGTGGTGCAGCCGGCCAAGGAATGTAGCCGGCTTGCCCTTGCCCTTGTTGGCGACCATCGCCTTTAGGGTCCACTCGCCCTTGTCCTGCGACTTGATCTGATAGAAGTCGACCTTCTCAGGCTTATCGGCCTTGTCGAAGACCATCAGGTCGTCGAAGTGGTCGAAGACCGCGCGGTAGTCCGCCCCGCTTCGGTGCAGATCCAGCATCTTCAGGATCGAGGCGTGAACCTGAAAACCATAGCGCGCCATCGTACGCGCCCCAGCCTTCTCACGCGGCTTGCCAGACGCTACGGCCTTCATCAGGCCGGTCATCGCAAGGCTGAACTTTCTCCCATCCCGGTTGCATGCCCGAGATCGGTGCACGAAACAAGGTGCATACCCTAAGACCGGACACGCTCAGGCGCGGGCATCGTTAGCGCTGGCAGACAGACCGTCTTGGGGCGAACAGGGCGAAAACGGGATGGCCCGGACACCGTCCGGGGAATTAGAGGGTGAGTGGCCACGGTTCGAGGCGACTGGCTGCGTTTCGATTATATCTTTCGGAATGCCTAAGCTCTTGGAAAGCCTTAATGCGCCGACGACCCGAAAGTCTTGACTTTCGGAAGTGTCCGCAGTTCCGCGCCGCCGTACGCTCCCGGAGGGGGATCATAGAAGCCGGGACCGCTTTTTTGGTGGTCGGTTCTGGCCTCGTCAATGAATGTCCGCTCCCGAGATCGCATAATTGGCGACCGAGCGCCCGGCATAGGTCGGGTCGAGAACTTACGACTGTCGAGCTGAATGTCCCGTTGTGCACCTTCACAGCGCAAGCGGACTGACCGCTTTCGGCCATCGTATTCAATGCGGCGTGCCATCAGCCTTGCCGTTTCATAGGGCCTTAGGGCCGATCATCCCTCGCCAAAGTCGTCGGTCGCGTGGGCGGGAAGATCCATGCTGTCGTGGAGAACGCGGGCGATGCCGATCAGATCTGGTTCGAGCACCCGGTAGAGCACGAAGTGCCGAGGCGCGCCGACCGCGCCAGCCCCGGCGCGGGCGCGGCGCTTACTGTCGCGCAGGTGGTAAATGCGCGCGCCGTCCGCCAACTCCGGCGCCGCGCGGCTGCCGGGCTGCGCGGGATCGGCCGCGAGTTCGATGAGGGCGGTCGCGATCAGCCGTTCGTAGCGCTCGCTCGCCGCATCGCCGAACCGCGCGGCGCTCTCGGCCAGGATCATGGTAATGTCCTGCAACGCGGGTCCAGACAGCGTGTAGCGGCTCATCCCGCCGTGCTTGCAATCCCCGCCCGAGCCGCCCGGCCAACCTCTTGCAGCTTCCGCCGCAGCGCCTGCTCGCCGTCGAGGAGAACATGGTCGCCGCGGTCAAGCGCGCCGAAGCCCTCCGCCGCAGCCGCCTTCAACGCCGCGCGCCGCTCCTCTTCTCCCCGCTCGCGGTGCTCAAGAAGATGGAGGCCGGCCCGTACCACCTCGCTCGCGTTCGCGAAGCGGCCAGCGCGGATGCTCCGCTCGACGAAACCGTCGAAGTGATCGGTCAGGCTGATGTTGCGGCTCGGCATGGGGGCGTGCTCCTCACCGCCCAACGTGGTCCAGTTGGCATTAGATGGCAAGAGGCACCGTAGTTGGGCGACCTTGGCCTCGGCCGCTTCCCGCGGTCGAGGAGACCTGCGATGTAGAGCAAAAAACTGCCTGTCCCGCCCCCACATACCCGTCCCGTGACGCCCTGGAACAAGGGCCGGTACGTCGGCGCGAAGCCGCCGCTGAAGCCCAAGCAGATCTGGTCGATCCGCTTCCACCTGCAGCGCGAGCGGCGCGTGCGCGACCTTGCGCTGTTCGACCTCGCGGTCGACAGCAAGCTGCGCGGCTGCGATCTCGTCAGGCTTCGGATCGGCGACGTCGTCGCGCGGGGCGATGGTGGTGCAGCGCAAGACGAAGACGCCGGTGCAGTTCAAGCTGACCGAACCGACCCGCGAGAACCTGATCGCTTGGCTCGTCCTGCGCGGGGGCGCCATTAATATGTGTTCCCGAGCCGTGTCGCCCGCGACGACCACATCAGCACGCGCCAATACGCCCGACTCGTCGGCGAGTGGATCGGGGCAATTGGCCTGAGCGCTGCGGCCTACGGCACCCACAGCCTGCGCCGGACCAAGGTGGCGATGATCTATAAGCGCACCGGCAACCTGTGCGCCGTGCAGATCCTGCTCGGCCACACGAAGCTCGAGAGCACCGTGCGCTATCTCGGCGTCGACCTCGAAGATGCGCTCGCGCTGGCGGAAGCGACTGAAATCTGAGGGAGAACCGCGTCGTCCGCTCCGGGCGTTTGCCCGTCCGAAGCGGTCTGGCCGCTCTTGGCCAAACGAGGCCATCCCACTCGGGTGGGGTATGTCCACCGTAGGTCTGATCCCGCCATGCCGAAGCACGGGCAGGGTTTGCTTCCCCGCAATACCAGTCAGTCAGTAGCTCCGTGCGGATACTACTCGCGTCCGGCGGACTTGCCGAAGCGGAGGCGGATTTCGCGGGCGATACGACCGGCCTCGTCGAGCGGCTGTCTTGGCCAGGGGGAGAGGTCGTCGGCCAGCATCCTGATCTGGTCTGCCTGCACCATGCGCGCGATCAGGGCGCGGATGTCGCGGCGTTCGGTGCCGAGCAGGGTCGCGAAGATCGGCACTGCCGCGGCACATGCCTCCGACAAAGTGCGCTCGCCGACACCGGCGGCGACCACCGCGTCGGCGTGGCCGAGGAAGCCGAGGGTCGGGTCCTCGCCGGGCTCGCCTTCGCGGTAGATCAGATGCAGGCAACCGGCGAGCCCGACCGCCAGCGCATCGGCGGCATGCGCGCCGGACGGCAGCACCGAGGCCATGACGCAGCCGCCGCGCTCGCGCGCCATGGCGGACAGGCGCTGCCCGAGGGCCAGTGCCGCCTTCTGGTCGGTGCCGCCGAACAGCAGCAGCACGCGCGGATGCGGCAGGTGCGACAGCCGCTCAGCCCACAGGTCGCGGGCGCGCGCCAGTAGGCCCGGCGAGACGACGTTCGGGGTGCCGAGTACGGGGATGAACCGGCTGGTCTCAGGTTGGGCCGGCGCCTGGAACACGCCGTGGGGCAACACGGTGAGATCGAACGGCAGCCAGGTGGCGGTCCGCGGCAGCGTCAGTGCCCGCGTTGCGCAATGCACCACCCGGCAGCCGTGACGCGAGCGCAGCAGCAGCGCGCGCAAGCCCGACGCGGTGCCGGCCGAGAGCACCAGCCCGGGTCCGGGGCCGCCCGGGCGATGCGGCTGTCCGGGTGCGGAGTCGAGCCTACGGAACGGCAGGCCGAGCCGGCCGGCGATGGCACTCGCGGGCCCCCCCGCCGGGGAGCGCGGATCGTCGAGCACCCACACCGGCGCCTGCGGCAACAAAGCCAGGCTCATGGCAGGCGGCGTCGTTGCGGGACGCACTCTTCGCAAAGGCCGGGGGGTGAGAAACCGGTGCATGGTGGATTTCCTGCGGTCATGCGGCTACTGCTGCCGATCGAACGAAAGGGTATGTAATGACGGGTTCGGGTCCGGACACAGGCCTCTCGGCAGGCGCCAGCAGCGATTGGGACCGCGACGCGGCCCTGACCACGGCCAGATTGCTGCTGGAGATCAAGGCGGTCAATTTTCGTCCTGAAGAGCCATACACCCTCACCTCCGGGTGGAAGTCCCCGGTCTACATCGATTGCCGTCGTATCATCTTCTTCCCGCGCGCGCGGGCCAAGATCGTCGAACTCGGCGTGAGCAAAATCGGCCGCCATGTCGGCTATGAGAGCATCGACGTGGTGGCCGGAGGCGAGACCGCCGGCATCCCGTTCGCCGCCTGGATCGCCGACCGCATGCTGCTGCCGATGGCCTATGTCCGGAAAAAGCCCAAGGGTTTTGGCCGCAACGCGCTGATCGAGGGCGACGTTCCGGAGGGCAAGCGCACGCTGCTGGTCGAGGATCTGACCACCGACGGCGCCTCGAAAATTCGCTTCGCGACGGCGCTGCGTGACGCCGGAGCGATCGTCGATCACACCTTCGTGGTGTTCTTCTATGGCGTCTTCCCCGGCGCGCACCGCACGCTCGCCGGCATGGGCATCGAGCTGCATTCGCTCTGCACCTGGTGGGACGTGCTCGAAGCCTGCGCCGAGCGGCCGTATTTCGCCGAGGCTGCCGCCGCCGAAGTGCGTCGCTTTCTCGAGGATCCCTGCGCCTGGTCGAGCCGGCATGGCGGTGTCGCCTCGGCCGACGAGGCGATGGCGCGCAAGGCGTCGATGGACCAGGCCGACAGCTGACGGCGGCCTTGGCGCATATCCTGGCGTTCGATTCCGGTATCGGCGGCTACGGCATCGTGGCCGCCCTGCGACGGCGTTTGCCCGCGGCCCGGGTGACAATGCTGGCCGACAACGCCTGCTATCCGTATGGCGCACTGGACGACACGGCGCTGATCCTGCGGCTGGAGGAGGTGATCGGTGGCGCGATCACGCAATTGCGCCCGGATCTGGTGGTGATCGCCTGCAACACCGCGAGCACGGTGGCACTGGCTTCGCTGCGACAGCACTTCGCGCTGCCGTTCGTCGGCTGCGTGCCGCCGATCAAATGGGCGGCAACCCTCAGCCGCAGCCGCACCATCGGGCTGCTGGCGACGAAGGCGACGGTGCGACGCCGCTACCTGCAGGACCTGGCGCAGCGTTTCGCGCCCGACTGCCGGCTGATCGCGCACGGCGCCGGCAGCCTCGCCGATCTCGCCGAGACCGCGTTTCGCGGCTGGCCCGTCGATCCCGACACGATCCGCGTCGAGCTCGACGCCTTGTTCGGCCAGGATGGCGGGGCGCTGATCGACACCGTCTGTATCGGCTGCACGCATTACAGCTTCCTGCTCGACGCTCTGCGCGCAGCCTGCTCCGATCGGATCGCCTGGCTGGATCCGGCCGAAGCGGTAGCCCGGCGAACGGAGACGGTGCTGGCGACACTCTCCGCCGAGGGCGGCGCCCAGGGCGGCGGCGACGCTCTGTTCACCGCCCCGCCGTCAGCGCCAGACCTGTTGCGGCAGGGTCTGGCGCGCTTCGGCTACGGCGATTTCTCCCTCTTCGCGGTTTGATCAAACGAACGATGCGGAGCCGAGGTTGCTCACGCCCAGCAGGGTGATGTGGCTGCCGTCGGACAAAGCGAGCGTGGTGTTGCCGCCGGAGACGATGGCGGTTTGCAGCGCATGGCCGGCTTGCCCGCTGCCATAGCCGAACAAGGCGAGATGGTCCTTGCTCGTATTGAAGCCGGTGATCGTCGCCGTACTGCCATGTCCGGCGACGAAATCGAACATCGCGCTGCCCGAGCCGACGGTGACACCGGCGCTGCCGGACCCGGCCAGCAGCGTGTCGGCGCCACTGCCCAAGGTGATGGCATCGACGCCGCTGCCGCCATACAGCAGGTCCGCACCCGTCGAACCCGACGCATTGAGCGTCTCGTTACCCTGCCCCGCCACCAGGATGTCGGAGGCGCTGCCGGTCGCGATGAGCTGATCGCCATTGCCGGCGCCGACCAGGAAGGCATTGCCGGTGCCGGACTGCAGCACGTTGTTGCCCGCTGCACTGCCGTAGAACGCACCACCGCCGGCGCCGCCGCTCACCGTCAGCGCGCCCGCGCCACCAATCACGGTGCTGCGCGCCGCATCGCCGATGAAGCTGGTGCTGCCGCTGCCGGCGAACAGCACCACGCCGCCGGCGCCGGCATCGATGGTGTCGTTGCCGGTGCTGCCGACGATGGTGTCGGCGCCATGGCTCTGCACCAGGTTGGCGCCACTGCCCAGGAACACCACGCTGCCGCCGACGCCGCTGGTCACCGTGTTGTTGCCCGCGCCGCCGACAAACGTATCGTGGCCGGTGCCGCCCTTGAAGATGCTGCCCGTGGCCGCGCCGAAGAACACGTCGCCATTGGCAGCACCACTCCCGTCAAGGATTTCGCCGCCACCGCCGGCCACCAGGATGTCGCCGCCTGAGGCCGGAGCCGAGACCATGGCGCCGGGGCTGTCCCCGACCAAAGCAAGCCCGCTTGCGGTGCCGGTGATCATGTCGGCGCCGGACACACCATACAGCGTGGCGGCGCCGCCGGCGGACAGGCTCGCCTGGAAGGTCGGCGCGGTCACGCCAGCCGTGTTTGAGGTAAAGCCGAGCCCGTGCAGGGCCGCGTTCACCTGTGCGGCGGTGCCGCTGACGCTGTAGGTGCTGCCGTCGGTGCTGAGCGTGCCGGTGCCGAGATCGACGAAGCCGCCGCCCGAGGACGCATCGAGCGTGAGGCTGACCGAGAGCGTCGCATTGGTGTCGGCGGCGGCGACTACGAGGCCGGTGAACGCCATCACCGCCAGCGCCACGTTGGCGCTGGCAGCGCTTTGCACCGCCCCGTGCTGGTCGGAGAGCTCGTAGGAAACCGCGGCGTTGCCGGTGGCGGCAATGTCGGCGGGCGCGGTGTAGATCACCTGCCGCGTGCCGTCGGACTGCACCGCGCCGAGCCTGATGCTCCCCGGGGCACTGTTGGTCTGGTGGAGGGTCAGGCTGTCGCCCGGCTCGCCGGGTGCGACCGTGGCGAGCACCGTGGTCTGGCCCTGTTCCAATACATTCGGCGTCTGCGGGCTGACGATAGGGCCGCCGTCCAGGGTTACCGAGGCGGACTGGTTGGCGCTGGCCGCATTGTGCTGGTCGGTGATGGTGTAGGTGAAGGTCGCGACCCTGCTGCCCTGTACATCGCCCGGCGGCGTGTAGATAATCTGCTGGCTGCCGTCGGACTGCACCGTGCCGAGCGAGACCGTGCCGAACATGCCCTGGCTGCCGCTGATGCTCAGCGTGTCTCCAGCCATGCCCGGCTGCACGGTGCCGAGTACGGTGCTCTGGCCCTCGACCACCGCGGGCGTCCCCGGCGTAATGCTCGGACCACCATCCAGGCCGACGGAGGCGGTGTCGGCGGCGACCACCAGGTTATGCTGGTCGACGATGCTGTAGCTGACGGTGTCGGTGGCGGTCGCGGTGATGGCGGCGGGTGCGGTGTAGATCACCTGCTGGGTGCCATCGGCCTGCACGGCGCCGAGGGTAACCGCGCCGAGGGCTCCCGGCGCCTGGCTGACGCTCAGCGTATCGCCGGCGACGCCTGGTGTGACCGTGCCCAGCACCGCGCTCTGGCCCTGCTCGATGACACCTGGCGGGGCTGTGTGGATGGCGGCTCCGGCATCGAGCGTGACCGCGGTGGTCTGGGCGGTGACCACGTCGTTGTGCTGGTCGGTGATGCTGTAGCTGACCGCGTCGGATCCGCTGGTGCTGATTGAGGCAGGGGCGGTGTAGATCACCTGCTGCGCGCCGTCCGTCTGCACGGCGCCGAGGCTCACCGTGCCGAGGCCGCCTGGCGCCTGAGCGAGCGTCAGCGCGTCACCGCTCACGCCGGGTGTGACGATGCCGATCACGGCGGTTTGGCCATGCTCGACGGCGGCGGCAATGGGGATGACCGAAGGTCCGGCGTCGAGACTCACCGAGGCACTCTGGCTGGCGACAGCGCCACCATGCTGGTCGGTGACGGAATAGCTGACCGTGTCGATGCCGCTGGCGGTGACCGCTGTGGGGGCCGTGTAGATCACCTGCCGGGTGCCGTTTGTCTGCACGGCGCCGAGGCTCACCGTGCCGAGGCCGCCTGCCGCCTGAGTGAGGGTCAGGGTGTCGCCGATCTCGCCGGGGGTGACCGTGCCGATCACCGTGTTCTGGGTTTTTTCGACGACCGACGGCGTCACCGCCACGACCGATGGTCCGGCGTCAAGGGTAATAGTCTGCGGCGTGCTTGTTGTGGACGTGCCGTCGGAATCGGTGATCACGTAGCTGACGGTGTCCGTGGTGCTGGCGGCAATGCTCGCCGGCGCCGTGTAGAGCACCTGCTGGGTGCCGTCGGCCTGCACCGCGCCCAACGAGAGTGCCCCGGCGATCGTGCCGCTTGCCGCGACACTCAGCGTGTCGCCGCTCTGGTCGGGCGAGACGGTGCCGAGCACCGTGGTCTGGCCCTGCTCGACGGCCGAATAGGTCGCGGGGTTGATCCCAGGCCCGGGGCCGAGAATCTCGACCTGGCCGGCGTTATCTGCGGCGACGATATCGGGATGGCTCGGCCCGTTCAGGTCGGCTGTGGTAACACCGATGATAGCGCCAGTGCCGTAGTTCGCGACCGGGGCGAAGCTGCCGCCGCCCTCGTTCATCAGCACCGCGACACCATGGCC
This sequence comes from Lichenicoccus sp., assembly GCF_965276875.1. Classification (GTDB taxonomy): domain Bacteria; phylum Pseudomonadota; class Alphaproteobacteria; order Acetobacterales; family Acetobacteraceae; genus Lichenicoccus. Next base: position 3,637,925 of record NZ_OZ255701.1, on the reverse strand, counting down.
CGAGTCGCCGACGATGATGTCCTGCCGGCCGTTGCCGAGGTCCGCCGTGGTCACCGAATACGCAACGCCTCCGACGGCGTAGCTCACGGCTGGGGCGAAGCTGCCGCCGCCCTGGTTCATCAGCACGTCCACGACGCCGGTGTTCTGATCGGCGACGATGATGTCCTGACGGCCGTTGCCTAGGTCCGCGGTGGTGATGGCCCGTATGCTAGTGCCTCCGACGGCGAAGCTCACGGCCGCAGCGAAGCTGCCGTTGCCCTGGTTCATCAGCACGTCCACGCTGCCGTTGTAATTGGCGACGATGATGTCCTGACTGCCATTGCCGAGATCCGCCGTGGTGACGGCGACGGCACCATACGGGAGGGCGTAGCTCACGGCCGGGGCGAAGCTGCCGCCGCCCTGGTTCATCAGCAGGTCCACGCCACCGTTGAAGTCGGTGGCGATGATATCCTGGTGCCCGTTGCCGAGATCCGCGGTGGTGACGGAGTAGACGCGGCTCCCGGTTGCCAAGGTCGTGGCCGGGGCGAAGCTGCCACCACCCTGGTTCATCAGCACGTCCACGCCGCTGCCATAATCGGCGGCGACGATGTCCTGCCGGCCATTGCCGAGATCCGCCGTCGTGACCGAATAGACTTCGCTTCCGGTCGCGTAGCTCACGGCCGGGGCGAAGCTGCCGCCGCCCTGGTTCATCAGCACCTCCACCCCGCCTGCGGTGCTGCCGACGACGATGTCCGGCAGCCCATTGCCGAGGTCCGCCGCGGTGACGGACCAGGGACCCGCACCGGCGGCGTAGCTGCCGATGACGTGATACGATGAAGCCATGAATGTTTCCTCGATTATTGAGCCGTTGCCGGTGCGATACCACACGCTAACGTAACGTTAAACGAGATAATTGCTGTATCGCAATTTCCTGCTTGACCGGTTTGGGTCGACACGTTTCGATCTTGACCATGGTGCGATGCGAGCGAGGCATGGTTGATTCCCCGGTTTCGCAAACGGAACTCGGACTTTCCGCGCATCGCGCCGGCAGGTTTGACGAGGCCGCCTCACGATATCGTTTCGTGCTTGCAGAAAATCCGCGGAACGCCGAGGCGCTGCATCTGCTCGGTGTGTTGCGCGATGCGCAAGGCAGCCACCAGGAGGCCGTGCGGCTGATCGAAGATGCGCTGGCCATAGGCGAGACCGCCGGATATCATTGCAATCTCGCGATGGTCCTTGGACATCTCGGACGGCACTGGGAGGCGGTCTGCGCCGCGCGCAGGGCGTTATCGCTGCGCCCGGGCTACCCGGAGGCGCTCAACAATCTCGGCGTCTCGCTCACAGCCCTCGACAGCGACGAGGCCGCGATACAAGCCTTCCAGGCCGCCGTCGCCGCGCGCGCCGACTACGGCGAGGGCTGGATCAATCTCGGCCATATCCTGCGCCGGCACGACCGGCACGAGGAGTCGGAAGCGTCGTTCCGGCGCACGATCGCGCTGCGTCCGGGCGAGGCCTCCGGCTACGCCAGCCTGGCGCTGGTGCTCGACGAGCAGGACCGGCCGCACGAGGCGCTGGCCCTGCTCGACCTTGCAATCGGGTTCAGGCCCGACGACGCCGAGGCGCGGCACCATCGCGCCATGCTGCTGTTGCGGCTGGGGCGCTTCGCCCAAGGGTGGGCCGAGTATGACTGGCGGTTCTCGATCAGCCAGGCCGCCGGTGCATTCCGCCCTTCGCCTGCCCATACTCTCTGGCGCGGCGAGCCGCTCAACGGACGCACGATCCTGCTGATCCCCGAGCAGGGCCTTGGCGACACCATCCAGTTCTGCCGCTACGCACCGCTGGTGGCGGCGCGCGCCGCGTCCTTGGGCGGACAGGTGTGCCTGGGCGCGCCGCGACCGCTGGCGCGTCTGCTGCGCAGCAGCTTTCCCGACATTGCGGTCATCGCCGAGGGCGAGGCGGTGCCGGAACACACGCTGCACTGTCCGCTGCTCAGTCTGCCGCACGCCTTTCTCACCACCCTGGAGACCGTGCCGGCCTCGATCCCTTATCTTTCGCCGCCGGACGAAGCGCTCGACCACTGGCGGGCGCGCCTGCCGCGAACCGCGGCGTTGCGCTGCGGCATCGTCTGGGCCGGCAATGCTGGGCACCCGAACGACCGCAGGCGCTCGCTCGCCTTTGCCGAGTTGGCGCCGCTATGGGCGCTGGCCGGGGTTGAGTGGCATAGTTTGCAGGTCGGGAGCAGGGCCGCGGATCTGGGGGCGGCCCCCGCCGGGCAAATCCGCGATCTGTCGCCGGAGCTGACCGACTTCGCCGAGACGGCAGCGGCGATCATGCAGCTCGACGTGGTTGTTACACCCGATACCGCGGTGGCCCATCTTGCGGGCAGCTTGGGCGTCCCTTCGCTGGTAATGCTCTCCTTTGCCACAGACTGGCGCTGGATACGGGGCCAGGACAGCAGCTTGTGGTATCCGGGCATGCGTCTGTTTCGTCAGGACCGCTCGTCAGACTGGCGACCGGTCATTGAAGCGGTGGCGGCGGCGCTCGCGACTAGTGCACCGACCCAAACAAAGCGAACAGCTTTGTTTGGGTCTAAGGTGCCCTAGCATATTGATATCGTGCAGCTTTGACCCAAACAGACCTGTAAGGTCTGTTTGGGTCGCTGCACTAGCGGCCGCGGCTGACCGTATAGAGCGCCACGTCGCCTAGCAGCCGGCGCAGGCGACTGTCGGGGAATATGGCGAGCGCGTCGCACGCCGCATGGGCATAGTCGCGGGCGCGCGCCAGAGTGACCCCGATACCGTCGCGGTGGGCGATCAGCGCCATCGCGTGATCGAGATCGTCATCGATGTGCTCGCTGCGCTCGATCACCCGTTGCCAGAAGCGGCGCTCGCTCTCGTCGCCGGCCTCGTAGGCGGCGAGCACCGGCAGGGTGATCTTGCCCTCGCGGAAATCGTCGCCGACGGTCTTGCCGAGCTCCGCCTGGTCGGCGGCGTAGTCGAGCGCGTCGTCGACGAGCTGGAAGGCCATGCCAAGGTTGGTGCCGAACGACTCCAGCGCCAGCTCTTCGGCCTCCGGACGCGCGGCGACGACGGCACCGACCCGGCAGGCGGCGGCGAACAGGGCCGCGGTCTTGCCGTGGATCACTTCGAGATAGCGGGCGGTTTGTGTCGACAGATCGTTCTGGGTGGCCATCTGCAGCACCTCGCCCTCGGCGATGGTGGCCGCCGCCTTGGACAGGATCGCCATGACCTTGAGCGAGCCGTCCTCGGTCATCAACTGGAACGAGCGGGCAAACAGGAAGTCGCCGACGAGCACCGAGGCCTTGTTGCCGAACACCGCATTGGCGCTGGCAAGGCCACGCCGAAGCTGGCTGTCGTCGACGACATCGTCGTGCAAGAGCGTCGCGGTGTGGATGAACTCGACGCAGGCGGCGAGGCCGACATGGCGGGGGATTATTGCCGCAGGATCAGGGCGGTAGCCGCACAAGCGGGCGGAGGCCAGCGTGAGCAACGGTCGCAGACGCTTGCCGCCGGCTGCCACCAGATGGGCTGCAAGCTGGGGGATCAGCGCGACCGGGCTGTCCATGCGTGCGACGATGGCGCGGTTGCACGCCTGCATGTCGTCGGCAAGCAGTTCCGACAGAGCGAGAAGCGCATCCTGGCAGGGAAGATCATGCGCCGCCGAACGGTCTGGCCCCGCGTCAGAATTTGTGGTCTGGACGGAGCCTGGCAGAGTGGCGACAAGGCGCAAGCACGATCCTCCTCACCTTTTTGGACGGCTTGCACCATATGAGCGGCATGCCAGGGTGGGTCAAGCGGGCCCCCAGGGACCAGATGAGGGGACAAGAAGGGGGGGACCAGACGGAAGACCAGACGACGGACGGCGCGCTCCTCGCGGGCCGGTTGTCCTACCGTCAGTTCCGGCATGGATACCGCACCGGGATCGAGCCGGTCCTGCTCGCAGCCGCGGTCCCGGCGCGGGTTGGGCAGCGGGTGCTTGAGGCTGGCTGTGGCGCCGGCGCCGGGATGCTGTGTCTGTGCGCGCGCCAGCCCGGGCTTGCTGGCGCCGGCGTCGAGGCCGATCCTGCGACGGCGGCCCTCGCCCGGCACAACTGGAGTGCCAACGGACTGCATCAGCTGGTGGTGCATGAAACCCGTCTGCCGACGCTGCCGGCTGGGCTCGGCCGCTTCGATCACGTGTTCGCCAACCCGCCCTGGCACCGTGCAAATGCGAGCGCATCGCCCCTCGCGCGGCGCGATCTGGCCCGGCGGGCGGCCCCAGGCTTGCTGGAGAGTTGGATTGCTGCCCTGGCGCCGCTGCTCACCCGGTCCGCCAGTCTGACGCTGATCCTGCCGGCGGCGTCGCATGCGCAAGCGAGCGGGGCGATGCTTGATTCGGGCTTCGGTGCGGTAACCCTGCTGCCGCTCTGGCCAAAGGCTGGAGTCGCGGCCAAGATCGTGCTGCTGCAAGGACGCGCGGGGTCCGCCGCGGGCGGTGGAGTATTGCCTGGACTGGTGCTGCACAAGGCGGGCGGCGGCTACACGGAGGATGCGGATAGAGTGCTCCGCGGCGGCGAGGCGTTATACTTGGGGCTCTGAAGCGTCGTGGGCGTTAGTCACTTGATCCCATACCGAACGTCTCGGGTGCTTCATGCAGACCGGAGGACATCATCGTCGCCGGGCGCGTCGAGGCGGCAGCAGCGTCCGACATTGGCGTATCGGCATGGCGTAGATGCCACAGACGCTGGTGAGCCGCGATCAGGCTCTCCATGACGCGACGGCGGGCGGGATCGGTCGGCGTTCTGGACGATCCCCTGGTCTGGCCGATCACGGTCTCAAGGATAGTCAGCAGTTGCGCCGCGACGTCGAGATCACCGAGGTCGCAGGCCTGATGGGCGGCAACCAGGATACGTTCAGGGAGCCTGCGGTTCTGCCTGGGGGCACCTCCGGCCAGACCCGCGATGCCTCCGGCTATGCCGCCGGCGACGGCGGGCGGCAGGCCGCTCATCATGTCTGCCAGATCAAGGACCAGGCCGGTCCGGCTCTCGCTCTGCATCGTGCGCCTCGTTCTGGCCCGGCTGTCACCGGATCACCCGCTCGTTACGCCCCGGGCTCCCAATATATAATCGTTAATTAAGCATAAGGGAACTGCTCTCGAACGCGTGATTGGAGTTTTTTGCCAAACCGTGCAACCCCTTCCGTCCCATCTGGAACGGAAATGCAACGATAACACTGCGTTAGTGACTTCAGCCGCGCGCGAACACGCTGTCCTCGAAGGCTTCTTCCCATGTCCCGAGGGTCGAGGCGCGGCTATATTCGGTCGCCCGGTTCTCGAAGAAGTTGGCGTGCTCGACGGCATTGAGCATGTCGTCGACCCAGGGCAGCGGGTTGCGCTCGACGAAATACAGCGGATCCAGCCCGAGCTGGGTGAGCCTGCGGTCGGCGATGAAACGGATGTAGCTCTTCACCTGCTCGGCATTCAGCCCTTCGACCGCGCCCATCTCGAAGGCGAGGTCGATGAAGCTGTCCTCATGATCTACGATGGTGGCACAGATGCCGGTGATCTCGGCGCGCAGATCGTCCGTCCAGATTTCTGGATTCTCCTGGATGAACACCCTGAACAGCCGGATGACCGACAGGCAGTGCAGCGTCTCGTCGCGCACCGACCAGGAGACGATCTGCCCCATGCCCTTGAGCTTGTTGAAGCGCGGGAAGTTGAGCAGGATCGCGAACGAGGCGAACAGCTGCAGCCCCTCGGTGAAGGCGCCAAACGCGGCCAGCGTCTTGGCGATCTCGCGCTTGTTCGCCACCGAGAAGCCCTGCATGTAGTCGTACTTATCCTTCATCTCCTTGTATTTGAGAAAGGCTGAGTACTCCACCTCGGGCATGCCGATAGTGTCGAGCAGGTGGCTGTAGGCGGCAATGTGGATGGTCTCGATGTTGGAGAAGGCCGAGAGCATCATCAGCACTTCGGTCGGTTTGAAGACCTGGCTGTAGTGCTTCATGTAGCAGTTGTTCACCTCCACGTCGGACTGCGTGAAGAAGCGAAAGATCTGCGTCACCAGGTTCTGCTCGCCGGCCGAAAGCGTGCGATGCCAGTCCTTGACGTCGTCGGCGAGCGGCACCTCCTCGGGCAGCCAATGCACCCGTTGCTGTGTCATCCAAGCCTCGTAGGCCCACGGGTAGCGGAACGGCTTGTAGACCGGGCTGCCGGTCAGCAGATCGGCCCGGGGTGCCGCTTGAGGAGGAAGGGAGAGATCTGAAGGATGTGTGTCCATCGGCTTTCTCTACGCCCGCGGGCCGCGCGCCGCCACCGATTCGCAAGGCCCACGGGCGCTCTTGAATGCACCATCGCGTCAGTCTATACCCCGCTCCCGTTCGCGCGCCCGGGCCTGTATGGGCATGCCCGGCCGTAACGGCTGCCTTCGTATCGGCTCGAAGGCGCAGTGCAAGGAGATGAAAATGCCCAAGATGAAGACCAAGTCGTCGGTCAAGAAGCGGTTCAAGATCACCGCGACCGGCAAGGTGCTCGCCGGCCCCGGCATGAAGCGCCACGGCCTGATCAACCGCCCGCAGAAGATGAAGCGCACCAACCGCGGCTCGCAGACGCTGACCGAAATGGACGCCAAGACGGTCAAGCAGTGGGCTCCCTACGGGCTGGCATGAGGAGCACCTGACAGATGGCACGCGTCAAACGGGGTGTCACCACCCACGCCCGGCACAAGAAGGTTCTGGCCCAGTCGAAGGGCTTCGTCGGCCGTTCATCGACCAACTACCGCATCGCGCTCGAACGCCTCGAGAAGTCGCTGCAATATGCCTACCGCGACCGTCGCAACAAGAAGCGCGACTTCCGCGGCTTGTGGATTCAGCGGATCAACGCCGCGGTGCGCGAGCACGGCATGACCTACAGCGTCTTCATCAACGGGCTGCACAAGGCCGGCATCGAGCTCGATCGCAAAGTGCTGGCCAGCCTTGCCTATGATGACGCCGCTAGCTTTGCCGAGATCGTCAGCAAGGTGCAGGCAGCCCTCGCCTAATCAAGACGGATGTCCGACCAGCTTGAGAGCCTGCGCGATGAGACGCTCGCCGCCCTCGCGGCGGCGGGCGATTTGCGCGTCTGGGACACCATACGTGTCGCCACCCTCGGCAAATCCGGCCGTCTGACCGCGCTGCTCAAGGCGCTCGGCAAGACACCGCCAGACGAGCGCCGCGCCCGCGGTGCCGCCCTCAATCGCCTGCGCGACGAGTTGGATGCGGCGATCGAGGCGCGCGGCCAGGCCCTGCAGGCCGCCGCCCTGGATGCACGCTTGAGCCACGAGCGGGTCGACGTCACGTTGCCGGTGCAGCGCGTGCCGTCCGGCTCGATCCACCCGATCAGCCGCACCATCGAGGAGATCGTGGCGATCTTCGGCGCCATGGGCTTTCGCCTCGCCGAGGGTCCCGACATCGAGACCGACTGGCATAATTTCGCCGCCCTGAACACGCCGGCGCACCATCCGGCGCGCACCGACCACGACACCTTCTATCTGCCGACCCCGGAGGGCCACCCCACCCGGCTGCTGCGCACCCAGACCTCGCCGGTGCAGATACGCACCATGCTGGACCAGGCGCCGCCGATCCGGGTGATCGTCCCCGGACGCACCTACCGCGCCGACCACGACGCCACCCACTCGCCGATGTTCCATCAATGCGAGGGGCTCGTGGTCGATCGCGGCATCACGCTCGGCCACCTCAAGGGCTGCCTGATCGAGTTCCTGCGCGCTTTTTTCGACCAGCCCGCCCTGCCGGTCCGGGTCCGTGCCTCCTACTTCCCGTTCACCGAACCCTCGATGGAGGTCGACATCGGCTGGAGCCGACGCACCGGCGAGATCGGTGGCGGCGGCGACTGGCTCGAAGTGCTCGGCAGCGGCATGGTGCATCCGCGCGTGCTGGCCAATTGCGGCGTCGACCCGCGCGAGCACACCGGCTTCGCCTTCGGCATGGGCATCGAGCGGCTGACCATGCTCAAGCACGGCATCCCCGACCTGCGTGCCTTTTATGACAGCGACATACGCTGGCTGCGCCATTACAGCACCTCGCCGCTGCGGCCACCTTTGCTGCATGAGGGGCTGTGAGGGCATGAAGTTCACCCTATCCTGGCTGCGCGACCATCTCGAGACCACGGCATCACTGGACGAGATCCTCGCCGCGCTGAACCGGATCGGCCTGGAGGTTGAATCGGTCTCCGATCGTGGCGCCGCCCTCGTCGCCTTCCGCACGGCGCGCATCCTGTCCGCCGAGCCGCACCCCAATGCCGACCGACTGCGTGTCTGCCTGGTCGATATCGGCGACGAGGGTGCCGAGCCGGCGCAGGTGGTTTGCGGCGCCCCGAACGCGCGCGCGGGCCTCTCGGTGATCTTCGCACCGCCGGGTGCTGTGATCCCGTCCACCGGAACACCGCTCAAGATCGGCCAGATACGCGGCGTCGAAAGTCGCGGCATGCTCTGTTCGATGCGCGAGCTCGGCCTGGGCGACGAGCATGACGGCATCGCCGAGCTCGCCGACAACACCACCCCGGGCCAGTCCTACGCCAACTTCGCAGGCCTCGACGATCCTGTGGTCGAGATCGCCGTCACCCCCAATCGCGGCGACGCGCTGGCAATACGCGGCATCGCGCGCGACCTCGCCGCCGCCGGACTGGGCCATCTGCGGCCCTGGCTCGCCGAGACCGTGGAGGGCCGCTTCGCCTCCCCTGTCGTTTGGCGCAACGACTTCCCCGAGGCCTGCCCCTACGTGCTCGGCCGCACGATCCGGGCCTTGCGCAACGGACCCAGCCCGTCCTGGCTACAAGAGCGACTACGTGCCATCGGCCTGCGTCCGATCTCGGCGCTGGTCGACATCACCAACTTCTTCACCTTCGATCTCGGCCGGCCGCTGCATGTGTTTGACGCGGACCGCATCGCCGGCGGCGAGTTGCTGCTGTGCCGTGGCGCCGGCGAGACGTTCCGCGGGCTGGACGGGCGCGACTACATCGCCGACCCAGAGGATTGCGTGATCGCCGACGCACACGGCGTGCAGTCCTTTGCCGGCCTGATGGGTGGGGCCGCGACCGGCGCCTCGGACGCCACCACCAGCGTGTTCATCGAATGCGCGCTGTTCGACCCAATCCGCGTGGCCCTCTCCGGCCGCCGCCACGGCATCACCTCGGACGCCCGCCAGCGCTTCGAGCGCGGCATCGACCCCGCACTTCCCGTCGCCGCCCTGGAGGCGGCCACGCGCATGGTCCTGGAGCTGTGCGGCGGCGAGGCGAGCGAGGTCGTGGCCTCAGGCGCGGCTCCGGACTGGGCCCGCATTGCGCGTCTGCGGTTCACGCAGATCGCGGCCCTAGGCGGCCTGGACGTGCCGCCGGACGAGGCCGTCGCCTCGCTTGAGGCGCTCGGCTTTACCGTGCGCACGCGCACGCCAGACGCAGCACTCTTCGACGTCCCGTCCTGGCGCAACGATATCGCCGTGCCGGCGCTGCTTGAACCCGCGCCCGATCTCGCCGCCGACCGCAAACTCGCCGCCGATGACGTCTCGGCGGTCGAAGCCGAATGCGACCTGATCGAGGAGGTACTCCGCCTGCGCGGCCTGGACCAGGTGCCGGCGGTGCCACTGCCCGTGCTCTCCACCGTGCCGCTCGCCGCCCTCACCCCGCGCCAGGCCCGCGCCGCCGCCGCACGCCGCACCCTGGCCGCGCGCGGCATGGCGGAGTGCGTGGGCTTCTCCTTCATCGCGCGCGAGCAGGCGGAATGGTTCGGCGCCATCCCCGACAGCCTGCGCCTGCTCAACCCGATCGCCGCCGACCTCGACCAGCTTCGCCCGACCCCGGTGGCGAGCCTCGCCATCGCCGCCAAGCGTAACGCCGCGCGCGGCGTCGATTGCCTCGCCTTGTTCGAGGTCGGACCCGGCTTCACCGAGGACGGCCAGACGCTGATCGCCGCCGGACTGCGCGCCGGCCATACGCCGCGCCGTCCCGGCCACGGCTTCGAGCCGGCGACACTCTGGGACGCCAAGGCGGACGCGCTGGCGACGCTCGAACTGCTCGGCGTGCCGATGGACGCACTCGCCGTCACCAACGACGCGCCACGCCACTACCATCCCGGCCGCTCAGGCCAGGTGCGCCAGGGTCCGCGCACGATCCTCGCTTGCTTCGGTGATCTGCACCCGGCGGTGCTGCGCGATCTCGGCCTGGCGATGCCGACGGCCGGCTTCGAGCTGTTCCTCGATACCATCGCCGATCCGAAACGCCGCCGCCGCGCCGCACCCAGCCTCGCCGCTTTGCAACCGTTGACCCGCGACTTTGCCTTCCAAGTTCCCGCAGACATCACCGCTGAATCCGTACTACGCGCCGCCCGCGGCGCCGAGCGAAACCTCATCACTGATGTCAGCCTGTTCGACGTCTATGTTGGCGAAAGAGTACCGGCAGGACAAAAATCCCTGGCCATCGAAGTCGTTATCCAACCGGGCGACCATAGCCTGACCGACGCCGAGATCGAGGCGGTGTGCGCCAGGATCGTTGCGGCCGTTTCAAAGGCGACCGGGGCAACATTGCGCCAGTAGGACGATTCAGTTAGGTGTGTAAAGCCGTTACGATAACGGTGTAAAGCAGATAGATGAATTCTGAAGCCCCACCTGCGAATACCAAGCCTTCTGCATGGTGGTCCGGCAACATCGCTGCGTTCCTGGCTGCCGAAGAGCCGGCGCTGATCGGCCAACTGACCCACGTCGCAGCCCGCATTTATCGCACGAATGAGGTCCAGCAGCTTCGCGCCTGGTCACGTCAGATCGAGATCCTGCGCTTGTCGGTCGCGGCCCTGCCGGAGCCCGCAGAATGGCACCTGCTGATCGAGTTCGAGATCCCGCGCCTACGCGGACGCATCGACGCCGTGCTCCTGTCACCACGCGCCATCTTTGTGCTCGAGTTCAAGATCGGCGCTGAACAATTCAACGAAAACGACCGCCAACAGACGATGGACTATGCGCTCGATCTGCAGGATTTCCATGCCGGGTCGCGCCGTCACCCGATCCTGCCGATCCTGATCGCGACCGACGCGACACCGGGCCCGCAAATGCTGCCGTTCGTCTTCCCTGGCGCCGCACCCGCGGTGCTGCATGCCAATGCGGCCTCCCTGCCGGCACTGCTCAGCGATCTTGCGGCGCGGCTTGCTGATCCGCCGGTCGCACTCGACGTCCGGGCCTGGGAGCATGCGGTTTATCGCCCGGTTCCCAACGTTATCGACGCTGCCTGCCTGCTGTTCTCGCGTCATGACGTGGCGGAGATCGTCAGCGCCCGCGCCGACACCTTTAATCTGACCCGAACCACCGATTGTATCTCCGCTTTAATTGGGCAGGCGCGCGCAACCTCGCAAAAAACCATTCTGTTCGTCACCGGCATTCCCGGCGCGGGCAAAACGCTGTGCGGGCTCAATGCCGCGTTCGGGGTGCAGGCCAGCACCGGCGCCGCGTTCCTCACCGGCAACCCGACCTTGGTGCATGTTCTGCGCGAGGCGCTGGTGCGCAACGCGATGCTGCAGGGAGAGCGACGCAGCATCGCGGAGCACCGGATCAAGGCGATGATCCAGGCCCTCCCCGCCTTCCGCGACGATCTGGTGCGCAGCGGTGCCGCACCGCCCGAGCGCGTGATCATCATCGACGAGGCGCAGCGATCCTGGACCGCGGCCCAGGCCATCGCCAAGACCCGGGACAGACCCGTGCAGCTCGACCGCTCCGAGCCCGCGCATCTGCTCGACATCATGGTGCGTCATGCCGATTTCGCCGTCATCGTCTGCCTAATTGGCAATGGCCAGGAAATCCACGACGGCGAAGGCGGCCTGGCCGAATGGGGCGACGCGGTGCGAACCCGCCCCGAATGGCGCGTAGCCGCCGCCCCGCAGACCCTGTCGGCCAACGGTGAACCTCGCAACCGGCTACCCGAACTGGACGGCATGATCCTCGACGCGGACCTGCATCTCACCGTGCCGGTGCGCTCCCTGCGCCATGACGCAGCGCCCGGCTGGGTCGACGCGGTGTTACGTGCGGACGCCGCCGGTGCGCGGGCGATCATCACGCAGCACGGGGAGGTGCCGTTTCGCCTGACCCGACGCCTCGACGATCTGCGCGCCGGCCTGCGCGCCGCCTGCCGCGACGTCCACCGCGCCGGCCTGGTATGCAGCGCCGCCGCCCGACGGCTGCGCGCCGAAGGGCTGGGCGCGGAGTTGCCACACATGGACGCCGATGCCGTGGCGCGCTGGTTTCTCGATCGCTACCCGCGTGATGTCCGCGCGTCCGACGCACTGGAACAGGTGGCGACGCAATTTTCCGTGCAGGGGCTGGAGCTCGATCATGTGGGTCTGTGCTGGGACGGCGACCTGATCCGCCTGCCAAGTCAGCAAGCCTGGCAAGTGCGCTCCTTTCGCGGCACCGCCTGGCAGATCGCCCGCGACGGGCAAAAGATCGCCTATCGCCTCAACACCTATCGCGTGCTGCTAACCCGTGCGCGCTTCAACACCATCATCTGGGTCCCCGCGGGTGACCAAGCCGACCGGACCCGCGATCCGCGAACACTTGACGAAATTGCCGCCTTCCTGCGCACCTGCGGCGTGCGCGACCTCGACCCCGCACCCCTGCCGAAAGCGGCCGAACCGCCCCCACCCTCCCTGCTACCAGCGGACGGCTGACTTTCGCCCGATTTGCGCCTATTGAGGCGGCCATGACCGACACGCCGCTCTCGCTGATCCGCAACTTCTCGATCATCGCCCATATCGACCACGGCAAATCGACGCTGGCCGATCGGCTGATCCAGGCCTGCGGCGGCCTCACCGAACGCGAGATGACCAACCAGGTCCTCGACAACATGGAGCTCGAGCGCGAGCGCGGCATCACCATCAAGGCGCAGACCGTGCGCCTCGCCTATACGGCCCACGACGGCAAGACCTACGCGCTCAACCTCATGGACACGCCCGGCCATGTCGATTTCGCCTACGAGGTAAGCCGCTCGCTCGCCGCCTGCGAGGGCTCGCTGCTGGTGGTGGACGCCTCCCAGGGGGTCGAGGCGCAGACGCTCGCCAATGTCTACCAGGCGCTCGACGCCAACCACGAGATCGTCCCGGTGCTCAACAAGATCGACCTGCCGGCGGCCGAACCCGAGCAGGTCCGCCAGCAGATCGAGGATGTGGTCGGCATCCCCGCCGACGACGCGGTGCTGATCTCGGCCAAGACCGGCCTGAACATCGAGGGCGTGCTCGAAGCCCTGGTCACCCGCCTGCCACCTCCGGTCGGCGACGCCGAGGCGCCGTTGCAGGCGCTGCTGGTCGATAGCTGGTATGACGCCTACCTCGGCGTCATCATCCTGGTGCGGATCAAGAATGGGCGGCTGCGCCGGCACGCGCGCATCCGGATGATGTCGACGGGCGCGGCGCACGGCCTCGAACAGATCGGCGTTTTCACCCCCGTGATGCGCCCTGTCGACGATCTGGGACCCGGCGAGATCGGCTACATCACCGGCGCGATCAAGACCGTGGCGGACTGCAATGTCGGCGACACCATCACCGACGATCGTCGCCCGGCATCCGAGCCGCTCGCCGGCTTCAAGCCCTCGATCCCGGTGGTCTGGTGCGGCCTGTATCCGATTGACGCCGACGACTTCGAAAAGCTGCGCGAGAGCCTGTCGCGCCTGCGCCTGAACGATGCGAGCTTTCATTTCGAGGCGGAGACATCCGCGGCACTCGGCTTCGGCTTTCGCTGCGGCTTCCTCGGCCTGCTGCACCTGGAGATCATCCAGGAGCGGCTGACCCGCGAGTTCAACCTCGAACTGATCGCCACCGCCCCCTCGGTGGTCTACAAGCTGCACACCACGCGCGGCGCCGTAGACGAGCTGCACAACCCCGCCGACATGCCCGATGCCAGCCAGATCGAGAGCATCGAAGAGCCCTGGATCAAGGCCACGATCATGGTGCCGGACGCCTATCTCGGGCCGGTGCTGACGCTGTGCAACGACCGGCGCGGCCGCCAGATCGACCTCACCTATGTCGGCGACCGGGCGATGGCGGTCTACCGGCTGCCGCTCAACGAGGTGGTGTTCGACTTCTACGACCGCCTGAAATCGGTCAGCCGCGGCTACGCCAGCTTCGACTATGCAATGGACGGCTACGAGGAGAGCGACTTGGTGCGCATCTCCATCCTGGTCAATCTCGAACCGGTGGACGCGCTCTCCTTCATCGCCCATCGCAGCGCCGCCGAAGCCCGCGGCCGCTCGATCTGCGCCAAGCTGAAAGGCCTGATCCCCCGCCAATTGTTTAAGATCGCAATCCAGGCGGCGATCGGCGGCCGGGTGATCGCCCGCGAGACCATCGGCGCCCTGTCCAAGGACGTCACGGCCAAGTGCTATGGCGGCGACATCAGCCGCAAGCGCAAGCTGCTGGACAAGCAGAAGGAGGGCAAGAAGCGTATGCGCCAGTTCGGCCGCGTCGAAATCCCGCAGAGCGCCTTCCTCGCCGCCCTGAAGATGGACGCCTGACCCTCACGTCGCTTGCCTACCCCCCCGCTTTTGCTATGGTCCGCCGCCCGGAGGGATGGCCGAGCGGCTTAAGGCGCACGCTTGGAAAGCGTGTGTGCGTGAAAGCGTACCGTGGGTTCGAATCCCACTCCCTCCGCCATATACCGATCCGCAAGCATCCATAATGGTTCGCGAGGCCGGGCTTGTATGCCGGTTAACAGGCGATTTCCCTCTTTTGTTCCTCCATAATTCTCCACTTGCATCCGTATCCGTTCGCTACGATGGTTAGGGGATTGACGAGGGGATACCCATTCATCCCCTGTTGGCGGAGAGAGCGAATGCCGGTGCGGGCAGCCGGACTGACAGCCCAAAGCGTGAAGCACGCGCGGCCCGGTCGTTACGGCGACGGAGACGGACTATACTTGCTCGTCCGGAGCACAGATGTAGCCTTCTGGGTGTTCCGTTACACACGCGCCCGGCGGATGCGCGAGATGGGCCTTGGGCGGGCACGAGGGGGCAAGAGCCTTGTATCGCTTGCCGATGCTCGGAAGGCGGCCAATGCGCTGCATGTAGCCGTGCGAGAGGGGCGCGATCCACTTGCTGATCGGGACGCTGCCACCGCTGCAACCAAGGCCGAGGCGCAGAAGGCTGCCGTGAAGGCGATCACCTTTGAGACGGTCGCTGAGGGCTACATCAAGGCTCATGCGGCTGGCTGGCGGAACAGCAAGCACGCGGCTCAGTGGGGTGCAACACTCCGGACCTACGTGTATCCGAACTTTGGGAGCGTAGCGGTTGTAGACGTGGCGACAGAACACGTATTGGCTGCCTTGCAGCCAATCTGGAGCACAAAGCCTGAGACAGCGGCGAGGGTTAGGGGTCGGATCGAGAGCATCCTCGACTATGCAAAGGCGATGAAGTGGCGTCAGGGAGAAAACCCAGCCACTTGGCGAGGGCACCTGGTCAAGCTGCTGCCTTCGCGAGCGAAGGTCGCGCCTGTGGTTCACCACGCGGCGCTCCCGTGGACTGAGATCGCGACATTCATGGCTGCGCTGCGCGGACAGACCGGGCTGTCAGCCTGCGCGCTGGAGTTCACGATTCTGACGGCCGCTCGAAGTGGGGAGACGTTCGGCGCCACATGGGGGGAGATCGACTTGGAGGCGAAGACATGGACAGTGCCAGCCTCTAGGATGAAGGCGGCGCGGGAACATCGGGTGCCGCTGTCCGCTCCTGCGCTCGCCTTGCTGGAGAAGCTGGCGAAGCTCCGTCCCGACACCGAGCCGGGCCGCTACATCTTTCCTGGCGCTGCGGCGCGCAAGCCTTTGTCCAACATGGCAATGACCATGGTCCTGCGTCGGATGAAGCGTGGCGACGTTACGCCGCACGGTTTCCGCAGCACCTTCCGGGACTGGGCAGCAGAGAAGACAAGCTTTCCGAACGAGGTGGCCGAAGCGGCGTTGGCCCATGTTGTTGGGGACAAGGTCGAGGCAGCCTACAGGCGTGGGGACCTGTTCGAGAAGCGGCGGGCGATGATGGAGGAGTGGGGGAGGGCAACCGTAGGGGCCATGACTTGATATCGGCCCGGTTCGCGAACTAGACGGCGGCGCGTTCTTTCACGGCAGAGCGAAGCCTACTTACCTGCTGATGGGCTGCCTCCGCTGATTGTGCCTCGTCCAGCCAGAAAACACTCTGTGATCTACTGTTCGGACAACGTAGCGAATATGTAAAAAGTCCTCATCATGATGACTGCCAGCCTTATCCCGACGAAACATGTCGGTTGCCAGGATGTAAGTCCTTGTTCGCAAATGGGAGCGTTCCACCCAAATTGGCTCGACTTCCTGGCTACCGAGGTCTGCTGCGAATGCTTTTGTTCCGGTCTGCGCATACTGGCGTATCTTCTTGACTTCAAATATCCGTCCGCCGCCACGGGCGCGGTCTTGCAAAAACGACTCCCATTCGTGCCAAAGTAGTTCGTCACGACGCGCTCGCCACGATTGGAGGGCGATTAGAAGACGAGCAAACAGGTCATTCATGGCGACATGTCGATTTTCATGATGCCGCCCCTTCTGAGCCTTCCCTCATTCCCATGCGATGCCCCGCCCTTCTCCTCGATGAACTCCACTGGAATGGCTCCTAGAGCGGAATGGACTATCACTATAGTCCAAGCTTTGCTTTCACTTCCGCTAAGACCAATGACCGTGCCACTTCCCAGATGAGGGAGAGGGCATAGGTCCCGCTGGTTTTTGCTCCTGACTTCGCTTGGTCCCATATTGCTATGTCCCGCACAGCATCCAAAAACTCATGTCCTTGATGAGAGATCATTACGATGTAGTAGCCGCCAGTCTGATCTCGTTTTCCTTGAACGAAGCCAGCGTCCAATAGCTGCGCCATGTTATAGCTTAGCTGCTTGGAATTCCATTTTGGCCGGAAGCGTTCCTCAAGAACGAACGGGTCGAAGGATGTACCATTTCCATCAACTTCGTCCTCTGCTTCCAGGTCAAGCAGGATGTCACGCATGCAGTCTTTGTCGCGCTTCATCATATCCTTTCAGCCGCTTGGAAGGCGATGCAACTGCGTAAGTCCGATTCACCGACGTTTGGAGCAATCTCGACACGTATTCATGTCGAAGACTCCTCGGCTCGCAAATAACCCCGGCCAGCTAGCCACTCACGCAGGATTCGGTCCGTCAGGTTCGACACCGAGCGCCCGTCGGCGGCGGCAGCTCTTTCTAGCGCGACCTTGACCTCGGCCTGAACTCGGAATGCCAAGGCCGCTGTCTTCACCATCTCATACAATCTCATACAAATCTGTTGACGGCACCTCCTACTTTGTATGAGATTGTCTGCGGCCGAGCAAGGTGTTTGCACCACCCAGCCCGGCCTAACCACAACCGAGGAGTATTCGGCATGGCTAATCAGAGTGATACACCGTCTCGGCGACGGCGGGCAGATGCTGACCTCTTGGCAGCGTGTGCCCACTACCTGAACCACCAAGCGGAGGCCCAAGCGAGGTTTACGGCTTGGTCCCGCCTCCATCCAGGGACCGACCTCCCGGACGCCGAGCAAGACGCCATCGCCGCGAAGACTGAAGGTTTGCTCGCCACCATCCGCAACATACCGGCCCGGTCCTTGGCCGGAGCAAGGGCGAAGGCGCGAGCTTGCAGTCCGCTTGAGTACGATGCGGATTTCACTGTGTCTGGTTCTCTCATTCGAGAACTGGCTGAGGGAGCGCGCGCATGATCGCCCGGACCCGCCGCGAGGCCCTTGCCGCAGCAGGCGCGACAGGATGGGCCGCGATCGCACTGTCTCGATTCGAAAGTCGGACATGCCGCCCGCAGGCACGTCATCAACCGCTTCGGTTGAAGACGCCGCCGTTCTCACAGCCTGTGCGACATTTGCCAAGATGTATGCCGAGCAGGAGGCAGACAATCGCAACTCTGCCAGCGACGACGATGTCACTGATGAGATCAGTTCAAAGTGGTTGACCGCATTGGCCGCCATCGTCGACGCGCCGATGCCTCTCACTCACTCGGGCCGGCTCGCTGTTATCGCCGCAGCACGCGCCGCTTTCATCGACGAAGTCTCTGGCGCCTACGCGCAAAGCCCCGAGCAACGTGAAAAAGATTTTTGTAAAATGGCATCGGACAAACAGCGTCTCGTGCTCAAGGCATTGACCGCAGCAGCGGGGGGATTAACGACATGAGAGAGACCGCCAACGCCGCAGAACTGCGCAACCTCGCCTTGCGATCCATAGCAGCAAGGTATTGCCCGGACAGACTGGCTGAGCTGGACCACGTTATGGATCAGGCCGCTCATGTTCGCGCCAGGACCAAACGAGATATCAGAAATAAAGCGATTGTACTTCAAAGCCACGTAGATCGCTTACCGATCGTAGACTTTGGACAATGGGCCGTTATCGGCTCTTTGCTTCGCGACATCATCAGCGATGGCAGATGACTATACTGCACAACGAAAGCATCCTATCTGAACACAAGTAATATGGCGGGGAGCCGCATCTGACCCAGAGTATTGGCTTACAACCGTCGCGGTTGAAGCCGTGAGTGGCAAAACGCCATCTCGCAAAAAAGAGTTTGGATAGGATCCGTTCCTGTCGGATCCTATCGCTTTTCTGTTGCAAGCCGCACCCTGGCTCGTCTAATAAGTTTGCATCGGCATCCGGAATAAGAGAAAGGACGATAAATGGAAAAGCTGACGCCATCCCTAGACCCGCTTCTCGTGTCTCAGCCCGAGGCCATGCGGTTGCTCGGCTGCAAGAGCAGCAAGTTCTACGTAATGAAACGCGAAAGGATGTTCGACACTGTGGAGATTTGCGGCAGGGACATGGTCGTTTATCAAAGCCTGAAAAGGCTTGTCGGGACCCAGCATGAGGTCGCGCACAAAACACCCCATCCATAAAGGCGCAGCGATGAAGCAATGTCCGCAGTGGACTCTAGCCAACCGGACAGCCGCGATTCCATAACCGCACCGCACATATCAACAAGCGACGTCTCTCGTATCTGAGGAACTCGCTTCCGTCTCACGGTCTTCTCGAAAACCGCAAGTCCAGACTTGTTTAATGCCGTTCCATGACGTATGAGAGTCATGGTCGTTCTGGCTTTCCCTTAGGCTGATGCCTACAAGGCGAGCTCAGAGCTACAAGACGGCTGCCGTTGGTCAGATGACGCGGCACAGGCTGGGTCCGATGGCTCAGAGGCCGAGAGGTTAACAACCTTTCCGAGGCAGCCGGCATGAATGATCCCGCCCGTCCCCGATACAGGACAATTCCAGAGGTCTGTGAGCGTGCAAAATTGTCACGCAGTACAGTTTACCGGGAGTTGCAACTCGGTCTGTACCGTGCCGTCAAACGCGGTCGGACGACTCTCATCGAAGTTGATTCGCATGAACAATATCTGAATAGCCTGCCAACGCTTTACCCGAAGCGCGTCGCATAGAAAACCCGCCCCGTTGCCGGGGCGGGCTGCGCTTACATTCAGTCTTTGGGGCACCTTGGCAGGGCTCCCTTGAAATAGCGCACCTGAACCGGCCGGACAAGTTCTAGAGGTCCGACCATGTGTGAAAAACTGCTGACCCACGATGCGGGCCACCGGCCATGCTCCGCGTAATGGGTGGCCATCGGCTCCCGGGCCGCCTCTCGGTGCAGGATGGCGCGGCATGATCAGCGCTCCGGAACTTGCCACCCGCCTCGGCCTGAGAAAATGCAGGCGCGACTGGCGCGGATCGTGCCCGTCCTGTGGGTATGCAGCGTCGTTCAGTGTACGGTCCGGCAACAGTGGCCGCGCTCTGGCATGGTGTTCTTCCTGTCAAGACCGGGACGGCCTCGCCAACGCCCTGAACCGTGTCACAGCCGGCGCCTGGAGTCCCCCGGTACGGAAGGACCCGAAATCGGCGGCGGAAGCACAGGCGCGCAAGCAGGAGGCCGCAGGTAAGCTCTGGCTCGGCTCCATCGGCGCCTCCGGGACGTTGGCCGACAAATACCTATCTGCTCGATGCCTTGCTGGTTTAGCGACGTCGCCAGCGCTCCGATACCGAGACGATTGCTCCCATCCGCAGGGCGGAACCCTACCGGCGATGATCGCCGTCGTGTCGAACGTCGAGGGCGTCCCGATTGCGGTCCACAGGACATATCTGGACCGCGTCACAGCGAGGAAGGCCACCGTCGAGCCGGCAAAGGCATCTCTCGGTCCCATCTGGACGGGTGCTATCCGCTTGCATCCAGTCCTGCCGGGCCAGCCACTCATCATCGCCGAGGGCATAGAGACCGCGGCTAGCGCCAGTCTCATGATTGGCGCACCCGCGTGGGCATCAATCTCGTGCGGCAATTTGCATCATGCGATGGAGCTGCCGGCGGTCGCACGGGACATAATCATCGCCGCCGACAAAGATGACCCCGGCGAACGCGCTGCACAGGCCGCAGCGCGGCGCTGGATGGATGAGGGACGACAGGTGCGGATCGCTCGGCCAAACGGCCCCGGCGACTTCAACCACCAACTCGTCTGGGACCGGGGAAATGGATAGCATGCCTGCGGCATTCCGCATTGAGCCGCTTGGCGAGCATCCGAAGCCAACATACGTCCCACTGCCATTTACCTCACCGTCGCTGCTCCAGGGCGTTCCGGTTCCGGAGCGGGCGTGGATCGTCCCAGGATGGATGCCGCTGCGCACTGTCACGCTCAACTACGCGCAGGGAGGTGAAGGTAAGACGCTAATCGCGCAGCAACTCATGACGTCGGCTGCCACGGGGCACCGGTGGCTCGGTCTAATTGTCAATCAATGCCGAGCCATCGGTCTGTTTTGCGAGGATGACGCAGACGAGATGCATCGCCGGCAGGAGGCCATTAATCGATCCTACGGCATCCATTTCCGCGACCTAGAGGACATGCGTTGGTCATGCCCGGTCGGCGACGACAACACGCTGATCCGCTTTGAACCGGACGGCACGCCGGTATTCACCGAGCGGTTCCACGACTTTCGCGATCAGGCTGAGAAGTTCTGCCCCGGCCTCGTTGTGCTCGACGTGGCGGCCGATCTATTTGGCGGAAACGAGAACGTACGCCAGCAGGTAAGCCTCTTCCTCAAGACCGGCCTCGGCAGCTTGGCGCGTGACCTGAACGCGGCCGTGTTGCTGAATGCACATCCCAGCCGGTCCGGTATCAGCAGTGGCGACCTGGACGGTGGCTCGACCGGCTGGAACGGCGCCGCCCGGTCGCGTTGGGCGCTCATCACCCCCAGGGCTGAGGAGGGCGGCCCATTAGATGAAAACGCTCGCATCCTCATGAAGAAGAAGGCGAACTACAGCCGGCGCGGGGACGAAATCAAGCTGCGCTGGTCGGACGGCGTCTTGGTAGCAGAACAGCAGGAGAGTTTCGGGGCCGTGGCATTGATCGAAAAGGCAAGCGCCGAAGTTACCTTTCTTGAGCTACTGAGCAAATTCGGACCGATGGGACGGCACGTCTCCGAAAGCCGCAATTCCGCCAACTACGCTCCCAGGCTATTCACGCAGCATCCGGATCGCCGGTCGTTCAATAAGCGCGATTTCGAGATGGCGATGAACCGCCTGTTCGCGGACGGTCGAATCTGCGTTGAGCAATATGGCGCGCCCTCAGACAAGACCCGCCACATCGTGCTCAGAGCACCCGCCGAAAGCCCGGCGGAATGACCTCCAAGGTTCCCTCCAAGGTCGGTCGAAGGTGTTCCTCCTGGGTCCTCCAAGGTCGCAGTAAAAAGCGCTCCAGGGTCCTCCAAGCTACCCCCCAGAGAGTGTCCCCCTACTACGTAGGGGGTGCGTTGCCCGACCTGGGGTCGGCGCACGCACCCGCAAGGCTTCTCTCCGGTCTGGACCTTGGTGGTTGTCCCGCTTTCCCGATCGGTGGTGAAGTGGAAGCAGCGCGCGCACGGGTGCGGCCGGCGGGGAAGGGAGACCCCCGGCAGCTTGTTTAATGTTGTCGCTGAAAAAAAACGCAGGGACGAAAGGCGTGCGACGCGCGGCCCGTCATTTCATGCGCGCTTACAAGCACTTGTCGGGCAGGCACCCGCCCTGTTCAATGAGTTAAAACCGGATGCGCGGCCGACGGTTCCCGGCGGCTCAGGCTTGGGAAGCGGCGAGGACGCGAGAGACCTGCGTCGCGCTCCAGGTGCCGCCTGCGCGTGTCTGGACTGCTCCTTCGTTCAGGGCAGCCGCGACTTGACGCAGAGATCTGCCTTCTTCCTGAAGCGCCACGATCGTCGGTAGCACGCCCCTGGCAAAAGCGATCGCACTGGCGTGCGCCGCCGCTGCGCCCAACCTGCTGTCTACGGGCCTATGATTCTTTCTGACGCCGCCAAGGACCGTTCCACGGGCCTTGGCGGCAGCAAGAGCCGCCACGGTCCTGGCGGAGATCGCACGGGCTTCTTCTTCAGCCAATGCAGCATGGATGTGGAGCTCAAACGGCTTTGCGTCTGGACGGTCTACAGCGACGAAGGGAACTCCGGACTCCATGAGTGTCGCGATGAAGGCAACATTTCTTGCGAGCCTGTCCAGTTTCGCGATGACTAGCTTACTGCCAGTCCGTTTGCAGCGCTCGATAGCTGCGGCGAGCTGAGGGCGCTCGTTCTTCCTTCCGCTCTCGACCTCAGTGAACTCCGCGATCAACGTCCATGCACCGCCGTTGAGATATCTGGAAACGGCTTCGCGCTGCGCTTCCAAGCCTAACCCGCTGCGGCCTTGTTTGGCTGTGCTCACTCGGTAGTAGGCGATGAACCGGCCGTTTGCCATGTCACAGTCCTCGCAACGCTCGTTGTCAGGTATGTAACGCCATGCTCATCGGAAGGTCAAGGGCTAAAATCTGGCTTAAGTCGCATTGTCCGGTTACTGCAAGCCGTCTCGAAACGCCCTGAAACGTCGTGCAACACAAGTCACCCAAATGCATAGACGACCGTGACTGCAATAATAAGGTGCAAAAACGTGCCCTTTATGCTATTCCGTGGCAATGCCGGTGTCATCTCGTCGAGCGCGTAGAGGAAATAAGACAGGTCGCCCCTGTTCGGTATGCGTTTCGCCCAACCGCAACGAGATCGACCGCCTCCTCGTGATCCCGGACGCGTCGGCTGCCGAAATCGCCCGCATTCACGGTCTCAATCCTCGTTCGGTTTCACGTCATCGGCTTCTCCACCTCTCGAAGCTCATCCAAGCGGCCGAGGCCGAGCGCCACACAAAGTCGGAGCTTGAGAGAGGCGGCGATCTCCTCGAAGTGGCCGAGGACTACGAAAGGCGCGCCGTCCAGATCCTGACCAGCGCAGAGGGCACCCACAACCACGATACGGCGCTCAAGGCCATCAAAGTCGCCCTGGACTGCCTCCGGCTTCGGGGGGAACTGAGCGGCAAGATGAAAACGGCAACCACCGTCAACGTCTTTGCCGACGTTCGGTGGCTCACCATCCAGACCGGCATCGTCGAGGCGCTTTCGGCCTTTCCTCAGGCCCGGGAGGCCGTCGTCGGATTCCTTTCTGAGGCCGTCAACTGATGCAGGACGGTCCCGACTTCCGGAAAGAGCTTGCCTACGCTCTTGACCCCGTCCTGTTCGCTCGGGAGCGGCTGCGGTTCATTCCGGATGACTGGCAGGGCCGGGTCCTCGCATCCACGCACACGCGCATCATCCTCTTGTGCTCGCGACAAGCGGGCAAGACATCAACCGTCGCGGTAAAGGCGCTTCATACGGCGAAATACAAGCCGGGAAGCCTGATCCTGATGTTCAGCAAGTCTCAGCGCCAAAGCAAAGAAGTGCTTAAAAAGGTTGCCTCTCACCTGAATAAGCTCGGAACCGAAAGACAATACCTGGTCACTGACAGCACGACCGAGTTGGAGTTCCCGAATGGCAGCCGAATGGTGTCCCTGCCCGGATCGAACCCGGACAACATTCTCGGTTACTCTGCGCCAGACCTGATTATCGAAGATGAGGCCAGCCGAGTCGACGACGAGCTGCACGACGCCTACCGACCGATGCTGGCCACGTCCAAGAATGGCGGCCAGCTTATCTTGATGAGCACACCGCTTGGGCGTCGGGGACATTTCCATCAGATATGGACTCAGGGCGGCCCGGCTTGGCATCGCGAGCGGGTGACAGCCTACGAGGTAAATCGCATCACGCCTGCCTTTTTGGCAGAAGAAAGAGCAGAGAAAGGCCGGTGGCTGTTCGCGAGAGAATATGAATGCGCGTGGGCCGATAATGTGGAAGGCTTCTTTAGCGAGGAAGACGTTGCGAGGGCTTTCCATCGCAACCCACCCATCCTGGAGCTTGCGTTCTAATGTCCCGTTTTGACCTGCCCAACCGCTTTCACGACGACACTCCCGTAGAGGACTTCCGGCGCATTGAAGGTGGTGTGCCGCACTGCTTCATAGTCGGCCTCGATATCGGCAAGCTGCGCGATCATACTGCCCTCGTAGTCAACGAAGTTCTTGCTTGCGAGAACGTTTTCTACCAGAGGACCAAGTTTCAACCAGAAGCAGTCGCAGTTCGCCGCGAACGAATCTTTCGCCACAGCCTTGTGAACCTTCACCGCTACGAGTTGGGTCTCTCATATCCGGAGATTTACTCTTCGGTGAAGGGAATAATGGACCAGCTACCGAAGCGGGCCGGCGCAAAGAACTCGTTGATCTGCGATCAAACCGGTGTCGGCGGTCCTGTCGTCGACGGGCTCAGGCACATCGGACTGCGGCCGATCGGCGTGACGATCACAGGCGGGACGACCGTCACTCATGTGGACGCCCGGACGATCAACGTGCCCAAGTCGGTCCTCGCATCGTCGCTCGAAGCCGTTTTGACGCAAGACAGGCTGGACGTAGCGGATGACGCATCGGCTTCGCAGCAGTTCAAGCACGAGTTAGGCGCCTTCTCCGTCAAGATCAGGGCTTCAGGCACTGAGGCATTTGAGGCGGAACGTGAGCGCGACCACGACGACCTCGTAATGGCCGCTGCGCTAGCCGTTTGGTACGCCGAGAACCTGCCGACGCCAACCCAATTCACCAATATCCCGAGGGTTAGGATCTGAAGTGAAGACCCCGGCATGAGCGGTGCACTGAACACGGTCGCGGCGATCAGCTCGCTCGGCTTTGCCGGCCAGTCGGCGCCCGTCTCCATCGGCAACGTCGTCTTAACTGGAAGCGAAGTTCCCAGTTTTCTGCGTGTTGAGGGCGAGCAGAGTCTCTCGATCGTCACGCTGCCAGGCGGCAACCGATCAATACAATGTCTCGGGCCAAATCCGGGAAGCCTCATCCTTGCCGGCATGTTCGTCGGCCCCTCCGCGCAGGCAAGGGCGCTCCTGCTGGCGCAGATGCGGGACGCGGGCGCGGCCGTGCCGTTCTCTCTCGGGCAGATAGCCGCGACAGTCGTCGTCCACCGGTATTCGTATGGTCTGGAGCAGAAGGGCGCCGTCGTCCGATATCAAGTCGAGTTGGAGATCCTGCCGAGCCAAGTCGCAGTCGGTTTCACGAACAGTTCGAGCCTCAGTGCTCTCGTCGGTGCGGACACGGCCGCTGCCATCACCTCCATAACAAACACCATCGCCGACGCCGCCAGCTACGCCACGGGCGCCATCTCGCAAGTGCAGACGGACTTCGCGCAGGCGCAGCCCCTCGCGACGCTGGTAGGGCTTGGCGGCCCTCTTGCGACGGCCTCGACCTACCTCCAGGGCGCGGCTTTCGTCTCTCAGGCGACCACGAACTTCGCTGCCATCCCAAGCTCAGCCGCGACGATGATCGTCAACCTCCAGGGCGCCGGCAATTCGCTTATGGCGTCTATCGGGCAATCCAGCGACGCGCTGACCGGCTTGCAGTCGGCGGCCAATCCCGGAGACTTGTTTGCTGATCCCGCGTCCCTGTCGAGTGCTGTCGGGTATAGCGAGGTGCTTTCGTCATCCGTGCAGGCGGGCTCGCTCGTCAACCGGGCCTTGGCGAACGCCTCTCTGGCCACGTCAGCCGCATCCCTTCCGTCCCCGGTGGTCCATGCATAGTTTGAGACTTCCCCACCTCCTGGCTTGCGCCGCGCGGGTAGCTCCCTTTCCGGCGCTGGCCTACTAGGACGATGATGCCCATGAGCACCGGACCGAAACCCGCTCCAGAGATCATGGACGTTGCCGAGTTCTTCGCCGCCAGCCGGATGAGACTGCATGAGGCTGCCGAGATGGCGGGCATTCCCTTCCGCGATTTCCGGGAGATGATCGATCAGGGACAAGGGCCGACCGTCAGGATTTTTCGGGCTGCCTCTTGGGTCGCTTTGTCCGACATGAATTCTTGGATCAGCAGTCGCCAGCACTTGTTGGCGCCGTTCGGCCTTGATCCGGCCTGGGGCAAGTCTCCCCGTGAGCGGCAAGCATGAAACGGGTCACGAGAATCCCGCTGTTGCTTGCAGCCTTGGCCGTTTCAGCGGCGGCGCCACCGCCGATCTCGGCCGAGCACTACGGCGTGACCTTAACCACGGAACCACGGCCGGTTACGATTGAGCGCACCGCCAGCGAGGCTGCGGCGCTTCATGAGTTCAGAATCGTGAACAGCAGCGGCGACGGGACTTCCGCTTGGTGCACGCGAGCCGGGCACGATCCGGCACCAAACGCCGCTGGCTCCTACGAGATACCGCCGGGGCACTCGGAAGAGTTCAGACGTGACTTTCCTGAAAGCGCCACCTGGTGCGTTGCCGCCTCCGGCACCGTGGCACTCGCGATTGATATCTATTAGGAACTCCAAATGACCAAAGACGAAGAGGCCGTGGCAGAGCTTGAACAGCAGCGCAAGCGCGTTCGAGAGATGAGCGATAAAGAGTTCAGAGCCGCTGTCTCCGTGCTCGACCAGAGACGCTTGCCGGAGCCCAATTGGGAAGCGATACGCGGGCTTATGAATGGCCGAAAAGCCACTGAGCTGACGGCCGGTGAATGGGGTGAAGTCCAAAAGCTGTTTAAGACGGGATACGTCTGATGACCCGCTCGAAGACCGTGGCGATCAAATTCGTTGCGCCATTTGCCTTTTACGACGATGAGGGAGTGCTCCACTCCTGGGTAGCGGGCCAGTTGGTCGAAGATCCAGCCGAGATCGAAAGCCTGCGCGAGCGCGGCGCTTCTATCGAAGTATTTCGGGGAGACCCGAACGCCCGCATCCCTTACACACCGCCGCTAAAAGACCCGCCAGCAGTTCTTTCGGGGCGCCACCTGGTCGACCGACTCTATCGACAGGCGGAGGCGTATCATAAGAGCTCCGGCATAATGAAGAAGCTCCTTCATGAATATCACGCGGAGTTCTCCCATCGGTTCGGCAAGCTCCAACATATGGGAAGCGCCGTCCATGTTGTCCGATCGAGAGAGGAGCGGGAGCGCTCTGAAAGCGTTTCACGCGACAGGCACAGGTTGACGGATGAGGCGGCTTGCTTCCTTCGCGGTGCACTCTCAATCACTCGCGAAGACCTCGCGGTCATGAGTGCGGGACAGATTCGCGAGAAGATCGACGCCGCGCAATGACTGAGCCACACGTAGAAGCACACGCATTGAGATGAGGCAGAACCGAGCGCAACGCCGTGCGCGGTCCCGCGAACGGGCCAGGGCAATGCCGCCCTTCGGGTCGATCGCTACCACCATGAGCGATGCCTTCCCGATCCCCGCGACGCCGCAAGAGTTCTGGCGAATCTTCGAGGCCAGCCTTGCACTACACCAAGCCGGCGACACCGACAGGGCGGAGCTGGGGTATCGCAACCTGCTCCTCCGCCTGCCGCTGCATCCCGACACCAACCACCTTCTCGGCATAATCCATGTCGGACGAGGCGAGTTAGAGGAAGGCCACACGCTCATCGAGCGAGCGATAGCACGCGCGCCGGACACGGCTGTCTATCACGCCAATCGAAGTCTGGCCTTGAGGGAACTCGGGCGCTATGGCGAGGCCGCCGAAGCTGCACGACGCTCAATCGAGCTTGATCCGAATGCAGTCGAGGGGTTCGTCAATCTTGCCGAGGCTCTACGCTGCACCAGGGATTATGTCGAGGCCGAGGCTCACGCCCGTCAGGCTTTGACCGTCGCCCCGGACTCTATCACGGCGGCGCTCAGTCTCGCGGCTGTCCTGATAAGTGCCGAGAAGTTCGACGAGGCTCTCGGGCTCAGCGAGAGAGCGCGGAGCGTCGCTCCAAATGAACCGACCTCTCGTTTGACGCTGGGCCATGTCCTTTCGGCTCTCGACAGGATCGACGAAGCGGAGGCCGAGTATCGGGCCGCGCTCGCTTTGTCGACGGACTACAGCAGTTTGTTCAATCTCAGCCTGTTGCTTGCCGGAAAGTGTAAGAACCGCGAGCCAGAGGCCGAGGAATTGGCGCGCAGGGCGATCGCATTGCGGCCGCGATTGCCGATGGCTTACGTGCTGTTGGGCAATGTTATTGCTCAAACTGGCCGTATCGCGGAAGCTGTTGAGTGGCACACGAAGGCTGCTGAGCTCCGCCCCGATGACTTCGACGCTCACGTCAACTTAGCCGCTTGCCTCCAGAACCTACGGAGGAACGACGAGGCGATAGCAAGCTATCGCAGGGCGATCGAGATTAGGCCAGACAATGCCGCCGCGCACTACCGGCTGAGCCTGGCATTGCTCTCTCGTGGGATTTTTACCGACGCATGGCACGAGTTCACGTGGCATCGCCGCACGAAAGGGGCTGCGCTCGGCGCTTACCGCACCTACGATGGTGTGCCCGAATGGCGAGGGGAGACCCCGGAGCCGGGCCAGACATTGCTGATCTATCCGGAGCTGGCGCTAGGCGACACGCTGTTGGCGGCCCGATGGGCACCGGAGGCAGCGGAACGCGGATGGCGTGTTGTCTTCCAAGTCGACCGATCGCTCGTGCGGCTCCTGCGCCAGCTTCCAGCCGTGCGCGTGATCTCAACCGACGTGCCGCCGCCGCCCTTCGACATGTACGTTCCGACGTTCGGCTTGCCGCTGGCGCTTGGAACGGTGGTAACGGCTATCCCCCGGCCGGAAGGCTACCTCACCGCCCCTGCGGTTGAGGTGGAGACGTGGAGAGGGCGGCTCGATGCTGCTGATCCCGGCTGCCGGCTGCGTGTCGGCTTGTGCTGGGCGGGCGCCGGGCGGCCACACGATCCTGCTCTCGCAGCTATGGACGCCAAGCGGTCGGTCGACCCCGAGCTGCTACGGCCGGTCGTGGAATTGCCCGGCATCGCCTTCGTCAGCCTGCAGAAGGGAGGCGTCCTCCCCCCGCCCGATTTCGACCTCATCGACTGGAGCGACGATCTCCTCGACTTCGGCGATACGGCAGCCCTGATCGAGGCGCTTGACCTGGTCGTGAGCGTGGACACATCGGTCGCAAATCTGGCCGGCGCGTTGGGCAAGCCGACGCTGCTGATGGATCGATATGACTCAGACTGGCGCTACGGAGAGGGGCAGGAGACGTCGCCGTTCTACATCTCAGTCCGAGTTTATCGGCAGACGTTGCAAGGTGAGTGGGCACCCGTGCTGCGGCGGATCGAGGCCGAGCTTCGCAAGATGGTCGAAGATCGAGCCAAGGACCCCCCAACCGTCATGGTTTCAGGCGCCGCGGGCGCCCCCCCTGCCCTGCTGGCAGTGCCCGTTGCCCCTGCCGCGCCTGCCGGCAGCCGAGTGCCTTCCATCGAGGAGATGCCGGCCTTTCAGACGCACAACCACCTAATCGGGAATGTGGAGGCTCTGGACGGTATCTTCCGGGACGCCGGATATCTATTCTTCCGGAACGTCCTGGACGTCGGGGCCATAGCGCGCCTCCGCAAGCACTACGTCGACGAGCTCGCCCGGATCGGCGCCCTGGACGATCCAGCCGCAGCCATGGATGGGTTTGTCTCTTGGAACGGCAAGCCGGTCGACGCTTTCGCGCTCGACAGTGTCGGACCTGGTGCACCGTGGCGGGACTTCGCGGCCGACCCTTCCGTCAACGCGCTTCTGGCATCGCTGCTCGGGAAGCCGGCCGAATGGTGCGGCGGCCTGGACTATCGGGCAGTGGCGCCGAGGCATGATGCCGCGTGCCGCCTGTCCAGCGTCCATCAAGACGGCCCCTACATGCCCTACCCTGTGCGCATCTTATGGGTGCCCGTTGCGCCGATCGACGCGGACGTTGGCGGCATCGCTCTGGCCGAGTGCATGGCGCAGAAGCGCAACCTCCATCGTCCTGGACTGGACCACAA
This sequence comes from Lichenicoccus sp., assembly GCF_965276875.1. Lineage (GTDB taxonomy): Bacteria > Pseudomonadota > Alphaproteobacteria > Acetobacterales > Acetobacteraceae > Lichenicoccus. Next base: position 3,607,749 of record NZ_OZ255701.1, on the reverse strand, counting down.
CGCGGGGATTGATCCTGCCACACTGCCCACTGACCGATGGCGGCGGAGCGACTTCGAGCCGGGCGATCTGCTGATGCTGAACCCCTGGACCCCGCATAGCGGGCTCTCAAATGTCACCACGGATCGCCTTCGGCTCTCGCTCGACATTCGCATCATAGAGCCGAAGGCATAGCAAACCTGCAACAATCCACCCTCGACATCACGCCCTCGTGAGTATCGCATTAATGTGGTCCTGTTACGCTTCCGTCATAAGGGAGCGTCATATGCGTGCCTGGGTTCTCGCTTTCGGATCGCTGCTTTGGTCTGCCCAAGCCGTAGCGGACGATCCCAACACGATAATTTCCGTGATTAGCGGTCACTGGGTATCTGTGATTTCGACCGATGAGGCCGGAAACAGGATCTGTGTTGGCGCGACACCTCCAACTCTTGGTTTCCGGGCTTCACCGCAAGGACTAGAAATCCGGATTACGGACGATGCATGGTCCATGAGCGCCGACGTTCATGGCGACGTAACGTTCAAGATTGGTTCTGAGACTAAGACGTTTCCAATGAGCGCGCTTTCCGGCACGACACTGGCAGGTGAAGTTCAAGCGACCGACCTCGCTGACTTGTTGGACGCCATGGATAAGGCACCGTTTGCTAAGATCTTGGTCGGCAAAGCCAAGCCCATCACTGTCTCTTTGAACGGCAGCACACGGGCGCTGAACGATTTCCGGACTTGCTCGACGGTGAAGGGCTACGGCGACCTCGGCGGCCAGACAGTCGCTGGCGGTAACCCGTTTCAGAACTAGCGGGGCGCCGGCACGAGCTCGATGGCCCAGTCCGGTGGTGCTCCGCCGTTGTGCGTCCGCGAGCCGCCAGCGCACAGGAACACGGGCGCCGGCTTCTTGCCGCAACCTCCGCAGCGGAGCCCTCCAAGCACGGCGTCGAACGTCCGGTTCCCGCTCTGCTCCGCCATCAGCCGCAGCGGATAAAGAACGACGCCGCGGCATGGGCAGTGCAGCTCCAGGCGGCACTCAGGCCAGTCGGAGAGTTTTTGAGCCATGAGAAACTGCGGCGGGTGCATTCTCCCCGAGTAGCAAGAACAAAAAGAGAACGGAAGGACGGACTACGGCTTCGGCCGATCAGGATAGGCCAGCACGTGAGGTCGTGCGGCTGCTAGCTTGTCTGAAATATCGACGCTGAGTTCAACAAGCCCAATCAGAGGAGGGCGAGTGTGATCTGAGCCGGCATACAGCACGGCACTACCACCGGGCTTGTAGAGGAGCATAAAGATTTGACCGTCAGACCGCTTCAGCCTGAAGCCCTCGGGAAGCTCTTCCTGTTCTATTAAGTCGCTCAAGTACTTGGCCCTTTCATAGATCCAGCGAGAGCATGTTACCTCGAAGCCCTGCCCTATCCCGTCGTCACCAGCACGCCGTCGTCGGTCTCCTCGACAAGCAGCTTTGTTCCTGGCACCCATCCCCACCGCTCCAGCAGCGCCTTTGGTATGGTAACGCGGCCATCGGGATCGATAGTGGCCTCGTGCTGGTCGACGTTCTCAAGCATCTGGAACTCCTGCCTACACTCTTACACGTCCACAGGTGAGGCGGCGGCGCGCCGAGGTGCGGGAGGGGGGACCGCGTCGCCGCCTTCGTCGTCACCGGCAGCAGAGCGCTGATCTCAAGCTTCTTCTTCATGCGGGCACGACCCGTCATCGTCGCGCCAATTGTCGCGGGACTTGTCGCGAGATTGTCGCGGGCCGGGCGTAAGATTGTCGCGGCTTTGTCGCCATGTCGACCCGAGTTTTACCTCTGTAGGACGTTCGGGAGTTTTGCCAGACAAAGGCACCCTACGGGTGCAAGAGCCTGCATTCGTAGAATGCCTGTGTCTGGCAAAACCACTGAAGCCACCAACCGCACCGAAACGCTCAACGGGCGGAAACGGAAGTGAGACGTGGCGAAACGACGATTGCATCCCTTTGATGCGTTAATCAGAAGGGCCAGTCTTGCCGTTGCTGGCCCTCAAAAGGGGGACCGAAGCGCGATGCGGGAGGGGAAGGGGGTGTCAGACCGGAGACGAGAGACCCAGTACACAAAACTAGACCAATCCTTATTTCGCAGCATGAAGAAAGAAGCTAGAGCATCCTCAAGGGAACAGGCCAATAGGCCGACACCAAGGGGAAGCGCCGCATGTCGATCACCGTAAATGACCCATTCTTCTCCGGCGTCGCTGCCCAGCTAGACGCGGACAACCCGACGTTCCTCTCCGACGTTGTCAATGAAATCAACAGGTCGCCAACGTTGGTGACTGAGATCCAGACGCTCGACGCCACCCCGGATCAGTCTGGCGGCCAAGCGCTCGTGGCTCTCCAGACGAACAGCGGCGAGGCGGCGGACAGCTTCTACCACTCGGACAGGGTGAACATCTCGAACGAAGTCACCTATGACGACACGAAGCTCCCCTACGCAGGCGGTAGCCTGACGGGATCCTACGACCCGGTCACCTCGGCCTCTGCGTTCGCCAGCACCATCGGATACGAACTCGGCCACTGGTTCGACGCCAATCTCTCGCCGCTCTACAATCAGGGGCTGTTCTCGCACTTCTCGGTCGAGCAGGCGACGATGACCGAGTTCGCCAGCGAGGGGACGTCCGGCTACGACTCAGCGGCGATCAAGAAGCAGATCGACAGCACGCTTGCCAGCAACCCCGTCCCTTCGACGATGGCGAACGGCCTCGCGCTGTTCAACCCGGCAGGCTCTTACCAGAAGGACACCGACGAACTCCGGCTTCTCCAGACGATCAGCGATCCAGGGCAGGCGAAGAGCTTTCTGGCAAGCAGCGTCTGGAATAGCCCGATCGACGGCGGGACGTTCCTTTCGACCTACTGGCAGAGCTACGCGAACGTCGGATCAAAGAACTTCCTCGGGATTGACTACACCAAGGTCACGGGCGTCACGGTCCAGGAGAACGCGGCCGGCTTGCTGACCGGCGGCACGATGACGACGGCGACCAACGGCTACACGTTCAGCTATAGCGGCGTTGGGCAGGAGACTGCGGCGGTCACGGACCTCGCGGGCAATTTGCTCTACTCGGAGACCTTCTCAGACCCGTCTGGCAGCGTTTACGCGCTCGGCCGCGTCCAGACAGGCGGGTCCTTTGCAGCCGATCCGAACGCGATCGAGACTGTCTATGGCAGCAGCAACCGGGTTACGGACGTGGCTCGCCAGTTTGAGGTGCAGGGCACGGCAAACATCGTCACGGCCCAGTCCCAGGGCGAGACGGTTACGCTCCAAGGCGACCACAACATCCTGATCTCGGCCGCTGCACAGGGCGGCACCTTGAACGTCGCGCTGGACGGCGGCGGCAGCGAGTTGGTACTTGGCGGAAACACAACAAGCGTCACTGGTGATGCGGGCTCCACGACGGTATTCGGTGGCGCTGGGGGTCTCACATGGGATGCGGGCGGCGGCACGTTCGTCTTGACCGGGCCTTCCACGATCGGCGGGTCGGCGCAAAACCAGACCGTTTTCACGGCCGGCGGGACGGACTTCCAAGGCGGCACCGGCTACGCGGACGTGATCGGCAGCACCGGCTCGGACACGATCAGCGCAGCGGCCGGCGGCGGATGGTTTGAGGGCGGCATGGGCGGCGACAACGTCATCACGGGCAGCAACTCGGGGCAGGGCACCGTGCTCGACGCTGGCGGCAATGGCGACCACCTGACCGGCGGCACGAACGGCGGCGACTATTTCGTCGCGGGAAAGGGCAACGAGACGCTGACCGGCGGCAACGGCGTGGGGACGAACTACTTCTTTCTCGGCTCAGGCACAGATGCAGTGACGCTCTCAGCGAACTCCATCGTTGATACCGGGACTGGCGTCGCCAGCATCTTTAGCGCCGGGCTTGCGCAGGTCTACGGCGGGTCAGGCGGTGCAGACACCTACGCGGCGAACGGCGGCACGCTGAACGTGTACGGGTATCGCCACGGGACCGATCATGTGAGCGGTGGAATTGCCAGTGCGGTCGATCAGGGCGGAAGCGCTGTGTTGCACATGACAGACGGGGCGACGATTATCTTGCATGGCGTGGGCATGGCCTAGCACCGTCCTTGCATCTTCGGATCGGTAGATCAGTGCCCAAATCTGCATCCGTAGGATGCAATGGTATGGAATCAGATACCGCGCTCCAGAAGGTGTCCACTACTGGTCGTCTTCTGGTCGCACACTGACCGTCACGTGGTCGCGATCTGATCGTATGGTGGTCGTCTTCTGGTCGCGTTCTGACCGTATGTTGAGGTCACTTTGGCGATTCGAGACGTAGTGGCTGCTGCGCAGCATCAGGCGGGACGGAGTAGGCCGGCACATCTCCCCTTGTATAATTGACCGTGTTGCACGGAACGCTGTCTCGCGCGGTCTTAGAAGGGGACGGACTAGGGGACGGTGCTTCGGTTTTGCGCTAAGTTGTTTGAATCGCATCATACAGCTATGACACTCCCTCCGCCACCCTAAGTCACTGGCTGTGACATTATGGACTTCTAACGAACGGCTTTGCTGCCGTGTATACTCAAGCGAGGAAATAGCTCGCGTTAGCACCCGATTATGCAGGGGTTTCCTATGTCTGACCCAACCGACATCCTTGCCTGGCTTCGCCTCGACGATCGAGTGACCACATCTGGTCAACCGAACGAGGAACAGCTCGGCAAACTCCACATGCTTGGAATCACGCATATCATCAATTTGGCTTTGCATACGTGGCCTGCTCCCGGAATTTCGGACCACGGATTATGTGACAGACTGGCCCCTCGATGGAGGGGGCAATGCGCAAGTCGAGATTTACGGATGAGCAGGTCGTGGGGATTGTCCGCGAGTCGGACCGGGAGGCGGTGTCGGATGTCGCGAAGCGGCATGGTGTCAGCGAGCAGACGATCTACACTTGGCGCAAGCGTTTTGGAGACCTGAAGTCGGAGGGTGTCCGGCGCCTTCGCCAGCTCGAGGTCGAGAACGGCCGGCTGAAGAAGCTGGTGGCCGAGCGCGATCTCGAGATCGAGGTGATGAAGGAAGTTGCGGAAAAAAACTGGTGAGCGTGCAGGCTCGACGCCGGCAGGTGGCGTATGGCCGTGAGCGGGGTCTCTCGCTGCGGCAGGCTTGCACGCTGTTCTCGGTGGCGCGGTCAGCGCTGGACTACACGAGCCGCATGGCGGTGAAGGACGAGGGGGTGGTGAAGCAGATGAAGGCGCTATCGGCGACCTATCCACGCTATGGCTATCGCCGGATCCGCGTGTTCCTGGCCCGCGAGGGCGAGGTGATGAGCGCCAGCCGCGCGCATCGTCTGTGGCGATCAGCCAGGTTGCAGGTGCCGCGCAAGGGGCCTGGCAAGCGGATTGCGTCGTCGCGACCCCGGCCGCTGGCACCTGGTTCGGCGAACGAGGTGTGGTCGTATGATTTCGTGTTCGATCGCTGCGCGAGCGGCCAGCAGCTCAAGTGTCTGACGGTGACCGACGAGTTCACCAAGGAAGCGTTGGCGATCACGGTCGACGCCCGGCTACGGTCGACGCGTGTGATCGAGGTGTTGTCGCGGCTGGTGAGCGAGCGCGGTGCACCTCGGTTTCTGAGGTCGGACAACGGCCCGGAGTTCGTCTCGAAGGCGCTGATGAAGTGGATCAGCAAGCAGAAGATCGGAACAGCGCTGATCGATCCGGGCAAGCCGTGGCAGAATGGCGTCTGCGAGAGCTTCAATGGCAAGTTCCGCGACGAATGCCTGAACATGGAGTGGTTCCGCTCGCGGGCCGAGGCTCGGGTTTTGATCGAAAGCTGGCGCCGGCACTACAACGAGGTGCGACCGCATTCGAGCCTTGGCTATCGAACTCCGGCCGCATTTGTGGCCGGTCTGGCGACGACAGCGCCCCGTGTTAGGACGGGCCGGGACGCTGCGGTATGTGGGGCCTCCGCGTCCCGGCCCGTCCTATCACCGCCCCGGCTGGGGCAAGGGCAGCAGCAGAGGGCCAGTCTTTCCACTTAACCGTGGTCCGAAGAAGTCGGGCAGGTCATACGCACGAGCGCGCCCTGCCGGATGAGGCCGCCAGCGTAGCAGATCTAGGAATGAAGTATATTCATATCCCTGTTGAATTCGAAGCTCCGACTGACGATGATTTTGCCAGGTTCTGCGCGGCGATGGAAAGCATTGGCAATGACAAAGTGCATGTCCATTGCATCGTCAACGCTCGCGTTTCCGCATTCATCTACCGCTATCGCAGGGACTGCCTAAATATGAACGAGAAGCAAGCTCGCGATATAATGGAGAAAATCTGGCGACCGGGTGGTGTGTGGGCTGAATTTATCGGTGACAAGGCCTCGATCGACCTTCCTCATCGCCCGGCCCGAAAATCAGCATAGCTGCCGTTCCGCTAACCACCACACTCGGCTCATCCATACGCAGCACCATGGCCCGCCACTTCAGCACGCGTCGCGCCTGCGCCCGATTTCGTCCATTTCCTGCTGGGCTTTGCGGTCCTGCAGCAGTCTAGCCTCGCGCGCGCGTTCCTCGATCAGCAGTTCGACCGACCGGTAGGCGGCTCTTGCCAGGCCGAGCACAACCCGGGCTCGGTCCAACTCGCCGGCGGCCTCGTGTTCGTCGGCGCGCGCCTTTTCGACCGCCTTGCGTCCGACCGGTAGCCAGCGTGCGAAGGCGTCGACGGCCTCGTCGCCACTGGCCAGGTCCAGCGCGGCCGCGGCTTCCCCGGCAAAGCGCGCTTCCTCAGCCTCGGATCGTTCCTGCATATCCTGGCGGCGGCGCATGGCGTCCGCGACGGCGCGCTGGGCATCGTCAAGGCTGTTGCGCCGGATGCGCAATAGGGTGGCGAGCGCGTCCGCGCTCATTGCGGCGCCGTCACATCGAGGCTACGTGCCAGCCGGTCGAAGGCGTCTTCGAAGCCGACCTGCTCGTCACGGCCCTGGCGCAGCAGCGCTTCAAGGCGCGGCGCCAGCATGACAGCCTCATCCACCGCCGGATCGGTGCCGCTGCGGTAGGCGCCGAGACGGACCATGTCCGCCATGTCGGCGTGCAATGCCAGGACCTGGCGCGCCTTTCGCGTCAGCAGGTTTTCGTTCGCATTGTTGCAGGCCGGCACGCAGCGCGACAGCGATCGCAGCACGTCGACGGCGGGGTAGCGGCCCCCCTCGCCGATCTTGCGGTCCATGACGACGTGTCCGTCGAGGATGCCGCGCACCGCGTCCGCGACCGGCTCATTATGGTCGTCACCCTCGACCAGGACGGTGAACAGGGCGGTGATATGCCCGGCATTGCCGTCCGGGAGGATCGGGCCGGGGCCGGCACGCTCGAGCAGCCGCGGCAACTCCGCGAACACGCTCGGTGGGTAGCCGCGTGTCGCCGGCGGCTCACCGCTGGAGAGCCCGATTTCGCGTAACGCCAGGCAGAAGCGGGTCACGCTATCCATCAGCAGCAGGACCGACTTGCCCTGGTCGCGGAAATGCTCCGCCACCGTCATCGCCGAGTAGGCGGCCTCGCGGCGCATCAAGGGCGGCGTGTCCGAGGTGGCGACAATCACCACGGAACGCGCGAGCCCTTCGGCGCCGAGATCGTCCTCGATGAACTCGCGCACCTCACGGCCGCGCTCGCCGACCAGCGAGATCACCGTGACGTCGCATTTCGTATGCCGGGCCAGCATCGACAGCAGGGTCGACTTGCCCACGCCCGAGCCCGCAAACAGACCGAGCCGCTGCCCGGTCCGGCAGGTAGTGAACAGATTCATCACGGTCACGCCGAGATCGATCCGCGGCCCGAGACGCGCCCGCAAGGTGGCTTCCGGCGGTCCCGCGCGCACCGGCCGGGACACTGGACCGACCGCGAGCCGTCCCTTGCCGTCGAGCGGACGCCCCAGCGGATCGATGACGCGGCCGAGCCAGGAGTTTGTGGGCGCCAGCCGGCCGGGCTGGGTCGCGGCGCCGACTCCGAAGGTGGCGCTGCCGCCCGGACCAATGCCGTCCAACGGCCCGTAGGTCATTGCACTCGCCACGTTATTACGGAATCCGGTGATCTCGGCAGGCACTGCTTGGTCGTCACGCCCACGCAGGACGAGGCGATCGCCCACAGAGACGTGCCGGTCAAGCCCGGAGATTTCAACGGCAAGACCGCTCACACCTGAGACTTGTCCATGAAACACGCATGCCGGAACGTCCGCGAGAGCCGAGCGCAGCTTTTCGAGACGGTCGCAGAGTGTTGCAGATGCAGCCAAGGGAGAGTCCTTGTTTCAAAAGCAGGATCGCCTCCCGGCATTACACGCCCAAATTGCTAACGAAACGTGTGTATAATTTTTAGGACACAACTTTTCAGAAAAATTATCGACAAACCACAATCAGAGGTGGTAACAATGTCTCAGCAAAATCTATGGTGGTTACAATGCGTGTGCTTCTCGTCGAGGACGACGTTACGGCTGCCCGGGGAATATCCCTCATCCTCAAGAACGCCGGCTTTACGGTCGATCATACGGACATGGGCCAGGAAGCCCTGGAGATGGTCCGCCGTTATGATTACGACCTGATCCTGCTTGATCTCATGCTGCCGGATATCGAGGGTTACGAGGTCGTGCGCCGCATGCGCGCCGCCCGCCTATCGACCCCGGTGATCATGCTCTCGGCTTTGTGCCGCCCGCAGGCGAAGGTCAAGGCATTCGCCGTGGGTGCTGACGACTTCATCACCAAGCCGTTCGATCACGCCGAGCTGGTCGCACGCATGCAGGCGATCCTGCGCCGCAGCAAGGGCTATAGCGAGCCGACCCTGCGCGTTGGCGGTCTGCAGCTCAACCTCGACAGTCGGGAGGTTTCGGTCGATGGCCGGCCGATCCATCTCACCGGCAAGGAGTATGCAATCCTTGAGCTGCTGGTTCTGCGCAAGGGCATGGTGCTGACGAAGGATGCGTTCCTGAACCACCTGTATGGCGGCATGGATGAGCCGGAAATGAAGATCATCGACGTTTTCATCTGCAAGCTGCGCAAGAAGCTGCAGATTGCCGGCGCCGGTCATCTGATCGGAACCGTCTGGGGCCGCGGCTATATGCTGCGCGACGAGGAGCGGTCCGCGGCAATCCCGCATGCGGCGACCCTGCCGGTGCCCGCAGCACTCGATATGCCGATGGCACTCTCGGCGGCGTAAGCCGCCGAGAGATACTTAAACCGTAAATTGTTCGACAATGATCCGTTCCGAAAGGCTCTGGTCGGGGTCGAACAGTACTGTGGTCTTGAGACTGCGATCCTCACTGACCGCTACGGAGACCACATCTCGAACCTCGGTGAAATCCGCGACCGCCGCAACCGGCCGCTTTTCGCCGTCGAGGATGTGGAATTCGACGTCCGCCGAACTCGGCAGCAACGCGCCGCGCCAGCGTCGCGGCCGGAAGGCGCTGATCGGCGTCAGCGGCAGAAGATTGGCCGAAAGCGGCACGATCGGCCCATGCGCTGAGAGATTATAGGCGGTCGACCCGGCTGGCGTGGAGACGAGGATGCCATCGCAGACGAGTTCCGGCAGCCGCACCCGGCCATCCACCATGATTCTGATCTTGCCGGCCTGACGGGTCTGTCTGAACAGGAATACGTCGTTCAGGGCCAGAGCCTCTTCCACCAGCCCGGATTGCGTCACGGCATGCATGCGCAAAGGATGGAGCACGGCACCCTGCGACCGGACCAGCCGCTCGGGCAGTCCCTCCTCCAGCAGCGGGTTCATCAGGAACCCCACGGAACCACAATTGATGCCGTAGACCGGTATGCCGCTGTGCAGCACAGTATGCAGCGTCTCCAGCATGAATCCGTCGCCACCCAGGCAGACCACCACCTCCGCATCACCGACAGGCAGATTGCCGTAGCGCTGTTCGAAACGGAGGAGTCCCTCCTGCGCGAGCGGGTTGGCGGCCGCAACGAAGGCAATCCGCCGAAGCGCCGTCCCCGCTGGCCATACTGGATTCATCCCGGGTTCGACCGGCCCTACCTCCAAGCCCCCGGGATCAGGGAGCATTTCGCCCAGCCCTTCACCATCGGGGGGCCAGCATTCCATCAGGCGAGCCGCCGGTGATCCAGCACAGGCATCCCCGATCGCACCTTACGTGTGCGTTCGCCATCGATCGTGGCCGTAGCCCAACCGGATCCGTTCGACGCCCGCGCCACGACCGTGCCCCATGGATCGATCAGCATGGAGTGCCCGTAGGTCATCCGGGTCGCACCGCTTGCGTCGTGGTGCGCCCCGCACGTTGCCGAAGCAGCCAACCAGCATTGGCTCTCGATGGCCCGTGCACGCAGCAGCGTCTCCCAATGCGCCTCGCCGGTCTCCGCCGTAAATGCCGCTGGTACGATGATCAACTCGGCCCCCGCGCGACGCAGCCGCAGGAAAAGCTCCGGAAAACGTATATCGTAGCAGATGGCGAGACCGGCTCTGATCGCGCCCAGTTGCACCGTGACGACAGTCTCACCAGCGGTGAACGTGTCGCTCTCGCGGTAACCCTCACCATTCGGCGTCAGCACATCGAACAGATGTATTTTACGATATCGTCCCAACTCGCGACCATCGCGACCAAACACCAGCGCGGTGTTCGCAATACGCTCGCCGGCGCGCTCTCCAATCGAGCCGCCATGGACGAAAATGCCAGCGCCGCGCGCAGTTTTTTGCAGGAACGCATATGCAGGACCTACGTCTCCTGCACCGTCAGGGTCTGGAAAAGTCTCAGCCGCATCAAGCTTTGCAGCCCGGCCACCGCCGAGGCACGACCACATTTCCGGCAATACCACCAGATCGGGCCGGTCGGCCGCGATGGCGGACTCGATCAGGCGAGCCGCCTTGAGGATGTTATCGCTCTTGTCGCTGCCCGGCGACATCTGGACGACGCTTATCCGCAAGCAAGGCCTCCGTTTGGGAACCTACGCGCCTCATACCTGGTCCAAGCCGCGATCCGAGACCTGCGGGATGAGCCGCAACAGGTCTTCGGGTACCGGCTCATACAGCGTCTCGTCATACAGGCGCTGCAGATCGGTTTGCAACCACGTCTCGAAAATGAGCGGAGTGCTTATGGGTGCATGGTCACACATCATGCATGACCAAGCGCTTGACATACCCGCAAGGTTGCGTCAGCGCCGCAAGCCGTCAGCCAGGAGTTCCACATCCTGGACTGCTTGCGTATTTGGGTGGCGGCTGGCGAGCAGCGCCTGACGGCGGATCGCCTCGCTGACGCACGGATCCTTGCGGATGACCCCGGCCAAGGGTGGCGTTCTGCCCAGAAAATTGGTGCAGGCGCGTGCCAGGGTCGCATAAGCCCGCTCGCCGCTGGTGTTGCTTGATGTTTGGTTGATCACGATGCGGGCATCGATCGTCGGGCTCGCCTCGCCGCCGCTCGCGGCTCCGCCGAGCACCACCCGGTCGCGTGCATGCAGCTTCAGAACAGCGTAGGCATCGGTCAACGCCGTGGGTTCATCGGTGGTGACCACCAACAACGTATCCGCCCAGGCCGCAAGCCGGCGCGTGATCCGGTCGATGCCGGCGCCAAGATCGAGCAAAATGGTGTCGTAGGCGCTCAGTCCGCGCAATTCGGTCAAAAGCAGGTCGAGAGCCGGAACCTCCAGCCCGGAGAGGACCGAAGCCCCCGAGCGACCCGGCAGGATGCCGAATTCCGGTATGTTCCCATCTTGACCCGCATAGCGCGTAATGACGTCGGCAAGGCCGGCGCGACCGGCTGCGACGTCGGAGAGGTCGCGCCCCGGGGTGAGGCCCAACTGGATGTCGATGTTGGCAAGACCGAAATCGCCATCGAACAGCAGCACGCGCGCGTCCCGCGTCGCCAGCACATGGGCCAGCGTAATCGACAGCCAGGTCTTGCCGACGCCGCCTTTGCCGGAGGCGACGGCGATCACCCGGCCGGCACCTGCTGGCGCCGCGGTTCGGACCCGAAGGGCTTGGACATTGCTCATGGACGCAAAGGCCTCAAAGACTGGATGCAGCACGTCGCTGCGCTGCAATGTGGATCGGCAAGGCAGAGCGGGTGATCCGTTCCGCCGCCGCAGGGGCCAGCAATTGTCCGCCGCCGGAGGCTTCGGCGGACGCGCACCGGGTCAACAGGCTGGCGAGCAGCCTTGGTGTCATGGCGACCAGGCTGTCCGCGGCCCCACTTCCCATTCCCGCTTCGCAGAGCGCCAGCCCGGATGCAGCCGCCGCACGAAGAATGCCACCCATGCGTCGCGACTGGTCGGTGCGCGTGGCGATCAGCGCATGCGCACCGAGGCTTGCGTGCGCGCAGGCGATCTCCTCGGCCTCGTTCGGATCGAGGCCGCATGGCAGCACCAGGGCCAAGGCAGCTCCCGACGCCGAACGCAACGCGGTCAGGAGCTCCGATTGCGACGGGTCAGCAAGATTCAGACCCGGTGCGTCGATCAAAACCGGCTGGGCGCCCTCGCGGCGCGCCATCGCGCGGGCGAGCATCGCGGGCGTGCTCGCCGCAACCATCGTGAGTCCGAGCAGGCGGGTGAAGGCTGCCAACTGTTCGACCGCGCCCGCGCGCATGCCATCCGCGGTGATCACCAAGGGATGTGCGCCAGCCATGACCAGTCGGGTGGCGAGACGCGCAACCGTCAGGGTCTTGCCACCGCCGGGGGGACCGGCAAGGAGCAGCGGGTCGTCCCCAGTCGCCAGCTTCAGCGCCGCGAAGCGAAACAGGCGGGCGCAGGCGCTCTCGATCGGCCCGCTCGACAGGCCTTGGACCAGCGGCGCGGAGAGACCGTGCCACATCAGCGTGGCGGCGAGGGTGGACGCACGCGCAGCGCCAGTGCGCGCAGCGGGACGTTCACGGCGCTCGGCAAATCTGTCTGGCGACACGCTGAATGGCTCGAGATCGTCAAATGCGGCGCCGACGGGTGGTGCGCGCAAGGCCGGTGCCTCATTGGTCTCCAGCGCCGCCGTCACCTCTACGTAGTCGTCGCGGCTACGATCCGAGAGGATCAATGCGTCCGGCCCGAGCTCGGCGCGTATTTGCGCCATCGCTTCGGCGAGCGTCGGCGCGCGGAATATCCTAATCCGCATCGGACATCCCAACGATCATCAGATTGTCTCCAGCGTGCGGATCCGGACCCGTGCGGAGATCTCGGCCTGCGACAGCACCGACGTGGTTGGCCGAAGTCGTTCGACGATCGAGCGGATCGGGCCGCGGATCGCGCCGGTCACGAGAACGACCGGCGTCTCACCGGCAGAAGCGGCCGTATCCAACGCCTTGCGCAGTTTCGGGATGAACTCGTTCAGTCGCGAGGGCGCCATTGCCAACTGCCGATCCTCCGGCGGTCCGACCAGGCTCTCCAGGAATGCGGCCTCCCAAATCGGCGTCAGCGTGATCAAGGGTATGTAGCCGGCTGGTCCGACATGAGCGTCGCTGATCTGCCGGGCCAGCCGGATGCGTACGTGGTTCACGATCAGCGGCACGGCGCGCACGCCACTGCCGCAGGCTTCCTGCACACCCTCCAGAATAGTCGACAAATCACGAATCGAAATTCGCTCCGCCAGCAGGGATTGCAGGACGCGCTGCACCGCGCCGGTGGAAATCTGCGACGGGATCAAATCGGCTACGAGCTTCTGTTGCTCGCGCGGCAGATCGTCCAGAAGCTTTTGTGTCTCCGAGTAGGAGAGCAGCTCGGCCATGGTCTCGCGTACCACCTCCGTGAGATGCGTGCTCAGGACGCTCGCCGGATCGACCACGGTGCATCCTCGAAACAACGCGTCCTCGCGATGCGCGGTGTCGATCCACAGCGCGGGCAATCCGAATGCCGGCTCCGTCGTCTTCTCGCCAGGCAGATCGGGCAGCCCGCCCCTCGGATCCATAACCAGCAATCGGGTTGGCCGTATCTCGCCGCGACCCGCCGCGATCTCCTTGATCCGGATCGTATAGGCCTCTGCCGGGAGCTGCATGTTGTCCTGGATTCGTACCGGAGGCAGCACGAAGCCCATCTCCTGGGCGATGCTGCGGCGCAGCGCCTTGATCTGTTCGGTCAGGCGCGGCGTGTCCCCGCCTGCCAGAGGCAGCAGGCCGTAGCCGAGTTCAAGCCGGATCATGTCAATACGCATGGCATCGCTGACCGGCGGCTCGGACGGGGCCGAGGAGACGATCGAGGCTGCGTCTTCCTCGGCTGTCTTGCCTGGGGCCTTGCGGCGTAGCCAGGCAGCACCGCCGGCGAGACCGGACAGCGCGAGAAACGGGATCATCGGCAACCCTGGCATCAGTCCGAGGACGAGTGCTGCGCCGGAGGCGAGCGCCAAGGGTTTGGGATTGCCGCCCAGCTGGCGCATCAGGGCGACGTCGGCCGCACCCTCGGTGCCGCCCTTGGTCACCACAATACCCGCCGCCGTGGAGACCAGCAGGGCCGGAATCTGCGAGGTGAGCCCGTCGCCCACGGTCAGCGTGGTGAAGGTTGCGGCGGCATCAGAGAATGCCATGCCATGCCGGATGATGCCGATGGCGAGACCGCCGATGATGTTGATAACGGTGATCAGCAGACCGGCGATGGCGTCGCCGCGTACAAATTTGGCGGCACCATCCATTGCACCATAGAAGCCGCTCTCCTCCTCGAGCTCGCGCCTGCGCAAGCGTGCAACCTTCTCGGTGATGGCACCTGAGGAAAGCTCGGCGTCGATGGCCATCTGCTTGCCCGGCATCGCATCGAGACTGAAGCGCGCGGCGACCTCGGCGATACGGCCGGAGCCCTTGGTTATCACCATGAAATTTACGACGAGCAGGATTGCGAACAGGATGAGTCCGATGACGACGTCGCCACCCATCAGGAAACCGCCAAACGCCGCGACCACGTGGCCCGCGGCCAATGGTCCCTCATGCCCGTGGCTGAGGATCAGCCGGGTCGTTGCCACTTCCAGCGCAAGCCGCAATAGCGTTGTCAGCAACAGGATCGTCGGGAACGAGGTAAAGTCGAGCGGCCGCTGCAGGAACAATGCCACCATCAGGATGAGTACGGAAAGCGTGAGCGACAAGGATAGGCCGATATCGAGCACGAATGTGGGGAGCGGCAGCACCAGCACCGACAGCAAGGCCACCACACCAAGTGCCAGCCCGATATCCGCGCCCGGCGCATAACGCTGCAGCTTGGCTGAAATTGCGCCGATGCCGGCCTTCGGCGCTTGCGTCTCGAGAGCGGCACCACTCATTGATCAGGCGGCCCAGGTGCCGGCCGTCGGCGGCGGCACAGCAAGGCCCTGGCCGGCATAGTCACGCAATTTGTTGCGCAAGGCGCGGATCGAAATCCCCAGGATGGTTGCGGCATGTGTGCGATTGCCAAATGTATGGCGCAGGGTCTCGATGATCAGAGCCTGCTCTACGTCATCCATGCGGCGACCGACGAGGCCGGTGACGCCTGAGGCCTCTGGTGCTGCAACCCGAGGCTGCGGCCGGCTTGCCGGCAGGTCGAGGAGCGACGCATCGATTTCAAGGCCCTCGGCCAGCAGCACCGCGCGATGCATGAGATTTTCCAGCTCGCGGACATTTCCCGGCCAAGCATAACCGACCAGGCAGGCGATCGCATCGTCAGTCAACCGACGCTGAGGCAGCGCATTTAGGGTGCTGTAGTGCTTCGCATAATGCTCCGCCAACGCCGCGATGTCGCCAGTGCGCGCACGCAGTGGCGGCAGTTCCAGGTTGATTACGTTGAGACGGAAGAACAGGTCCGAGCGGAAGCGTCCGCTCGCCGCGTGCGCAGCGAGGTCGCGATTGCTGGTCGCCAGGATACGGACGTCGACCTTGACCGGCGAGGCGCCGCCCAGCCGATCGATCTCCCGCTCCTGGATCGCGCGTAACAACTTCGCCTGGAGACGCAGGTCCATCTCACTGATTTCGTCCAGCAGCAAGGTTCCGCCGTTGGCCGCTTCGAACTTGCCTATGCGACGCCCGGCGGCCCCGCTGAAGGCGCCCCTCTCATGCCCGAACAACTCGGATTCGAGGAGATGCTCGGGAATGGCTGCACAGTTGAGGGCTATAAAGGGTGCCTGCGCACGCGGGGAACGCTGATGGATATGGCGGGCGATAACCTCCTTGCCGGTGCCGGACTCGCCGGTGATCAGCACCGAGGCCGTCGCACCCGCCACCTGCTCTGCCCGGCGAAGTGCGGCCAACATCACCGGGTCACGCGCAATCACATGGTGTGTCTGGCCGGCTGCCGCTTCCAGAATGGCCGCGATCAGATCGGGGTCCGGCGGCAATGGCAGAAAGTCCTGCGCACCCTCCCGGATCGCGAGCAGGGCAGCCTCGGACTCCGACTCAAGTCCGCAGGCGACCACAGGGACCGCAATCCGCTCGTGCGACAAGGAACGCACCAGGCGCCCGATTTCCTGGCCAAGTTCGCAAAGTACGAGGTTGATGTATGCGTCGCGTCGCAGCCGGAGCAAGCCTGCTGTTACGTCGTCGCATTGGTCGAGACGCGCGCCGCGTGTGGCCGCGATTGCCGCTGCCCGACCCAACTCGCCGGCAAGCGAGCCGATGATCAGCACCCGCATATCATATGCCCCGATCGGCCTTGACAATCTCGGTCATGGTGACGCCGAGGCGGTTTTCCCCGACCATGACGACCTCACCGCGCGCAACCAGCCGATTGTTGACATAGATATCGATGGCCTCCCCGATCTTGCGGTCGAGCTCGACGACGGCACCGCGGCCGAGTTTCAGCAACTGGCTCACCTGCATCGTGGATTTCCCGAGGACTGCGCTGACAGTGACCGGGATGTCATAGACGGCGCCAAGATCTCGCCCGCTGCGCGAGGCAGGTGCGTCCTGTGGGACCGCCTCCGAGAGCTCGGTCAGATCGATTTCATTGGACATCGGGTGCTTCCATCTCGAGCGATTTGGGCCGGTCATCGAGCAGCGTCATCACGGCGTCACGAATACTGGCGCAGGTCGCGTTGATCTCACGCAGCGCCGAGCCGTTCTGCCAGCTCACTGCGACGTCGCCCGGCATCATCTTGTCCACCTCGGTCCAGATCACGCGCACCGCCGAGCCTTCAAGCAACGACGTCGCCTCCTCCTCCAGCGCCGGTCTAAGCGATGGATTGAGGCGGATGTGTAGTTCCGGCAAATGGCGCGCAGGCGGCAGTATGTGCCGCAGCAGGTTGCGCAGGTCCGTCTCCGCGCGGCTGACGCACAGCGCCGGGAGGGCCGCACTCAGCATTGCCAGTGTTGTGCACGCTATGGCATCCAGACCATGCTCGACCAGCCGCCCAGCCTGTGAATGCGCGGCGTGCACCCCCTCGGCGATACCGGCGAGAGCGGCGCTGCGTTGAGCCGCTTGCAATTGCGCCGACGCCAGCCGTTCGGCGTCGCGCCCCTCGGCGCGCGCCCGTTCCGCCGCCGCGCGCAGTTCGTCGAGACTGAAGCTCGGCAGGACCGCCTTGGAGTCCACCTTGGCAGCGGCAGGTGCTGTCTTGTGTGGCTGGGGGACGAGAGGCTCACCGAAATCCTCGGCATAGAGGACCCCGGATGTCGCCGATGAGAACGGATAGCGGGACATGATCTCAGACCACCATCTGCTCGTCTTTGTTATCGTTGATTTCGATCTCGCCCTGCTGCGCGAGGTCCTTGGCGAGGGCTACGATCTGTGCCTGCGCCTCGTCGACATCCCGGAGGCGAATGGGCCCGAGCATCGAGATCTCGTCACGCAACAACTTGCCGGCACGTTCGGAAAGCGTTGACAGGAAGAGGTTGCGGATCTGCTCGGAGGCACCTTTGAGTGCTATGGGAAGTTTGCTCTTCTCAACAACCCGCATCAACTTCTGGATGGCGTCAGGCGGCAGTCTCGCCAGATCGTCAAAGGTGAACATTAGCGCCTTGACCCGCTCGGCCGCATCACGGTTGCGGTCTTCCAGCGCCGACATGAAGCGACCCTCGACCTGACGGTCCAGATTATTGAAAATGTCGGCGACCAACTCGTGACTGTCCCGGCGCGTGCTGCGCGCGAGATTCGACATGAATTCGGATCGGAGCGTCTTTTCGACGCTATCAAGCACATCGCGCTGCACGCTCTCCATGCGGAGCATGCGCATGATGACCTCCATGGCAAAGCCGTCAGGCAACAAGCCAAGCACGCGCGCGGCGTGGTCGGAGCGCACCTTGCTTAGCACAACGGCCACTGTCTGCGGATATTCGTTCTTAAGATAGTTGGCTAGGACGGCCTCGTTTACATTCCCGAGCTTGTCCCACATCGTACGGCCGGCGGGCCCGCGGATTTCCTCCATGATCTGGCTCGCGCGGTCGCGGGAAAGCGTCTTTTGCAAAAGGCGCTCGGTGCTGTCGAAGCTGCCGACGAGCGTTCCCGCGTTGCCGATGTCGTTTGAGAAATCGAGGCACAGCTTTTCGACAACTTCGGCGGAGATACTGCCGAGCTGCGTCATGGCGAAGGAGATTTCCTTGATCTCCTCCTCGTGCATCATCTCGAAAAGCTTGGAGCACTGCTCTTCGCCGAGAGCGAGCATCAATACGGCCGCCTTCTCCGCGCCGCTCATTGAAGCGGTTGTCGTCTTGCTTGGCATATCAGCCTGCCTCCTGCTCATGGCCAAGCCATCCGCGCAGAATCGACAGGCTTTCTTCGGGATGGCTGCTTACCAGCTCGACGATCTGACGGATCGAGGAGGCGCGCAGCCTGCCGTCGATGTTGGCGATGCTGACCATGCTCTCATCCGTAAGCGCCGGGGGGCCGAGCAGGGCCAGCCCGGTTCCGGTCGGCTGCGGCCCACTCGAGGCGGCACGACTGCCGGAGTCGAAGGACAGCGCACCCCCGACAGCCGATGCGATTGCGCCGCTCATCTGACCGCCCGCCAAGGCAGCGCTCTGGGCAGTGAGCCGAAGCACCATCGGACGGACCACGAACAACAGAGCCAGCAGGATGAACAATCCAAGCAGGCCGGTTTGTCCGAGCTGCATCATGTCGTCACGTGTCATGCGGAATGCGAACAGACCGGCTGGGCCGCTCGGCGCGGTGTCGATGGCAGGAAGCGCGAAGGGCATGCTGACGACGCTGACGGTGTCGCCCCGCTTTGCGTCGAAGCCAATGGCGCTCTTCACCAGGGTGGCGATCTGGTCGAGGTCGGCCTTGGACCTGGGTTGCCACAAGGGTTTGTGGTCTGGCCCGATGGACATGGCGCCGTCCACCATGACTGCAAGGCTGATCCGGGCAATCCTTGGCTGATCCTGTATGACCGTGCGAACCGTCTTGCCGATCTCGTAGTTGCTGACTTCGTCCTGCTTATCGTCCTGAGTGCCTGACTGGGCTGCGCCGGCGTTGGCATTCGGCAGGTTGTTCTGCACCGACGTCGTCTGCGGTGCTTGCGTGCTGCGGCTCTTGTCGGACGTCGTTTGTTGTGAGCGAAGCACCTGCTCGTCGGGATCGTAGCTCTCGTGCGTCTCGTGGACCTGATCAACATCCATCGTGACGGCGGCTTCGGCCCGTACATGGTCGGCACCGACGGTGGGCTCTAGCATCTCCTCGACAGCGCGGTCGAGGCGCAACTCCGTCGCCTGTCTCAGATCGTCGACGGTACCCGCGGCGCCAACCGCGCCGGTCGGCTGACCGGCGCGGGCCAGCACGTCGCCTCGGCTGTCGATGATGGCAATGTTATGCGCCTTGAGCCCGGGTACCGCGGCGGCCACCAGGTTCAGGACGGCCTGCACCCCTTCCGGATCGAGGCGCTGCGAGCCGATCATGGAAAGCAGCACGCTCGCCTGTGCCGCCTGTTGCTCGCTTGCAAAGGGCTCGCGATGCGGCAATACGATGTGCACGCGGGCGCCGCGGACGCCGTTAATAAGCCGGATTGAGCGCGTGAGTTCGCCTTCAAGCGCCCTCGTCTCGTTGATCGTCTGCTCGAACTGAGTGGCAGTGAGACTGCTGCTTCGATCGAAAATCTCATATCCGACAGAGCCGCCAGAAGGCAGGTTGCTTTTGGCCAGCAACAGCCGGGCGGCTGGCACCTGGTCGGCCGGCACCAAGATCTCATCATCCGCGCCGCCCATCTGATGCTGGATATGGGCCTTATCGAGCGCGTCTGCGATCTGGCCAGCATCGCGAACGTCCAGATCGCCGTAAAGCAACGCCATGTGTGGTGACGCACCGCCATGCAGAGCCAGCATTGCGAGCATCACCAGCATGCCGAGCGCGACCGCACCCATGCCGGCAAGCCGTGCCGTGCCCAGCGCCTTCAAGCCATCCAGGAAGGGCTTCATGACGCAAGCGGGGCCAGACTCTTAGCGTCTTTGGACTGAATCATGGCCTCGTTCCGTGGTGCGGTCACTCTATCGTCGGCACACCGCCGCACCGACGATCATGGCATCACACCCTTACCGAAACGTTAATCACCCGGCAGTTTTTGCCGCTCAACTGTGCTTAGGCGGCTTTGCTGACCGAATTGACGTTGTTCATGTCAACGCTCTGGCTACCGAGTTGCAGCAGGATGTCGCCGTTCGTAGCCTTTGTGATGCCGGTGACAGTGCCGGTGCCGGTGAACGCAACCGGCGTTACGTTTCCGGAACTGTCTTGCGTTTGGACGACGATACCGTAGGTTCCATCCGGCAGCGTATTGCCGGAATCGTCCTTGCCATTCCAGGTCCAGCTGTTGCCACCGGCGGTCGAGGTCTCCTGCACCGTGCGAACCACGTTGCCGGAGGCATCGGTGACCGCAATGGCGACCGGCACGGCGCTTGAGGTCGTGAACGCGATACTGCCGGTGCCGGACTGCAGCGGGATTTGAGTTCCGGTGAAGACGGCCTTTTGACCCACCAGGCCGCTATCCGAGGTCGCCTGACCATTCTGGGTCATCGAGATGAGCTGGCCCAGATTGGTGTTGGTGCTGACCTGCTGCTGCACGCCGGCGAAGGTTGCGATTTCGCTGGTGAACTGGCTTGAGTCCATCGGCGAGCTCGGGTCCTGATTCTTTAACTGCGTCGTCAGCATGGTCAGGAACGAGTTAAAGTTGCCGGCGATGGATGACAGCGCGCTCGATGCAGCAGCACTGGCATCGCCAGCAGCGGGCCCAGTGCTGGCACTCGCGGCGGCACTGGCGCTTGCCTTCGCGGCCTTCTCGGTTGACGTCAGAAGGCTGCTCGATGTCGAAATACTGCCGCTCATGGTCTGGCCCTCGCTTGGGTGGTGGGTTAGGCGGTGATGTTAAGGCCGCTGATCTGCCAGGTTCGTTGGGTGATCACCGGCGGGGATGAATCGTAGCGTGTGGTTCCGATGAGAGGCAGCGCTTGCGACGGGCGATGCTGTCCCTGCTGTGAGTCCTGGCGTTGGTAGCCTGGGGCGTTGCCCTGATCCTGGGTGGTCGAAGCGTTGCCTCCGTTGGAGCCGCTCTGGGCCTGCTGATTCGTATCGGGTGCTGCCGGAGCGGCGAAATTCAATGTCCGGCTGTCGAGAGGAATGTTGGCGGCGTCGAGTGCTGCATGCAGGTGATGGACGTTTGATGCCAGCTCCTGCAACGTCTGCGGCTGACTTGCGGTGACAGTGACAATGGTTGAGCCGTCCGCGCCGCGGGCGATCCGAATATCGACCTGGCCAAGATCACGAGGGTGCAACGAGACGGTCATTTCGTTGCTGCCGTCCTTGCGGGTGACCAGCGAGACCAGCGCGGGGGAAACCTGTGCCGCGATGGACAGCGCCGGCGTTGTGGCCATGGTCGCGGGGGCTACCTGCTGTGCGTTGAGCAGACCCGGCGCGACCGCCACTGCCGCCGCTCCCGTAACCGGCAATGGCAAAGCCCTTGGCGAGGGTCCCGTCGCGTCACTGGAGGCGCCTTCTTGGTGTGCGGGCGACACTTTTAATGGCGGACGAACGTTAGCGGCAGCGGCACTGCGTGCAGCGCCGCCCTCGCCCAGGACCTGCCGGCTGTTGGTGACTGCAGACGAGTTGCTGGCAGCATGCTCAGTGTGCTCCGAAGCATGGTGCGTCGGAGGTGTGGAGGGAAGATTGCCTTGCGCTGGTGTCGGAGACGGCGGTGGTGCGATGAGGCTACCGGCTGGCGGGCGCTGCGCGACGCTCTGGGTTGTCGGTTTTAGGCGCGCGCCGGCATCTTTGCCGGTTGGTGGTTGTGCAGGTCGCAGTCCCGGCAGGGCAAACCCGTTGACGAGCCCTTGGGTCACGATATCAGACGAACCTGGCGGCACGGCTGTGGGAAGAGATTGATTCCCGCTATCCGGCACATGGCCCGCGGCCGCTGTAACCGCGTCCGCTGCGACTGGCTCAGTCTGGGTATGGAGGTCCGCGGGCAAAGGAGCAGCGGCCGGCACGGTAGGGATGATCGACGGTATTAAAAGGCTGTTCGCCGGATCCGGCTGTGTCTCACTTGACGGCTTTCTTGTTGTATCGGAATGGTCTGCGGAAGACGCCTTGGTTGACTTGAGGGTTTGCGAACGATGGATCATTGCCGGCGCGGTCTTTGCACTTGCCGGGTTTTGCGGGCCTTGCGGATTTCGCGCCACAATGGTCTGGGAAGAGGAGCGCTCCATGGTTAGCCCGGGTGTCTGATTGCCTGCCTTGAGTATGCTGAACAGTCCGGAGATGGTTGGCGATGGTGCGACAGGATTTACTGCTAAATCCTTTCCAATTGGTAAATGCGCAGCACCCGCGCGGTCGAGTGCCTGCTCGAAGCCGCCGCCACGCCTTGTCGCGTCAGCGCTGCGTCCTGACATCGTGCTGACGTCGGGCTGCACGCGCGCGGAAGGCGCGGTCGGCAGGCCAGTGGCTGGGGTGATCGCCAGGGTCGGGAGATCGTTGCTCATTGCGGTGCAGTGGAGTGCAAGCATCGGGCCAAATTCGATCTCTGCCATTGCGGCCGGTGCAGACTCGTCCAAGGGGCTTCTAAAGGGCGGTTATGCCGGGCAGGAAATGCCGACCGGCAACTGCCGCCGCACAAAAGGCGCAGCCAGACGGGAGCGCGTCGTACTCACGCTCGACTGACCCAAGCTATTCTAATCATGGAATTCATGAAGCATGGCAAGGTCGCGAGGTGCAGAAATCCGGAGCTGGCATGATTCCTGCTCTCTCCTTTGCAGACGATCTCATTTGGATCAGGGAGAAGCAGCATGTCGATTTTTGGCGCAATGGACACGGCGGTCAGTGGCCTGACGTCGCAATCCGTCGCATTCAGCAATATCAGCAACAACATCTCAAACAGCCAGACCACTGGCTATAAAGCCGTGGATACCAGCTTTTCAGACCTTGTTGAAGCGTCTGGCGGGCTGCAGGATCAATCCGGAAGCGTTTCAGCAACGACGCAGTATGAAAACCAGGCGCAGGGCACCATCACCGCAAGCTCTGCCAACGCGGCGCTCGCAATCAGCGGCAACGGCTTTTTTGCCGTCAATGAGGCTCGGGGCACATCGACAGCAAACACCCCTGTGTTCAGCAGCACGCAATATTACACGCGGGCTGGCGACTTCTCATCGGACAAGAACGGCTATCTCGTCAACAGCGCCGGGCAATATCTCGACGGCTACATGGTCAATGCAACCTCGGGCAAGCTCAACACCGGCACTCTGGTCCCGATTAACGTCAATAACGTTACCTACAAGCCCACGGCGACCAGCACCGTGACGATGGCGCCCACCGTTGCCGGCGTCTCCACCCTCGCCGCCGGCGCCTCCGGCACGCCGGAGACGTCAAGCCAGACCGTCTATGATACCAGCGGCAGAGCGCAGAAGCTTGGCCTGACCTGGACGCAGACCGCGGGTGCGACCGCAGCCGCCGGTGCGACGCCGGCGACCGGCGGAACCTTTACGCTGAGTGTGTCGGGCACCAACGCCGCGACGGCGCCGACGGCGACGGTGGTGTTCAATGCGGATGGCTCGCTGCAGTCGATCGCCCAGGGAACGCCTGCGGTGGTCACCTCGGGTGCGGGGGCGGCGGCGAGCTTCAACATCGGCGGGGTCGGCGCGGATACGACCAACACGATCGCTCTGAATCTCGGAACGATCGGCAGCCCCGGCGGCACCAGCATGACCACGGCCAGCGGGGTCGCGTTCAATGCCGGCAGCCCGACCCAGGACGGCACCTCTGCTGGCAGCTACACCGGCTTCACGATCCAGGCAGATGGGTCCGTCATGGGAACCTTTGATAATGGCGAGACCCAGCTCATCGCCACCGTGCCGCTGGCCACTTTCGGCGATGCGAACGCCCTGCAGGGACAGGACGGCCAAGCCTACACGGCGAGCGCTGGTTCAGGAGCGGCGTCGCTCGAGATGACGGGGCAGAATGGTGCAGGCAACCTGGAGACGAAATCAATCGAGAGTTCGACCTCGAACCTCGACACCGACCTGACCAAACTCATCGTGGCGCAGCAGGCCTATGGGGCGAGTGCCAAGGTGGTCTCGACCGCCAACAACATGCTCTCAACATTGCTGGCAATGAAGCAGTAGTCTTTACGAAGCCTTAACCAGACCCGGCGCAGGCTGACCGCGCATGAACCTCAACTCGACGCTCTCGATCGCCTCGAGCGGCCTGGCTGCGGTTCAGCACGAGCTGGCGGTGGCGTCGCAGAACGTGGCGAACGCAAGCACGCCAGGCTACATCACCGAGGTCGCCAACGTCGCCTCGCGCGACGCGGGCGGGCAGGTCAGCGGGGTTACGATCCAGTTGACCACGCTCGCCGTCAACCAGACGTTGCAATCGGCACTCTATGCCCAAAACGCGGTCGTCGCCGGGCTCGGCGTGACCACCAACGCGCTGGGCGCCGTCAGCAGCGTGCAGGGATCGACGAGCGCTGGAGCCGGTGCCAGTGGCACGCTATCGGACAACCTTGGCAATCTACAGAGCGGCTTTACCACACTGGAGGCGGACCCCTCCAATTCCACCCAGCAGCAGACCATCCTCGCGAATGCCGCGACCGTGGCCGGGTCCATAAATACCGTTTCCTACACTTACCAGGCGCAACGTCAGAACGCGCAAGCCGCGATCGTCTCGGAGGTGGACACGATCAACGGCAGCCTGGCGACAATCGGTGGTCTGTCACAGCAGATCATGAACCTGAAAGCCGCCGGCTCCGATACCGCCGACCTGGAGAACCAGCGCTCCGCGGCAATGAGCACCCTCTCCTCGGTGGTCTCCGTCAAGTTCAACGAGACCGCAACCGGGGACATGGTGGTCAGCACGGCGAACGGCCTGATCCTGCCGACCCGTGGCGTCACCGCGCCGCTCTCCACACAGAATGCGACGATTGGCGCATCGGATGCCTACCCCGGAACGATCCCCTCCATCGAGCTGAACGGCCAGGATGTCACCAGCGCGCTGACCGGAGGGGCGCTCGGCGCCAACATCACGCTGCGCGACACCACGCTGCCGACCATGCAAGGCGAGCTGGATTCGTTTGCCTCCGCCCTGGCAAACCGGTTCTCCGCGCAGGGGCTGACCCTGTTCACAGACGCATCGGGCAACCTTCCCGGGGCCAACCCGACTCTCGCCGCCCCTGGCGGCCAGCTCGGCTTCTCCGCCGACATCCAGGTCAATCCGGCCGTCACCGCCAACCCGTCTTTGGTCCGCGACGGCACGCAGGCGATCCAGGATCCGACCCCTGGCGCCGCGATCGTGCCGGGTGCCGTGCTCACCGGCGCCTCCGCCTTCACCCCCAACCCAAGCGGCGGCCCGGTCGGCTTTACGACGTTGATCTCGCGCATCCTGGGCAACAGTTTTGGCACCACGATTGCCGCCGGAAGCCCGCAGCCCGCGGCTCGCGTGAGCGGTCTTGGCGCCAACGGAACCCTCTCAGCGCCCTATTCCGGGAGCGGCAGCCTTGCCACTTTGGCCACGACCCTGACCAGCAGCCAGGCGCAGACAATCGCCGACGCCACGTCGCAGCAGACCAGACAGACCGATATCCAGACCACGCTGCAGGGCAATCTGACCGCAAGCTCCGGTGTTTCCGTCGACAACCAGCTTGCCGCCGTCACCGCCCTGCAGAACGCCTATGAGGCGAACGCCAAGGTCGTGGCCGCGGTGGAGGCAATGTTCACGGCCCTCGCGGCCGCGATCACCTGAGGACCAGCAGCATGTCGGGCGCCATCAGCAGCACTCTCGGACTTATGCCAAACCTGCTTCGCGGCATCGACACCCTATCGACGCGCAATGAGGCGCTCACCGCGGAGGAGAACAGCGGCGTTGTCTCCAACAGCTTTGCCGGCCTGGGCGCGCAAACCTACACCGCACTCAGCCTGCAGCCGCAGATCACCGCCACCACCGCCTGGCAGACCAATCTGAGCGAGAGTCAGACCAAGCTGTCAGCGACACAGACGGCTTTGACAGGCATCAGCGCCATCGCCAGCGATTTGCAGAGCTCGCTGCTCAGCCTCACCGCACTATCCTCGCCAAGCGAGGTTGCGAGCGTTTCGGCAAAGGCCAAACAGCAACTCACCGAGCTCGGCGCACTCCTCAATACGCAAAGCGGCGCCAACTACGTGTTTGCCGGCACCGCATCGGATCAGCCGCCGGTCAGCAGCAGCGATCTGGCCTCCACCGGCCTGGTCTCGAGCATCATCTCCACGGTCGCCTCGGTCGGAACCACGGGCGTCGCCGCCACCGAAGGTGCAGCACTGGCCGCGGCCAGCGACAACAGCCCCGCGGGGAGCGTGTTCTCGGCGCAGCTCTCGACGAGCGCCGTGCTCGCCCAAGGGTCGGTGCCGCAGCTTCAGATCGGCCAAGGCGAGACGATCGCCAATGGGATCGTCGCGACGCAAGGCGGTGCGGCCAATGCGCAGAGCACCGGCTCGCCGATCCGCGACCTGATCATGGCGCTTGCGAGCGCCGCCGGCCTGGCCGGTGCAGACCCGTCCAGCGCCGGTTTTACGCAACTCGTCACCGACACGGCCAGCCACATGGCCGATGTCGGCCAGAGGATCCAGGGGCTGATCGCCCAGGTCGGCCAAACGCAAGCCACGGTCACCGCCCAGAGCAGCACGCTGTCGGACGTCAACAAGGCGCTGCAGGCTCAGTTGGGCAACATCATGAATGTGGACGAGGCGACCGTCATCAGCCAGCAAAACGCAACGCAGACTCAGCTGACCGCGAGCTACACCCTGATTGCCGACATGAAGACCCTGACCCTCGCGCAATATCTCTGACGCTTGGACCCGGCGTCGCGCCGCCGCTAAATGTAATGCTCGGCAAGCGGCGTGAAGCCGTTGAAGCGGGTGGAGCAATAGGTCGAGACATAGGCACCCGCCGAGAGCAGCTCCACCCGCTCGCCACAGGCGAGATCGAGCGGCAGGCGGTAGGCGCTGCGTTCGTACAGCACGTCGGCACCGTCGCAGGTCGGTCCGGCGATGGCCACCGGTCCGGTGCGGCCGCCATCATGCGGGGTGCGGAAGCGGTACTTGATGGCCTCACCCTCGGTCTCGGCGAGGCCGCCGAAGCGACCGATATCAAGATAAACCCAGCGTAGCGCGTCCTTGGGCAGGTCGTCCGTGTCGCCCTGGGCCTCGACGCGGCGACGGCTGACCAGCACCACTTCAGACGAGACGACGCCGGCATCGCCGACGATGAACCGGCCTGGCTCGACGACCAGTTCGGGGAGGGCATTGCCGAAGGCGCGCGTCACGGCGTGCGTGATCGCCAGCGCGAACTGATCGATCTCCGGCACATCATCGCGGTAGCGGGTCGGAAACCCGCCGCCGAGATTGACCATTCGGACATCCAGCCCGCTGCGTGTCAGGTCGGTGAACAGCAGGCCCACCCTGGCGATGGCGGCCTCGTAGGCTGCCGTGCTGGTCTGTTGGCTGCCGACATGGAACGACAGGCCATACGGATCGAGACCAAGGTCGCGGGCGCGCAGCATGAGCGTGCGTGCATGCTCGACGCCGGTGCCGAACTTGCGCGAGAGCGGCCACTCGGCACCGGCGTTCTCGACCAGAATTCGGCAATAGACGCGGCATCCGGGCGCGTAGCGGGCGAGCTTGTCGAGCTCCTCGTCGCTGTCGAAGGCAAACATCGCCACCCCGGCGGCATGCGCGCGTTGGATTGCGGAGACCTTCTTGATGGTGTTGCCGAAGGATATCGCCTGGGCCTCGGCCCCGGCGCTCAGGCACAGCGCGATCTCCTCCCAAGAGGCGGCGTCGAACGCGGACCCGAGCGAGATGAGCCGCTCCAACACGGGACGTGCCGGATTGGCCTTAACCGCATAGAAAATCCGCGCGAGTGGGAGAGCTGCGTGCAATGCACGATAGCGCTCTTCAACGCGGTCAACATCGACCACGAGGCACGGCGTTGCCGGCACGCGATCGTGCAGATAGCGTGCGATTTTGGGAGTCATCGCGCCCCACCTTCCCTCTGTATCATCCACCTGAGACAGGCAATGGATGCGTTGCGAAACGGTCTAACGGACCAGCGACCAAAGTTGAGACCTCGCCGTTCCAAACGACGGAGCCTCGATTGCCAGAACGCTTGACGTCGTTGCGTAACCTCAGTGGGCCAGTGGCACGTGCGTTGCTGCGTGATCGCCATATGGGCCCGGATCAGCGGCGATGCAACCTAAAATCGCGACTGTCGCTTGAAACCGTTATGCCGAAGAGGCTGATACAACAGGCGTATGCGCGATGACCGGTAGCGATGGAGACCATTGGACATGCAGGAGCGCGTGATCGGCCCGGCCGCCAAGGCGCCGGGATCGGCGTCCTCTGAGGCGGACCATCATGGCGCCGCGCAGATCGGGCGCCATGCACATAAGCCGGTGCAAATCCCTTGGCGTGGCTGGAAGCAGGTACTCCGGCGCACCGTGTCGGAGATGATTTCCGACCGGATCGGGCTGGCCGCCGCAGGGTGCGCCTTCTATGGCACGCTCGCGCTATTTCCGGCGATCAGCATGCTGATCTCGGTCTACGGTCTCGCCTTCGATCCGCTGACCGTCGAGCCGCAGATGCGGATCCTCAAGCATCTGCTGCCAGGACCGGCCTACGCGCTGATCAACGACCGCATCCATCTGCTGGTCAGCCAGAACCATAAGAGCCTGACCATCAGCCTGATCATCAGCGTGCTGGTGACACTATGGTCGTCCTCGGCCGGCACCAAATCCATGCTGGCCGCGCTGAACATCGCCTATGACGAGCGCGAGATGCGCTCCTTTTTGCGCTACCAGGCCACCGCACTCGGGATGACCCTTGGCGGCATCCTCGGCGCGGTGCTGGCCGTGGCGCTGCTGGTGTTCCTGCCCGCGGTGCTGAGCTTCGTGCCGGACCACTTTCACATCGCCATCGTTCAGCAGCAGACGCAGACGCTGATCCGGCTCGGCACACCGGTCATGCTGGTGTTGTTCGTCGCGGTGGCGTTCTCGCTGCTCTACCGGTTCGGGCCATCCCGCCAGGAGCCGCGCTGGCACTGGGTGGCGCCGGGCGCCATCGTCTCGACATTGCTCTGGCTGCTCGCCTCGACCGCGTTTTCCTACTATGTCGGCCATGTCGCGAGCTACGGCGCCACCTACGGACCGCTTGGTGCCGTAGTCGGCATCATGATGTGGTTCTTCGTGACCGCCTATGTGGTGCTTCTCGGCGCCGAACTGAACGCGGAGCTCGAATTGCAGACGGCTCAGGACAGCACCACCGGCGAGGCACAACCAATGGGTAACCGCGGCGCCTATGTCGCCGATCATGTGGCGGACGGGTAGCCCGCAGCCCGGGTCAGCGGCCGGCGGCGGGCCCTGCCGCGGTAACGGCCTGGGTGCTGTCATCACCGCTCGCCGCCTGCGCCACCTCGATATCGTTGTCGACGGCTGGTGCCACGCGCTGCAGGGTGACGCGGTTCAGGCCGTCGCGCACCATCCCCAGACGCACTGCCGCGGCACGTGAGAGATCGATGATCCGAGACGTCCCGGCGAACGGACCGCGATCATTGACGGTCACCACCACCGAACGCCCGGTAGTGCGCGAGGTCACCAGCAGCCGGGTCCCGAGCGGCAGCGTGCGATGCGCGGCGGTCAGCCTCATCGGGTCGAACCGGGTGCCGCTGGAGGTCCGATGACCGGCGAAGTCACGGCCATACCAGCTCGCCAGACCAGTCTGGATGACCTTGCGATGCGCCCACAGCCTGGCGTCGCGCGCTTGGGCCGCGAGTGCGGCATGCACTGAGGCCGCCCACGCCGTGACCGGCGGCGTCACGGTGGCAGCACCCGCCTGAGCGCTGCTCAAGCCCGCGACGATCACCAGGCATGCCAGGGTCAGATTTCGGTGCGCGGCATGCCGCGGCGAGGGTGGTCGGCTCCTGGGCATCACGTCCGCGGGCACTCCTGATCTTGCCGCGACAGTAAGGATGACCAGGATCGAAAAATCAAGAGACTGATTGTCTCGGAGACGAGACAGTAAATCATACAGTCGGCGACCACTTTACAGTCGTTGTGCTATACGATCATCAGCACTTCGGATGGGTTGAAGGTGATCTTCCATAGCAACGATCGAGGGCGCTTGGAGAGCGCGCGCGGTCATGCTAACGCCCCGGTCATGGGGCCGCCGCTGATCTCCGTCCTGAACGGACCGAACCTGAACATGCTCGGGCTGCGGCAACCCGCGATCTACGGCCGGGCCACCCTCGACGACGTTGAGCAGGTCTGCATCCAGGCGGCCGAGCGGCTCGATGTCGCCATTGATTTCCGCCAGACCAATGGCGAAGGCGAGCTCATCTCCTGGGTGCAGGAGTGCCGTGGGCGGGCGAGGGGCATCATCATCAACCCGGGCGGCTACGGCCATACCTCCGTGGCGCTGCTGGACGCGCTGCTGTCGGTGGAGCTGCCGGTGCTTGAGGTTCACCTGTCGAACATTCATCGCCGGGAGGACTTCCGGCGGCACTCCTACGTCTCGCAGGCGGCAATGGGCGTAGTCTGTGGGCTCGGCGTGCGCGGCTACGGCCTGGCGTTGACGGCGATGGCGGACATTCTGATGGACGAGGACGATCGATGAGCCGGCTTCTGGTCGATGGGGATGCGATTCGTGCCCTGGCCGACATCCTCAACGAGACCGGCTTGACCGAAATCGAGATCGCCGAGAAGGACAGCCGAATTCGCGTCGTGCGCGCGCCCGCCATGGTTCAAGCCATGGCGCCCGGCGCACCTCAGATCGCGGCGATCGGGCCGGCGGGTGCGGAGGTCGCCCCGGCCAGCGTCGTCGTCGATCACGCCAAGCATCCGGGCGCGGTCAAGAGCCCGATGGTCGGCATCGCCTATCTCTCCCCCGAGCCCGGCACGCCGCCGTTCGCCCTGGAGGGCCAGCAGGTCAGCGCCGGGCAGACGCTGGTGCTAATCGAGGCGATGAAGACCTTCAACCAGATCAAGGCGCCGCGCGCCGGGATTCTGACCCGAATGCTGGTCAAGTCCGGTGAGCCGGTGGAGTTCGGCGAAGTCCTCGCGATCGTCGAGTGATGTTCGACAAGGTCCTCATCGCCAATCGCGGCGAGATCGCGTTGCGTATCCTGCGCGCCTGCCGCGAGCTCGGCATCCGCACGGTCGCCGTGCACTCCACCGCCGACGCGGACTCCATGCATGTACGCCTCGCCGACGAGAGTGTGTGCATCGGACCACCCGCGGCGCGCGACAGCTATCTCAACGTCGCGGCGATCCTGACCGCGGCGACGATCACCGGCGCCGATGCCATCCATCCCGGCTACGGGTTCCTCTCCGAGAACGCCGCCTTCGCCGAGACCGTCGAGGCGCACGACCTCACCTTCATCGGCCCCTCGCCCGAGCATATCCGCATGATGGGCGACAAGATCACCGCCAAGACGGCGATGCGCTCGCTGGGCGTGCCGCTGGTGGCGGGCTCGGACGGCGCCCTGCCCGACCTCGAGACCGCGCGCACGGTCGCCGCCGAGGTTGGCTATCCGGTGCTGATCAAGGCCGCGGCCGGCGGCGGCGGGCGTGGGATGAAGGTGGCCGAGAGCGCTGAGGCGCTGGAGGAGGCCTGGCGGATCGCCCGCACCGAGGCCCGGGCGGCGTTCGGCAATGACGAGGTGTACCTGGAGAAATATCTCGACCGGCCACGCCATATCGAGTTGCAGATCCTGGCCGACAGCCACGGCGCGGTAGTCCATCTCGGCGAGCGCGACTGCTCGCTGCAGCGCCGCCATCAGAAGCTGCTCGAGGAGGCCGGCTCACCGGCGCTGGACGCCGCGGCGCGCGACACGATCGGCGCAGTCGCCACCGCGGCGCTGAAGACGCTCGGCTACCGTAATGCCGGCACCCTCGAATTCCTCTATCAGGACGGCCAGTTCGCCTTCATCGAAATGAACACCCGGCTGCAGGTCGAACATCCGGTGACCGAAATGGTCTGCGGCATCGACCTGGTGCGCGAGCAGATCCGCATCGCCGCCGGCGCCCCGCTGGGCTACGTGCAGTCCGACATTCGCATCTCCGGCCATGCCATCGAGTGTCGTATCAACGCCGAGGATCCGGAAACCTTCGCGCCGACCCCCGGCCGGGTCGAAATGTACCACCCGCCCGGCGGCCTCGGCGTACGGATCGACAGTGCGCTTTACGCCGGCTACGTGGTGCCGCCCTACTACGACAGTATGGTCGCCAAGCTGATCGTACACGCACCGACCCGCGAGCAGGCGATCGCGCGCATGCAACGCGCACTCGACGAGTGCGTCATCAGCGGCATCAAGACGGTGATCCCGCTGCATAAGCGGATCCTGGCCGACCCGGAATTCCGTGCCGGCGACTACACAATCCACTGGCTGGAGCAGTTCGTCGGCAGGCAGGACCGCACCGACCCCTGAGAGGCAGCCATGCATCAGGATACGTTGTTTCCCGCCGACCCGCAGACCCGCGCCATCGCTCGACGACTGTACGGTACGGTCGCCGGGCTGAAACTGATCTGCCCGCATGGCCATGCGGATCCGGCCTGGTTCGCTGACAACGCGGCGTTCCCCGACCCCACCAGCCTGCTGGTAATCCCGGACCACTACATCCTGCGCCTGCTCTACAGCCAGGGCATCCCGCTCGAGGCGCTCGGCGTTGCGCGTCGCGACGGCAGCCCGGTCGAGACGGATAAGCGGGCGATCTGGCGCAAGCTGGCCGCGCACTGGCACCTGTTTCGCGCCACCCCGGCCCGGCTTTGGCTCGAACAGACCTTCGCCACCCTGTTCGACGTCACCGAGACGCTGCGCGCGGGAAGCGCCGATCGGATCTACGACCGGATCGCCGAGCGGCTTGAACAGCCGGCCTATCGCCCGCGGGCGCTGTTCGAACGCTTTAACATCGAGGTGCTGGCGACGACCGATGCCGCGCACACGCCCCTCGACCAGCATCAGGCGCTGCACAACGGGGACTGGAAGGGCCGGGTCATTCCGACCTTCCGCCCTGACGCCGTGGTCGATCCCGAGGCCGACGGCTTCGTCGCCAACGTCGCCGCACTCGGCGCGCTGACCGGCGAGGACACCACAAGCTGGCGCGGCTATCTGGCTGCAGTAGCGGCGCGCCGACAGGCGTTCAAGGCGCTGGGCGGGACCGCGACCGATCACGGCCATCCGAGTGCCGCGACCGCCGACCTGTCCGCGTCCGAAGCCGCAAACCTGTTCGAAGACGCCCTGCGCGGCCGGCTGGAGCCCACCGGAGCCGAGCAGTTCCGCGCGCAGATGCTGACCGAGATGGCGCGCATGAGTATCGAGGACGGGTTGGTCATGCAGCTTCATCCCGGCGCTTGGCGCGACCATAACCGGCTCGTGTACGAGCGCTTCGGTCGGGACATCGGCGGCGACATCCCGCGCCCGACCGACTATGTGGCAGCCCTCAAGCCGCTGCTCGACCGCTTCGGCAACGACAACCGCCTGACACTCATCCTGTTCACCCTCGACGAGACCGCGTTCTCGCGCGAACTGGCCCCCCTGGCCGGGCACTACCCGGCGTTGCGGCTGGGGCCGCCCTGGTGGTTCCTCGACAGCCCCGAGGCGATGACCCGCTTCCGCGAGACCACGACGGAGACCGCGGGCTTTGCCAACACCGTCGGCTTCAACGATGACACCCGCGCCTTCTGCTCGATCCCGGCGCGTCACGACGTCGCCCGCCGCGTCGACTGCGCCTATCTCGCGCGCCTAGTCGCCGAGCACCGGCTCGATGAGGAGGAAGCAATGGAGACCGCCGTCGACCTCGCCTACCGGCTGCCGAAGCGAGCCTACCGGCTGTGAAGCTCGCGGGGCCGGCCGCCTGCTTGGGCGAGGGCATGATCGAACTGGCACGCCGCCCAGACGGAGCCCTGCGCCAGGGCTTCGGCGGCGACACCATGAATACCGCGATCTATCTCGCGCGGCTCGGCGTTTCGGTCGACTTCGTCACCGCCCTTGGCCGCGATCCGGAGAGTGCGTCGATGATCGCAGCACTGGAACGTGAAAGCGTCGGCACGCGACTGATCGCGCGCGTCGCGGACCGACTGCCAGGCCTCTATATCATCGACGTCGACGCGTCCGGCGAGCGCCGCTTCCTCTACTGGCGCGACCGCGCGCCGGCACGCGAGCTGTTCACTTTGCCGGAAAGCCCGGCCCTGCTCGCAGCACTTGACGGCTTCGGGCTGCTCTATCTGTCCGGCATCAGCCTGGCGATCTGGGGCGAGCGCGGGCGGGCGGTCCTGTTCGCGGCACTCGACCGGCTGCGCCCCGAAGGCGTGCGGATCGCCTTCGACAGCAACTGGCGCGTGCGGTTGTGGCCCGACCGCAAAACCGCGCGCGATGCCTACACTGCCATGCTTGCCCGCACCGACATTGCACTTGCCGGCGCCGATGACCTCGCAGACCTCTTCGGTGACGCCGATGGAGATGCGATGCTTGGCCGGATGCGCGCGGCCGGCGTCGGCGAGATCTGCCTGCGGCTCGCCGGGGCCGCCTGCCTGGTCGCGCACGACGATGTCGAGACGCACGTCGCCGCAGCAGCGGTGGCCGCGATCGTCGACACCACCGCCGCCGGCGACAGCTTCAGCGCCGGCTACCTCGCCACCCGTCTCGCCGGCAAGAACCCGCACGACGCGGCGCGTGCCGCGCACCGGCTCGCCGCCATCGTCATCGGCCATCCCGGCGCCATCGTCCCGCACGCCGCCACCGCGGCGTTAGCCAAGGAAATCATTGGGGCCAAGGACATGGGCCAATGAGCACGCTGCCGGTGCTACGCCGCACGCAGCCACGCCGCCCGGTGCGCATCCTGCAGATCGGCGGCGGCAACTTCCTGCGCGGCTTTTTTGACTGGATGGTCGATGTCGCCAACGAGAAGGGGCTCACCGACAGCGGCATCGCCATCATGCAGACGGTGGGAGGCGGTCTCCCCGAAGCCCTTGCCGCTCAGGACATGCTCTACACGGTGCTGGTGCGCGGACTGCAGGACGGACGCGAGATCGATGAGCGGCGCATCGTCTCCAGCGTCTCCGACGCCTTCAGCGCCGCCGACGGTTGGAACCGGGCGCTGGCCTACGCCGCCGACCCGGCGCTGGAGATCATCGTCTCCAACACCACCGAGTCCGGCATTGTCGATGTCGAGGAGCCGCCGCCGGGAGCGACCGCGCCGGCAAGCTTTCCGGCCAAGCTGACGGCCCTGCTGGCGGCCCGTCACGCCCTGGGTGGGGGCGCTGGCCTGCTCGTGCTGCCCTGCGAACTGATCCCGCGCCAGGGCCGCACGCTCAAGCGCATCGTGGCCGGGCACGCACGACGCTGGCAGTTCGGCGACGATTTCCTCGCCTGGCTGGAGCGGGACGTGGCCTTCGTCGACACACTCGTGGACCGGATCGTGCCGGGTTATCCAAGCCGCGACATCGAGGCGCTCCAGGCCGCCTGGGGCATCCGCGATCCGCTTGCCGTGGCAGTCGAGCCGTTCCACCTGCTGGTCGTCGAAGCCCCCGCCGAACTCGAACACCGTCTGCCGCTGCGTCAGGCCGGACTGAATGTGGTCTGGACCGACGATCTTGAACCGTATCGTGTGCGCAAGGTCCGTATCCTCAACGGGGCGCACAGCGCGACCGCGCTCGCAGCCTTCCTGGCCGGACTCGACACGGTCAAATCGATCATCGACGATCCGCAGTTCGCGGCCTTCCTGCGCCGCGTCCTCGACGACGAGATCGTGCCCTTCCTGCCGCTCGACGAGGCCGAGTGCCGCTCCTATGCGCAAAGCGTGCTGGAGCGGTTCGCCAATCCGTATCTCCAGCACGACCTCCTCGCCATCTCGCTCAACTCCACCTCGAAGTGGAGAATCCGGATCCTGCCGAGCCTCAAGGCGGCACTGGCCGCGCACGGCACGCTTCCGGGCGGCCTCGTCTTTTCGCTTGCGGCGCTGATCCGATTCATTCGCGGCGGCCCCGACGAAGCCGGGCGTAACTTCCCCGTCCGCGACGACCGCGCCGCGATCGAGGCGATCACCGCCGCCTGGCGCCGGCACGGCTCCGACATGGTCACCCTGGTCCGGGACGTGTTCGCGTCTCGCGCGATCTGGGGGGAAGACCTCAATGCGATCGCGGGGCTTGCCGAACGCACCGCGCGCGACCTGGCGCTGATCGAGCGTGCGGGCGTCCGCCAGGCACTCGCCGCGCTCTGAAGCCGCGGCCTCTTGACGCCGCCCCCCTTGACGCGGCCCCCCTTGACGCGGCCCAGCATCGGTCATCCAAATTGTTGTGCAACCCGGCGTTCAAGCTGGGAGCAGGAGGATGCGTGATGAGCGGACTTGGCTGGCGCACCGGTCTAGTGGTGACAACGATCCTTGCGTGCGCGATGAGCAGCGGCGCCCGGGCCGACGACCTCACCGTCCGGACCACAGGCGGCGTCGTTCAGGGCATCGCCACGGCAAATGCCCGCGAGTTCCTGGGCATCCCCTATGCCGCTCCTCCCGTGGGCGCGCTGCGCTGGAAGGCGCCGCAACCTGCCTCCTGGTCCGGTGTGCTGCAGGCCAACAGCCTGCAATCGCCCTGCCCGCAGCTGGCCAGCCCTTTCGGCGTGGCCAGCTCGAACGAGAACTGTCTCTATTTGAATGTCTACGCGCCGCGCGCCGCTTCCGCCAAGCTGCCGGTCATGGTGTGGATCCATGGCGGTGCCTTCGTCACCGGCACCGGGGACGAATATGACGGTTCGGCGCTGGTGCAGGACGGGGTCATCGTTGTCACCATCAATTATCGGCTGGGTTATTTTGGCTTTCTCGCCAATCCGGCGCTCGATGCGGAAAGCCCGGGCCATGCCTCCGGCGATTACGGCCTGATGGACCAGCAGGCTGCCCTGCGCTGGGCCAAGGCCAACGCCGCCTCCTTCGGCGGCGATCCAGGACGAGTGACGGTTTTCGGTGAGTCCGCGGGCGGGCAGTCCGTCTTCGACCAGCTCGTCTCTCCTGCTGCGACCGGCCTGTTCAGGCGCGCGATCATCGAGAGCGGCGCCTATGCCGTCACCTTGCCGACGCTGGCCGCGGCGGACGCGAGCGGCACCGCCTTCGCCAACGCTGTCGGCTGCACCAGCACCACAGACGCCGCGTGCCTGCGGGCACTTCCGGTCTCGACCATCCTCGCCCAGGAGGCCGCATCGGGCGCCGAAGGATCGTTGTCGCAGACCACCCAGTTCGAGCCGAACGTCGGCACCACGATCCTGCCGGCCCAGCCGCTTCTCGCCATCGCCTTCGGTGCGTTCAACCGGGTGCCGGTGCTGCAAGGAAGCAACCACGACGAGGGACGCCTGTTCACCGCGCTGGAATTCGACACCACCGGCGCCCCGCTGTTGGCAGCGGAGTACGAGACGGCGCTCGCAAGCCTGGTCGGCATCCCGATCGCGCCCTATGCGGCAGCACTCTACCCGCTCTCGGACTATGCCAGCCCCGACCTTGCCTATTCAGCCGTCTTCACCGATGCGGTCTTCGCCTGTTCGGCGCTGGGCTTCAACCAGCTGCTCTCGTATAGCGTGCCGACCTACGCCTATGAGTTCGCCGACGAGGACGCGGCCAGGCTCTCCTTGCCGAACGATCCGTTCATGCCGCTCGGCGCGCCGCACAGCAGCGAGCTGCCATTCCTGTGGCCCAACCTGATTGCACTGGACGCGACCGGCGCCACGATGACCGCGGGCGAGCAGCAGCTCGCAACCCAGATGCGCGCCGCCTGGACCAACTTCGCGCGTTCAGGAAATCCGAACGGTTCCGGGGTGACGCGTTGGCCTGCGTTCCGCACCGCGAGCAGCCGGCTGCAGGAGCTGGTTCCGGGGACGCCCTACGTGAGCACCGGGTTCTCGGCGTACCACAAGTGCGACTTCTGGGAGCCCGCGATTACCCTCGGCCGCCTGGCCGCCAACACCGCGCGCTGATCCTTGCGCCAGCAGCCCTGCTTCGCTGATCACGCGTGCCGCGCGCACCCGACGCGGTGGCCATGGCGGTGAACGCATCAGAAGCCGCGGTGCAGGTGACAATCGAGATCCCCCTTCATGCAGGCACGATGTTCGCGGCCTCATACAATCGGTGCGTGCTGCCGATCCCGCCGCGGTAGAGCGCTTTCGGACCAAGCGGAAACGCTTGGGCCGATGTAGTGCTCGTAAAAACAAAGAGATAGAGCATCCTCGTCAGCGATTGCGAACGATGCTCACGGCGGGTCAGGGGATCTGATCGCGCGTGACCGACCAATGCGTCGCGAGATACCGCACGACCGGGCTGCCGACCGCATAGGCCGCATCGAGCGAGGCGCGGTAGGCGGCAAAGCCGGTCTCGGTGCCCTCGGAGGCCAGCAGCGCGGCCGCGGTCTCACCAGGCGGCGGCGCGTCGTAGTCGCTCGCCGTGCGCAGCACCAGAACGCGCGCCAGATCGACGCGGTGGGTTTGCGCGAGAAACGTCAGCGCCTGCATCATCCCCGCATCCTCCTCGGCGGTGGTCGCGAACGTGCCGGTGCCGTGCGTCCAGTAGCGGGTCCATTGCTCCGCCCAGTCGTTCATCTTCCAGCCGATCCAGAACATGCCCGACGACAGCGTGTCTCCCTTCAGCACCGCGGGTGGCCGGCGGGCGGCGGCGGTGTCGGTATAGCGCGCCCGCAATGCGAGCAGGCCAGGGCCATCGGGCAGCTTCATAGTGCGGGTCAGGCCATAGGCCCAGTCCACCAGCCCGGCGTTGAGCGTGGTGACCGCCGTCCCCCAGATGCTCTCGGCGGCCGGCGGAGGCTGCTGATACGGGGTGGTGCGCTGGAACGGCACGATGCCGGTGGGCCAGCCGGAGGGAATTTCGCGCGCGTCGATCTCGAAGCCGTCGCCGCTGATCACGTGTTTCGCCCAGGCGGCCGAGCCGACCGAGCCGATCCTCGGGTCGATCCCGGCGATGCCGGCGAGCACGACATAGGCATGGCTGAGATCGAAGCGCGGATCATAGCCGAGCGCGGTGATCGACGCCGCCATACGCGCCGGCCCCTCACCGCTGACCATGCCAAGAACGTGCAGCCAGGCATTGTAGCGCAACGGATGGTAGCCCTGCGGGAAGGCGAGCACGGTCGGCAGCGGCAGCTTCTCGACCCAGTTCTGGAACTCGCCCGGCGTGTCGCCGGTGTCATGGCCGAGTTCGAAGGTGGTCACCACCACCACGCGGATCGGGATCGGGGCGGCGCGGGCGCCGGTCGCGGTGAGGAGCAGAAGGGTGGCGGCAACAGCGAAACGCATCAGTAGGGATCCTGCTTGCGGCGCGGCAACAGCGCCGGCTCGAGCACCAGCGTTGCAAGAAGCGTGCAGCCCAGGCTCATCAGCAGCAGCCGGCCCATGCTGGCGGTGCCGGGATGATGCGACAATGCGAGCGAGCCGAACGCGGTGCCGGTGGTCAAAGCGGAGAACAGGATCGCCTTGGCGGTGGGTGATGCCAGCGGGCCGCGCAGCCCGGCCCGCCAATTCATCACAAAATAGATGTTGAAACTGACGCCAACGCCAAGCAGCAGCGGCAGTGCGATGATGTTTGCGAAGTTGA
Organism: Lichenicoccus sp.; assembly: GCF_965276875.1. Classification (GTDB taxonomy): domain Bacteria; phylum Pseudomonadota; class Alphaproteobacteria; order Acetobacterales; family Acetobacteraceae; genus Lichenicoccus. Next base: position 3,567,858 of record NZ_OZ255701.1, on the reverse strand, counting down.
GCGGCTGCGGCAGCAGCACGCACAGCACGACGGTCAGCATGCCCGACAGCAGCAGCGGCGCCAGCACCAGCGCCACATCGCGCGGCCGGCGCAGCATCACCGTCAGGATCAGGGTAATCATGGCCAGCGCCGAGACCGCCGCGATCTCGAATGCCCTGACGATGGTATTGGCACTTTCGACGATGATCGACACCGTGCCGGTGGCATCCGGATAGACGCTCTGCACCTGGGCGAGGAACTGGTGCAGGGTGCGGTTGTCCGAGATGCCGCCTTTGATGTGTACCACGACATGCGCCTGCCCGTCCGGCAGGATCCACTCACGTGCGATCGCCGGCGGGATGTCGTGCAGGCCGACCTGCTTGGCCTGCAGCACGGTGCGCAACTGCGCGAGCTGCACCGGCAGATAACGCACGAGCGCCTGGTTTGCTGCCATCAGGGCGGCATCGGGCTGCGTCGAGAGACGTTGCAGCGCGCTTGTGATCGCACGCAGCGGGTCGTCCGCCGGCAGCTTGCCGAGCACCGGCAGCAGTTGCGCGACCGTATGCAGTGCTGCCGCCCGGATCGCCGCGGCATCGGGAGGTGAGGCGATCTCGAAGGGGAACAATGTCGGCAGCAGGAGCGAGGCGGCGTCCTGGATCAGCGGCAGCTTCTGCGCCTGATGCGACGGCACGAAGCTGTCCAGGGTCATCGCGTCATGCACCAGCGGCAGCTTGCGCAGACGCACCGCCAGCGCGTCCGCCTGCGCCAGGTTGGGCAGCAGCATCTCGGCGCTGTATGGGCTGGTGTTGGGGTCCGCGATCAGCAGGTGCAGCGCTTCCACGGCCGGGGATTTCGGGTCCTTGGTGTGCAGCGGATCGCCGTCGAAGTGCAGCCACGGCAGCAGGACCACGCCGAGCAGCCCGAGCAGCGCGAACACGGCGATCACCGGTCGGCGGTAACGTCGCAGCGCCGCGTCGACAGGGCGCGCCGCGGTGACACCTTCCTCGCGCACCGGCGAGCGGAAACAAAACAGCCGCAGCAGCGCCGGCAACAGCGTCATAGAGCCGACGAAGGCCATCAGCATCCCGCCGCCGGCGATCAGCCCGAGCTGGGAGACCCCTTTAAAATCGGTCGGCGTGAAGGCAAGAAACCCGGCCGAGGTGGCGAGGGCCGCAATCAGGATCTGCACGCCGGTCTCGCGCCCCGTCGCGGCCAAGGCGTCATGGATCGACATTGTCCCACCTTGGGCATTGCGCTGGGCTCGAAAGCGCACCGAGAACTGAATGTTGAAATCCACCGCGATGCCGATGAACAGCACCGCGAACGCCACCGAGACCAGGTTCAGCGTGCCCACCGCGATCGCCGCGAACCCCGTGGTCACCAGCAGGCCGAACAGCAGTACGATGACGATCGGCACCAGTATACGCCAGCTGCGCACCGCGAGCAGCAGCCACAGCGTGATCAGGGCGAGCGAGCCCAGCAACTCGCGCACGGCGCCCTGCGCCACGGTTGCGAACTCCTGGTCGTCCAGTGCCACCGACCCGGTGATATAGACGTGCGCCTCGCCCGCCTTTACGTCGGGGAGTGCGGCGATGGCGCGATTCATCGCCGCGGTGGCGGCACCGCCCGGCTGGAACGAGCTGTAGTTCAGCCGCGGTTGGGTGATGACGAACTGATACTGTCCGCCCTGGTCCACCAGCGAGCCGGCGAGCAGCTGCTCCCATGACAGGGGCGTCGGATGACCATTCGCCGCCTCGGTCAGGTTTGCCGCAAAGCCGCGCAACGGGCCGGCGAAGGTGGCCAGGTTGGCTTGGCCCCTGGCGAGCCCCTCGCCGATCAGACCGAGCGCCTGGAACAGGCCACGCGCCGAAGGATCGGCCGCCATTTGCCCAAGGAAGGGCTGTGCCGCGATGGTCGCGTTCAGCAGCGCCCGCAGCTTCGGCGGCGTCAGGAACAACAAGGCGTTGTGCTGCAGATAGGGGTTGTCGCTCGGCATGCGCACGGTCTTGAACAGCGTGCCCTGCTTGCCCAGCGCCTGGGTCAGGGCTTGGGCCGTCTCCTGCGCCTGTTCGGGGATGTCTGCGCCGACGACGGCGATCAGGACGTTGTTGGTTTGGGGAAAGTCCCGGCTGATCCGGGCCGAGCGCTGCTCCCAGGGGAGGGAGGCCGAGAACAGCTCGTTGGTGTTGGTGCTGACACCGAGCCGCGTCGCGGTCGCCAGGAAGGCGCCGCCGGCGAGCAGCGCCGCCAGACAGAGAATGAGCACGGCGTGGCGGGCGCAATACGCAACCAGCCTTCCGAGTGGCCCGGCCAGCATCGTAACTCCTCTAGCGGATCATGAAGGCCGGCCGCACGGGCGGCGGTCGGGTGCGCGGTGCCGGGGTGCGCTGCCGGCTTCCAGCCATTGCCACGCCGCGAGGGCCGGCAGCCCGAATGCGATCTCGCGCAGCCGCCGGAGCAGGGCAAGAGCGATAGAGAGCGGGGGCGACAACCCGAACAGCGTGCCGATCACCACGAAGCCGCCCTCCAGCACGCCGAGCGACGCCGGCACCATGAAGCCCGCGACCTTGATGGCCTGGCTCAGGCTTTCGATCACCAGGGCCTCGGCGAGACCTGCCGGGTGCCCGAGCACGCGCAGCGCGATCCAGATCTCGACCGTGCCCAGCAGCCAGGCGGCAAGATGGGCGCAGAACGCCAAGGCCATGGCCCGCGGCGCGCGATACAGCCCGGTGATCGCCTGATCGAGGCCCCCGATCTCTGCGATGCCGGGCCAGTTGAAGCGGCGCGCGAGACGGCCCAGCACCCGTTCCATCCGCCCGACGACACCGAGCCACTGCACGGCCACGAACGCGAATGCCGCGACGCAGGCGACGCCGAGGCCGCTCACCACCGCATCGGTGACCCGGCTGGGACCGAGCAGAGCCAGTATCGTCACCAGTCCGATGAGGGTGAACAGGATCTGCGTCACCAGCTCGACCGTGAGGTCGCAGACGGTGCAGGCGGCAGCGGCGACCAGACTCATACGGCGTCGGGCGAGCAGCCGCACCGCGACGAACTCGCCGCCGACCTGGGCCACCGGCAACAGGTTGCCGACCGCCTCGCGCACCCAGCGCAGCATGACGAACGCCGCGACAGACGGCTTGTCGGCGCGGCCGGCGACGACGCGCCAGCCGGCGCCAGACAGCAGCATCTGCATCAGATGGACGCCAACCAGGAGCAGCAAGCCCCAGCCGGCCGAACCCAGCAGCGCCAGCACGTGGTCCAGGCCGACGCGATACAGCAGCCAGACGGTCAGGCCGGCGCCGAGTGCAGCGCCAATCAGAGTCAACAGCCTCATTCCCGTCTTTGGCCCCCCGCGAATCCCAGCATGTAATGGACTCGCGTCGCAAAGAGAACCCTGCGTCCTGCTGCAACTCCGGACCGTTGCCGCAAAGACAACGTTGCGCCCACTGCTCGGGTCGCGCCAAGCTCGCACGACACGCTCTCGCAGGGAAACCAGCCATGAACGCAACCGACAACACCGTCCGCACCGAGATCGCCGGCAGCCAGATCGGCCTACCCGCGGCCGCCCAGCATCTCGGCGCCGTCCCGGCAAGCCAGCAGATCGAGATCAGCATCTATCTGCGACCGCATCACCATCACGACCAGGCCCTGACCGGCAGCGTCGAGGAGCGTCGCCACGCTTTGCGCAAGCAGCGCGAGACCGCGCACAAGGCGGATTTCCGGCATGTCGAGGAGTTCCTCGCCGCGCACGGCCTGACGGTTGTCGCCGTCGATCCGGCGCGTCGCATGATCCGCGCCGCCGGGCCTGCCTCGGCAATGGACACGGCCTTCAGCACCGAGCTGCACATGTACGAGGAGCACGGCCACCGCTATCATGGCCGCAGCGGCGGGCTGAAGGTGCCGAACCATCTGCACGGCATCATCGAATCCGTGCTCGGGCTCGACGGCCGACCGGTCGCCCACACCCGCATCGTTCGCCCGCGGGTCGCGCAGCCCGGCGGTGTCGAGCCCAACCGGCTGGCCGCGCTGTATGGCTTTCCCAACGGCGTCGACGGCAGCGGTGTCACCATCGCGCTGATCGAGCTCGGCGGCGGCTTTCGCACCAGCGACACCACCCAGGCCTTCTCGTCGATGAAGCTGACGCCGCCCAGGGTCATCGCGGTTTCTGTCGATGGCGGCGTCAACGACCAGTCTGGCTCGAACGCCGATGGCGAGGTGGCGCTCGACATCCAGGTCGCCGGCGGCGTGGCACCTGGGGCGGAGATCGCGGTGTATTTCGCCCCCAACACCGATGCCGGCTTCGCCGACGCGATCTCCCAGGCGACGCACGATGCGACCAACAAGCCCTCGGTGATCTCGATCTCCTGGGGCAGCGCCGAGGATGCCTGGCAGACGCAGGCCGTCACCACGATGAACTCGGTGATGCAGGAGGCCGCCGCCTTGGGGATTTCAATCTATGTCGCGGCCGGCGACAACCTTGCCACCGACGGCGAGACCGATGGCGCGGCCCATGTCGACTTCCCCGCCAGCTCGCCCTTTGCCACCGGCTGCGGCGGCACCCAGATCACCGTAAGCGGCGACAGCATCACCAACGAGGTGGTGTGGAACGACACCACCAGCGGCACCGGCGGCGGCATCAGTGACCTGTTTGCCGTGCCCGCCTTCCAGGCGCACGTAACCCTGCCGCCAAGCGTCAATGCCGGCCATGTCGGCCGCGGCGTCCCCGATGTGGCCGGCAACGCCGCCCCGGCCAGCGGCTATGTCGTGGTCGTCGACGGCCAGACCGAGGTCGTCGGCGGCACCAGCGCGGTCGCCCCGCTCTGGGCCGGCTTGACCGCGCTGATCAACCAGAAGGCGGCCAAGCCCGTCGGCTTCCTACCCGACGCGCTCTATGCCGCCATCGCTTCCAACACCGCGCTGACCACGCAGATCACCCAGGGCAATAACAGGCCGCAGGGCTCGACGATCGGCTACGACGCCGGGCCCGGCTGGAATGCCTGCACCGGCCTTGGCCGCCCCAACGGCCAGGCGCTGTTCGACGCGCTGGCAGGCACCGCCATGGTGTGACACTCTGCCCACATGAAAATCGGCGTATTCATCCCGATCGGCAATAATGGTTGGCTGATCTCGACGACGGCGCCGCAATACCGGCCGAGCTTCGCGCTGAACCGCACGGTGGTGCAAAGTGCGGAGCGCTGGGGGTTCGATTTCGCGCTCTCGATGATCAAGCTGCGCGGCTTCGGCGGCGCCACAGAGTTCTGGGACCATAACCTCGAAAGCTTCACGCTGATGGCCGGGCTCGCCTCGGTCACCAGCCGGATCCGCCTGTTCGCCACCGTCGCCACGCTGGCCATTCCGCCGGCGATCGCCGCACGCATGGCGGCGACCATCGACGACATCTCTGGCGGGCGCTTTGGGCTGAACGTCATTACCGGCTGGCAGAAGCCGGAATACGACCAGATGGGGCTATGGCCGGGCGACGATTATTTCGCCCGACGCTACGATTATGTCGCGGAGTATGTGCAGATCCTGCGCGACCTCTGGGACACCGGGCGTTCGGACCGCAAAAGCGAATTCTTCCGAATGGACGATTGCCGGCTGAGCCCGCGCCCGCAGGCACCGATCAAGCTGATCTGCGCCGGCCAGAGCGACGCCGGAATGATGTTCTCGGCCACCCACGCGGACTATAATTTCTGCTTCGGCAAGGGCGTCAATACGCCCACCGCCTTCACCCCGGCGGCGGCACGGCTCACCGCGGCGACCGCCATCACCGGGCGCCAGGTGACCTGCTATGCGCTGTTCATGGTCATCGCCGACGAGACCGACGACGCGGCTTGGGCGAAATGGGAGCTCTACAAGTCCGGCGTCGATACCGAGGCGGTGGCCTGGCTGATGCGCCAGGGGGCGGCCGACACCAAATCCGGTGACGACACCAACATCCGGCAGATGGCAAGCCCGACCTCGGCGGTGAACATCAACATGGGCACCCTGGTCGGCGCCTTTGAGAGGGTCGCGAAACTGCTCGACGCGGTCGCCTCGGTTCCCGGTACCGAAGGCGTGCTGCTGACCTTCGACGATTTCATCACCGGCACCGAGGCCTTCGGCGCGCGCATCCAGCCGCTGATGAAAACCCGCGCCCATGTGGTCCCAAGCATCAAGGCCGCCTGACATGAGTATCGACCTGCCCGGAGCCGCCCCCCTCGACGATGCCGGCATCGCGCGCCGGGTCACCTTGCCGGCGCGCCCGGAGGCGCTGGTGCTGGACCCGCGGCAATCGGCGCTGATCGTCGTCGACATGCAGAACGCCTATGCCAGCAAGGGCGGCTACCTCGACCTCGCGGGCTTCGATATCGGCGGCGCGCAAGCCGCCATCGAACGCATCGCGCTCGCCCTGACCGCCGCGCGCGCCGCCGGCATGACCATCATCTATTTCCAGAACGGCTGGGATGCGGACTATGTCGAAGCCGGCGGGCCGGCTTCGCCGAACTACCACAAATCCAATGCGCTGAAGACGATGCGCAACCGACCCGAACTCGCCGGCAGCCTGCTTGCCAAAGGTGGCTGGGACTACGCGCTCATCGACGAACTCGCCCCACAGCCCGGCGACATCGTCATCCCCAAGCCGCGCTACAGCGCCTTCTTCAACACGCAGCTCGACTCGATCCTGCGCGGACGCGGCATACGCACGCTGGTGTTTACCGGCATCGCCACCAACGTCTGCGTCGAATCCACCCTGCGCGACGGATTCTTCCTGGAGTATTTCGGCATCGTTCTGGAAGACGCGACTCACCAGGCCGGCCCGGAGTTCGTGCAGCGCGCAGCACTCTACAACATCGAGACGTTCTTCGGCTGGGTCTCCAATGTCGGGGATTTCTGCGCCGCCCTCAACCAGACCGCGAGCTAGAACCATGCCCATGCACGCGATCATCCCACCCGGCACAGCCACCCCGATCGCGCCGTTCTCGCCTGGTGCCATGGCCGACGGCGCGCTCTACGTCTCGGGTACTCTGGCCTTCGACGAGAACAACCAGATCGTCCACCCCACCGACGCCGCAGCCCAAACGCGGCACGTGCTAGAGGCCATCAAGCGCGTCATCGAGACCGCCGGCGGCAGCATGGCGGACATCACCTTCACCATGATCTTCCTCACCGACTGGGCCGACTACGCCGCACTCAACAGCGTCTATGCGTCGTATTTCCCCGGCGACAAACCGGCGCGCTATTGCATCCAATGCGGACTGGTCAAACCCGAGGCGCGTGTCGAAATCGCCGCCATTGCCCATGTCGGCATCTAGCAAGTTGCCAGCGCGTCGGATGGCGAGCGACTCAGGCCCGATGAAGGTGCCATGAACGTCTCGCGACGAAAGGGTCCGTCAAAGACCTGTAGCCGGTAATCGGATGGATGCTTGCGACCCGGACGATGAGCTTATAGCCATTCTGTTCTTTGTCCAAGAGCGCCATTGTTGCTGGAGGAATTTTGACGCAGACTTCGCGAACCGATCTCTTGTCTCGAGCTGGAAGGCTGGAGAGAGAAGTCGTTTCTACATGATTGATGAAAACGCTCTCCAATCCAGTTGCGCAAGATGCGACTTCAAAAACCTCGAAATAAATTTTTATTTCCATGAGATCATAGTATATTTTGTTTGATATCTTTATACATGGCAGGTCTTGTACGATGGCTATGTCGGAGGATAGGTTAACGTTTCCATCGAATATTACGTTGGTGAGGCTCCTGGCCATTATGCCGAGCAGGAATGAGCCGCTGACCAAAATAAGGTTGAAAAGATCCTCGGTAAATTCGCTTCTGAAAGGTAGCGTTTTATGCGAGTACCCCAGTGCAAGGATCGCGGCCGCTACCACGACGGTAGAGATAACTACTGTCTGCCGCTTTTTTCTCAGGGGCATTTTCCAACAATCCCGTCAATGGTCAGCCCAGTCCCAGAAAAGCCGCCGTGGCGCGGCTCACGTGCGACAATGTTACATCGTCCAGCCGACCGACATAGCTCCCCGCCTTGGAGCGCGGAATGGTGGTGGCCTTGTCCACCATCACCTGCGATCGTAGTCGGAGCCCGGTGCTCTCGCACGGCTCTATCGTTATCCGAAGTAGCGGTGCTTCGTGCAGTTCACTTGTCAGCGGCAGCACCGTGATAGAGGGATGCTCAGCGTAGGCGTCCGCCTGCATGATCAAGGCCGGCCTCGGCTTGCCGTAGTCGCCGGAGGTGACGACGGTCACCAGGTCGCCCCGCCTCATCCTGTCCAGCCCTAGGTGTCGGTGACGTCCTCGATCCAGCGTATCACCTCGGCCTCGTCACTTCCTGGATCGGCGGCGCGTTCAGCCAGCGCACGAGACTGCTGCCTCGCATCGGCGGCAAGGGCGCGCTCTCGCTGCCGTTCCACATAGGCACGCATGAAGTCGCGCAGCACTTGGGCGGCTGGTTTGTCCTCTGCTTCCGTGGCGGTCTGGAACTCAGCCTTGAGCTTGGGGTCAATACGGAAGTTGAAACTCTCTTCCTTGGGGTGCTGACTCTGGCGTGGCATTGTGGCCTCAGTAAATGAACTTATTATGCAACTGCATAATATGCACTCAATGCTAGATGTTTCAAGCTTCGCAGCATGGACGAAGGCGGCTGGGGCGACGTCGATGTTGGGTCAGCAAAGCGCCGCGAATCAGGTTTAGTCCGACCGGCTTTCTGCATTTTATCGACGATTTTGACAGGCAACGGTCCTTCAAGGTCCGAGCTCGGTGCCCTAATTTGGCTTCCATGAAGCGGGTGGCAATCGTTGGAAATGCAGGAGGCGGAAAGTCCACGTTGGGAAGGCAGTTGGCCGAGCGGCACGACCTCCCTTTCTTCTCTGTTGATCAGATCCAGTGGCTTCCCGGCTGGGTGCAAGCAGATGAAAGTGTCGTTACCCAAACGCTTGATGAGGTCATAACAGCGGGGCGCTGGATCGTGGACGGCTGGGGCGCCTGGTCCAGCCTTGAGCGCAGGCTGGCAGCGGCAGACACGATAATCTTCGTTGATTTCCCGCTCTGGATGCACTTCTGGCTTGCCGCCGAGCGACAGATATCCGCTGCCCGAGGTGAGGACCGGTGCGATCCGTTGCAGGGTTGTGACCAGCTCGCAGTGACGAAAATTCTGTTCGAGTTGATCTGGCGTGTGGACCAGGAATTGAGACCGAAGCTGCAGGTGATGATCGAACGTCGTCCGGTCGCCGCTACCTACCACCATTTGACGACTCTGGACGAGCTGGAGTCGCTTGGTAGAAGCTGATGTCCCGCTCCAATCTGGGGCGGAACTCAGTCGAGCCTGTTGAATCGACCCTGCTCGGCGTCCCGCTCCTGACCATGACTTAGGCTATGCGCCGAGTGCCACGCGCCGCAGGTCGAGGGTGCACGGCAGGTCCAGACCGTGGGCGATTGCAGGCTTTGCCATCGCACCCGGGGTATGCCCGAACGGCTCGAAGCGGGCGCGCCGGCGGGCTTCGGCCTCGTTCGCGTTCACCGGTCGGGTTTCGTAGTTGCGGCCGCCCGGATGGGCGGTGTGGTGGGTCAGGCCGCCGATGGCGCGGTTGTTCCAGCCGTCGTGGATGTCGAACACCAGGGGGGTTTGCGCGGGCAGGGCTGGATGCATCCCGAACGTCGGCCGCCATGCCTTGAACCGGACCCCGGCGACAAACTCGCCGGCTTGTTCAGTGGCCGTCAGCGGTATGCCGACGCCGTTACAGGCGAGCGTGTAGCGTTCCGGGTTCCAGCCCTGCACCCGCACCTGCACGCGCTCCACCGAGTTGTCGACGTGGCGCACCATGCCGCCCAGGCCGGGGATCTCGCCCAGCACCGGCCAAGGCTCCAGCGCCTGGTGCAAGGCGAGCGAGATGCCCGCCGCCGTCACTTCGCCGATCAGCGGAAAGCGAAAGGCCTGATGCGGCGCGAAGAAGGCCGGATCGAGCCGGATGCCGAAGCCGGCGAGGTCGTCGAGCGCGTCGCCCAGATCCTGCGCCACGTAATGCGGCAGCATGAACGCGTCGTGCAGCCGGGTACCCCAGCGGATCAGCCGGCGCTCGTACGGGCGCTGCCAGAAGCAGGCCACCGCGGCGCGCAACAGCAGCGCCTGGGCGGCCGCCATGCGCGGCGAGGGCGGCATTTCCAGCGCGCGCAGCTCGACTAGGCCGAGCCGGCCAGAGCTGGTCTCGGGCGCATAGAGCTTATCGATGCAGAACTCGGTGCGATGGGTGTTGCCGGTCATGTCGGCGAGCAGGTTGCGCAGCAGCCGATCGATGAACCAGGGCGGCGATGGCGTATCGGGCTGGATCTGCGCGAAAGCGACCTCAAGCTCGGCGAGGCTGTCCTGGCGCGCCTCGTCGATCCGCGGATGCTGGCTCATCGGACCGATGAACAGGCCGGAGAACAGATAGGACAGGCTCGGATGGTTGTGCCAGAAGCCGAGCAGCGATTTCAGCAGGTCCGGCCGGCGCAGAAACGGCGAGTCATCAGGTGTGGCGCCGCCCATGACCACATGGTTGCCGCCGCCGGTGCCGACATGACGCCCGTCGAGCAGGAACTTCTCCGCACCCAGCCCGACCCCTGCTGCTTCGGCGTAGAGCTGATCGGTGCGCGCGACATGCTCGCGCCAGGTGGCAGTGGGAGGCATGTTGACCTCGATCACGCCAGGGTCCGGCGTCACCGCGAAGTGCCGCAGGCGCGGATCGGCCGGCGGGCCGTAGCCCTCCAGGATGATTTTGCACCCACGCTCGTTTGTGGTCGCCTCGATCGCTGCCACCAGCTCAAGCCAATCCTCCGCCTCGGTAAGCGGTGGGAGGAAGACATGCAGCATGCCGCGGCGGGCCTCGACCGTGAGCGCGGTGCGGACCATGCGGACCGCGTCGTCACCGTCATCGTCGCCCGACAGCTCGGCCGCTGCCTGCGGCCTTATCGAAGGGCCGTACGACACGGCTGGCAGCGGCGCGCGTGGCGCGAACGGATCGGGTGCGATGTCAATCTCAAGCATGTCCGGATCGGCCCAGGGCAGGCTTTGCAGCGGCAGCCGAAAGCCGATGGCGCTGTCGCCCGGCACCAGGAACAGCAGCTCCGATCGCAGCAGCCAGCGCCCGGTCTGCCAGATCCGGCCGCCGCCGTGCACGATGCGGCGAAGCGGCAGCACGCTGCCGACCGATGCCGCGAGGCCCGTGCCATAGACGCGCGCGAGCCGTGCCCGCTCGAGCGGATCGGCGACTGCCGCCGCCTCGGCGATGACGTTTGCGGGAAGCCGGTGCTCGCGCCAGAGATAATAATGGATGTCCTCGTACGCCGACAGCACCCGCGCCGGGTCGAGCCGTAGGCGCACGGCCAGCGCATGCGCGAAGGCGACCGCCTGCTCGGCGCCGGCGTTCCCGGTCTCGTCGTCGGAACCGAGCAGCGCCGGATCGTGCCAGACCGCGGCCTCATCCTCGCGCCAATAGACCTGCAACGCCCAGCGCGGTAGTTGCTCGCCGGGATAATGCTTGCCGACGCTGTATTGCAGGGCCGCACCAGGCGCCCAGAGTGCCGCGAGCCGGCGCAGCAGCCTGCCGGCGAGCGGGCGTTTGGTGGGTCCGAGCGCCGCGCTGTTCCACTCTTCGGCATCCATGTCGTCGCGGGCGATGAAGGTCGGCTCGCCGCCCATGGTGAGACGCACGTCGGCAACCTGCAGCGCGCGCTCGACCGTGTCTCCCGCGTCCAGCAGGCGCTGCCAGGTCGCTTCGTCATAGGGCGCCGTGGTGCGCGGCGTCTCCTCGATCCGGCTGACGGCCATCGAGACATCGAACGTCGTCTCAGCCGGCCCGACCAGGCCGCTGATGGCGGCGGCCGAGGCGGGCTCCGGGCTCGCGGCGAGCGGGATGTGGCCTTCTCCCGCCAGCAGCCCGGACGTCACATCAAACCCGACCCAGCCGGCGCCGGGAAGGTAGATCTCGGCCCAGGCATGCAGGTCGGTGAAATCCGCGGCCGGCCCGCCCTGCGCCGGATCGTCGGCCCTGAGCTGGATCAAATAGCCGGAGACGAAGCGGGCGGCGAGACCGAGATGGCGCGCCACCTGCACCATCAGCCAGGCGGAGTCGCGGCAGGAGCCGCGCGCCTCGGTCAGCGTCTCCTCGGCGGTCCAGACACCAGGCTCAAGACGCACGACGTAGGCTACACGGTCGCGCAACGCCGCGTTGAGCGCCACCAGCATCGGCACTGTGCGCTGCGGCTCGCGCGGGATATCCGCCAGCAACGCGACGAGCCGCGGCCCCGCAGGGAGCGGCGTACGGAACGGCAGCAACTCGGCGTCAAGCACATGGTCATAGTCGAACGGCCAGGTCTCTGCCTCGGGCTCCAGGAAAAAGTCGAAGGGATTGATCGTCGCCATGTCGGCGACCAGATCGACCGTTACTTCGAACTGCGTCACCCGCTCGGGGAACACCACACGGGCAAGGAAATTGCCCTGCGGGTCCTGCTGCCAGTTCAGGAAATGCTGGCTCGGTGCAACCTTGAGTGCATATGACAGCACCGGCATGCGCGAATGCGGCGCCGGCCGCAGCCGAATTGTCTGCGGGCCGAGCGAGACAGGACGATCGTAGCGATAGAGGGTGCGGTGGGTGAGTGCGACGTGGAGCGTCACGGACGCAGTGTCTTGCTCACCTGCTCACGCATCATCGTTATCGATGGTCTCCGGCCGTGGGCCGCTATCCTGACCCTTGGCAGAGACGTCGCGCTCGACCAGTTCGATGACCGCCATGTCGGCGGCATCGCCGTGCCGCATTCCGGCACGGAGCACGCGCGTGTAGCCGCCGGACCGGGTCTTGTAACGCTCGGCCACGGTTGAAAACAGCTTGGAGACGATGACGTCGTCGCGGAGCTGCGCGTATGCCTGCCGTCGCGCATGCAACCCACCGCGCTTGCCCAGGGTGATCAGCTTTTCGGCGACCGGGCGCAACTCCTTGGCCTTTGGCAGGGTCGTGGTGATCTGCTCGTGCTTGATCAGGGCCACCGCCATGTTCCGGAACATGGCAAGTCGGTGGGATGATGTGACGCCTAGCTTCCGGCCGGCAACCCCGTGACGCATGACTGAATATCTCTCTTAAAGGCTCAGAACGGCTCGTCGAGCCGCTTGGCAAGGTCTTCGATGTTCTCGGGTGGCCAGGAAGGCACGTTCATGCCCAAGGCGAGACCCATGGAGGTGAGCACCTCCTTGATCTCGTTGAGCGACTTGCGGCCGAAATTCGGGGTCCGCAGCATCTCCTGCTCGGTCTTTTGCACGAGGTCGCCGATATAGACGATATTGTCGTTCTTCAGGCAGTTCGCCGAGCGCACCGACAACTCGAGTTCGTCGACCTTGCGCAGCAGATTACGGTTGAACGGCAGATCGTCCTGCGGCTCCTCTGGACGGACCGGGCGCGGCTCGTCGAAATTGATGAAGAGCTGAAGCTGATCCTGCAGGATGCGCGCGGCCAGGGCCACCGCGTCCTCGGGTGTCACCGCGCCATTGGTCTCGACCTTGAGCAGCAGCTTGTCGTAGTCGGTCACTTGTCCGACACGGGTCGGCTCGACCTTGTAGGAGACCCTGCGCACCGGCGAGTAGATCGCATCCACCGGGATCAGCCCGATCGGCGCATCCTCGGGCCGGTTGGCCGCGGCAGGGACGTAACCCTTGCCGAGACTGACGGTAAACTCCATGCCGAGCTTGACCCCGTCATCAAGCGTGCAGATCACCAAGTCGGGATTCATCACCTCGATATCGTGGCCGACCTGGATCTGGCTGGCGCGCACCTCACCGGGGCCGGTGGCACTCAGCATCATCCGCTTGGGTCCCTCGCCGTGCATGCGCAGGGCAAGTTGCTTGATATTGAGCACGATATCGGTGACGTCCTCGCGCACCCCGGCAATCGAGGAGAACTCGTGCAAAACACCGTCGATCTGGATCGCGGTGACCGCGGCCCCTTGCAGCGAGGACAGCAGGATGCGGCGAATGGCATTGCCAAGCGTCATGCCGAAGCCGCGCTCCAGCGGCTCGGCAACAACAGTCGCTATGCGGGAAGGCTCGGCGCCGGGTTCGACTTCCAGCTTTTCCGGCTTGATCAGGGACTGCCAGTTCTTCTGGAGGACCAAGATGGTGGCCTTTCTCGTGAGGGGAAACTAGACCCGGCGACGCTTGCGGGGGCGACAGCCGTTATGTGGGATCGGCGTCATGTCGCGGATCGCGCTGATCGAAAACCCGACGGCCTGCAAGGCCCGCAAAGCACTCTCGCGCCCCGAGCCGGGACCGGAGACCTCAATCTCCAGGGTCTCCATGCCATGCTCTCGCGCCTTGCGCCCGGCATCCTCGGCGGCGACCTGTGCCGCATAGGGAGTCGACTTGCGCGAACCCTTGAAGCCCTGGCTGCCGGACGACGACCAGGCGATGGCGTTGCCCTGAGCATCCGAGATGGTGATCATGGTGTTGTTGAACGTGGACAGCACGTGCGCCACGCCGGAGATGATGTTCTTGCGTTCCTTCTTGCGAACGCGCGGTGCGGCAGCGGCTCTCGCCATGATCTCTTGGTCCTGACCTTAGATTAAGGAGGCGACTGCCTACTTGGTGACTTTCTTCTTGCCGGCGATCGCGACCGCCTTACCCTTGCGGGTACGGGCATTCGTATGGGTGCGCTGGCCACGCACGGGCAGGCCGCGTCGATGCCGCAGGCCGCGATAGCAGCCCAGATCCATCAGCCGCTTGACGTTCATTGCAAGCTCGCGCCTGAGATCACCCTCGACGCGGAACGAACGATCGATCAGCTCCCGGATGCGCAGGACTTCGTCGTCCGACAGTTCGTTCACCCTGCGTGCGTCCGGTATGGCCAAAGTCGTGCAAATCTCGCGTGCCTTTGCCGGGCCAATACCAAAGATGTAACTCAGGGCAATGACCACACGCTTGTTGGTCGGAATATTCACGCCGGCAATACGCGCCAAACCAGTCACTCCCGTATTCGATAACGCGTGCCCATCCGCGGATCGAGCGCTGATCCAGGAGGCGGACAGACAAAATTGAAACAGCCCGCGATCGGCGACCCGGGCTGAGGGCGCGCACTATACGCAGCATCGCCTCAGAGTCAATCAATCGCAATCAACTCTTCGCGAGCACCTGCTCGATTGCCTCGCTGACATGCGCGATGTCGGCCATGCCGTCAATCGTATGCAGCCGTCCCTGGGCGGCATAATATGGCAGGATCGGCGCGGTCTGCTCGCGGTAGGCGCGCAGGCGGGCGGCGACGGTCTCGCGCTTGTCGTCAGCGCGCCGGATAAAGTCGTGGCTGCCACAGACATCACATACGCCGGTCACACACGGCGGCTTGAAGCTGTCATGATAGCCGGCGCCACACTTGGCACAGGTAAAGCGGCCGGCGATCCGCTCGGTCAGCGCCGCCTCGTCAACCTGCAAGGCGAGCACCGCGTCGATCTTGAGCCCGAGTTGCGCCATCAGCGCATCGAGCGCGTCGGCCTGCGCCGTGGTGCGCGGAAATCCGTCGAGGATGAAGCCCTTGGCACAATCCGGCTGGCGCACCCGCTCGCCGAGCATGGCAATGATCACCGCATCGGGAACCAGCGCCCCGGAATCCATGATCGACTTGGCCTTGCGACCGATCTCGCTGCCCGCGGCGACCTCAGCCCGCAGCATGTCGCCGGTGGAGATCTGCGCGATCCCATATTGCCGCTCCAGACGTTTGGCCTGGGTACCCTTGCCGGCGCCGGGCGGCCCGAGAAAGATGATGTTCATCGCAGTCTGGCTCGGCCGCGCGACTTTCTGATCAGCCCTTCATATTGATGGGCCAGCAGATGCGAGGTGATCTGCGCGCGGGTGTCCATCGCCACTGAGACGATGATGATCAGGCTGGTGCCGCCAAAATAGAACGGAATGCTGTAGCGGGCGATCAGGATCTCGGGCAACAGGCAGACCACGACAAGATAGAGCGCGCCAATCGTCGTCAGCCTGGTCAAAATGCGGTCGAGATAGGTTGCGGTGTTCGCACCGGGACGGATCCCGGGCAGGAACCCACCCTGCTTGCGCAAATTATCCGCGGTCTCCGTGGGATTGAAGGTGACCGCCGCATAGAAGAACGAGAAGAAGATGATCATCGCCGCATAGAGCAGCATATAGAGCGGCTGGCCGTGACCGATCATCCGCCCAATCGTGGCAAGCCAGCCAGTGCCGCCCCTGGTCTCGGCAAACCCGGAAATCGTCGCCGGGATCAGCAGCACCGAGGAGGCGAAGATCGGCGGGATGACGCCAGAGGTGTTGACCTTGAGCGGCATGTGGGTCGAATCACCGCCGAACATGCGATTGCCGCGCTGCTGCTTGGGATACTGGATCGTCACCCGGCGCTGGGCGGACTCCATGAAGGTAATGAAGCCGATCACCCCGATTGCAAGCAGCAGGAACACCGCGACAAAGATCGGCGACAGGCCGCCGGTATAGCCAAGCTGCAGGATGGTCGCGAGCGCGTGCGGCAGGTTCGCGACAATGCCGGCGAAGATGATCAGGCTGATCCCGTTGCCAACCCCGCGCGCGGTGATCTGCTCACCCAGCCACATCAGGAACATCGTCCCGCCCACCAGGGTCACGACGCAGGAGAAGCGAAAGAACACCCCCGGATCGATCACCGCCGGCGCACCATGCGTGCCATGCATCGCCTCGAGCCCGACGGCAAACCCGTAGGCCTGGAACAAGGCAATGAAGACAGTGAGGTAGCGGGTATACTGGTTGAGCTTCTTGCGCCCGGACTCACCCTCCTTCTTGAGGGTCTCGAGCGAAGGGATCGCCGACGACATCAGCTGGATGATGATCGAGGCGCTGATGTAGGGCATGATGTTGAGCGCGAACACCGTCGCGCGGCCGAGCGCGCCGCCGGTAAACATGTTGAACATGCCTAAGATTCCGCTCTGGTGCTGCGCCAGCAACTGGCCCATGACCGTCGCGTCGATCCCTGGCACTGGAATGTAGGTGCCGAGCCGGTAGACGATCAGCGCCCCCAGCGTGAACCAGATCCGCTTCCACAGCTCGGTCGCCTTGCCCAGCGCGCCGAAATTCAGGTTGGCTGCCATCTGCTCGGCGCCCACGGCCATCCGCGCGTTCCTCGTCTTGCACGTTGCAGGTTACCGTTATCGCAAAGGCAGGCAAAGGGGCTTTGCCCCTTTGAACCCCATCAAAGGCTTAGCCTTTGAAATCCTTTTGATCAGGCGGTCGCCAGCACCTTTGGCGGCACCGACATCTTGACCGAGCCGCCGGCTTTCTCGATCGCGGCTACCGCGGTCGCGGAGGCGCCGGAGACGTCGAAACGAACCGCCCGGGTGATTTCGCCGCCGGCCAGTATGCGCACGCCGGAGACCTTGCCGCTGCCGACCAGGCCGGCGCGGCGCAAAGCCGCTTCGTCAACGGGCTTCGTGCCGTCGAGCTTGCCGTCCACAATCGCCTTCTCTACCGCGCCTAGATTGACCGGCGCATAGACCTTGCGGAACAGGTTGGTGAACCCGCGCTTCGGCAGCCTGCGATAAATCGGCAGCTGACCGCCCTCGAAGCCGTTCAGGGACACGCCCTCGCGCGCCTTCTGGCCCTTCACACCCCTGCCCGACGTCTTGCCCTTGCCCGAGCCGATGCCGCGCCCCAGCCGCTTCTTGCGATAGCGCGAGCCTTCATTGTCGCGCAGTTCGTTGAGGTTCATGACCTAATCCTCCACCCGCACCAGGTGGGACACCTTACGGATCATCCCACGCACGGCAGGCGTGTTTTCCAACTCGCGGGTCTTGCCGATCTTATCCAGACCGAGCCCACGCAATGTCGCCTGCTGACCGGGCTTCTGGCCATTGCCGGAGCCGGTCTGGGTGACGCGCACCCGCGCACCGGCCAAACGGGTAAGCGCTTCAAGCGTCTCAGACATTGGCCGTCACCTCGGGCGCTGCCGCATCCGGCGCGTCCAGAATCGGACCACTCTCACGCTTGCCAAGAATGTCGGAGACCTTCTTGCCGCGACGCCCGGCGACCGACCGCGGGCTTGCGCAACGCTGCAGCGCATCGAACGTCGCCTTGACCATGTTGTGCGAATTGCGGCTGCCGAGCGACTTGGCCACCACATCGCCGATTCCGAGGCTCTCGAACACCGCGCGCATCGGGCCGCCAGCGATGATCCCGGTGCCGGCCTCTGCCGAACGCAGCACCACCTGGCCGGCACCATAATGGCCGGTGACGTCATGATGCAGGGTACGGCCTTCCTTCATCGGCACCCGTATCAACGTACGCTTGGCGCGCTCCGTGGCCTTGCGGATCGCCTCGGGAACCTCGCGCGCCTTGCCGGCACCGTAGCCGACGCGACCCTTCTGATCGCCAACCACAACCAGGGCGGCAAAGGCGAACCGACGGCCACCCTTCACCACCTTCGCGACGCGGTTGATGGTGACCAGCTTGTCGATCAGGTCGTCGCCGTCGCGGTTGTGATCGCGGTCGCGATTGCCGCCGCGGCCGCCTTCTCTTGCTTCACGTGCCATGCGGGAGACCTCCTTAGAGCACTTTCGGACCAAGCGGAACCGCTTGGTCCGATGTAGTGCTCGTAAAAACAACAAGATAGAGCATGGAAAGCGCTTCTATCAGCGCCTTCCATGCTCTAGAAGGCGAGGCCGCCCTCGCGGGCCGCCTCTGCCAGCGCCTTGACGCGCCCGTGATAAAGATAGGCGCCGCGGTCGAACACCACCTGCGTCACACCAGCCGCGACCGCCCGATCCGCGATCAGCTTGCCGACCGCTGCCGCCGCCGCCGTGTTCGCGCCGCTCTTGAGCTGCGCGCGCAGGTCGGCATCCAATGACGACGCGGATGCCAGGGTGCGGCCGGCGACGTCGTCGATCACCTGGGCATGGATGTTCTTGCCGGAGCGGAACACCGACAGCCGCGGACGAGCACCGGCCTTGCGACGGAGCTGGTAGCGCAAACGGCTCCGCCTGCGGTCCCGCAATTCCTGTTGCGTGCTCATTACTTTTTCTTGCCTTCCTTGCGTCGGACCACTTCCGTGTCGTAGCGCACACCCTTGCCCTTGTAGGGCTCCGGCTGGCGGAAGTTGCGGATGTCGAGCGCCACCTGCCCGACACGCTGCTTGTCGATGCCCTCGATAAGCACCGACGTCGGACGCGGCGCGGTAATCTTGATGCCTGGCGGGATGGCATAAATGATGTCGTGCGAGTAGCCGAGATTCATCACCAGGTTGCTGCCCTGCACCGAGGCGCGGTAGCCAGTCCCGGTAATCTCGAGCGTCTTGCTGTAGCCAGCCGACACGCCTTTGACCATCGCGGCGACGAGCGCACGCGTGGTGCCCCACATCATCCGCGACGGAGCCGCCTTGCTGCGCGGCACCACACTGACGCGCCCACCCTCGACGGTCGTCTCGACATGTTCGGACAGCGGCAGGCGCAGCTCGCCGAGCTTGCCGGTTGCCGTCAGGATGCCCGCCGCGATCGCGACCTGCACGCCCTGAGGGATCTCGACCGGGTATTTGCCTACACGTGACATGACACCCTCCTCAGAACACGCGACACAGGACCTCGCCGCCGACATTGGCGGCGCGTGCCTCTGCATCGCTCAGAACGCCACGCGGCGTCGACAGGATGGAAACACCGAGGCCGGCATACACCCGCGGCAATTCCTTGATCTTCGAATAGACGCGCCGGCCAGGCTTGGAGACCCGGTGGATCTCCTTGATGACCGGCTCGCCTTCCGTGTACTTCAATTCGATACGCAACTGCGCAATACCGGGGCGCAGCTCCTCGGCCTTGAAGCCGCGGATATAGCCCTCGCGCCTGAGCGCCTCGAGCACGTTGGCGCGTAGCTTGGACGCCGGCGCCACGCACGCGGCGTGCCGGGCGCGCTGCGCGTTGCGGATACGGGTGAGCATGTCACCCAGGGGATCGGACATCGACATCGTGTGCTCCCCCTACCAGCTCGACTTGACCATGCCGGGGATCTGCCCGCTGCTCGCGAGGTCCCGCAAGGCAATCCGGCTCAGCTCGAACTTGCGATAGTTCGAGCGCGAACGGCCGGTCAGGCGGCAGCGCAGCTTGACCCGCACGCGGGCACCGTTACGCGGCAGTTCCGCGAGCTTCATCGAAGCCTCGAACCGGTCTTCGACCGGCAGCGTGCGGTCCATGATGATGTTCTTCAACGCAACCCGCTTGGGCTTGTCGCGCGCGGCCATCGCCTTGCGCTTCTGGTTGCGAACGACGGCGGATGTCTTTGCCATGCGGTACTTACCTCCGGAACCTGCGGGCGATGCCCGCGGTTTTCCAAAAAAACTTCATTTAACCGGCGACGAAGGGCAGATCGAACGCCTTGAGCAAGGCCTTTGCCTCCGCATCAGTCGCGGCGCTGGTCACGAAGATGATGTCCATGCCGCGTACCTGATCAACCTTGTCGTAGTTGATCTCCGGAAACACGATCTGCTCCTTGAGGCCCATCGCGAAGTTGCCGCGACCGTCGAACCCCTTGCCCGGCGGCAGGCCGCGGAAGTCACGCACACGCGGCATGGCGATCGTCACCAGCCTGTCGAGAAACTCGTACATTCGAGTCTTGCGCAACGTCACCTTGCAGCCGATCGGCAGCCCCTCGCGGATCTTGAAGCCGGCGATCGCCTTCTTCGCCACCGTCTTCACCGGCCTCTGGCCCGCGATCAGGGCCAGGTCGGCCACCGCGGCGTCAAGCTTCTTCTGGTCGCCGGCCGCCTCGCCAACACCCATGTTGATGACAATCTTTTCCAGGCGCGGCACCTGCATGACGTTCTTATAGCCGAACTGCTCGCGCAGGCTGGCGCGCATCTCGCTTTCGTAGCGCTGCTGCATACGCGGCTTGCTTTTGGTATCCGACATACCCGGCCTCCTCAGCCTTCGATGATCTGGCCGGTCGCTTTCGCGACGCGCACCTTGCGGCCATCGTCAAGCACACGAAAACCGACTTTGGTCGGCTTACCGCTCTTGGGATCAACCAGTTTCAGGTTGGACAGGTCGATCGACGCCTCGCGCTCGATGATGCCACCCTGTTCGCCCATGCCCTTCGGCTTGGTGTGACGCTTGGCGATACGCACGCCGCGTACCACCGCCCGTCCGGCGGACGGCAGCACGCTGAGCACCTCGCCCTGCTTGCCACGGTCGGTGCCGGTGATCACGACAACCTGGTCGCCCTTGCGAATACGCGCTGCCATCACAGCACCTCAGGTGCGAGTGAGATGATCTTCATGAACTTGCGCGCACGCAGTTCACGAACCACCGGGCCAAAGATGCGTGTGCCGATCGGCTCGGATTGCTTGTTGATCAGCACCGCCGCGTTGCGGTCGAAGCGGATCGCGCTGCCGTCGGGGCGGCGCACCGGAAACGACGTGCGCACCACGACCGCCTGATGCACGTCGCCCTTCTTCACCTTGCCGCGCGGGATCGCCTCCTTGATCGCGACCACGATGATATCGCCGACCGAGGCAGACCGCCGCTTGGAGCCGCCCAGCACCTTGATGCACTGCACCCGACGCGCGCCGGAATTATCGGCAACATCCAGGTTGGTCTCGACAATGATCATCGCCTACGCTCCCGTATGGGGCGCTGGCAACGGCGCCGCATCTGCCGCCACCACTGCTGCGACAGCGGCCTCATCGAGGCTCTCATCGACCAGCAATGCGCCGTTGCGGCTGACCACGTTCCAGGTCTTGCGCTTGGAGATCGGCGGGCATTCGATGATACGCACCGTATCGCCAACCTTGCAGACATTCTCCTCATCATGCGCCGCATACTTCTTCGAGCGACGGATGAACTTCTTATAGAGCGGATGCATCACGCGACGATCAACAAGAACCGTCACGGTCTTGTCCATCTTGTCGCTGGTCACCCGCCCGGTCAGGACGCGCCTTGGCATCGCCCGTCTCCTTTCAGGACTTGGCCGCGGAGGCGCTGGCCCCCGCGACGGATTTCGCATGAACGACGGTCTTGATGCGCGCGATCTCGCGACGCACTTCACGGACGCGGCCCGCCCCCTCGTTCTGCCCAGTGGCGCGCTGGAACCGCAGGTTGAACTGCTCGCGTTTGAGGTCGAGCAACTGCGTCTGCAACTCGTCGTCGCTTTTCGCGCGCAGGTCCGCGGGCTTGCTTGCCTTCGCCATCTCAAGCCTCTCCGATGCGGGTCACAACCTTGGTCCTGATCGGCAGCTTTGCCGCACCCAGTGCGAGAGCCGCGCGCGCGATCTCCGGGGACACCCCGTCGATCTCAAACACGATCCGGCCCGGCTTGACCCGCGCCACCCAGAACTCAGGCGATCCCTTGCCTGAACCCATGCGCACTTCGGCGGGCTTGGTCGAGACCGGCACATCGGGGAAGATGCGTATCCACACCCGTCCCGCCCGCTTCATCGCGCGCGTGATTGCCCGTCGCGATGCCTCGATCTGCCGCGCGGTAACCCGCTCCGGCTCAAGCGCCTTGAGACCGAAGGCGCCGAAATTCAGCACCGTCCCGCCTTTCGCCAGTCCATGGATGCGGCCCTTATGGGCCTTGCGGAACTTGGTCCGCTTCGGAGACAGCATGCTCGTTAATCCGGTTTAGCGTTGCGGCGCTTGTTCGGCGGCGCGACGATCCTGCGACAGCGGGTCGTGCGTGAGCACCTCGCCCTTGAAGATCCAGACCTTCACGCCGCAGGTTCCATACGTCGTCTTGGCCGTGGCAACGCCATAATCGATGTCGGCGCGCAGCGTGTGCAGCGGCACTCTGCCCTCGCGATACCATTCGACGCGCGCGATCTCGGCGCCGCCAAGACGGCCGCCGCAATTGATCCTGATGCCTTGCGCGCCGAGCCGCATCGCCGACTGCACCGCCCGCTTCATCGCGCGACGGAACGCCACACGGCGCTCAAGCTGTTGGGCGATGTTTTCGGCAACGAGTTGCGCCTCGATCTCGGGCTTGCGGATTTCAACGATGTTCAGCGTCACGTCGGACTTGGCCATGCGGCCGAGCTCACGGCGCAGATTGTCGATGTCCTGACCCTTCTTGCCGATCACCACGCCGGGACGCGCCGCATAGATCGTCACACGCGGCTTCTTTGCCGGCCGCTCGATCACCACGCGCGACACGCCGGCACCGGACAGCCGGCGACGCAGATGCCCGCGCAGCTTGAGATCCTCGTGCAACAGCTTGGCGTAGTCCGTTCCCGCGTACCAGCGGCTGTCCCAGGTGCGGTTGATGCCAAGACGAAGCCCGATCGGATTGACCTTGTGCCCCATGGTTCAGGCCGCCTTCTGTTCTGCCGGGGGCGCTGCTTGGGGTGCGCGCTCCGCCACGACGATCTTCAAATGGCTGAAGAACTTCTCAATTTGCGCCGAACGGCCGCGACCGCGCGCATGGAAGCGACGCATGACGATCGACTTGCCGACCTCCGCATGCGTCACCACGAGCTGGTCGACATCGAGCTGGTGGTTGTTCTCGGCATTGGCAATCGCGCTCTCCAGCGTCTTACGCACCTGCAGCGCGATACGGCGCTTGCTGAACGTCAAGGTCGCTACCGCCTGTGCCGCCGGCTTGTTGCGGATCAGGCCAGCAACCAGGTTCAGCTTGCGTGGACTGACGCGAATATTTCGGGTGATCGCCTGCGCCTCGGTCTCGGTCAGTGCGCGCGGATGCTTGGGCTTGCTCATCTCAACCGCGCCTTGCCTTCTTGTCGGACGAGTGCCCGGTGAACGTGCGCGTGGGCGAGAACTCGCCGAACTTGTGCCCGACCATATTCTCGTTGACCTGTACCGGCAGGAACTTATGGCCGTTATAGACCCCAAAGGTGAGTCCGACGAAGTTCGGCAGGATCGTCGAGCGACGCGACCAGATCTTGATGACCTCGTTGCGGCCCGACGCCCTCGACGTCTCGGCCTTCTTAAGCAGATACCCGTCCACGAACGGGCCTTTCCAGACGGAACGTGCCATCGTGCTTGCCCCTACTTGCCGACTTTGCGGCGACGGATAATCAGGCTGTCGGTTCGCTTGTTCATGCGCGTCTTGGCACCCTTGGTCGGCTTGCCCCAAGGCGTCACTGGATGACGGCCGCCCGAGGTACGGCCTTCGCCGCCGCCATGCGGATGGTCGACCGGGTTCATCACCACACCGCGGTTGTGTGGCCTGCGACCCATCCAGCGCGCGCGCCCGGCTTTGCCGATGCTCTGGTTCATGTTGTCCGGGTTTGATACCGCACCCACGGTTGCCATGCACTCGGCCCGCACCAGACGCAACTCACCCGACTGCAACTTGATCTGCGCATAACCGGAATCCTTGCCGACGAGCTGCGCATAGGTGCCTGCCGAACGCGCCATCTTGCCGCCGGCGCCCGCCTTGAGCTCGACATTGTGGATGATGGTGCCCACCGGGATCGCCGACAGCGGCATCGCATTGCCCGGCTTGATGTCGACCCTGGCGCCGGCAACAATAGCATCGCCAACCTTCAACCGCTGCGGCGCGATGATGTAGGCGAGCTCATTGTCGGCGTACTTCACCAAAGCGATGAATGCGGTACGGTTCGGGTCGTATTCCAGCCGCTCGACGGTGCCCGCGACATCGAACTTGCGACGCTTGAAGTCGACGAAGCGGTAGGTCTGCTTATGGCCGCCGCCGCGAAAGAACGACGTCGTTCGGCCGTTATTGTTGCGGCCGCCCGACTTGTTCTTGCCCTCGGTGAGCGTCTTGACCGGCTTGCCCTTGTAGAGCTCGCTGCGTTCGATCAGCACCGTGCCGCGAAGGCTGGGCGTGACCGGATTAAAATGTCTGAGTGCCATCGTCGTTCTCTCGCGCTCAGCTCAACTGCGCGGACAGGTCGATCGACTGTCCCTCGGCAAGCTGCACATACGCCTTCTTGATGTCCGAGCGCACACCGGGGCGGCCCCGGAAGCGCTTGGTCTTGCCCTTCTGGACCAACGTGTTCACGCCCATGACCTTGACGTTGAACAAGCCCTCGACCGCGGCCTTGATCTGCGGCTTGGACGCCGTGATCGCCACCCGAAACACCACCTGGTTGCGCTCGGACAGCGCCGTCGCCTTTTCGGTGATCACCGGCGAGCGCACGATATCGAACATTGCCTCGCGCGACAGATTGGCGGCCTGCCGGCGGATCGCCAGAATATTGGTCATATCAGGCGCTCCTTCAGACCATCGAGCCCGGCGCGGGTAATCACGAGCACCTCATGATTGAGGATGTCGTAAACATTCGCACCCACACACGGCAGCACGTCGATGCGCGGCAGATTGCGGGCCGCGCGCAGGAACTCTGTATCGACGGCGCCGTCGACGATCAGCGCCGAGGTCCAGCCGAGCACCTTGAGCTTCTTCGCAAGTGCGCCGGTCTTCGCAGACCCGCTGGCCGCATCAAGCACCACCAGGCGGCCCTCGGCGTGTTTTTGCGACAGCGCGGAAATCAACCCGAGGCGGCGCACTTTCTTGGGCAGATCGTAACCGTGGTCGCGTACCACCGGGCCATGCACGGCGCCGCCGGTGCGAAACTGCGGCGAACGCAGGCTTCCCTGACGGGCGTTACCGGTGCCCTTCTGCTTATAGGGCTTCTTGGTCGTGCCTGAGACTTCGCCCATGCCTTTGACCTTGTGGGTCCCCGCACGGCGCTTGGCGAGTTGCCAATGCACAACCCTCGCCATGATGTCCGGCCGCGGCGTTGCACTGAACAGTGCCTCGGCCAACTCGATGGTCCCGGCCGTCTCGTTATCGAGGGTCCTGACTTCGATTTCCATGGCTCTCACTCCGCAGCCTGGGCGAGACCCGCCGGGAACGGCGCCTCGGCGTGGAGCGGCTTCTTGATCGCGTCGCGCACCATGATGTAGTCATTCTTGGCACCCGGAATCGCCCCGCGGATCATCAGCAGGTTGCGCTCGACATCGACCGCGGCTACCTCAAGATTCAGGGTAGTAACCCGCTCGTGCCCGAGATGCCCGGCCATCTTCTTGTTCTTGAAGGTCTTGCCGGGGTCCTGACGGTTGCCGGTCGAGCCCAGCGAGCGATGGCTGACTGAGACGCCGTGACTCGCCTCAAGCCCGGCGAAGTTCCAGCGCTTCATACCTCCGGCGAACCCTTTGCCCTTGCTGGTGCCGGTGACATCGACCTTCTGGCCGACGACGAAATGCGCGGCCGACAACGTGGCACCAATCTCCAGCACAGCGTCGGGCGATACGTGAAACTCGGCGAGTTTCTTCTTCGGCTCCACCTTCACACGCGCAAAATGGCCGCGGTTTGGCTGTGTCACGTTCTTCACCTTGGCCGCACACGCGCCGAGTTGCACGGCGACATAACGGTCACGCGCCTCGGTGCGGACATCGACCACCTGCAACTGGTCAAGCAACAGCACGGTGACCGGCACGTGCGTGCCGTCCTCCCTAAAAATCCGGGACATGCCCAGCTTCGTCGCGATCAATCCGGTGCGCATCGTATGCTCTTCCACCCCTACAGCTTGATCTCGACGTCCACGCCAGAGGCGAGGTCGAGCTTCATCAGGGCGTCCACGGTCTGCGGGGTCGGCTCGACGATATCGAGCAGACGGCGATGGGTGCGAATCTCAAACTGCTCGCGGCTCTTCTTGTCCACGTGGGGCGAACGGTTGACGGTAAACCGCTCGATATGCGTGGGCAGCGGAATGGGCCCACGAACACGCGCACCCGTACGCTTGGCCGTGTTCACGATTTCCCGCGTGCTGTTATCCAGCACGCGGTGATCGTACGCCTTCAGGCGGATGCGGATGTTCTGGTTGTCCATCGTCAGCTCAGTCCAAGGTTCGAGATGTCGCTGGTGTCAGGCAGTGATCGATGCCACGACACCGGCGCCGACTGTGCGGCCGCCTTCGCGGATCGCAAAGCGCAGACCCTCATCCATCGCGATCGGCGCGATCAGCTCGACATCCATCGAGATGTTGTCGCCGGGCATCACCATTTCGGTGCCCTCCGGCAACTGCACCACACCGGTCACATCGGTCGTGCGGAAGTAGAACTGCGGACGATAGTTGGTGAAGAACGGCGTATGGCGTCCGCCCTCCTCCTTGGTCAGCACATAGGCTTCCGCCTTGAACTTGGTATGCGGCGTAATCGAGCCGGGCTTGGCCAACACCTGGCCCCGCTCGACATCCTCGCGCTTGGTGCCGCGCAGCAGGGCGCCGATGTTGTCGCCAGCCTGGCCGCGATCGAGCAGCTTGCGGAACATCTCCACGCCGGTGACGATGGTCTTTACCGTGTTCTTGAGGCCGACGATCTCGATCTCGTCGCCGACATTGACGATGCCGCGCTCGACACGACCGGTCACCACCGTGCCGCGGCCGGAGATCGAGAACACGTCCTCGATCGGCATCAGGAACGGTCGGTCGATCGGACGCTCAGGCTGCGGGATGTAGGTGTCGACCGCGTTCATCAGCTCCATGACCGCCTGCTCGCCGAGGATCGGATCGCCATCCTCGAGAGTCTTCAGGGCAGAGCCCTTGATGATGGGAATGTCGTCGCCGGGGAACTGGTAGGACGACAGCAGCTCACGCACTTCCATCTCGACGAGTTCGAGCAGCTCGGGATCGTCGACCATGTCGACCTTGTTGAGGAACACCACCAGCGCCGGCACGCCAACCTGACGGGCCAGCAGGATGTGCTCGCGGGTCTGCGGCATCGGGCCGTCGGCGGCGGAGACCACCAGGATGGCGCCGTCCATCTGCGCCGCACCGGTGATCATGTTCTTCACGTAGTCTGCATGGCCCGGGCAATCGACGTGGGCGTAGTGGCGTGCCTTGGTCTCGTATTCGACATGGGCAGTCGAGATGGTGATGCCACGGGCGCGCTCCTCTGGCGCCTTGTCGATCTGATCATAGGCCGTGTAGGTGGCGCCACCGACCTTTGCCAGCGTCTTGGTGATCGCCGCCGTCAGCGACGTCTTGCCATGATCGACGTGGCCGATCGTGCCGATGTTGCAGTGCGGCTTGTTCCGCTCGAATTTCGCCTTACCCATCGTCGTCTCTCCGTTACCGCAGCCTGTTCGTCTTGAAAGGATGTTCTACCAGCGATAGTGGCTGAACGCCTTGTTGGCTTCAGCCATACGATGCGTGTCCTCGCGCTTCTTTACCGCGCTGCCGCGGTTGTTCACCGCATCCAGCAGCTCGTTGGAGAGCCGCTCCTGCATGGTGTGCTCGCCACGCTTGCGCGAACTGTCGATCAGCCAGCGGATCGCCAGGGCCTGCCGGCGTTCGGTGCGCACCTCGACCGGCACCTGGTAGGTGGCGCCACCAACGCGACGCGAACGCACCTCTACGGCGGGCTTCACATTCTCCAGCGCCTCATGGAACATCCGCACTGGATCGGCCGCGGCACCGCCCCGGCGACGCATAGACTCCATCGCCCCGTAGACGATCCCCTCGGCGGTCGACTTCTTGCCGTCATACATCAGCGCGTTCATGAAGCGCGTGACGACCACGTCACCGAACTTCGGATCGGGCAGGATTTCGCGCTTGACGGCGCGGCGGCGGCGGCTCATCGCAGGTGCATCCTCTTCTCTCCAGTCACTTACTTCGGCCGCTTGGCGCCGTAGAGCGACCGGCGCTTGCGACGCTTGGCGATGCCCTGCGTGTCGAGCACGCCGCGCAGGATGTGGTAGCGCACTCCAGGCAAATCCTTGACCCGGCCGCCGCGGATCAGCACTACGCTGTGCTCCTGCAGGTTATGACCTTCGCCGGGGATGTAGCTCACGACCTCGTAGCCGTTTGTCAGGCGCACCTTGGCGACCTTGCGCAACGCCGAGTTCGGCTTTTTCGGCGTCGTCGTATAGACGCGTGTGCAGACGCCGCGCTTTTGCGGGCAGCCCTGCAGGGCAGGCACCTTGTTGCGCTTGGCGGCGGGCTCGCGCCCATGTGCGATCAACTGGTTGATGGTCGGCATACGCCTGTGTCCCGATCCTTATCGTGCCGGCATGCCCCGTCTCGCAAAGTCAGCGCAGGCCGCCGATCACAACAAAAAAGCCGCGCTCGGAGGGCGAACCCGTCCGCGCGGCGATCCTGATCACGTTCGGCCTAGGCTCCCGTGGGTGACCCCGGGCGCGGCGCCGCACGCTTCGGTGCTGCTTTCGACGGCTGGTGCGCGATCCGAAAAATCGAGGTCAGCCGAGGGCGCGGAAACTACGAAGGGGGAGCCGGGGTGTCAAGCGGGTTGTCATACCCGTGTTGCAACGCAGGCCTTGCCAGAGGTCGGCCTTGTGGAAGCGCCGAGCGCGGTTGGAACACAGCACCGTTTGACCCCCGGCACTGCGCCGAGCGGAAGCTCGTGATCAGCCCGCGGACACGAAGGCGCAGCCTGTCTCGGGCGACCAGTGCACGCCGTATCTCCGCCGCCTTGGCATGCGGCGGCAGCTCCGTGAACAGTGCAAGGCGCGACTGCGCGACTACATCGGGCAGCGATGAGAGTGCCGCAAAGCTGAGCGGCAAGGTCAGTCCCTGGCCCTGCGTCCTGGCGAACGAACCCGACAGGCCGAACGGCGGGCCGCCTGTGATCGCCGGTCCCACGGCGAAGCCGCCATTGCTGGTAAAGCTGCCGGTCAGCGCCACGGTGATCTCGCCGGCGATGATCGGCACCTCCGGATCGGCATTGTTGGCGGCACACTGCGCGCCGCGCACGGCGCGTGCGAACTGCGCCGGTGTCGCCGCTCGCGCACTCAGCGCACCCGCTTCAAGCAACTGCGTCTGCAAGGTGCGCAGCGCGTCGGCGATGGTGACCGGCCGCGACGGCGCGGCGCAGCCGGCGAGCAGCCCAAGTGCCGCGAGCGCCCCTGCTCGCTTCATCCGAAGGAGAGCCGCTCGGCCGGTGCCCGCAGCATCGCCGGATCACGGTAGCGGGCGGCGAAATGCGTGGACGGCAAGCGCGCGCGGGGCGCCCCGAACAGCCGCTCGCGCAGGGTCTCGCCGTCCGTGTAGCTGGTGCGAAAGCGGCCACGCCTGCGCAACTCCGGCACGACCAGCTCGATGAAGTCGCGCACCGTCTCAAAGCTGAGATATTGCCGCAGGTTGATGCCGTCGATGCCGTCCTCGTCGAGCCAGATCTCGATCTGGTCAGCCACCACGTCCGGCGTGCCAGCAACGAAGAAGCGGTCCTCGTGCAGGCTGCCCGCCCAGTCGAGCGCCTCGCCCACGCTCTGCTCGGAGGTGAACCGACGCAGCAAGGTCGCGGCGTCCGGCTCGCCGCGGGCGATCAGCGCGGCGATGGTCAGGTCGCGCGGATACAGCGTGAGATCGAGCGCGGTCAGCGCATGCGCCAACGCCCCCTCGGCGCTGACCAGACGGCGGTAGCCGGCAAGCTTGTCCGCCACCTCGACATCCGTGCGCCCGGTGATGATCCCGGCCATGACCACAAACTTGATCGCATCGGGTTCGCGCTTGTGTGCCACCAGCCGGGCGCGTGTGCGGACGATATTGGCACGCACCGAAGCCTGGGTGCGGCCGCCGATGAACAGCACCTCGGCGTGGCGGGCGGCGAATTCGAGCCCTGCGGGCGAGCCGGAGGCCTGGAACAGCACCGGCGTGCGCTGCGGTGACGGCGCGCAGAGATGCGGCCCGGCGACCTGAAAATGCGCGCCCACATGGTCGATGGCGCGCACCCGCGCGGGGTCGGTGTAAATCCGTCCCTGCCGATCGGCGACCACGGCGTCGTCGTCCCACGAGCCTTCCCAGAGCTTGTACAGCACATCGGCATACTCGTCGGCGATCTCATAGCGCGCATCGTGCGGCAGCTCGTCGTCCTGCCCGAAATTGCGCGCGGCGTTCGGCAAATAGGAGGTGACGATGTTCCAGCCGACCCTTCCGGCGGTGAGATGGTCGAGCGTCGACATCCTGCGCGCAAAGGCGAATGGCGGCTCGTAGCTGGTCGAGAACGTCACCCCAAAGCCGAGATGGCGGGTGACCGCTGCCATCGCCGGGATCAGCAGCAGCGGATCGTTCGAGGGGATCTGCACCGCCTCGCGGATCGCGGTGTCGGCGCTGCCGCGATACCGGTCATACACGCCGATCACGTCGGCCAGGAAGATGCCGTCGAGAGTGCCGTACTCGAGCAGCTGCGCAAGCTCGGTCCAGAACGACAGCTCGTTGAAGCGATGGCGCTGGTTATCGGGATGCACCCACATCCCGTGCACGATGTGGCCGACGCAGTTCATCTCGAACAGGTTGACGTGGAGCTGCTTGCGAATGTCCGCCTCCTGATGACTTGCGATCGTCGCCCAACCCCGCACACCAGACAAGGCACGCGCAATTCGTTACGGAACCAGATTGGGACAAACTAAAATCGCCCTGCTGGAGCATCGGACGAAGGACCCTGTGAATGAAGCGTCTCTTACTGGTCGCACTCGCGGCCGTGAGCCTCTCGGGCTGCGCGATTTCGCAGGCCACCTTGCAGAGCGACCTGGCGCAGGCCAAGGCCGATCTCCAGGCCGCCATACAGGCCTACGGCATTGCCAAGGGCATCGCCAATGTCGCCGTTGCCGCCGATCCGGCGCTGGCGATCCCGGTCGTGGCGATCGAAGCCATCATCGACCCGCTGATCCCTGTCGCCGAGG
Source organism: Lichenicoccus sp. (assembly GCF_965276875.1). Taxonomy (GTDB): domain Bacteria; phylum Pseudomonadota; class Alphaproteobacteria; order Acetobacterales; family Acetobacteraceae; genus Lichenicoccus. The sequence goes on along the minus strand of NZ_OZ255701.1, from coordinate 3,536,278 downwards.
CGATGCTGGCCGACGCCAGCGCAAACGTCACCGACGTCAATGCCCTGGTGCAGAAGCTCGACGCGCAGATCCTCGCAGTCGAGACCACGACCGCGGGCAAGATCAAGGTGATCTCGAACGGGACCTAATGCGCGGCCGCTTCGTCCATTGCCGTCAGGATTGCGGCGAAGCGGTCTTCCAACTCGGCCCGCCACTCAGCACCGGAATGGGTAAACACATAGAGCTGATCCTCACGGATGGCGGCCAGTGCGCGGGCGGCCACGTCATCGGGATCAAGGCCTGACCGCCCACGTTCGGCCAACACGGCGGCAAGCTTGCCGGCGGGGCTTTCGGGGTCGGGCACTGTCGACGGGCCGTAGCGCTCTGGCCGATTGCGTCCGCTCTCGGGGATGCGGGTCCGCACGAAACCCGGACACAGCACGGTGACGCCGATGCCGTGGGGCGCGAGTTGCGTCGCCAGGCCTTCGGACATGGTGACGACCGCGAACTTGCTGGCGGCGTAGGGGCTGAACCCGAGCCCGCTGTTCAGTCCCGCCATCGAGGCGGTGTTGACGATGTGGCCGCCCTGATTATGCGCGCGCAGGTGCGGCAGGAAGGTCCGGATTCCGTGCAGAACCCCCATCACGTTGACATCGATGACCCAACGCCACGTCTCGATCGAGATGTCGTCGATGCCTCCGCCACCCGCGACACCCGCGTTGTTGCAGACCAGATGGACGGTCCCGAACGCCTCGTAAGACGCCTCCGCCGCACGATCGACGCTTGCGTGGTCGGCAACATCACACACGACCCCGCGCACATCCCGTCCCGGCGCGCGCAGGCTCTCCACCGCGACTGCCAGCGCGTCCGTCTCAATGTCGGCGAGCATGACCTTCATGCCTGCCTGTGCGAACGCCCGGCCGAGGGCGAGCCCGATCCCGCTCGCCCCGCCCGTTACAAACGCCGTTTTGCCGGCAAGCTCACGCATGGTTCTCCCTTTAGAGCAGATCCTCCACCAGGATCGGCGTCTTGCGGACCCTGACCCCGGTCGCGTGGAACACCGCATTGGCGATCGCCGCCGGCATGCCCACGATGCCGATCTCGCCCACCGCCTTGGCGCCGATCGCGTTCACGTGCGGATCATGCTCGTCGATGGTCTCGACCACCACCTCGCCGATATCGGCGTTGACCGCGACATGGTAGCCGGCGAGGTCGGTATTGGCGAAACGCGCGCGCGGCCGATCGACCCGCGTCTCCTCGAGCAACGCGAAGCCGGCCCCCCAGACCATCCCGCCGGCGAGGTTGCTGCGCGCGGTGCGCGGATTGATGATCTTGCCGCAGGCGAACACGCCGACCATGCGCGAGACCTTGATGGTGCGCAGCAGCGGATCGATGCGCACCTCGGCGAACTGCGCGCCGAACGAGAACGAGGCGTGCGTCGGCGTAATCGGGCCGGACATGGCGACACCGCCGGCGAGGCCATAGCGCAGCATGGCGTCGTCCATGCCGGTTGGCTTCCATTCGGCGGTCTCCTCGATCACCCCGGCGGCGTGGTTGGCGAGCACATCGGTGATCGTCCGCGCGCTGCCGTCCGGCGCCATAACCCGGCCGTCCACGAGGGTGAACCCGGTCGCGTCACCGTCCCCAGCCGCTGCCAGCAACCGGTCACGCACCGCGATTGCTGCCATATGCACCGCCGAGCCGACCGAGCCGGTGGTGATCGAGCCGCCGGCGAAGGGTCCGGAGGGCAGGCTGCTATCGCCCAGATGCACCCGCACCTGCTCATTAGCGACGCCGAGCACGTCGGCCGCGATCTGCCCCAGCACGGTATAGGCCCCGGTGCCCAGATCATGCGCCGCGGCTGAAATCTCGCAGATGCCATCCGCGGAGAGCCGGATACGGGCGGAAGCGGGGGACACCGCGACCGGATAGGTGGCCGTGGCACAACCCCAGCCGACCAGGGTGCCGTCCGGCTCGCGCATCGCGCCAGCGGCGGGCACGCGCCGGTCCCAGCCGAACAGCTCGGCACCCCGCCTGTAGCATTGCACCAGCGAGCGGCTGCTCCAGGGCAGGCCCTTGACCGGGTCCTGGGTCGGCTCGTTGCGGATGCGAAGCTCCATTGGGTCCATCTTCAGCGCAACGGCAAGTTCGTCCACCGCCGATTCAAAACCGAAGAAGCCCGGAGCCTCCGCCGGCGCACGCTGGAAGCCCGGCGTGTTGACGTCGGTGGCGATCATCGATTCGCGCATGCGTATGTTGGGCGAGGCATACATGCGCGCGGTGATTTCGGTGGCCGGAAAGGCGATCGCGTCGATCACGGCACTCTGCGAGACCTGGTCGTGCATGACCGCGGTGAGCGTGCCGTCCGCGTCGGCGGCGAGACGCACGCGGCTGCGCGTCGCGGCCCGGAACGAGCCCACGGTAAACATCGCCTCGCGCGAGACCAGCAGCTTCACGGCGCGGCCAAGCCGGCGCGCGGCCATCGCAATCAGCACGGTATGCGGCAGGATGGTGGCCTTGCCGCCGAAGCCGCCGCCGATATACGGGCTCTCGACATGCACGTCGGCCATCGGCATCTCGAAGATCTTGGCCAGCCCCGCCTGGGTACCGACGACCCACTGGCTGGGCACGTTGACCAGCAGCTTGCCGTCGCGCCAGACGGCGGAGGTCGAGTACAGCTCGATCGGGTTGTGATGCTGCGCCGGTGTCAGATAGGTGGCATCGACCGTCACCGCGGCGGCGGCGAAGGCGGCTTCGGCGTCGCCGATATCGATCGCCTTGGGATCCATCGGCTGCTCGCTGAGACCCGGATCGTCGATCGCGGCGGAGGCGGGCTCCGAGGCGTAGTCGATCGACAGCGCCCGCGCGCCCTCCTCGGCGGCTTCCTGGGTATCGGCGATGACCAGGCCGGTGATCTGGCCGGCGTAGTGCACCTCGTCGGACGTGAGCGGCAGGAAGGACGACTGCATGTGGCCGCCCTTCATGATGAAGGTCTCCTCACCCAGGCTCTCGTTCAGGCTGCGATGCGTGAGCACCAGCTGCACGCCCGTTACCGCCTCCGCGGCGTCGGTGTCGATGCGGGTGATGCGGCCGCGCGCGACCGGACTGGTCACCAGGGCCGCGTAGGCCGTGCCGGCATGCGGGAAGTCCGCCGCATAGAGCGCCGCTCCCGAGGTCTTTGCGGCGGCGTCGCGCCGGACCACCGGACTGCCGATTCCATCCAACATGGGCTTAGTTCCCTCTCGCTGCGGCGACCATGGCGGCGCGCGCCACGACACGCCGCCCCAACTCGACCTTGAATGCATTCTGACGGCGCGGCTGCGCGTGCGCGAAGGCGGCCTCGCCGGCCTGCAGCGCCACCGCCTCGCTCAGCGTGCGTCCGACCAGCGCCGCCTCCGCCTCGGGGGCGCGCCAGGGTTTTGTCGCCACCCCGCCAAGTGCGATGCGGGCAGCGCGCACAATATCGCCGTCCATCTCAAGGGCGACCGCCGCCGAGACCACAGCATAGGCGTAGCTCTCCCGGTCGCGCACCTTGAGATAGGTGGAGCGTCGTCCGGCGGGCGTCGCCTGCACGGTAATCGCGGTGATGATCTCGCCGGGGGCGAGCACCGTCTCGACTGCCGGATCCTCGCCGTAGGGGCGGTGGAAGTCGGCGAACGGAATGCTGCGCGTGCCGGTGGCACCACGCACCTCGACGGCGGTATCGAAGGCCGCCAGCGCGATCCCCCAATCGCCCGGGTAGGTCGCGATGCAGCGCTCGGAGCCGCCGAACAGCGCCATCTCACGATCCTCGCCGTCCAGCGCCGAACAGCCGCTACCCGGCTCGCGCTTGTTGCAGGCCGACACGCCATTGCGGAAATACACACAGCGTGTGCGCTGCAGCAGGTTGCCTCCCAGCGTCGCGGCATTGCGCAACTGCTGCGAGGCGGCGAGCTGCAGGCTCTCGGCCAGTGCCGGATAGTCGCGCAGCACCACCGGGTCCTCGGCGGCGTCGGCCATGCGCGCCAGCGCCCCGAAACGCAGCGCGGAGCCGGTCGTCGTGATCTCGGAGAGCCCCGGCAGGTGGCCGATATCCACCAGGCTCGACGGTGCCGCGAGGTCGCCGCGCATCAGGTCGACCATCGTGGTGCCGCCGGCGAGCAGGGCCGCCCCCGGTCGTGCGGCCTCGCGCATGGCCTCATCGAAGGAGCCGGCACGGTGATAGGTGAAAGGCTGCATCTCAGTCGGCTCCCGCGCTGGCGACATCACGTATCGCCGCCACGATTCCCGGATAGGCGCCGCAGCGACACAGATTGCCGGACATGTATTCGCGGATCGTCGCGTCGTCGCCGGCATGGCCCTCCTCGATGCAGGCCACCGCCGACATGATCTGGCCTGGCGTGCAGTAGCCGCATTGCAGCGCGTCGTGCGCGACGAACGCCGCCTGCATCGGGTGCGGCGTGCCGTCGGCGCCGGCCAGGCCCTCGATCGTGGTGATAATGCGGCCCGAGGCGGCGGCCGCCAGCACCAGGCAGGCCAACTGACGCCGGCCGTCGACATGCACCGTGCAGGCGCCGCAGGTGCCGTGGTTGCAGCCGACCTTGGTGCCGGTCAGGCCGAGATGTTCGCGCAAGGCGTCGAGCAGCGTGGTGCGCGGATCGAGGTCCAGCGTGTGGGCGTGGCCGTTGACGCGCAGCGCCACGGAAACCGTTGGGGAAGCCATGCGATCGCTCCGGGCTGTGATCATCACGCGGACGTTAAGCGCCTCGTGCGAAAAAGAAAGACTCCCCCGGCGGACGGCCGCATCAACTCGCGGTGGGTGCAGCCGGGATTATGCCGTCTCCATGAAATCGACGCCGAGCCCGCGCAGCGCGTCCCAGTAGCCCGGGAAGGTCTTGGCCACGCAGCCCGGATCGAGGATGGTGATGCCGTCCACGACCAGCCCCGCAAGGGCAAAGCTCATCGCAATCCGGTGGTCGCGATACGTCTCGATGCGTGTCGGCAGGCATTGGCTGGCCAGCGAGGGACTCCCGTCGACGAGCAGGTCGTCCCCCAGCTCACACCCGAGACCGGTCCGGATGCGCGACAATTGAGTGGCCAGCGCGCGCACCCGGTCGCATTCCTTGACCCGCAAATTGGCAATCCCGGTGAAGCGCACCGGCGTGCGGTTGAACGCCGCCAGCACCGCCAGTGTCGGCACCGCGTCCTGCATCTGCGCGCCGTCGATGATAGGCGGCATGTCGGGAAAACGCGCGATCAGCGAAGCTGCCATCGCGTCAGGCTGGGTGAACGCCTCGACACCAAGATCGATGGCGCCGCCGGTGAGTGCGGACGCCGCCCAGAAATAGGTCGCGGCTGACGCGTCCGGCTCAACGAGCGCCTGCGTCCCGCGATAGCCGGTCGGCGGCACCAGCCAGCACGCCTCGTCGACGGCATGCGGCGCCGCCCCGAACCGGCGCATCGCCGCCAAGGTGAGGTCAATGTAGCCGCGCGCGCCGATCCCTCCCCCGGCGAGCGCCACCTCGATCGGCGCCTCACCGCAGGCGGCCAGCATCAGCAACGCCGACACATACTGGCTCGACAGCCCGCCATCCACCACCACCCGGCCACCCGCGAGGCGGCCATCGCCTTCTATCCGGACGGGCGGACAGCCAGTGGCCGCATGCGCGCGCACACCAAGCTGTCCAAGGGCCGCGAGCAGCGGCGCAATCGGACGCGTGCGCATGTGCGCGTCGCCGTCGAGCACGACACGACCAGGCACCAGCGCGCACGCGGCGGCAAGGAAGCGCATCGCGGTCCCGGCATTGCCCAGCTCAAGCGGAGCGTCCGGCACCGCAAGCCGGCCGTGTCCCCGCACCACGAAGCCTGTCGGGTCCGGCTCGTCGATGCCGACCCCCATCGCACGCAGCGCCGTCGCCATGCGCGCGGTATCATCGCTCTTCAGCGCGCCCGTCAGCCGGCTCTCGCCAGTTGCAAGGGCCGCCAGCAGCAGCATCCGGTTGGTGATCGATTTCGAGCCCGGCGGAGTGACGCGGCCGCGCAGCGGGCGACGCGGTGGAATAACCCTCAGCGCCACGGGAGGGTCACGCCGGCTGGCCAAAGGCATGGCGGCGCAGCCGGTCGCCCTGCGCGGCACCGCCCGGCAGCATCGGATCCAGCGTCAGCACATGGCTCCAGGCCTTCAACGCCGCCTTCCAGCTGCCGCGCGCGCCCTCGACCTGGGACAGCGCCGTCCAGGTCAGCACGTCGTTAGGATCGCGCGCCAGGGCGCCACCGAGATCGCCGATGGCACCGTCAAGATCGCCCGCCTCGGCCCGCACTGCCGCGCGCTCGCGCCAGAGCAGCGCGCTGTCAGGCTGCAGCAGCAGCGCGTCTCCCAAATCCGACACGGCGTCGCGGTGATCGCCGCCCGAGGACTCGCGCTGCGCCCGACGCAGCAAGAGCCGCACCGTCGGCTGCACCGCGTGCTGGCGCAGGCTCTCGAGTTCGCCCTCAAGCTGCGCCGCCTGGCTCGGGCCACGTGCCGCGGCAAGCTCGGCCACGAGCGCCGCGCGCCCCGGATCGGCTGCCGCCGCCAGCAGCATCACGAGGCTGGGCGCCAGCAAAAAGGCGCCGCCCCGAATGGAACGACGCCCCCTGCCGAAGCCCCCGGCCACGATATCAGCCCTGGCGGGCCTTCATGCGTGGGTTCTTCTTGTTGATCACATAGACCTTGCCATGGCGCCGAACGATCTTGCAGTCCTTGTCGCGCACCTTTGCCGACCTCAGGCTATTCCTGATCTTCATCACACCACCCTGCGTCAGCGAAAGACGCGCGACATAGCTGCGGCACCGCCCGCGGTCAAGACTTTACGGCCGCGCCGGGGGCTATCGCATCCGAGAATAGACCAGGGGCTTCGCCCCTGGACCCCACTGGGGCCGGAGGCCCCAGACCCCGATTCATGCAGAGTACACTGCCAGCAACCAGCCTTTTCACAAGAATTGGGGTTTGGGGCCTGCGGCCCCAACGGGTCCAGGGCAGCGCCCTGGCCTTCGTGTCCGGCGGCGGGCAGGTTAGGCCTTGCAATAACTGATCTCGTCGAACATTCCATACGCTTGGCAGCGAGCGCCTGCATCGGCCGCTCCGTCGTAAGGGCAGCACTCCATGTCCGCAGTACTCCATGTCCACTGAACAGGATCGCGCAAGAGATCCGGTGTCCGGTCCTTCCGGCGACGCCGCGACGCTCCAGGATGCCCCCTCCTTGCATGGCTCGGGGGGAGTGCCCCTCGTGGCACTTGGCGCGTCGGCCGGCGGCATTCAGGCGCTGAGCGACTTCTTTGACGCCATGCCGCCCGAGAGCGGTCTCGCGTTCCTGGTCGTGCTGCACCTCGATCCGACGCAGAACAGCCACCTCGCCTCCATCCTGGCCCAGCATACGGCCATGGAGGTGCGCGAAATTGCGGACGGTCTGAAGGTCGCGGCCAACCGGGTGCATGTGATTGCGCCGAACAGCGACCTGAGCGTGGACGGCGACACGCTTCGCCTGACCGAGCCGGATCTGCCACGTGGCCACCGGCACCCGGTCGACGTGCTGTTCCGGTCGATTGCCGAGCAGCGCCAGGCGCGTGCGTGCGCGATCATCCTCTCCGGCACCGGCACCAACGGCACGCAGGGGCTGAAGGAAGTAAAGGCCGCCGGCGGCCTGATCCTGGTGCAGGACCCTGCAAACCTCCGGTTTGACGGAATGCCGCGCAGCGCCATCGGCGCCGGCCTCGCGGATCACGTCCTGGCACCGGCCGACATGCCCGCGGCACTGCTCGCCTATTTCCGGCACAGCTATGTCGCGGCACCCGACAGCATGGCCGGCGCGCCGACGGAGGGACAGGCGGAGCTGGAGCCGGTGCTCGCCATTCTGCGCGCGCATTCCGGCCAGGAGTTCAGGAGCTACAAACCCGCGACCCTGATGCGCCGGATCCACCGTCGCATGAGCCTAAAGGGTCATAATTTGCTGCCGGACTATCTCGACCGGCTTCGCGCCGAGCCCGCGGAAATCCAGGCCCTGACGCGCGACCTGCTGATCAGCGTCACCAGCTTCCTTCGCGATACAGGCGCCTGGGCGGCGCTGGAGGAGGCGGTGATCGCGCCGCTCGTCGCCGACCGCGAGAGCGGCAGCCCCATCCGCGTCTGGGTTCCGGCCTGCGCCACGGGCGAGGAGGCCTATTCGGTCGCCATGCTGCTCATCGAGCAGGCAGAGGCCGCGAACAAGCAGTTCGACATCAGGATTTTCGCCTCCGACGTACTCGAGGCCAATCTCAATTCCGCCCGCTCAGGCGTCTATCCGGGCTCCAGCGTCGAGACCCTGGCCACCGGCCGCATCCGCCGCTTCTTCGAGAAGCTCGACGGCTCCTACCAGGTCCGCAGTTCGTTGCGCGAACTCGTGGTCTTTGCCAAACAGGATCTGCTGCGCGAGCCGCCCTTCTCGCGCATGGACCTGATCACCTGCCGCAACATGCTGATCTATATCCAGCCGGAGGCGCAGCACCGGGCCGTCGCGTTGTTCCATTTCGCGCTGCGCGAAGGCGGCCGGTTGTTCCTTGGCAGCGCCGAGACGATTGGACGGGCGGACGATCTGTTCGAAACCGTCTCGAAGAAATGGCGGATCTATCGCAGGGTCGGGCCGACCCGCCACGACATCGTCAGCTTCCCGCTGCTCGGCGGTCATCCCCCGCCGCGCGGCCGGCCGGACCCTCAAGGTGCCTCCGAGCCGTCCAATCGCGCCACCGAGGCCGCCCGACGCGCTTTGCTCGACCGTTATGCACCCGCCTCGGTGCTGATCGACGCGAAAGGACGTGTGCTGTATTTCCACGGAGATACCGCCGATTACCTCAAACAGCCAGACGGCGAGCCGACCCGCGATCTGTTGGCCATGGCCCGCGACGGATTGCTGGCGCGGCTGCGCGGCGCGCTGCATGCGGTGCTGGGTGCCGACGAGGAGGTGCGCTTCAGCGTCGAAATTCGCCGTGCGGGCGCCCCGCACCCGGTGCGGGTCACCGTCGCCCCGCTTGCAGCCACGCAGCAGGTCTCCGGGCTGGTGCTGGTGACCTTCGAGCCCGAGACGACCGTGACACGACCGGAGCCGGCGGCCGCGGACGGCCCGGACAGCCAGGGTGTCTCGGCGCTTGAGACGGAGTTGCGGTCAACACGCAACGAGCTGCAAGGCATGGTCGAGCAATTGGAGAGCGTCAACGAGGAGCTGAAGGCGGCCAACGAGGAAGCCACCTCGATGAACGAGGAATTGCAATCGACCAACGAGGAGCTGGAGACCTCGAAGGAGGAGCTGCAATCCTTCAACGAGGAGCTGCACTCAATCAACAACCAGTTGCAGCACAAGATCGGTGAATTGGAGCAAGTCAGCAATGATCTGGCCAATCTGCTCTCAGGAACCGAGATCGCAACCGTTTTCCTGGATCTGGATTTCCGGATCAAATGGTTTTCGCCGGCTACAAAGCGCCTGTTGGAGCTGCAATCTGGCGATATCGGCCGCCCAATCGGTCATTTCGCACCGAAATTCTTCGATGAAACTCTGCTGAGCGACGCCCAGAGCGTGCTGGACAGGCTGGCCATGCTTGAGGCCGAAATTCAGAGCGATGACGGACGCTGGTATCTCCGCCGGGTGCTGCCCTACCGGACACGCGACAACCGGATCGCCGGACTGGTCATTGCCTTCGTCGACATCCACGAGCGCAGGCTGGCGAGCGACGCGATCAACGAAGCGCGGCTCTACGCCGAGGCGATCGTAACGACGTCGCGCCAGCCTTTGATCGTGCTCGACTCCGAATTGCGCGTGCGCTCGGCCAACCGTGCCGTGGAGGCAATGTTCGCGCTGCCGCCAGAGCAGATCAGCGGCAAGCTGATCTACGAGATCGGCGACCGCAAACTGGATGCAGCAGTGCTGCGCCGGTTGCTCGAGGAGGTCCTCCCCCAGGACCAGCACATCGACGATGTTGAGATCGCCTTTGGCGCCCGCGGGGTCGGTCAGCGAACGATGATGCTCAATGCCCGCCGGTTGCAGCGAAACGGTCACCGCGAGCCGCTGATCCTGCTCGCCATGGAGGATATCACCGAACGTAAGCGGGCCGCGGCACACCAGGAGATGCTGGTCGGCGAGCTGAACCATCGCGTCAAGAACGTGCTGGCGACGGTGCAGGCAATCATGAGCCAGACCTTGCGCCGGAGCGGATCGCTGGACGATTTCGCCGCCGCGTTTGAAGGCCGGTTGCACGCCCTGGCACAGGCCCACAACCTGCTCGTCCAAAAGGAATGGGTGGGTGCCGAGATCGGCGACATCGTCACCAGCATCCTGGCACCGTATCAAACCCATGACACCTCCCGGATCGAGACCGAGGGCGCACGGCTCGGGGTGCGGCCTCAGGTCGGAGTCGCCCTGATGATGGTCCTGCACGAACTGGCGACCAACGCCGTCAAGTACGGCGCCCTCTCGGTGCCGGGCGGAAAGTTGACCGTCAGGTGGCACCGCCACGGGGAGGGTCCGGCCGAGCGGCTACATGTGAAATGGAGCGAGTCCGGCGGCCCGAAGGTGAGGCCGCCGTCGCGACAGGGCTTCGGCACGAGGCTGATCGAGCGGAGCACCGCGCACGAGCTCGGCGGGGCCGCGCATCTGGACTATCTGGAGGAAGGGCTGCGCTGCGAGTTGATTTTCCCGTCACCAGGCAAAACCGAGCCCTCGCGCGGCGTTGCATAATGCATGACCCCACGCATCGCCGCCCTGGCCAACCTTCGAATCCTCGTCGTCGAGGACGAGGTGATCATCGTCATGATGCTGGAAGATATCCTGGAAGAGTACGGCTGCATCGTCGAGGTCGCGCCCAGCATCGAGCGGGCGGTAGAGTCGCTGCGCGCGCGCCCGCCGGACGGTGTGCTGCTGGACATGAACATCCACGGCACGATTCCACTCGCCGTGGCCGAGGAACTTGTGCAACGGTCCGTGCCGTTTCTGATGGTCACCGGCTACGCCGCTGGTGACGGCGATCCGGACATCATCAAGACCGCGCCAAGACTGCAGAAGCCGTTTCACGAGGATGAGCTGGGGCGGCGGATGGTCGAGGTGTTCGGCGACCACTCGAAGCACGCCGCCGGCACGGTGTAGCGCCATCGAGATCGTTCGAATCATTCCGCGAGCACCACCAGCCCGGCTGACGATCAAGGTGGTGACAGCCTTTGCGTCGACGAGACTTTGCGGGTTTCATAACCACATCGTCACACGCCGGGGGCACTCATTGCATGAACAAGGCGCTCGTTCTCATTGCACTCCTGCTGTGCGCCGCGGCACCGGCTCCGGCGCCTCCCCCGGCCCCGGCTCAGCCGCCCGCCTTGCCAAGCGAGATCCCCGCCCAGTTCACCACCCAGGATACAGGCTTCGACTATTCCGAGCGCAGCGTGATGATCCCGATGCGCGACGGCGTGCGGCTGCGCACCATCATCCTGATCCCCAAGGGCGCACATGACGCGCCGATACTGCTGACCCGCACGCCCTATGGCGCCGAGGCGCGGCTGCGGATGCATCCGAGTGCGACGCTGGCGGGGCTGCTCGGCGACAGCGACGAGGTCGACGACCTGGTGGTCCATCACGGCTTCATCCGGGTCCTGCAGGACATACGCGGCAAGCACGGCTCCGAGGGCGCCTATGTCATGACCCGCCCGCTGGTCGGGCCGCTCAATCCGACCAAGGTCGACGAATCCACCGATGCCTGGGACACCATCGACTGGCTGGTCCACAACGTCTCGCAGAGCAATGGCCGCGTCGGCATCCTTGGCATCTCCTACGACGGCTTTACCGCGCTGATGGCACTGTTCCACCCGCACCCGGCGCTCAAGGCGGTGGTGCCGATCAATGCCATGGTCGATGGCTGGATGGGCGACGACTGGTTCCATCGCGGCGCCTTCCGCACCGGCTCGCTGCCCTACATCTACGACCAGGAGGCAACCCGGGGCAGCACCCTGCACTGGTGGTCAAGCGCCTATGACGATTACACAGAGCTGATGCAGGCGGGAGACGCCGGCACTCTCGGCCGCGAGCACGGCGAGGACCAGCTCGGCTTCTTCACCAAGCTGGTGGCCCACCCGGCGTATGACTCGTTCTGGCAGGACCAGGCGATCGACAAGCTGCTCGCCGCCCAAGCTCAGGCAGGCCATCCGATCAGCGTGCCGACCTTGCTGGTGCACAGCCTGTGGGACCAGGAGGACATCTACGGCAACATCGCCGTCTACAAGGCACTGAAGCCCTACGACAAAGCCGGCATGCTGCATCTGGTAATCGGCCCCTGGTTCCATCATCAGGAACGCCTCGACGGCAGCGCCATCGGGCCGATCAGGTTCGGCTCCGACACCGCCGCCGCCTTCCGCGACAAGATCCTGGAGCCGTTTCTCGAGCGCACCCTGGCCGGCGACACCCACGCGATCCCGGTCGCCCCGGTGAGCGACTTCGTCACCGGGATGAACCGCTGGGAGCGGCGCGCCACCTGGCCGGGACCGACGCAGAGTGCGACCCTGCATCTCGGCCCGCTTGCAGCACTGGGCTTCTCGGCACCCCCGGCCGCCGCACCCGGCTATCGCACCTACGTCTCCGATCCGGCGAACCCGGTGCCATTTCTGCCGCGTCCGATCCATCTGTCGGGCGCTGCCGGCGAGCGGCTCTGGCAGACCTGGCTGGCCTCGGACCAGCGCGCCGTCTCCGGCCGCCCAGATGTGCTCACCTATGTCACGGCCCCGCTCACCGCACCCTTGCGGATCAGCGGCCAGCCGGTGGCGCATATCGACCTCTCGACCACCGGCACCGACGGCGACCTCGTGGTCAAGCTGATCGACCAATATCCCGCCATGGACGGCCGCGACCCGAACCTCGGCGGCTACGAGCTGATGGTCAGCGGCGACATCCTGCGCGGCCGCTACCGAGAGAGCTTCTCCGACCCGAAGCCGCTCATACCAGGCAAGGTGCTCCCCTGGCGGCTGGTACTGCCGCCGGTCAACCACGTCTTTCTGCCCGGACACCGGATCATGGTGCAGATCCAGTCGAGCTGGTTTCCGCTCTACGACCGTAACCCGCAGAACTACGTCGCCAACATCTTCTTCGCGCAGCCCTCGGATTATCGCAGCGCCGAAATCCACATCCAGGACAGCAGCACGATCACACTGCCGATCTCGAAATAGGGCCTTTATGGCACCCGGGTAACGCTCGGCGCCGGCCGTATATAGAGACGGCGCTGCGGATAGGAGATCCAGACCTCGTTGTAGTGCAGGAAATCGTCGCCGAGCACGATATCGTTCAACGCAGTGTCTGCCACCAGGAGCCTGACATTGCGCATCGTCTCGTCACCGATCGTCAGGCTGGCGAATCGGTGCAGATGGGCCGCGATCCGGTTGCCGTCTAAACCCGCAGCCCGGCCGGCGCGATCCGCGGCGAGATCCGCGGAGGTAACCCCCGCCGCTTCAGCCTGCGATGGCGAGACAAGAGTATGCGACGCGCCGGAGTCGAGGAAGCCGGAGAACGGCTTGCCGTTCAGACTCAGGTCGAGCATCACCTTGGTCTCGTGCAGGCGGAACGGCATCTCGAACGCGGCATCCCCAAGAGGCCGCGGATCGTTGCCACACCCTTGCATCACATACATCGCGAAACGATGCCGTGGCAGATCGATGTCGACATCGTAGTTCGAGAGGAAATCGCCGCCGAACAGACCAAGCAACGGAACGCCATCGACCGGCGGTCCCAGGGCGCCCGCGACCGGAAGCTCGAGATTGCGCGCCGCGCCGCCGCCCAGGACCAGACGATGTATCGTGACCAGCGGCGCGTTCACTGTGCCGCCGGCACCGCCGAGGCGGACCATTCCTTGCTCGGGGCCGCTGCGGAGGTTGAAATGTTGCGCCGCCTTTCTGTCGATTATTGAAACGAAAGCGCCGGTATCGATATAGACCGCGACCTTTTGGCCATCGAGGCTGGCCTCGACCGCGGGCAGCTTGCCTCCCTGCAGCAGCGGCAGATCGACCAGGCGGCCGATTTTGCAGGATTGCGGGCTGTTGCTGGTAGTGGCGCAACCTGCAAGCAGACCCGCAAGCAGGGCCGCCGCGCCGAGCCGAGCTGTCACAGGGCGAGCCGGCCCGCGTCGATCGTGACGGTGTGATCGAGCGGCCCGTGCCCGGCGCCGTAGCCGGGGGCAGATAGCATCGCCAGCCGCAGATAGGCACGGGCGCGCAGGATCGAATCGCGCAGGCCGAGCCCCTGTGCGAGCCCGGTGGCGATGGCGCTGGCCAGGGTGCAGCCGGTGCCATGCGTATGGCGGCTGTCGATCCGCGGCGCGTGGAACGACTCGAGACCGTCCTCGGTCGCGAGCAGGTCGACCACGTCCTCGCCCGGCAGATGGCCGCCCTTGAGCAGCACCGCGGGCGCGCCCAGGGTCAATAATTGCACGGCCACCGAACGCATGTCGTCCAGGCTCGCGATGGTGCGCCCGGCGAGGATTTCCGCCTCCGGCAGGTTTGGCGTGAGGATGGTGGAGAGCGGCACCAGGCTGCGTCTGAGCGTCGCACTCGCCCGCGGCTGCAACAAGCGCGCCCCGCCTTTCGCCACCATTACCGGATCAAGCACGAATGGCACGCTCGGTCGGTTGGCGATCCGCGCTGCTACCAGATCGATGAGTTCGGCCTGGTCCAGCATGCCGGTCTTGAAGGCATCGGTGCCGATATCGTCCAGCACGCAGTCGATCTGCAGGCCCAGGAAAGCGGCCGGCACCGGCAACACACCATGCACCCCCACGGTGTTCTGCGCGGTCAGCGCGGTCATCGCGGTGGTGGCAAAACCGCCGAGTGCAGTGATGGTCTTGATATCGGCCTGGATGCCGGCGCCGCCGCCGCTATCGCTGCCGGCGATTACCAGAACCCGACCCGTGACCATCGTCAGGCAGCCAGTTCGGTGCGTCGGATCGCGTCGCACATGCCGTCGACGACCTGCTCGACCAGGGCCGCGTCTTCCGCCTCCGCCATGACCCGCACCAACGGCTCGGTGCCACTCTCGCGCAGCAGCAGCCGGCCGCTGTCGCCAAGCAGGCTTTCCGCCCAACGACGCATCGCGATCACGCCGGGATCATGCAACGGCGAGGTGCCGCTGAAACGCAGGCTGCGCAGCTTTTGCGGGAACGGCTCGAACACCTGGCAGACCTCGCTTGCCGGGCGTTGCCGCTCGACCAGCACGGAGAGCACCTGCAACGCCGCCAGCAGGCCGTCACCGGTGGTGGCGAAGTCCGAGAGCACCATATGGCCCGACTGCTCGCCGCCGAGATTCATCTCCAGCTCGCGCATCCGCTCGACCACGTAGCGGTCGCCGACGGCGGTGCGCTCGAGGCGCAGGCCGTGCCCGGCGAGCAGCCGCTCGAGACCCATGTTGGACATCACGGTCGCCACCACGCCGCTGCCCGCAAGCCGGCCGCTTTGTTTCCAGGAACGGGCGATCAGGCCGAGGATCTGGTCGCCATCGACGATCCGGCCGCGCTCATCGGCGATCGCCACGCGGTCGGCGTCGCCGTCGAGCGCGATGCCGAGATCGGCCCGGTTCTCCAGCACGCAGGCTCGCATCGCCTCGGGGCTGGTCGAGCCGCAATCGCGGTTGATGTTCAGACCGTCCGGCGCGCAACCGATTCGGATCACCTCGGCGCCGAGCTCCCACAGCGCTGTCGGCGCCACCCGGTAGGCAGCCCCATGACCGCAATCGATGACGATCCGCAAGCCGTCCAGCCTGCGGCCGCGCGGGAACGAGGCCTTGGCACTCTCCACATAGCGCCCGGCGGCATCGGTCAGGCGCGAGGCCCGCCCGATGGCGTCCGGGGCGGCGAGCCGGTCCACAAAACCAGCCTCCATCAGCGCCTCGATCTCCAACTCCGCCTCGTCCGACAGCTTGAAGCCGTCCGGCCCGAACAGCTTGATGCCGTTATCCTCAAAGGAATTATGCGAGGCCGAGATCATCACGCCGAGATCGGCGCGCAGGCTGCGGGTCAGCATCGCGATTGCCGGTGTCGGCAACGGTCCGACCTGCATGACGTCGACACCGGCCGACAGGAAACCGGAGACCAGCGCGCACTCGATCATGTAGCCGGAGAGCCTGGTATCCTTGCCCAGAACGACCCGGTGCCGATGGCTGCCGCGCTTGAAGCGCAACCCCGCCGCCTGCCCCAGCCGCTGCGCGATCTCCACCGTCATCGGCGCGGTATTGGCGGTGCCACGAATCCCGTCGGTGCCGAACAATCTCCGCAAGCCACTCATCCGGCATCTCCGTCCCTGGATGTTACAGTGCCACCGCCGTGGATGGCCTGCCAGACCCTGAGCGCCTGAACCGTGCCGGGCACGTCATGCACGCGCAGGATGCAGCCCGGAAAGGCCAGACCGGCGAGGCTTGCCGTCAGACTGCCGGGATCGCGGGCGGCCGGCAGCGGCACGCCGGCGGCAAGGCCGATGAAGCCTTTGCGCGAGGCGCCAAGCAGCACCCGGCAGCCGAGATTGGCCAGGATCGGCAGCCGGCGCAGCAGTTCGAGGCTGTGCTCCGGACGCTTGGCGAAACCGATGCCTGGGTCGATGACAATACGGGCACGCGCGATCCCGGCGGCAACCGCACGATCAACGCTGGCGGCGAGCTCCGCCACGACCTCGCGCGCGACATCCCGGTAATCGGCCAGACCGGTCATCGTCTCGGGTGTGCCGCGCATGTGCATCAGCACGACCGGGCATTTCGCGGAGGCGAGCAGTCCGGCGGCAGCAGGATCATGCGACAGCGCGGAAACATCGTTGATGAGATCGGCGCCGGCAGCGAGGGCCGCGCGCATGGTGGACGCGTGGCGGGTATCGACCGAGATCAGCGCGCCACGGCCGCGCAGTCCCGCGAGCACGGGCATGATCCGGTCCTGCTCGCGGGCCGGGTCCACGCAGGATGCACCGGGACGGGTGCTCTCGCCGCCGATATCGACGATGTCGGCCCCGGCCGCGATCATGGCCAGACCCTTGGCCACCGCATCGTCGGCACCCGGATACGCCCCGCCATCGCTGAAGCTGTCCGGGGTCGCGTTCAGGATACCCATGACCAGCGGCCCCCCAGGAAGACCCCCAAGAAGCCCGGCATCGCCTGGATGCGCGCAGATGGTCGCAAGCTGATCCCGCCAAGCCTCGGGTACCGCCTCGACCAGAACGATCCCGCTGGCTGTGTCGCCGATTAAGCGACAGACCGCAAATGCAGAGCCGCCCCCCTGAAAAGGCAGAGCAACGCCCGCCGCGACTGCCTCCCCTGCCTGCGCCCCATGCAGGAGGCCGACCGGCTCAATCAGACGATGCTGTACGATGGATCGCTCTGTTATCAGCCCGGTTGCGGGGCCGGATCCAGGCCGCCGCCGGGCGCCGGGTCGGGACGGAGACTGCCCGTGCTGGGCACCGAGGCGCGGCGCGTCTCCGGCATCGGGTCGTCCACCACGGCGCGCACGATTTTCTCGCCGCGAAGGATCTGGCGCACCTCCTGCCCGGACAAGGTCTCGTATTCGAGCAGGCCGTTGGCCAGCATATGCAGCTCGTCGATATGCTCGATCAGGATCTCCTTGGCACGATTGTAGCCGGAGTCGATCATCGACTTGACCTCGGCCTCTATCTCACGCGCAGTCTGCTCCGAGACATTCTTGTTTTGCGTGACCGAGTGACCCAGGAAAACCTCCTGACTGTTGTCGCCATAGGAGATCATGCCGAGCTTGTCGCTCATGCCGAGCTCGGTGACCATCATGCGGGCAACGCGTGTCGCTTGCTTGATGTCGCTGGCCGCACCGCCGGTGACCTTGTCGGCGCCGAGGATGATTTCCTCGGCCACACGGCCGCCCATGATCTTGACCAGCAGCGACTTGAGATAGGCGCGACTCTCGGACAGACGGTCGTTCTCCGGCAGGCTGAAGGTCACGCCCAAGGCGCGTCCGCGCGGGATGATCGTCACCTTGTGCAGCGGGTCGCTTTCCGGCTCGTAGAGCGCGCAAAGCGCATGGCCGCCTTCGTGATAGGCGGTGAGGCGCTTCTCCTCCTCGCTCATCACCAGTGAGCGGCGCTCGGCGCCCATCATGACCTTGTCCTTGGCGTTCTCGAATTCGAGCATGGCGACCGTGCGCTTGCCGAGCCGCGCCGCGAGCAGCGCCGCCTCATTGACCAGGTTGGCAAGGTCGGCACCGGAGAAGCCCGGTGTGCCGCGTGCAATCACCTTCGGCTCGACGTCGCTCGCCAGCGGCACCTTGCGCATGTGCACGCGCAGGATCTTCTCGCGTCCGTTCACGTCCGGGTTGGGCACGACGACCTGCCGGTCGAAGCGGCCGGGACGCAACAAGGCCGGGTCAAGCACGTCGGGCCGGTTGGTGGCGGCGATCAGGATGACGCCCTCGTTGCTCTCGAAGCCGTCCATCTCAACGAGCATCTGGTTGAGAGTCTGCTCCCGCTCGTCATTGCCGCCGCCGAGGCCGGCGCCACGATGCCGGCCGACCGCATCGATCTCGTCAATGAAGATGATGCAGGGGGCCGACTTTTTGCCCTGCTCGAACATGTCGCGCACACGCGAGGCGCCGACACCGACGAACATCTCGACAAAGTCGGAGCCGGAGATGGTGAAGAACGGCACGTTGGCTTCGCCGGCGATGGCGCGGGCGAGCAGCGTCTTGCCGGTGCCGGGTGGCCCGATCAGCAGAACGCCCTTGGGGATCTTGCCACCGAGACGCTGGAACTTCTGCGGGTCCTTGAGGAATTCGACGACTTCCTGCAGTTCGCCCTTCGCCTCGTCGATGCCGGCCACATCGTCAAAGGTGATACGGCCTTGCTTTTCGGTCAGCATGCGCGCGCGGGACTTGCCGAAGCCCATGGCGCGCCCGCCGCCGGACTGCATCTGCCGCATCACGAAGAACCAGGCGCCGATCAGCAGCAGCATCGGCAGCCACTGGAGCAAATAGCGCAGCAGCGGATTGACGTCGCTCTCCTCCGGCTTGGCCACCACCTCGACGCCCTTACCGGTCAGGCGCGACACCAGGGTCGGGTCGTCCGGCAAATAGGTCTCGAAGCTGGTGCCGTCGGTGAGCGTGCCGGTGACATTGTGCTGCTGGATAACGACGGACCGCACCCGACCGCCATTCACGTCACCGATGAAATCGGAATAAGCGAGTTGCTGGGAGGCGTGCTGCGCGCTGCCCGGCTGGAAGACGTTGAACAGCAGCACGAGCATCACCGCGATGATGACCCACAGCGCCAGGTTCCGGCCGAAATTGCTCATCACGCTCTTGTTTCCACGCTACCCGGAGCCCGCTTGAGGATCCGGTGTCATACCGCCGATTTCTTTCGTCAAGCCAATCCCGATAAACAACGCACGCGAACCGAGCCTAGCGGTCCTGCGCAGCGGAATACCAGCCTGAATGTCATGCTCACATAGGAAGCCATGCCGCGCCGCGCATCCCTGATTATTGCGTCATTTGATCTCTAAATAGTTATCGTTTACCCGCGCTGCCCCAGAAAGCCGGGCCTGTTCGGGAAAGCTCGGAGCCGCCGTCGCCGGGGAAGGCGGCACCAGTTCGAACCGCGCGCCCGCGCAAACATCTCCGGCGGCATCGAGCAGAGCCGGCATCACCGCGCCGACCCTCGCTGGCAGGCCCGGATGCCGCCTGGCCGCGATCGTGGCGCCCTTGGGCACTGCCTGAGCGCATAGACGAAAGCGCCGGTCCCAAAACACGCCGGGCGCAGCCATGATCGGGCCCTGCACCTGCGACGCCTCGCGCACCACCAGCCAACCGGCCCCGAGCCGACCCGCCGGCAGCAGCCGCGCGCCACCGAGGGTCGCCAACCTTGGCCGACGCGTAAGGGCCTCGACCGAAGCTGCCGGCGGCGCGTGCGCAGCCCCCGCGATCGTGCGCAGCAGCGCCGCCAGCGCCCTGGGCGGCAGCAGCCCGCGCGGCAGCAGGGCAAAGCCTTCGGGCCGCAACATCGCCGAGCCGGCGAGCAGCGCCGCCTGCGCCGCATCGTGGTCGGCACGGCGGTTGCCCGCCGCCCGCGCCTCGGCGCGCAGGTCGGCGGCCAAGGCTGGGTTGTCCGCGAGTTCCGATCGCAGGCGCGTGCGCAAAGCCCGCACGTCGCGGTTTGAAGGATCCTCCACCCAGTCGAGCCCCATCGCCTGGAGTGTATGCCGCAACCGCGCCGGGTCGATCCCGAGCAAGGGCCTGAGCAGCCGCAGATCGTTGGTCTCCGCGATCGCTGCCATGCCGGCGAGCCCGTCCGGGCCGCTGCCGGCGCGGCTGCGCATCAGCACGGTCTCCGCCTGGTCGCCGGCGTGGTGGCCGAGCAGCAGGTCGACGAGGCCGCGCTGGCGGCAGGCCTCGGTCAAAGCGGCGTAGCGCGCCGCGCGTGCGCGCGCCGCCAGGGCCGGCCCATGATCCAGGCCGCGCAGCCGCAGGATCACCGCATCGATCGCATGCGCAGAGAGCCTCGCCCGGGTGGTCTCAGCCTCGGCGGCGGCGGCGGGACGCAAGGCGTGATCGACGATCAGGCCACAGGTCGCGATGCCGCGCGCGGCCGCCCAGCGTGCCGCCAGCAACGCCAGGCACAGCGAGTCCGCCCCGCCGGACACCGCGACTGCAATACGCGACGCACCCGCCCAGGGACCGAGCGGCGCGATCAGGCCGGCAAACTCGTCACCGCTGACCGGCTGCAGGCTCAGCGGCAACCCGCACGCGCATGCACGGAGGCCGCTTCCTTGCGCACGTGCGGCGATGGATGGATGTCGCTGGCGTGCAGTTGCTGGAGCGCCTGGCAGGCGTCCTTTTTGTCGCCGAGTGCGAGCAGAGACGTGCTCACACCCAGCAGCGCGTCGCCGGCCCGGTTCGAATGCGGGGCGTGCGTGTAGACGTCATAATAGGCGGTGGTGGCCTTCTGATACTGATGCTGTCCGGCGTAGGCCTGAGCCAGCAGAAAGCGCGCGTCGGTCTGGAACTGGGCATGCGCGTTTGCCAGTGCCTCGCGCGCGTCGGCCTCCGCTGCCGAGGCGTGGCCATGCGCCAGCGCCGCATTGCCGTCGCGCAACGCCTCTTCCGCCGACCGTCGATGCAGAGGCTTGGTCGGCGCCGCCTCGTGTGCCGTGGCAGGTGGTGCCGCCGGATGGGACTGCTGCATGGCGAAGCCGAGGTCGCCGATCTGCTTGCTCAGGG
Organism: Lichenicoccus sp.; assembly: GCF_965276875.1. Classification (GTDB taxonomy): domain Bacteria; phylum Pseudomonadota; class Alphaproteobacteria; order Acetobacterales; family Acetobacteraceae; genus Lichenicoccus. The sequence continues at coordinate 3,515,083 of NZ_OZ255701.1, read as the reverse complement.
CGGCACTCTGCTGCTGCACCTGGTTGGTGAGCTGGTCAAGTTGGCCGCGCAGGGTGCGCACCTCCTCCTCCAGGGTGGCAACCCGGTTCAGCAATTGCGGGGTCAGGGCGGTGGCCGCCCCCGCGTCGGGCGCCCCCTGATCTGGCGCCCCCTGATCGCGCGAGGACGGCGCCCCGCCGATTGGAGGTGCCACCGGTGCCGCCATATCGCCGCCACCAGCCTGTCCGCGCTGCTGCATCTCATGGCGCAGTTCGAGGATTTGGTTCTGCAGGGAGATCGCCTCCCGGCTCTCGAGCTGGGCGGACGCGGGGATCGCCCGCATCAGCGCGGCGCAGGCAAGCGCCGCAATCAGCCCGGTGGTCGCAAGCCGCATCATAATTCCCCGATCCGCAATCCCGCACGTACTGTAGCAGGCTGGGTAAAACGGGGTGAAGGGGAGCAGCGCTGCCCCCCTTGCTGCCGCCTACTTGACTGAGGTGCCCCCTACTTGACTGAGGTGCCCCCTACTTGACTGAGGTGATGGCGTTGCGGTTCTGCGCCCAGGCCTGGTCGTTGTCGCCGAGCGCGGTCGGGCGGTCCTTGCCGTAGGAGATCGTGGTGATCCGCGACGGCGAGACACCCTTGGCCACGAGATAGTCGCGGGCGGCGTTGGCGCGGCGCTCGCCGAGGGCGATGTTGTACTCCTCGGTACCGCGATCGTCGCAATTACCGGCGATCTGCACCATCGCCTGCGGATAACGCTGCAACCACGCCGCCTGTCGGTCCAGCGTGGCGTCGGCATCCGACGACAAGGTGCTGCGATTCAGCGCATAATAGACCCGGTCGCCGACATTGGCGACGAGGTCGGCCTCGCTGCCAGGTGCCGCGGCCCCGGTCGGCGCTGCGGTCGCCCCCATTCCCGAGGCGGCTCCGGTGTTGGCGTTCTGGCCAGAGCAGGCAGCGAGCAAGCCGACAAGCCCGAGTGCCGCGATAAGCTTTATATTCATAGTGGTCATTCCTGCGAACGAGGAGGTGGGCTGACAATTGCCGATACCGTCTCGTTTCGCATGCGGTCAAGTCGGCAACGCCCGGTTTGGTAAAGGTCCGTCAATTTTCCTCGCCACCGTTGCAAAATCCCTCTGTTATCCGTTGAACGGCGACCAGGCTGGCCCTGATCCGCCCTCCGGGGTGCGCAACGGGTGGTCGTTGAAGCCGGCGATGTCGATCGTGGCCAGGCTCGACGAAAACCCGGCCCCCCCGGCCCCGGCGCGTGTCTGCCGGTCATAGACCAGGACCCTGCCATTCGGGCAGAAACTGGGGCTCTCGACGGTGAAGCCCTGGGTCAGGATCCGCTCGCCGCTGCCATCCGGCTGCATCACGCCGATCGAGAAGCCAGCACCCCCGATGCGGGTGAAGGCGATGAGGTCGCCGCGCGGCGACCAGACCGGCGAGCCGTACTGGCCGCTACCGAAGCTGATGCGTCGCGCCCCGCCGCCACCCGCCGCCATCACATAGAGCTGCGGCGAGCCGTCACGGTCGGAGTTGAAGACGATTTGCGAGCCGTCAGGGCTGTAGCAGGGACTGGTATCGATCGCCCCGGAGTCGGTCAGTTGCGTCGACACCCGGCTTGCGAGGTCGACCCGGTAGATGTCCGAGCCGCCGCCGCGTGTGGCCGAGAGTACCACCGCGCTGCCGTCCGGGGAAAAGCGCGGCGCAAAGCTGATGCCGTGGAACTCGCCCAGCACCTGCTCGCGGCCGCTCGCCAGATCGAACAGATACACCCGCGGCCGGTTGTTGGCGTAGCTCATGAAGGCGATCTCGTCGCGCGTTGGATGGAATCGCGGGGTCAGCACCAGCCAGCGGCCGCTGGTCAAATAGCGGTTGTTGGCGCCGTCCTGATCCATGATCGCCAACCGCGTGACCTGCCGCCCGCGCGGCCCGGAGCGGGCGACATAGCAGATACGGGTGTCAAAGTAGCCGCGCTCGCCGAGCATGCGCTGGTAGATCACATCGGCAATCTTATGCGCGATCCGCCGCCAGTTGGCCTCTGTGGTGGTGTAGGCGGTGCCCTGGATCTGCTGGCCGGCCAGCACGTCCCACAGCCGGAACTCGACCCGCAGGCTGCCGCTGCCGGCGCCCGACACGTCGCCCACGGCAAGCGCCTGCGCGCCGATGGCCTTGTAGGTGGCGAAGTCGGGCACGCCGCCGGCGGCCTGCGGCGGCACCGCGCCAAGCGGCCGGAACAGGCCGCAGCCGCCGAGGTCGGCGGTGATCACAGCGGTGATCTGATCGCCGAGTCCGGGTCCGAAGGATGGCAGCGCGATCGGGATCGGCGCGCTATGCGCCTGATCGACGGTGATCTCGGCCGCACCTGGCGCCGGGTTTCCAGGCGTTGGCGCCTGCCTGGCAAGAGCCGAAAGCGGCGACGCGACAAGGCCCGCGCTGGCAATCAAGCCCCGCCTTCCGATAATGGGCCTTCCGAGAATGGGTCGGCCAAGAGTGGAGATGACGCTCATCGGCACTGTTCTCCCTGCTCCGGCGTCATGGCCGGAAGACGAATTTGAGGTCATGCACCTGCCCGAGTTGCGACGCAGGCAACGGCAGCTTGGCACAGAGCGGGCTGAGCACCGCGGCGCGCGCCCGGTCGGCGAGCGCCCGGTAGCTCGGATCGGACGCCATGCGCGCCTGGTCGGCCGGCGAGAACACCACCTGTCGGGCCACCCCGCTCGCATCCACGGTCACCGTCAGATGCGCCTGGAACTGGGCGTAGTTACGCGCCTCGGTATCTTCCGCGTAGCAGCGGCGCACCGAACTGCCGATGGCATGCTGCTGGCCGGCGCTCAGCGACGCGGTGATGTCGCGTCCGCGCGAGGGCGCGCCGCCCTGGGCCGGGTTGGCATGGGCGCGCGGCGGGTGCGTCTGCTTCTGGTCGGCGCGGAACTTCTCCAGGGTCGCCAGCAGCGAGTGCGTGTCCGGCGTTGCGTTATGCGTCTTGTTCGGCTGCGTCAGATGCGACGGCAGCGTCATCTGCGGCAGTGCCGGCAGCGGTGTCGGCGTCGGCGGGCTGATGGCATGCGCCGGCGTCGGCGGGCTGGGACGCGGCGGCGCGGGCAACGGCACCGGCGATGGCGCCTCGAGCTTGGGCGGCAAGGGTGGTGGCGGCAGCAGGCTTGGGGGCGCCTCGGGCGCCGGCGGTGTCGGCGGCGGGGGTGGTGGCGGCGGCGGTGGTTCCTCGATCGGCTGCCTGGTCGGCGGGGTCGGGCTCGGTGGTGCTGGGTTGGGCATCGGCGCTGGCGGCTGCGTGCTCGGGTTGGCCTGATCGGCCTTTTGCGAGGCGGCCTGCGGGCCCAGGAACTCCATTTCGACCGCCTGCGGCGGCGGCGGCTCGGGCGGCTTGCGCTGCGGCAGCACCACGATCAGCGAAAACAGCACCAGCAGATGCAGCCCGCCCGAGACCAGCACGCCACGACGCAGCAACACGCTGTCCGGTGGCGCGGCGTGGCGGCGGCGGGTGCGAGCAGCCATCCGGTCCCGCTCATTGTCCGGATGTGCTGGGCTGCTGCGCAAGCAGGGCCACATGGGTGAAGCCGCCGGAGGTGATCCGGCCCATCACCTGCATGACCCGGCCATAGTCGATATGCGCGTCGCCACGCACGAAAATCCGGTGTCCGGGATCGTTCTTCGACAGGTCCTGCAGACGGCTGACCAACTGATCGACGCTGACCGCCTCGTCGCCCAGATAGAGCGAACCATCGGCGCGGATCGACACGGTGATCGGCTTGGTGTCGGCGTTGAGTTGCTGTGCGGCGGTCTTCGGCAGGTCGACATTGACGCCGCTGGTCATCAGCGGCGCGGTCACCATGAAGATGATCAGCAGCACGAGCATCACGTCGACCATCGGCGTGACGTTGATCTCCGACATCGGCCGGTAGCGATTGCGGCCGCCCTTGCGCCCAGGGCCGCCAAGCGAGACCGCCATGGCTCAGACCCTCTCTTCGGATTGCCGCGACAGGATGGCGCCGAACTCGGTGCCGAACGCCTCCAACCGCGCCGCGAAGCGTGACAGATCGAGGCTGATCTTGTTGTAGGCGAGCACCGCCGGGATCGCCGCCACCAGGCCGATGGCGGTGGCGAGCAGCGCCTCGGCGATGCCGGGGGCGACCACGCTCAGGTTGGTGTTGTGCATTGCCGCGATCGCCGAGAACGAATGCATGATGCCCCAGACCGTGCCGAACAGGCCGACGAAGGGCGCGACCGACCCCACCGAGGCGAGGAAGATCATCCAGCGCTCCAGCCGTTCCATCTCGCGGGTGACGGTGATCGCCATCGCCCGGTCGACCCGCTCCTGCACACTGCCGCGGCTGAGATCCGCCCCCTTCACCCGGGCAGAGCGTCGCCATTCGCCCATCGCCGCGCCAAACACCGCGGCGACCGGGTGCCCCGGCTTGGCGCCGTCGGTCTCGTAGAGGTCGTCGAGGCTGCCGCCGGACCAGAACCGGTCCTCGAAGCTGCTGGCCTGGCGGTTGGCCCGGCGCACCGACATCGTCTTCTCGAAGATGATCGCCCAGACCCAGACGCTGGCCGCGACCAGGCCGAGCATCACCAGCTTGACAACGAACGACGCCTGCACGAACAGACCCCACAGCGACAGGTCCCCGGTGGCCGCGGCCCCGAGATTCATCGCATCAACCGCGCGATCCAAATGCGTCTCCCCTACGTGATAGCCGCGCCTGCATAGCGACCCCAGGCCGCTTCAAGAAACAAATTGTTCGGCGGCGTCGCTGACCAGCCCGCCGAGCACGCCGCGCCAGAGCGGCGGGATGCGCGCCGGCTTGTTGTCGGCGACGCGAATGCAGGCCAGCGTCACCTCAAGGTCGGCGGCGACCGTGCCCTCGCAGGTGATCGACTGACGCAGCCGGCAGCGCGCCCCGCCGAGCGACTGCAGCCAGGTGGTCACCCGCACCAGCTCGTCCAGACGCACCGGCCGGCGATAGGCGATCCTGAGCGCCGAGACGAAGAAGCCCAGGCCGAAATTGTCGAGCAGGTCCGACACCGGCGCGCCGAGCGAGCGCATCGCCTCGGTACGGCCACGCTCGGCGAACGCCAGGTATTTCGCGTGATACATGACGCCGCCGGCATCGGTATCCTCGTAATAGACCCGGAACTCCGCGTCGTGTCGTGGCATGGCTCAGCCTTCTTCCAGCAGATCGAGCTGGCCCGGCTGCACCGGCGGGGGCACCAGCCCGAGATGGCGCCAGCCGAGCTCGCCCAGCATGCGGCCACGGCTGGTGCGCAACACCAGGCCCTCTTGGATCAGGAACGGCTCGACCACGTCCTCCAGCGTATCGCGCGCCTCCGACAGGGCCGCGGCCAGGGTCTCGATCCCGACCGGTCCGCCGCGATGATGTTCGGCGATGCGTCGCAAATAGCGTCGATCCATCGCATCGAGGCCGAGCGCGTCCACCTCCAGCCGCGACAGCGCCGCATCAGCGAGCGACCGGTCGACCGGGCCCGACGCGCTGCGGCCGACAGTGGCAAAATCGCGCACGCGTCGCAACAATCGGCCCGCGATTCGCGGCGTGCCGCGCGAGCGACGCGCGATCTCCTCCGCCGCCTCGCCGGTCAGCGCGAAACGCAGCAACTCCGCCCCGCGCGAGACGATCAGACGCAGCTCCTCGGCGGTGTAGAACACCAGACGCAGCGGGATGCCGAAGCGGTCGCGCAACGGGGTCGCCAGCAATCCGGCCCGCGTCGTCGCCGCCACCAGGGTGAACGGCGAGAGATCGATCCGCACGGAGCGCGCCGCCGGACCCTCGCCGATGATCAGGTCGAGCTGGAAATCCTCCATGGCCGGATACAGCACCTCCTCGATGGCCGGCTGCAACCGGTGGATTTCGTCGATGAACAGCACGTCGCGCGGCTGCAGGTTGGTCAGCAGGGCGGCGAGGTCGCCGGCGCGCTGGATCACCGGCCCGGAGGTCGCGCGAAACCCCACACCAAGCTCGCGCGCGACGATCTGCGCCAGCGTGGTCTTGCCGAGCCCGGGTGGCCCGTGCAGCAGAACATGATCCAGCGCCTCACCCCGTCCCCGCGCCGCCTGGATAAAGACAGACAGGTTCTCACGGCTGGCTTTCTGGCCGATGAATTCGCCGAGATGTTGCGGCCGCAGACTGGCCTCGCCGGCATCCTCCTCCACCCGCCTGGAGTCCACCGCACGTCCGCTCAAGAGGCCGCTCGTTGGGCAAGCTCGCGCAGACTATCGCGGATGACGTTGTTGAGGTCGGCGCCAGCCCCGAGCCGTTCGAGCACCGCGACGACCACCGGCGACGCCTCCTGCCTGCGGAAGCCCAGGCCCGACAGCGCCGCCAGCGCATCCGACTCAATGCCGCCGCCAGGCATCCCCGCCAGCATCATTGGCCCAACCTGCATCCCACCCGCTCTTTCGCGCAACTCGCTCAGCAGCCGGTCGGCTATACGCGCCCCCACTCCCGGCAGACGGGTCAGGCTCGCGCGGTCGTGGGTGGCAATCACACCCGCAAGGTCGCGCGGCGACAGCCCGGACAGCACCGCGAGTGCGAGCTTCGCCCCCACCCCCTGCACCGTCGTCAAGAGGCGGAACCAGTCGCGCTCGGCCGCATCGGCAAAGCCATACAGCAGGATCGCATCCTCGCGCACCACCGTCTCAACGAGCACCCGCACCTCCTCCGGCGGCCGAGCCAGGGCGGCGATCGTGCGGGTGCTGGCCTGGATTAGGTAGCCGACGCCGCGCACGTCGATGATGCAGCGGTCTGCTTCGATCTGCGCCGCGACGCCGGTGAGTTGCGCGATCATGCCATACGGGCGCCGGCGGCGACGCGCAGCAGCGAGGCCCGGTGATGCGCATGGCAGATCGCCACCGCCAGCGCGTCCGACGCATCGGCGCGGCGGAGCATCGCACCCGGCAGCAGCCGTCCCACCATCATCGCGACCTGCTCCTTGCTCGCCGCCCCGGTGCCGACGACGGCGCGCTTGACCGCCATCGCGCCATACTCGGCAACCACGATCCCGGCCAGCGCCGGCGCCAGCAGGGCAACACCGCGGGCATAGCCGAGCTTGAGCGTGGCGGCACCGTTGCGATTGACATAGGTCTCCTCGACCGCCGCCTCGCGCGGCGCGAAACGCACGAACAACGCCTGCAGCCCGTCATGCAACGCCCGCAAGCGGTCCGGCACGCTGTCGGTGCTGTCGGTGGCGAGCACGCCATCCGCGACGTGCCGAAGATGATTGCCGCTCGATTCCAGCACCCCCCAGCCGGTGAAACGCAGGCCCGGATCGATCCCGATGATCCGGGTCAGTCGGAAGGCTCCGCCGCGTCCGGCAAATCGTAGTTCGTATGGACCGACTGCACGTCGTCATTGTCCTCAAGCGCTTCGATCAGCCTGAGCATCGCCGCACCCCCTTTCTCGTCCAGGCCGACCCGCATCGCCGGGCGCCACGCGATCGCGGCCGACTCCGCCGGCCCGAAGCGCGCCTCCAGGGCGTCGCACACCGCGAAGTAGGACTCCACTTCGCAGGTCACCTCATGCCCCTCCGCTTCATCCTTGGTCGCCTCATCCGCCCCGGCCTCGATCGCGGCCTCCAGCATCTCGTCCTCCGACGCGACGCCTTCGGCATAGCGGATCGCGCCGAGTCGGGTGAATAGGAACGCAACCGAGTTCGGCTCGCCCAGCGTGCCGCCATGCTTGGAGAAGGCGGCGCGCACGTCCGAGGCGGTCCGGTTGCGATTGTCGGTCAGCGCCTCGACGATCACCGCCGCCCCGCCCGGCCCGTAGCCCTCGTAGCGCACCTCGACGTAATCGTCCGATGCACTCGCCCCGGCCGCCTTCCTGACCGCGCGGTCGATGGTGTCCTTGGGCATGTTCATCTGCCGCGCCGCCACCAGGGCTGCGCGCAGACGCGGATTGGCGGCCGCATCCGGCAGTCCGGAGCGCGCCGCCACCGTAATCTCGCGGATCACCTTGGCGAACTGCCGCGCCCGGCGCGCATCCTGCGCGCCCTTGCGATGCATGATGTTCTTGAACTGCGAATGTCCGGCCATCAGGGTGTCTCCGCACCGTAGATGTCGAGATCCAGTCGCAAGCCCCGCGTTCCGATCCGGGCCAGCGTATGCGCTTCCAAGCTAAGCCCCTGATTGTCGTTAGAGAGGAACAGTCCGCAGAACAGCCTGCCTTTATAGCGACTGCAGAGATGGCTCCAGACTGCAAGGTCAGAGGTGCACAAATCCAGCAACGTCGTGATCTGATTGTCCAGATCCCCATCGCAGGACGTGTCAGTCCGAAGCAGCCAGGATCCGGTCCTCCAGACACGCTCGGAATTCTGCGGGTCGCCCTTGCGTGTTGTCCTGGAAGGCTGACAGTTCAGCGCGGCCGTGAGCGCGTCAGGCTCAAGATCGTCGCCGTGGAAGCTCAACGTTACACGCGTCCTGGCAACCGGACCCATCGCGACTCCTGCAACGTGTTACCCGTCCTGTTCAGCCTGCCTTGCCGTGGCAGTGCTTGTATTTGCGTCCCGAGCCGCATGGGCAGGTGGCGTTGCGCGGGGTTTCGGGATAGGCGGCAAGCGTCGTTTGCGCCGGCTCCATGACGTCCGACAGCACGGCCGCACCGGCGGTTTCCAGGGCCATCGCCGGTTCGCGCACGAACTCGAACTCTCCCATCCCGGGGAACGGGTCGGCCATGAACTCTGGCGGCGCGAACGCGGCGGGCTCCGGAGCCGGTCCGAGTTCGACACGGGCCAGCATCGATGTCACCCGCTCGCGCATCTCGTCGAGCATGACGTGGAACAGCTTGAAGGCCTCGCGCTTGTATTCGTTCAGCGGATCCTTCTGCGCATAGGCGCGCAGACCGATGCCTTGGCGGAGCTGGTCGAGCAGCAGCAGATGCTCTTTCCAGACGGAATCCAGCGTGGTCAGCAGCAACTGCTTTTCGATGTATTGCATCACCCCGTCGCCGAAAGTGGCTGCTTTTGCCGCCATCGCCGCATCCGCCGCCGCCTGCGCGCGCTCGGTGACGCTTTGCGCGTCCATGCCGTCCTCGCGCGCCCATTCGGCGATCGGCAAATTGAGTGCCAGCAACCGGTTGAGGTCCTCGGCGAGCGCGTCGCTCTCCCATTGCTCGGCGAAGGCGCGCTCGGGAATGCGCGCCGCGACCAGGCCCTCGATCAGCTCGTGCCGCATCTGGGTGATGGTCTCGGTGACGTCGTCCGCAGCCATGAAGGCGCGGCGCTGCGCATAGACCTCGCGGCGCTGGTCGTTCATCACGTCGTCATATTTCAGCAGGTTCTTGCGTGTGTCGAAGTTGCGCGCCTCGACCTTCTTCTGCGCCTTTTCCAGCGCCCGGTTGATCCAGGGATGGACGATCGCCTCGCCCTCCTTCAGCCCCAGCCGCTGCAGCATCCCCGACATCCGCTCGGAGCCGAAGATGCGCATCAGGTCGTCTTCCAGAGACAGGAAGAAGCGTGAGGCGCCGGGATCGCCCTGACGGCCGGAGCGCCCGCGGAGCTGGTTGTCGATGCGCCGGCTCTCATGGCGTTCGGTGCCGATCACGAACAGGCCGCCGGCGGTCTTAACGTCCTCGTGCCAGATCGTCACCTGGTCGCGCAATGCCGCCTCGCGCGCCACCCGCTCGACCTCGTCGGCGATGTCACTGAGCTCCTGCTTCACCCGCATTTCGGGATTGCCGCCGAGTTTGATGTCGGTACCGCGCCCGGCCATGTTGGTGGCGATCGTAATCGCACCCGGAGCCCCGGCCTGGGCGATGATCGTCGCCTCCATCTCGTGGAAGCGCGCATTCAAGACGTTATGCTTCACCCCGCGCTTGTTGAGCAGCTCGGACAGCATCTCGCTTTTCTCGATGCTGGTGGTGCCGACCAGGATTGGCTGGCCCTTGGCATGGGTCTCCTCGATCAGCGTGCCGACGGCTGCGAACTTCTCGCGCGCGTTCAGATAGACCTCGTCGTCGCCATCCTTGCGGATGACCGGCACGTTGGTCGGGATTTCGACCGCGTCCAGCTTGTAGATCTCGGCGAACTCGTCGGCCTCGGTCATCGCCGTGCCGGTCATGCCGGAGAGCTTGGGATAGAGCCGGAAATAGTTCTGGAAGGTGATCGAGGCGAGCGTCTGGTTCTCCTGCTGGATTTCGACATGCTCCTTGGCTTCGAGCGCCTGGTGCAGCCCGTCGGAGTAGCGCCGGCCGTCCATCATCCGGCCGGTGAACTCGTCGATGATGATCACCTTGTCCTGGCGCACGATGTAGTCGACGTCGCGCGCGAAGAGCGTGTGCGCGCGTAAGGATTGCTGCACGTGATGCACGACCGCGATGTTGGACACGTCATACAGCGCGCCCTCGGTGACGATGCCGGCCTCGACCAGCATCTCCTCGACCTTCTCCGAGCCGGCGTCGGTCAGGATCACGCTGCGGAATTTCTCGTCCTTCTCATAGACCGCGGGGTCGCGGACCAGCGTTTTGACCAGCTCGTCGACCCGACGATACAGGTCGGAGCTGTCCTCCGCCGGCCCCGAGATGATCAGCGGCGTGCGCGCCTCGTCGATCAGGATGGAGTCCACCTCGTCGACGATGCCGTAGTTGAACGGCCGCTGGACCATGTCCTCGAGCCGGTACTTCATGTTGTCGCGCAGATAGTCGAAGCCGAACTCGTTGTTGGTGCCGTAGGTAACATCCGCCTGGTAGGCGGCCTGGCGCTCGGGGTCGGACAGGTTGGGCACGATGACGCCAACGGTCAGGCCGAGGAAGCCATAGAGCACCCCCATCTCCTCGGCGTCGCGACGGGCCAGGTAGTCATTCACCGTCACCACATGCACACCGCGGCCGGACAGCGCGTTGAGATAGACCGGCAGGGTGGCGACCAGGGTCTTGCCCTCGCCGGTGCGCATCTCGGCGATGCGGCCGGAATGCAGCACCATGCCGCCGATCAGCTGCACGTCGAAATGCCGCATGCCGAGCACCCGGCGCGATGCCTCGCGCACCACCGCGAAGGCTTCGGGGAGCAACGCATCCAGGCTCGTGCCTTCGGCGATACGCGAGCGGAACTCGTCCGTCCGGGATGCCAGGGCGGCGTCGCCCAAAGCCCGCAAGCGGGTCTCATGGGCGGCGATCTCCGGCACCCGGCGCCTGTAAGACTTCAGCGAGCGGTCATTGGCGGAACCAAACAGGCTGCGTGCGAGCGTTGCGAACATCAGGGCTTTCCGGCGGCGGCAGGGCCACGGAGGCGCGGGCCATGTCCAGGGACGAGCGGCCTTGAGATAAGACCCGCACCCGCCCGGGTCAACAAAAGCCGCTCGCCTTGCCGGGGGTGACGGGTTCCGCCATAACCGCCCGCAACTCGAATATTAAGGTCTCTCATTCATGCGGCTTTCCAGCCCGGCCGCGGCTCTGGCCGCTGTCCTGCTCACCGTCTCCCCGCTCGTCCTGGGCCACGCGGCCATGGCGCAAATTGCCCCCAAGAGTGCTCCGAACGCAGATCATGCCGCCGGCAAGACGAAGCCGACCAATCCGAATCCAGTGATCGCGAGCGTCAACGGCGAGCCGATCCACCTGGACGACGTGCGTGTCGCCGCCCAATCGCTGCCCGAGCAGGCACGCAGTCTGCCGCCGAACATGCTGTTTCCGATGGTTGTCAACCAGGTCATCGACGAGAAGGCACTGCTGATCGCCGCCCACAACGAGGGGCTGCAGAAGGATCCGCAGGTGAAGCAGGTCATGCAGTCGGCCGCCGACAGCGCGTTGCAGAACGTCTATCTCACACGCAAGATCGGCCCCGAGGTGAACGACGACGCGGTGCAGGCGCTCTATGCCAAGACCGTCGCCAGCAAGCCCGGCGAGGAGGAGGTGCATGCGCGCCATATTCTCGTCCCCACCGAAGCGCAGGCCAAGTCTGTCATCAAGAAGCTCGATGCCGGCGCCGATTTCGCCAAGCTCGCAACCAGCCTTTCCACCGACAAGGCGTCGGCGGCACAGAACGGCGGCGACCTCGGCTGGTTCAAGCGCGGCGACATGCTGCCGGCCTTCTCGGATGCAGCCTTTTCCCTGAAACCGGGCCAGACCACGCAAAAGCCGGTGCACACGCAATATGGCTGGCACGTGATCCAGGTGCTCGGCACGCGCACGGCGCCGCCGCCGCCGTTCGCCACCGTCAAGGACCAGCTCCGCCAGCAACTGATCCAGCAGAAGGTCCGCGGCGTCGTGCAGACCGCCCTCGCCGACGTCAAGGTGGTGCGCTACAAGCCCGACGGCAGCAAGGTGACCGCCGCGGACGAGACGCCGCCGGCCGGCGCGGCACCCAAGACGCACTAGGCCAAGGCGCACCAGGCCAAGGCGCACCAGGGTCGTGCCCGCCGCCGTCTCGCCGCTCGCGCGGCCGTTCCCGGCGATGCAGCCGATGCGCGGCGTGCGCCTGGCAACGACCGCGGCGGGAATACGCTACCGCGACCGCCCCGACCTGCTGCTGGCGGCATTCGCGACCGGCACGCGCGTCGCCGGCGTTTTCACCCGCAACCGCTGCCCTGGGGCACCGGTCGATTGGTGCCGAGCGGCGCTGGCCGGCGGCACCGCCCGCGGCCTCGTGGTCAATGCCGGCAACGCCAATGTCTTTACCGGCCAGGCCGGCATCGCCGCGACCAGCGCCACCGCCGCCTGCGCCTCCACCCTGCTCGGCTGCCTACCCTCGGAGGTGTTCCTCGCCTCCACCGGCGTGATCGGCGAGGTGCTGCCGCACGAGAAGATCACCTCCGCACTGCCCGACCTGCACGCAGCCCTCGACGAAGACGGCTGGGGCCCCGCAGCCCGCGCCATCATGACCACCGATACCTTCCCAAAGGGTGGCGTCCGCACCGCAACTCTCGGCGGCACGACCGTGCGGATCCAGGGCGTCGCCAAGGGTAGCGGCATGATCGCCCCCGACATGGCCACCATGCTGTGCTTCGTCGCGACAGACGCGGCTCTCCCCGCGGCACTCCTGCAGACGCTGCTGGCAGACGGCGTCGCCCGCAGCTTCAACCGCACCACCGTGGATTCCGACAGCTCCACCAGCGACACCGTGCTGCTGTTCGCAACCGGCGCCGCCGGCAACACTCCGGTCGAGACCGCACCGGCCCTCGCCGAGTTCGCCGCCGCCCTCGATGCCGTGCTGCTCGAGCTGGCGTTGCTGGTCGTGCGCGACGGCGAAGGGGCGAGCAAGCTGATCCAGATCGACGTGCGCGGCGCGGTCTCCGACGAGTCCGGCCGCAAGGTCGCGCTGTCGGTCGCGAACTCGCCGCTGGTGAAGACCGCAATCGGCGGCGAGGACGCGAACTGGGGCCGCATTGTCATGGCGGTCGGCAAGAGCGGCGAGCCCGCCGACCGCGACCTGTTATCAGTCGCGATCGGCGGCACCTGGATGGCGCGCCAAGGCAGCGTCGTCCCCGGCTACGACGAAGCCCCGGTGGTCGCCCACGTCAAAGGCCGCGAGGTAGAAATCACCATCGATCTCGGCCTCGGCGACGGCGCCAGCACCGCCTGGACCTGCGACCTGACGCATGGCTACATCGACATCAACGGCAGCTACCGCAGCTGATTTCAACCTTGTCCCCGGCCGGACTACTCGACTTCCGTTCCCTGCACCGTCAGGTTCGTTGCGTTCTCGCCAATGTTACCCAGGTAAAACTTCAAGCCACCATTTGCCTTCCACTCGAATCGGCATGGACTGCCTTGATCACCTGCGCAGGATAATAAATCTGGATACATCCTGCAAGCTTCTTCGCTTCCCAAACGGAATTTTTTGCGTTTTCTGTCTTGTCTACTGGAAGATCTCCAGCGATTTCCTTGACCAGGAGAACGCATAGCGTTCGACGTAGAACCATTTGAGCCTACCGATGAAGCAACGAATTTCACGGTGACTTGATAAATCCAACCAGGCTGATACCGAACATCCTCCGCTGTAACTAAATTTTTTTTACACTGACCCGTGTGCAGGAAGACTGTGCTCAGCCGAGCACGTAGCAGTCAACGAGTGGACATGGTCACGGCGCGAACTTGCTTCGATCTCTCAACACGTGTTCGAAATCCATTGTCCGCTCGAAAATCAAGTCGATCTTACAATCAGCCCAAATCAGGGGTTCGGCGCTCCTGACCTGCCCGACTTCTTCGGACCACGGTTAAGTGGAAAGACTGGCCCTCTGCTGCTGCCCTTGCCCCAGCCGGGGCGGTGATAGGACGGGCCGGGACGCGGAGGCCCCACATACCGCAGCGTCCCGGCCCGTCCTAACACGGGGCGCTGTCGTCGCCAGACCGGCCACAAATGCGGCCGGAGTTCGATAGCCAAGGCTCGAATGCGGTCGCACCTCGTTGTAGTGCCGGCGCCAGCTTTCGATCAAAACCCGAGCCTCGGCCCGCGAGCGGAACCACTCCATGTTCAGGCATTCGTCGCGGAACTTGCCATTGAAGCTCTCGCAGACGCCATTCTGCCACGGCTTGCCCGGATCGATCAGCGCTGTTCCGATCTTCTGCTTGCTGATCCACTTCATCAGCGCCTTCGAGACGAACTCCGGGCCGTTGTCCGACCTCAGAAACCGAGGTGCACCGCGCTCGCTCACCAGCCGCGACAACACCTCGATCACACGCGTCGACCGTAGCCGGGCGTCGACCGTGATCGCCAACGCTTCCTTGGTGAACTCGTCGGTCACCGTCAGACACTTGAGCTGCTGGCCGCTCGCGCAGCGATCGAACACGAAATCATACGACCACACCTCGTTCGCCGAACCAGGTGCCAGCGGCCGGGGTCGCGACGACGCAATCCGCTTGCCAGGCCCCTTGCGCGGCACCTGCAACCTGGCTGATCGCCACAGACGATGCGCGCGGCTGGCGCTCATCACCTCGCCCTCGCGGGCCAGGAACACGCGGATCCGGCGATAGCCATAGCGTGGATAGGTCGCCGATAGCGCCTTCATCTGCTTCACCACCCCCTCGTCCTTCACCGCCATGCGGCTCGTGTAGTCCAGCGCTGACCGCGCCACCGAGAACAGCGTGCAAGCCTGCCGCAGCGAGAGACCCCGCTCACGGCCATACGCCACCTGCCGGCGTCGAGCCTGCACGCTCACCAGTTTTTTTCCGCAACTTCCTTCATCACCTCGATCTCGAGATCGCGCTCGGCCACCAGCTTCTTCAGCCGGCCGTTCTCGACCTCGAGCTGGCGAAGGCGCCGGACACCCTCCGACTTCAGGTCTCCAAAACGCTTGCGCCAAGTGTAGATCGTCTGCTCGCTGACACCATGCCGCTTCGCGACATCCGACACCGCCTCCCGGTCCGACTCGCGGACAATCCCCACGACCTGCTCATCCGTAAATCTCGACTTGCGCATTGCCCCCTCCATCGAGGGGCCAGTCTGTCACATAATCCGTGGTCCGAAATTCCGGGAGCAGGCCACTCCCGCCTCCGGCCAACCAACTCCCTTGTAGCGCGCACTCCTTATAGACGTAATCCTTCCAGGCTTTTTGACTCACCTTCAAGTCTTGAGCCAGATCTTGCCTTAAAGAGGCGACCTTTTGATAGGCTATGGACAATTTCCTTGATAAATCCGCTATCTCGGCAGTGTTACATTCCTCTACGGAAGGAGTGTTCCCGCCCGCTTGGAGCAAACAGGCTTTATATTCCGGCAGCTCATTAACCACCATGATGCTTGTATTTTGGTCGGCGAGACATTGGCTGGTGGATGTAACAACAAAAATCGCTATAAATAGAACCAGTTTGCGAGCAGGTTCTGTTAGGGCGCGCTCACAGTAACCTCTCTTTACGACAAGCGATGTCATGGCACCACCTGCATTTGCTTCTCTCCATTATTCGAGCTGTAGGCCAGATGCTGCTATGGCGCGACCTTGTCTGGATACCGTAGCGCATTATCAAAATCTCTCGTCCGCTCATAGACCAAGTCAATTTTACAGCCGGTCCACTCCAAGCCTTCACCGCTTCCGCCGCCTGCCAACCAATGCGCTCGAAACGAGCACTCCGCATTGACGTAACTCTCCCAAGCCTTTTCACTCGACTTTAAGTCGCGCTCCCAGTCGCCCCTCAACGAGGCGACCCTGCGGTATGCACCAGATAGTTTTTTTATGAGATCTGCAAGTTCCGCGTTGGAACACTCTTCAAGAGCAAGAGTGTTCGATCCCGCTCGGCCGATACAGGCCTTGTACTCCGGGTTCTCGTTCAACACACGATTGTCAGTGGCATGTTGCGCGAGGCACCGAGTATCAAAAGTCAGCAACAGCGCCGCAAACAATGCCAGCTTCCACGCAGAGCTTACGATGACATGGTCAAGCCAACGTCTATTTGCGAAAATTGGCATCTTGTTTTTACCTGTTCGTTTTCTCAACCATTATGGCCATGACGGGAGGATACTGCCCTGAGCCGATGGATGCTTGTTTCATGATTACGTCTCAGCCCCAAACAAATAGGCCGCGAGAGACCACCTGTTTGTTGTATAAGAGGAACGATAGCACTGTGATTGTCACCACGCAACCTGCGCGGCGCGGCGCTCGGCTTCAGCGCCATCGACGGCCGCGCATGTCTCGAAGTGGACACGCGCGCAATCAACGCGATAAGGTCCCGCCATGGCGAACGTCTTCGACTAGGTGCCGCCGACCACGCGTCCTGAGCGGGTATGGGGATATGCCGGGTTTTGGTGGCGGGTGCTGGCCTGGGCGATTGATAGCCTGATCCTGTCCGCGGCCGACCTTCTGTTAGAGGCGGCAGCGGGCGATGGGCCGCTCTGGAACGGCGATATGGGACAGCGCCGCGGCGGCCTGTTGCACGTCAGTGATGTGGTCGTGACAAACGCCTGGACGCTGCCGCCGCCGAGTTGGCTAAGCCTCGTGCTGTTCCTGATACAGGCGGGCTATTTCGCCCTGCTCGAATCCTCGCGTTGGCAGGCGACGATCGGCAAGCGCGTCTGTCGCCTGCGCGTGACCGGCCTAGACGGCGGCCGGATAAGCCTGCCGCGCGCCATCGGCCGTTACTTCGCCAAGTTCCTCTCTGCCCTTATCCTATGCATCGGCTTCCTGATGGTTGGATGGACCCGGCGCAAGCAGGGACTGCACGACATCCTCGCAGAGACCCTGGTGGTGCGACTACAACCACCGCCCGGTCTGGTCCGGTTCAATCCGCCGCCCGTATCATAGTCAGAACGACTTGCGTATCGCCGCCACCTTGATCTCGACCAGCCAGCCGAGACTGACCCGGCCTCGCAGGCGCGGATACAGCCACGCTACTCTCACCACAAGGCAGTGTTTTGAGGACCTATGACGGCAACGGCGTGCCAAAACGACCCTCCCGACGCGTCTGCGGTTGATTTGGGAGATTTCTCTCCCTAATTAGCCCCGATGCAAAACAGTCTCGAGACGCCCTCAGCCCGGCGTTCACCCGGCCGCCCCCGCGCGTTTGACATGGCAACCGCCCTGGATGGCGCTGTTCTGGTGTTCCGGGAGCATGGCTATCACACGGCGTCGCTCGCGCATCTCGGCCCCGCGATGAAGCTCGCGAACGGCAGTATCTACAAGGCGTTCAGCGACAAGCGCGCGCTGTTTCTTGCGGCCTTTGATCATTACGTCGGCCGCCGCAACGCAGCCTTGCAGCAGCTTCTCGACGCTAGGGCGGCCGGGCTGGAAAAGCTTCAGGTGTTGCTGGAGTTCTACGCGCAAGCCGCCTCGGGGACGGAGGGCCGGCATGGCTGCCTCGTCGTCGGCAGCGCCGCCGAGCTGTCCACCTACGATCCTGAGATGGCGGGCAAGGTGACGGCAGCCCTGCAAAACGTCGAAACCCGGATGCGGGACCTCATCCAGATCGGCCAGGCGGACGGCTCCATCGCCGCGCATGTCGATGCGGACGCAGTCGCCACGACCCTGCTCTGCGTCCTGCAAGGCCTGCGCGTCGTCGGCAAGGTTGGACGGAGCCGGGCTGTCCTCATGGCAGTGGTGAATCAAGCCACGCGGCTACTGGCGTGAGCGCCGCCGCCACGCCGATTGCCGAGGCGCGGGAGGCCACCGCGCTGGCCCACCCTGCTGCTTGCCACGTCCTGCGGCCTGATCGCCGCCAACATCTACGTTATCCAGCCGATCAACGCCTCGCGCCGCTTGTCCTCAAGCGCGGGCGGACCGATCCCCATCCTATTGGCTCTCGCCGTCGCGGCCCTGTCCACCGACGCTGTCGTCTTCCTGGGTGCGGCTCTGCCGATCGGTATCGGTTCGGTGACGGTGCAGGTCCTTGTGCCTTACGCCGCCCACCGTGCGCCAAACGCCGCACGAGGCCGCGTCGCCGGCAGCGTCATGAACGGCCTGATGCTGGGCATCATGCACGGCCGGGCTTGGCGTGCCTCTGCTGGCCCTGGCCTGTTTCCTGACCGAGCAGGCCGAAACCCTTATGGAGACCAACCATGAATGCACCACAAAATCCGGCGCCCGCGGCCGCAAGGCTGATCGAAACCTCGCTTGCGTCCCGTGCAAATCCTGCGTTGCCCGGATTCGAGCACCGCTTCGCAACCGTCGACGGCGTGCGCCTGCACCACGTCACCGGCGGCAAGCCGGACGGCGAGGTGATCGTCCTGTTGGCCGGGTTCCCCGAGAGCTGGTTTGCCTGGCGCAAGGTCATGCCGCTGCTTGCCTCCAGCTACCGGATCATCGCACCGGATCTGCCGGGGCAAGGCGACTCTGACCATCCGCACGGCGGCTACGACACCCAGGCCCTCGCGGCAGCGGTCCACGGCCTCCTGCAACAACTCGGCGTGCACCGCTATTGCATGGCTGCCCACGATATCGGCGCCTGGGTTGCCTACCCCTATGCGTTGCTATTCGGCGGCGAGATCCGGCGCCTGGTGCTGATGGATGCCGGCATCCCAGGCGTCACCCTGCCGGACGCCCTGCCGACCGACCCGGAGCGGGCGTGGCGCACCTGGCATTTCGCCTTCCACGCACTCCCGGACCTGCCGGAGATGCTGATCGGCGGCCGCGAGCGCGAATACCTGGACTGGTTCCTGCGACGCAAGACGGCCAACCCGCAGGCGTTCTCCGACGCCGACCTCGCCGAATACCTGCGCGTGTTCACCAGGGCCGGCGGGCTGCGCGCCGGCATGGCCTATTATCGTGCTGCCGCCCTGTCGGCACGGCAGAACCAGGATCTCAGTGCCAAAGGCCGGCTCACCATGCCGGTGCTGGCGCTCGGTGCCGATCAGGGCTCGATCGCCGACATGGCCTCTCCGCTCGCAGCTTTTGCCGACGACCTGCGTGGCGGCGTGGTGGCCAATTGCGGCCACTTCATTCCGGAGGAGCAGCCGGAGGCGGCAGCGCGGGAGCTGGCCGCGTTCTTCGGGGCGCCACCGCGCGGTTGAACCCCGCCTTCCTGACCCCCGCCTTCCTGACCCCCGCCTTCCTGACCCCCGCCTTCCTGACCCCCGCCTTCCTGACCAACGCCACCGCGCTGGTCGCCGAGGACAAGTTGGGCGAACGCCCTGGTAGCGCCCTGTGTGCGTAACGACGCATCGTCAGGATGGCTTGCGCACCGCCGTCACCTCGATCTCGACCAGCCAGCCGGGGTTGGCGAGGGCTGCGACCTGGAAGGCGCTGCGGGTGGGCACGCTCGGTTGTGCCGAGGTTGCGAAGAACTTCGTATAGGCCGCCATCAGGCCCTTGAAGTCCATGTGTCCGAGGCTGGGGTCTGCGGCCAGATAGACGTGCATCTGCACCACGTCGCCCATCGTCAAATGCAGCGACGCCAGGGTTGCCTTGATCTTGGTCAGGGCGCTGAACACCTGGGTTTCGGTGTTGCCGTAGGCGGCGAGCGTCATCGGTTTGGCTGACTTGTCGGCGGCGTCCGCGCCCATGCCGGAGAGATAGACGGTGCTGTAGCCGGGTGGCACCTCGATGCTGGAGGCGATCGGGAAGGTTGCTATGTTGTGGCGGATGATCGGCGCGGCCGCGAAGCCGGTGGCCGGCAGGATCGCGAGCGCCAGGGCGATGGCGAGGCTTTGCTTCATGTCAACGCTCCATGGTCGGGGCCGGGCCGCGCACGGCGGCGACATCGGCTGGTTTGGCGGCATCGGTGTAGTGGTTGGAGAAATGCGTTCGGATGTAGTTCACGACACCGGCGATCTGCGCGTTGCTCAGCTCGCCGTTGAACCAGGGCATGCCGCCCATCCCGTTGAGCACGACGTAGATCGGATAGCCGGCGCTCGCGAGCTTGGTATTGCCGGCGAACGACGGAAACCCGGCGCCGGCGCCCGTAGCACCGCGGCCGTTGGCCATGTGGCAGCCCTGGCAGACATGCTGGTAGACCGCGGCGCCGGTGCCCGCCGGGATGCCGGCGGGGGCCGCGTTCATTGCGGAATCAGCGTGCGCGCGCGGTAGAAAACCTGCGGCGAGCAGCAGGGCGATTGTGGCGCCGGTGATCATCGTGCGCATCAGGCGGCTCCCACGGCGCGTTGGTGGAGCTGGGTGATGGCGCTGAGCGAGGAGAGCAACGCGCCCTCTTGCCAGCAGCCGACATAGGAGGCGTGCTCGCCGGCCAGCACCAGGCGGTTGTCCATGGTGGTGAGCGTCTTGTAGTGCTGCTTTCGGCTCTCCTCGCTCCACATGCCGCAACAGCCAAGCGTCCAGGGCATGCGGCTCCAGGCGACGCCGACGCCGTTGCGGAATTCGCCGTGATATTGCTTGTGCAGCACAGCGCCCTGCGTGAGCGCGGCCTGCACACGTTCGGCGGGGGTCATGCCGGCGAAGTCGTAGGCGGCGGGGCCGAACATGTAGCCGCCGAGCAGCACCGCCGGACCTGACGAGAAATAGCCGGTGCTGGGATAGGAGACCTGGCTGATCGGCTGGTCGGTGAAGCTGATGCCGCCGTAGATGCTGTCGTCCTGCTCCCAGAAACGCCGGTTGAATTCGAGCCCCACCTTCACCGAGGAGGCGTAGGGCACTGCCGCGATCGCAGCCCGCATCGGCCCACTCACCTGCACCTCGAGCTGGCTCAGGATCGACAGCGGAATGGTGCAGACGCAGTAATCCGCCTTGGCGTGCTCGATCGCACCGCCATGGTTGCCGTCAGTGTAGGTAACGGTGACGCCGGCGCCGTCCTGGGCGATCTTCGTGACCTTGATGTTGTGGGTGACGATGTCGTTGACGTGCTTGGCAAAGGCTTTGCCGATCATGTCCATGCCGCCGACCGGCTGGAACATGGTGGTCTGCACGTCGTAGCTCATGTTGAAGGCGAGCCACTCCCACAGACCCGAACGCATGATCTCGGCGCGTCCGAGCAGCGCCGAAGGCGTGGGAGCACCGTTCGGACCGCCACCGGGCGGCTTGTCGAAGCCGCGCCGGTTGGAGGCGAGTTCGCCCTTGCTGTAGGTGTATGTGCCGTTGAGCCGTCCCCAGCCCTGCATCGCCAGCAGCAGGTCGTGCTGCTCCTCCGCGCTCACCGGCTGGTCGAGCTTGTTCTGGTTGATCGCCTTGGCCAGCAGCTCGGCGGTGTAGCCGGAGAAATCCGACATGACGTCGCGGTAGCGCTGCGGCTTGCCGCCGAAGCTGAGGCTGCTGTGCAGCAAGGTGTTGTGGTTGACCTCGATGAACGGCTCGAGCGCGACACCGAACGCGTGGCAGTAATGCAGCAGGGCCTGGTGGTGGTAGGGGATACGCCAGGGTCCGGGATTGATGTAGTTGCCGGGCGCGAAATCGCATTTTTGCGTATGGCCGCCGAGCTCGGTCAGGCTGTCGCCGCCGCGCAGGCTGAAATTGCGGCCGCCGGACCGGTTCTGGAACTCCAGCACCCGCACCTTGTAGCCTGCGCGGCGTAGCTCGTAGGCGGCCAGCATGCCGGCAAGGCCGGCGCCGAGCACCAGCACGCTGGTGCCGGACTTGCCGCCGCTGAGCACCGGCGGCCCGGTGAAGTCGGTACCGGCGGCGTGGCCCAGACGGGTCATCGCTTGGTACATCGCAACACTCCCGGCGGCGGCGCCGATGCGCGTGAGAACTTGCCGACGCGTCGGCTGCATCTGCGTATTACTCAAGCAACTTGCTCCGAATGAGTGCAGTCATCTGACCGATTATGAGCCAACGGCCTGACACTGCTCGGTTTTTGCCAATATTCAGTCAACCATGTGGCGTCCTGTCTCTCTGACATGGAAGGAGCGGCATTGGCAATGATGGTTTTTTACGCATCCCGGGCGACCCTTATGAACCGGCGACGGCTGGCAACTCGGCGCTCGCCACGCCGTCTGTTATGTCTATGCTGAGACATCGCCGATCGCGGCGGATCGAGGGACGATGGACCACAACTATCCGATGACGGACGAGCCCCTGGAAGACGCGCCGGGGAAAGGTGCTGCATGCCTCAAGACCGACCTGCGGCGGATCGGCAGCCACCCGGACCACTGGTATCCGCTGGCCTGGTCACGCGAACTCAAGCCGGGGCAGACGCTGGCGGCACGCTTCGGCGGCGAACCCATCGTGCTGGTGCGGCCGCGCGACGGCGACGTGTATGCGCTGGAGGATCGCTGCGCGCATCGCCAGGTGCCACTCTCGCGCGGCGCCGTCGACGGCCAGTCGCTGCGCTGCGGCTATCATGGCTGGGCCTACGGGCGTTCCGGCAAATGCATCGACGTGCCCTATCTCGGACGCGGCAAGCTGCCCAACGGCGTGCGTGCCTATCCCTGTCGCGAGCGCTGCGGCCTGATCATGGTGTTCCCGGGTGATCCGGCGCTGGCCGACGCCGCGCCGCTGCCGTCGTTCAGCGCCGCCGACGATCCCGGCTACAAGACGCGTCGCTTCGGCCGCGTCGTCGGCTGCCACTACAGCTTCATGCATGAGAACCTGATGGACATGAACCATCAGTTCATGCACGCCAAGCAGATGGGCCAGATGCGGCCGCGCTTTCTCGGTCAGGATGCAGGCCTGGACTGGATCGAGGCCCGCTACAGCTTCGCCCGCACCGGCGGCAAGCAGCCGCTCGGCGAGGCGCTGATCTTCGGCGAACGGCGCGGCTTGAGCGAAAAGACCGCCGATCGCGACGTGATGACCATACGCACCGAATACCCCTATCAGACCTTGCGCATACGCAGCGGCGGCGGCCAGCCGGTGATGGATCTCTGGATCGCCTATACGCCGCAGGACGCCGAGCAGCGCAGCAACCGCACGTTCGGGCTGCTCTCGGTGCGCAAGCCGAAAATTCCCGGTCTGCTCGAAGCCGCCTGGCCGCTGCTGGTGCTGTTCACCGAGCGCATCTTCCGCGAGGACCGCGACATCGTCGAGCTGGAACAGGCAGCACACGACGCCCAAGGCGGCGATCGCAACCAGGAAGTCTTTCCTGTAATACAGAATCTGCGTCGGCTGCTCGCGGCGCGTGGCCTTAACGCTGCGTGACACCTTCGGGTCCGGGCGCCGAACTCTCCACCAGCCGCTTCCTCCTGCGCCCGCCGCTTCCGTCCGATGCGGCGTGTCTTCATCGCCTGGTCAATGACTGGGGCATCGTGCGTATGCTGGAGCGGCTGCCCTTCCCGTATCCACGCCCGCTTGCCGATGCCTGGATCGAATCCACCGCGCACCAGGCAGCGGCCGGCACGGCGTATCACTTCGTCATCGTCGCCAAGGCCGATGGCGCCATCCTTGGCTGCGTCGGCATGCAGACCGACGGCGAGGCGCGCAGCAGCAATCTCGGCTACTGGGTCGGCAGACCCCATTGGGGATCGGGTGTTGCCAGCGAGGCCGCCGCCGAGGTCGCCCGCTGGGCGCTTTCGAACCCCGAGTGCCACCGCCTGCGCGCGCGCGTCGCCGCCGATAATCCCGCCTCGGCCGCGGTGCTCCGCCGGATCGGCTTTCGCGAGACCGGCACCGGCACACAGCGATTCAAGGCGCGCGGTGCGATGCAGCCGGTCATCCATTTCGAGGCCGAACGCCGCGACCTGCGCACGCGGCCGATCCCGACACTGCTCGTCGTCGCCTGCGCCCTGATCGACGGGCGGGGCCACATTCTGCTCTCGCAGCGGCCGCCCGGCCGGTCGATGGCCGGGCTATGGGAATTCCCAGGCGGCAAGATCGAGCCCGGTGAGACACCTGAGCAGGCGCTGACCCGCGAGCTGCGCGAGGAACTCGGGATAGATGTCGCCGAGGCGTGCCTGGCGCCATTCAGCTTCGCCTCGCACGCCTACCGCGATTTCCATCTGCTGATGCCGCTCTATGTGTGCCGACAGTGGGCCGGGACCGCCCGCGGCAAGGAAGGCCAGAACCTCGTCTGGGTGCGGCCCGACCATCTGTCGCACTACCCGATGCCCGACGCCGACAAGCCGCTGGTGCCGATGCTGCGGGACTACCTGTGATTACGGTCCGTGCCGGCGGCAAGTCCAAGCGACAGCTGCCCTGGTGTCGGCAGTGTTGGCGGCAGGCCGCAACGTCGGTCGCGTTCGGTGCGTGCGGTGAACAGCAGATCGACATTGCCGCCGTCGTCGCCCTCGAGGATACGCAGCAAGGCGGCCTCGTCGATATCGGCCCAGCGGCGGCCGCGTGACGCGCCGTATGGCACCCGCGCCAACAGCGCCGGTTCCGCCGACCAGGCGAGCAGTTGCGCCACCCCCGTCAGGGCCAGCATGTCGCGCAGATGATGGGCGGTGACGTAGGCGTCCGGTCCGGCGCGATGCGCGGGCATGCCAAGGGTGCGATCGAGCCCCTGCGGCCGGCGCCAATAGCGCAGCCCCTGGTTGGAGTGGCCCGGCGCCTCGGGCCATAGCCGCAGCGCGCATTTATAGGTGCAGATCCATTGCGCGTGGCCACTCAGCGCCGGGAGACACCAGCGCTGCTCGAAGCTCGCGCGGTGCGCCGCAAGCACGATCGGGGGTGGTGCGGAGCACAGCACCCCAGGCGCCACCGCGTGCCAGGACGGCGCATCCGCCACATCCTCGTCGACGATGTGGTGGATCGCCGATGTCGCCGGCGAGATCGGGTTGCCCGGCCGCACCAGGCAAGCGCCGGGCGGCCCAGACAGCCGCCAGCCATCCGCATCCGCCACCACGTCCTGCCAGCCGATCTCGACGACGCCGCCGTCGGTGAAGCTGTTGCCCGTGGTCTCGAGATCGATGACCCGCACGATTGCAACCAAGGACTCGGGCGGGGTGGCGATTTCCGTCATCACCTCCATGTAGGCTGCATCCTATCCCTCAGACAGAGCCGTCAAACATGAACCCGACCGCCTGCATCCTCGTGATCGGCAACGAGATCCTTTCCGGCCGCACCCAGGACGCCAACATCCGCTTCCTGGCGACTCGATTGGGCGAGCTCGGCATCCCGGTGCGCGAGGTGCGGATCATCCCCGATGTGCGCGAGACCATCGTCGCCAACATCGTCGAGCTACGCGCGCGTTTCGATCACCTGCTGACCACCGGCGGCATTGGCCCGACGCATGACGACATCACCAGCCCCTGCGTTGCCGAGGCGTTCGGGGTACCGTGGGAAATCCACGCCGAGAGCTTCGCCAAGCTCGAGGCACACATGGCGCCGGGCAGCTTCAATGCGGCGCGCCAGCGCATGGCGATGCTGCCGCGTGGTGCGACGCCGATCGACAATCCGGTCTCGGTGGCCCCAGGTTTCTCCATCGGCAACGTGCATGTGATGGCGGGCGTGCCGCGGATCATGCAGGCGATGTTCGAGACCCTGGCCCCCAGCTTGCGCGGCGGCCGGCCCACGGTCTCGGCGAGCTGGCACGCGGACCGCCTGCTGGAGGGCGCCATCGCCGCCCCGCTCGAGGCGATCCAGGCACGCTTTGATGCCGTCGAGATCGGTAGCTATCCGTACGAACGCGAGACCGGCAGGCGCGGCGTCAGCCTGGTCTGCAAGGGCCACGATCCCGATACGGTGCATGCGGCGGCGGACGCCGTGCGCGGGCTGATCGACAGTTTGGGCTTCGTGCCGATTGCGGGCGAGCCGCGGTAACGCCAATCTGGGCAGGTTGGATAAGGATATAGTGATGCGTCATGCGGTTTTCGGCGCTTTCGCGCTGCTCGTCTGCGTGCCGGCTTATGCGGTGCAGCCCGCCATCGAGCGTGCGGTCCAGGCCCCGACCCGAAGTGCGAAGTTCGTCAAGCGCGACGACGCCCGTCATCCCGCGCGCGAGCTGTCGTTCTTCGGGGTGACGCCGCATTCGACCGTCGTCGAGATCTGGCCGGGTGGCGGCTACTGGACGCAAATCCTGGCACCGCTGCTGCACGACCACGGCACCTATTATGTTGCGACCGGCTCGCCCGATGGCGACCGCGAGGAGAAGTTCTTCGCCCTGTCCCCGGCCTTCAAGCAGATGCTGGCGGCCCATCCGCAGGTCTATGACCGTATCAAGCTCACTGTGTTCGGCGCGCACAACCCGGGGCTGGCGCCGCCGGACAGTGCCGACGTCGTGCTCACCTTCCGCAACCTGCATAACTGGATGGCCGAGGGCGATGCGCCCCAGATGATCGCGGCGATCCACCGCGCTCTCAAGCCGGGCGGCCTCCTTGGCATCGAGGACCACCGCGCGCGCCCCGACCAGCCGCAGGACCCGAAGGCCGCCGACGGCTACGTGCGCCAGGACTACGCCGAGTCGCTGATCGAGCACGCCGGCTTTACGCTGGTCGCGTCATCGGAGATGAACGCCAATCCGCGCGACACCACGCACTGGCCGCACGGCGTCTGGACGTTGCCGCCGACGCTGGCGATGGGACAGACCGACCGCGCCAAATATGTGGCGATCGGCGAGGCGGACAATTTCGTCCTGAAGTTCCGCAAGACCGGAAACTGATCCCAGCTCAGCCGGCCGCATCCCGACCCATCGCGAGATATTTCTCGCGTCTGAGCGCCTTCAGCGCCGCCGGCTCGAAGGCGCGCAATCCTGGCAGTGCCGTGGCGATCGCGCGTCCTACCGCGCCGATCGCGGCTTGCGGGTCGCGGTGCGCGCCGCCGACCGGCTCGGCGATGATCTCGTCGATCAGTCCGAAATGCTTCAGGTCCGATGCGGTCAGCCGCATCGCCTCGGCGGCGGCGGCGGCCTGGGCCGCGTCGCGCCACAGGATCGCGGCACAGCCCTCCGGCGAGATCACCGAATAGATCGCATGCTCCAACATCAGCACCCTATCACCAGCGCCCAACGCGATGGCCCCGCCTGAGCCGCCCTCGCCGATCACGGTGGCAACGATCGGCACAGGTGCTGCAAGGAACGCATCCGTCGAGCGCGCGATTGCCTCGGCCTGGCCGCGCGCCTCCGCCTCGATTCCGGGAAAGGCGCCGGCGGTATCGACAAAACTCAGGATCGGCAGGCCAAAGCGGCCGGCCAGTTCGACGAGCCGGCGCACCTTGCGATAGCCCTCCGGCCTGGCCATGCCGAAATTATGGGTCAGCCGCGTCTCCAGGTCGTCGCCGCGCTCGGTGCCGACCACCACCACGGCATCGCCCTCGAACCGTCCCAGGCCGCCGACGATCGCCTCGTCCTCGGCAAAGCTGCGATCGCCGGCGAGCGGCGTGTAATCGGTGATCAGGGCAGCGATGTAGTCCAGCGTGTGCGGCCGTTGCGCATGGCGCGCGACCTGCACCTTTTGCCACGGGGTGAGCTTGGCATAGGTGGCGCGCAACTGCCGCTCCGCCTTGTCGGTGAGGCGAGCGACCTCGTCGGCGATGTTGATGCTGTCGCCGCCGGACATCTGGCGGAGCTCTTCGATCTTGTCCTCGAGCTCGGCGATCGGTTTTTCGAAATCAAGAAACTGGCGCATCGCGGGCGTTTAGCACAGTTCCCCGAGCCGCCAAGCCGCCGCCGGCGGGGGCGCCCTGGGCAGCAAGAGGATGGTGCGTCTCGACCAAATGTTGCAGCCGCGCGGCCAGGACATGCGTGTAGATCTGGGTGGTGGCGATATCGGCATGGCCGAGCAGGGTCTGCAGGCTGCGCAGGTCGGCGCCGCGCGCCAGCATGTGGCTGGCGAAAGAGTGCCGCAGCACGTGCGGGGACAAGCGATCGGGGGCGATGCCGGCGCAGCGCCCGGCCTCCGCCAGCACCAGGTCGAAGCCCTGCCGGCTCAGCGCCCGACGCGGGTCTCGCCCGGCGAACAGCCAAGGCGAGCCCGGCCGCGCGACCAGCAATGCGGCCGCGGCGGCGCGTGCCGGCTCCGACAGCGGCACCATGCGCTCGCGGCCGCCCTTGCCGCTGACCCGCAGCATCGGCAGGTCGTGCGCCAACGCGGCACTCGGCAACCCCAGCATTTCGGAGATGCGCATGCCGGTGGCATAGAGGATCTCGATCGCGGCATGCGCGATCAGGCGTCGCGGGCTCGCCGTCATCGGACCCGCGGGCGCGCAGGCGGCGAGCAGCCGGTCGACCTCGGCTTCCGACAGCACGCGCGGCAAGGTCTGCGGCAGACGCGGCGCATCGAGATGCAGGCAGGGATCGCGTTCGGTCAGGCCTTCGCGCAGCAAATGCCGGTAGAACTGGCGCAGACAGGACAGCCGCCGGCCCGCGGTGCGCGCCGACAGGCCCTGGCCGCGCAACGACGCCATGTAGCCGGCCAGCAGCGCCGGCGTCGCCGCCCGCACACTCTCCCCGGCCGCTCGCGCGTGACGCTCGAAATCCGCGAGATCGGCCGCGTAGGCCTTCAGGGTGTTGCCCGCGGCGCCCCGCTCCGCCGCCAGCATCTCGAGAAAGCCCTCGACCAGCACGTCCATCCGCTCACTTGCTCCCGAGGCTGTTGTTCGGCAGCACGACATGCATGTCCTGGACATGCGGTTTCGGCGGTGCGTAGCCGAGATAGAGAAAGCCCCCCAGCAGGGCGGCGACGCCGGCGCCAAGCACGATGGCGAAAAAGCGGATCATCCGGCGAACTCCCGAGCAGCGGCGGTGCCAGCTTGCGGCAGGGTCGTGGCTCTATGCTAGGTTCATGTTCATGTCACGCGCGAGCGCCAGGATGCAGGAGCCGTCGGCCCAGGCCCCACTTGGCCTTCGCGCACCAAGCCTGGGCATCCGCAGCATTGTCCTGGTCGGGCTGATGGGCGCCGGCAAGACGACGATCGGCCGCAAGCTCGCCGCCCGTCTGGGCTTGCCGTTTCGCGACGCCGATCTCGAGATCGAGCGCGCCGCCGGCCGTTCGGTCGCCGAGATGTTCGCGCTGTGGGGCGAAAGCGCGTTCCGCGAAGGCGAGCGGCGGGTGATCGCGCGCCTGCTGGGCGCAGGCCCCCTGGTGCTGGCGACCGGCGGCGGCGCGTTCATGGACCCCGGCACTCGTGCGGCGATCCGCGCGAGCGCCCGCACGATCTGGCTGCGCTGCCCGCTCGACATCCTGGAGCGCCGGGTAAGCGGGCGTACGCACCGGCCGCTGCTCGCCGCCGGCAACCCGCGCGTCATCCTCGGCGGGCTGATGCAGGCGCGCTACCCGTTCTATGCGGAGGCAGACATCGTGATCGATTGCGACGACGACAGCACCGAGCAGACGACGCGGCGGGCGCTGTCGGCGCTGGCGGCGCATCAACCGCCGAGCCGGGTTGCCGTAACGGTGCCAGGAGTCGCACAGGCGAGCAGTTACGACATCCTGATCGGCAGCGGCCTGATCGCGCGCGCCGGCGCGTTGCTGGCGCCGGTGCTGGCGCAAAAGCACCTCCAGAAGCGCGCGATCATCGTCACCGACGAGACCGTGGCGGCGCTGCATTTGCCGGCGTTGCGCGCGGCCTTCGAGGAGGTCGCCATCGCCCATGACGTCGTCGTCGTGGCCGCCGGCGAGGCAAGCAAGAGCCTGGCTGGCTTCGAGCGGGTGACCTCGGCGTTGCTGACGGCCGCGGTGGAGCGGCGCACCGCGGTGGTGGCACTCGGTGGCGGGGTCGTCGGCGATCTCGCTGGCTTCGCCGCGGCCTCGGTGCTGCGCGGGCTGCCGTTCGTACAGATCCCGACCACCCTGCTGGCCCAGGTCGACAGCTCGGTCGGCGGCAAGACCGGGATCAACACGGCCTTTGGCAAGAACCTGATCGGCGCCTTTTATCATCCGCTTGTCGTGCTCGCCGACACCGACGCCCTGGCCAGCCTGCCGCCGCGCGAACTGCGCGCGGGCTATGCCGAGATCCTCAAGGCCGGCCTGATCGGCGATGCCGCGTTGTTCGCCTGGTGCCTTCAACACGCCTCGGCGATCGTCACCGGTGACGCGGCGATCCAGGCCGAAGCCGTGGCGCGCGCATGTCGGTTCAAGGCTCTGGTGGTGGCCGACGATGAGCGCGAGGCGCTGCCCGAGGATGGCCGCGCCTTGCTCAATCTCGGCCACACGTTCGCGCACGCGCTGGAGGCGGTGCTGGGCTATGACGGACGTCTGCTGCACGGCGAGGCGGTGGCGATCGGTCTGGTGCTGGCACTGCGTCTGTCGGTGCAGCTCGGCCATTGCCCTCCCGCCGAGCCCAGGCGGGTGGCAGCGCACCTGGCAGACCTCGGCATGACCACACGAATCGCCGAGCTTGCCGAGCGGTTGCAGGTCGAATTCCGCGCCGAGGACCTGCTCGCGCAGATGCATCGCGACAAGAAGACGCGCGATGGCGCTTTGTCCTTTGTCTTGCTGCGCGGCATCGGAGCGGCCTTTACCGCGCGAGCCGTGGCACCGGAGGCGGTGCGCGACCTGCTGGTCGAGGATGGCTGCAGCACCTGACGCAGCACCTGCAAGACGCCTTTGCGCACGTGAAACCATCATGAATGATGCAGGCATAACAACGCGGTAACAATGTGTGCTGTTTGCGTCACAGCGGGGCGCTGAATAGCCGGATGACGTGCCTGTGGGTTCGCCAACAGCAACCGAGGGTTCTATATGCGGCTTAGGCACAAGGATGAGACTGCGCCGCCGATGGTTGGCGGCCACTCAACCGAATGATCAGATGAGGACGAGACAATGCGTCTGCGCACGGCGTTACTTGCAACGACACTCCTGGCGGCCGCGCCGGCTGCGGCTATGGCCCAGCCCGTCGACGGCCTCTATGTCAGCCTGGGCGGAGGCTACAATCTCGAGCAGAGCACCAAGGCGCATTTCTCGCCGACGAGCTTTGCCGATGGCACCCCTGGGGGTAGCGGCTCGACCTTCCGCTTCAACTACGGCTTCACCGGTGAGGCTTCGCTCGGTTATGGCCTCGGCAACGGCCTGAGGGTCGAACTCGAGGGCCTCTATATACAGGACCACACCAACCACCGCCACTTCACGCCGGTCCCCGGAACCACCACCGGGCACGACGAGCGGTATGGCCCCATGGTCAATGTCCTGTATGACCTCGATCTCGCGCAGTTCGGTCTGCCATTGCCGGTCACGCCCTATGTCGGTATCGGCGCGGGTTATCTCTGGACCCATCTGTCGCCCTTCAACACGGACTACAACAACGGCTTTAACAATCGTATCGGCGGCACTGAAGGCGCTGCCGCCTACCAGGGTATCGCCGGCGTCGCCTTCAACATCGTCCAGGTTCCGGGTCTCGCTTTGACCGCCGAATATCGTTTCATAGGCACCCTGCCGCAGAACACCGGCTCGGCCTTCCAGTCCACCGCCTACACCAACAGCGGCATCCACAAGGGCAATGCCGACTTCAACAACAGCTACAACCACGAGGTCATGCTTGGCCTACGCTACGCCTTCCAGACCGCCCCGCCGCCGCCGCCGCCCGCTCCTGTGGTCCAGGCTCCGGCGCCGGCACCGGCCCGCACCTACCTGGTGTTCTTCGATTGGGACAAGTCCAACCTTACCGGACGCGCCCGCGAGATCATCGCGCAGGCAGCGCAGGCATCGACCCGGGTGCAGACCACCCGTATCGAGGTCAATGGCTACACCGACAACTCGGCCGCCCATCCGGGACCGCGTGGCGAAAAGTACAACATGGGCCTCTCGATCCGACGCGCGAACAGCGTGAAGGCGGAGCTGATCCGCGACGGCGTGCCGGACAGCGCCATCGACACCCAGGGCTTCGGCGAAACCCACCCGCTGGTGCCGACCGGTCCGGACACCCGCGAGCCGCAGAACCGCCGCGTCGAGATCATCCTGCACTGATCTTCAACGCGGGCTTTTCAACAAGGGGCACCGCAAGGTGCCCCTTTTGTTAAGTGGTTGGAAACCTAACTCGGCTAATGTGCTGGTTCGGCTTCGCACGGCATCGTTTCACGGACGGGGTTGCGTCAGCATGGAAGCGAACGTCACCGAGACTGCGCCCGCACCGGATCTCAGAGAGCCTCGTCCGGCCCTTATGCGCCGGCTCCTGACACCCGCGCGCCGGCAACTCGCGCATCAGTTCTTCCGCTTCGGCGTAGTCGGCGCCTTCGGGTTCCTCTGGGACGCCGGGACCGTCTACTCGCTCAAGGGCGTGATCGGCCTGACCGCCGCCGCCCTGCTCGCCTATTTTGTCGCCGCGACCGCGAACTGGCTGATGAACCGGTTCTGGACCTTCCGAGGCGTCGGTTCAGCCGGCAGCATGATCCGGCAATGGGGCACCTTCCTGGTGGCCAACTCGCTCGGCTTCACGCTCAACCGCGGCACCGTGCTGATCCTGATTCATGTCGTGCCGCTGTGCAACGCGCATCCGGTCCTCGCATTGTTCGGCGGAACGGGGGCCAGCATGTTCTCGAACTTCACCATGTCGCGCCGGCTGGTGTTCCGCTAACACTGGCTCTCCCCGAGGACACCCCCCGCGCCCCATGCCGAGCAGCACAGCCCCGTCGAGCAACGATATCCGCGCCGGCTTCCTGGATTACTTCGCCTCGAACGGGCATGCCATGGTGCCGTCGTCGCCGCTGGTCCCGCGCAACGACCCAACCCTGCTGTTCGCGAACTCGGGCATGGTACAGTTCAAGAACGTCTTCACCGGCCAGGAGACCCGCCCCTACACGCGCGCCGCTTCGGCGCAGAAGGTGGTGCGCGCCGGCGGCAAGCATAACGATCTCGACAATGTCGGCTATACCGCGCGTCATCACACCTTCTTCGAGATGCTCGGCAATTTCTCGTTCGGCGACTATTTCAAGCCGCTTGCGATCGAGCTCGCCTGGACCCTGGTGACACGCGAGTTCGGCCTGTCGCCAAGCCGCCTGCTCGCCACCGTCTATGCCGACGACGACGAAGCGGCCGCACTCTGGAAGCGCATCGCGGGCCTCCCCGACAGCCGGATCATCCGCATCCCCACCGCGGATAATTTCTGGCGGATGGGCGATACCGGCCCCTGCGGGCCCTGTTCGGAACTGTTCTACGACCACGGCGACGATGTTCCCGGCGGCCCCCCAGGTTCTGCGGAGGAAGACGGCGACCGCTTCGTCGAGATCTGGAACCTGGTTTTCATGCAGTATTTCGAGGATCCGCCAGGGACCCGAGCCCCCCTGCCACGGCCCTCGATCGATACCGGCCTCGGCCTTGAGCGGTTCGCCGCCATCCTGCAGGGCAAGCGCGACAACTACGACACCGACACGCTGCGCGCGCTGATCGAGGCGTCGGCCGACCTCACCGGCCAGACGCCGGACGGTCCCTTCAAGACCAGCCACCGGGTCGTCGCCGACCATCTGCGGGCGAGTTCGTTCCTGATCGCCGACGGCGTGCTACCGGCGCGCGAGGGCCGCGGCTATGTGCTGCGACGGATCATGCGTCGGGCGATGCGCCATCTGCATCTGATGGGCACCACGGAGCCGATGTTCGACCGCCTTGTGCCCAACCTGGTGCGCCAGATGGGCACCGCCTACCCCGAACTGGTGCAGGCCGAAGCCCTGATCCGCGAAACCATGCGGCTGGAGGAGGATCGCTTCAAGGCGTTGCTCGAACGTGGCCTGACCTTGCTCTCCGAGGAGAGCGCGCGTCTGGGCGGCGGCGGCAGCCTGCCCGGCGAGATTGCCTTCAAGCTCTACGACACCTTTGGCTTTCCGCTCGACCTGACCCAGGACGCGCTGCGCGAGCGCGGCCAGTCGGTCGATCTCGACGGCTTCGAGACGGCGATGGCGGCCCAGCGCAAGCGGGCCCGCGCCGCCTGGTCCGGCTCGGGCGAGGCCGCCACCGAACAGGTCTGGTTCGAGCTGCGCGAGCGGCTCTCTGCCACCGACTTCCTCGGCTATGCCACCGAGCAGGCGGACGCCGAAATCATCGGCCTGGTGGCGAGCGGCGCGAGCGTCGGCCAAGCGGCGGCGGGGCAGCAGGTCCTGGTGCTGCTCAACCAGACGCCGTTCTATGCCGAGAGCGGCGGCCAGGTCGGCGACAGCGGCAGCATCGCCGCCCCCGGACTGCTCATCGACATCACCGACACGCAAAAGAAGCTCGGTGACCTGTTCGTCCATGTCGGCCGCGTTGTCGCCGGCGAGGCGCGCCTCGGCATGGCGGTCACCGCGACCGTCGACCACACGCGTCGCGGCGCGATCCGGGCGCATCATTCCGCAACCCATCTGCTGCACGAAGCACTGCGCCGCCATCTCGGCACCCATGTTGCGCAAAAGGGCAGCCTGAATGCACCGGACCGGCTGCGCTTCGACGTTAGCCAGCCGCGCCCGATCGAGCCTGCCGAACTCGCCGCCGTCGAGGCCGAGGTCAATGACCGCATCCGCGAGAACAGCGCGGTCAGCACCCGGCTGATGACCCCCGAACAGGCCACCGCCCAGGGTGCCATGGCATTGTTCGGCGAAAAATACGGCGACGAGGTGCGGGTCGTTTCGATGGGTCTCGCCGGCGACGACACCAAGCCGGCCTATTCGATCGAACTATGCGGCGGCACCCATGTCGCGCGCACCGGCGATATCGGCCTGTTCAGAATCACCTCCGAGAGTGGGGTCGCCGCTGGCGTGCGACGCATCGAGGCGGTCACCGGGCGCGCCGCCGAACAGACGGTCGCCCTCGCCGAGCAGCGCCTGGCGGAGGCAGCGAGCCTGTTGCGTGTGCCCGTCGCCGGTCTCACCGAGCGCCTCGGCCAACTCGTCGAGGAACGGCGCAGCCTGGAGCGTCAGCTCTCCGACATCCAGCGTCGGCTCACCCTCGGCGACGGCGGCACCGCGCCCGCGAGCGAGACGGTGGGCGGGATTGCGCTCGCCGCACGCAATGTCGGTGCCGCCCCGGCGCGCGAGCTCAAGGGGCTGGCCGAGGCGGTCTCCAAGCAGATCGGCTCGGGCGTGGTCGCACTGGTCTCGACCGCCGAAAACAAACTCAGCCTGGTGGTGGCGGTCTCGGCGGACCTGCCGGAGCTCGATGCGGCAGCCCTCGTCCGCACTGCCGCGTCCGCGATCGGCGGCAAAGGCGGCGGCCGACGCGATGTCGCCCAGGCCGGCGGCCCGGACATCACGCGCGCCGAGGACGCCTTTGCCGCCATTCGCGCGGAACTCGCCGCGCGCGTCTCGGCACCTGGGTGAGACATGCACGGCTGCTGACCGCGGGATTGCTCGCCGGCTTCGGCGGCTGGACCGCCGAAGCCGCGCCCCGGCATCACCACCCGCATCATCATGCCGGCCGCCCTACCCCGCCGCCGCCCACGACGGAGAACCTGGTGGTGCACGGCCAGAAGCGATTCCTGCCGGCGCCGGTGCCGAACCCCGAAATCCACGATCCGGCGGCAGCCCTGCGCGATTCGAACACGGGTGCTGCAATCGGCCGCTTCGGCGGCGCCTACAACGATGCCAACCCGCTGCTGCATTTCAATACCGGGCCGGCATCCGGGCAGAACCCGATCCAGGCCGGAGTACCCCGCTAGCGATGACGCCAGCCTATAATCCGCTCAGCGACTATGCGCTTATCGGCGACACCCACAGCACGGCGCTGATCGACCGCAACGGCTCGATCGATTGGCTATGCTGGCCCCGCCATGACAGCCCGGCTTTGTTCCTGCGTATCCTTGATGCCGCCAAGGGTGGCGCGTGCACGGTTGCCCTGGACGGAATTGTTACGACCACACGACACTATCTGCCGGACACAAACATCCTGCGGACGCACTTCATTACCGCCACCGGCGCAGCCAGCCTCACCGACCTGATGCCGGTCAACCCGCCCGATACCCTCGCCGAGGAAGGACCTGACGGCGAGACCGAAAGCCGGCTGATCCGTCTGCTTGAGTGCACCTGCGGCAGCATCACCGCCCGCGTCGGCGTGCGGCCGACCTTCGACTATGCCCGCCAGCCAAGCCAGCTCGCGCGGGGCACTGATGGCAGCATCGTCTTCACCGCCGGCACGCAGCGCCTGCGCGCCGGCGCCAGCCACCCGCTCGAGATCGATGCCGACACGGCGCGCGGCACCTGGAGCCTGCGGGCCGGCGAATGCGCCTGCCTGGTGCTGACGCACGGCGAGGACGACGTCGCCCCAGCCTTCAACGGTCTCGACGACGCCCAGGCGCGGCTTGCCCACACCCGCCGCTATTGGGAGGAATGGAGCAGGATCTGCACCTATCACGGCCCCTACCGGGCACACGTGCTGCGCTCCATCCTGTGCCTCAAGCTGCTCACCTATGCCCCTACTGGTGCGATCATCGCCGCCCCCACGGCCTCCCTGCCAGAGGCGCTGCCGGGCAATCGCTCCTACGACTACCGCTATGCCTGGCTGCGCGACTGCTCGTTCACCGTCATCTCCTTCGTCGGCCTCGGCTACGAGCGCGAGGCGGCAGAGTATTTGCGCTTTCTGCGCCACGCCGATCCGACCCGCGGACGCGCACCGAAGCTGCTTTACGGCATCGACGGCGAACCGAACGAGCCGCAGACGCTCGATCATCTGGAAGGCTGGCGCGGCCACGGCCCCGTGACGATCGGCAACGCCGCACAGGGCCAGTCGCAACTCGACATCTACGGCGAGGTGCTCGCGGCCCTGCACGGTTATCTCGAACATGTCGACTACGACCCCCCGGAAAAGGTACAGGACCATCTGCCGGAGACCGTGACCAACCTCGCCGAACAGGCGATCGCCCATCACGACGACCCCGACCAGGGTATTTGGGAATTGCGCGGGGCGCCGCGCCACATCCTGCACAGCAAGGGGATGAACCGGGTCGCACTCGACTGCGCGATCCGCATCGGACGCCGTACTGGCCGCATCGATCCCGCGACGCTCGCACGCTGGGAAGACGCCGCCAGCGCGATCACCGCGCAGTACCAGGAGCAAGGCTGGAACGACAAGCGTGGCGCCTACACCATGTTCTACGGCTCGGGCAGCCTGGACGCGGCGGTGCTGCGTCTGGTGCTCTACCGCGCGCTGGACGCGCATGACCCGCGCATCGCCGCGACCTTGGAACGGATCGAGGCGGAACTCGGCACCGGCGACCTGCTCTACCGCTACCGCATGGATGACGGCATGAGTGGCGACGAGGCGACATTCACCGCCTGCGCCTTCTGGCGCGCCGGCGTGCTGGCGATGATGGGCCGCCAGGCGGAGGCAAGCCCCTTGTTCGAGCGGCTGCTCACGCGCGGCAACGATGTCGGACTGTTCGCCGAACAGATCGACGCCGCCACCGGCGAGCAACGCGGCAACATCCCGCAAGGCTTCACCCACATGGCACTGGTCAACACCGCCCTGCAGATCGAGGCCAGCCTAAACGAGGGTTTGTCCCGCCAGGCTTGGTGAAAGGCGGGAGAACACGACGAGCCCGCTCGAAAGCCGACGTTCGCGGCTGCCACATGCCTCCTTTGGTCGTTACGGCAAGTTTTGCATTGACGGCTGCTCATCCGGTTTGCCACCCTTCTTCCATGGACGACATTCGCTTCGACGCTGCCACCACCACGACGACCGCCATCGGCGGATCGTCCTCTGGTTGCATGCGGTAGAGCGAGCCGCCACCACCAGAAAGGGCCCCGCCGGTGACGGACGGGGCTTTTCTCTTTTATACCATCCCGTCCTCGCCTCGCCCCGAACACAGGAGCGCAGCATATGGACGAAGTCGATCATCGGAGCCTGGGTAGCAGGCTTGATCTATGGCACCTCCAGGAGGACGCACCCGGAATGGTGTTCTGGCACCCGCGCGGATATGCCATCTACCGCGTGCTGGAGGATTACATCCGGACCCGAATGCGCCGCTTGGGTTATGCTGAGGTAAGAAGTCCACAGCTCATTCCGCGTGACCTTTGGATACGCAGCGGACACTGGGATAAGTTTGGCGAAAACATGTTCGTGGTCGGGAGCGGCGAGCGGCCGATGGCCCTGAAGCCAATGTCGTGTCCGTGTCACGTCCAGATATTCAACAAAGGACTGCGGTCCTGGCGAGACCTTCCGATCCGGTATTCAGAATTTGGGGCTTGTCATCGCGACGAACCGTCGGGTGCCTTGCACGGCCTGATGCGGACACGCGCGTTCGAGCAGGACGACGCTCATGTATTCTGCCGTGAAGAGGACATCCAAAGAGAGGTAGCCCGCTTCATCGACTGCTTATCGGAGGTCTATACCGATTTCGGCTTCCCCGAGTTCGACATGGCGTTGTCCACCCGCCCGGCGTTGCGCGCAGGATCCGAAGATCTCTGGGACTGGGCTGAGAAGACGCTCGGGGACGCCGCGACCTGCTCGGGCGTGTCCTTCTCAATCCAGCCCGGCGAAGGCGCTTTCTACGGTCCCAAGCTGGAATTTGCGCTTCGCGACCGACTGGGGAGATCCTGGCAGTGTGGTACAATCCAATTGGATTGTGTTCTCCCAGCCCGTCTCGCAGCCTCGTACATCGCACCGGATGGGCGCCGTGCTGTCCCGCTCATGCTTCACCATGTTGTATTCGGATCCCTCGGCCGCTTCGTTGCAATCCTCATCGAG
Organism: Lichenicoccus sp.; assembly: GCF_965276875.1. Lineage (GTDB taxonomy): Bacteria > Pseudomonadota > Alphaproteobacteria > Acetobacterales > Acetobacteraceae > Lichenicoccus. The sequence goes on along the minus strand of NZ_OZ255701.1, from coordinate 3,476,374 downwards.
CATCATGGTGGCGTGTTGCCGTTTTGGCTCTCTCCGGAACAGGTGGCGATCACTCCGATCTCACAGGAACAAGCCGATTACGCAACCGAGGTTATGAATATGCTGGACGCATGCGGACTGAGAGTGATTGCCTACGGCGGCTCGGAAACCTTGTCGCGGCGGATCGTCGCCGCTCGCGAGGCCGAGGTGCCCGTCATGGCAATCGTTGGGCGACGCGAGCAGGAAGATCGCACCATAACCTTGCGCGAGCGAGATGGCGCTCAGGCGACATTATCCTGGGCGGATGCGTCTGCCGCGCTCTCAAGCCGACACTGACGCAAACTACCTGAAGCGCAAGGCATATAAGATGGCGGATATCGGCGTCACCGGGCTCAACCATGTCACGCTGGCTGTTGGCGATCTGGACCGCGCCGTCCCCTTCTACCGAGACGTTCTCGGCCTCCAGCTCCGCGCGATCTGGTCGACTGGCGCCTACTTCGAGGCGGGGTCGCTCTGGTTATGTCTGTCCCTGGACGAGCACGCTAGGAGCGAACCGCACCCCGACTACACCCACACGGCATTCAGCGTGGACGCCAAAGACTTCGGTCCGCTATCTACAAGGATCAAGGAGAACGCGCCAAGCTGGCGCGAAAACCGGAGCGAAGGGCCGTCCCTCTACTTCCTCGATCCGGACGGCCATAAGCTCGAGATCCATGTCGGCTCTCTCGCGGATCGCTTGGCCCATTGGCATGCTACGCAGTCTGACAGGGCACATGAACGTGAAACAGAGAAACACATCGAAAACTCATGAAAAACATTCAAGTCATCGACGGCGCACAAAATTGCGTCTTTGCCATCTTTCAAGCTGAAGACGATGAGTTTGCCTTGTTGTTTCCTGAGCAAGGACAGGACATCCAGTTTGCCGAAGATATCTCCGATCTCCGCCATGCTGAAGAAGCCGTCGGAGCGCTCAGCCGATTATGGACACGGCCGATACGAAAGCGCGATGTTCAAGGCATTCACGGCACCCTCTTTTGTGGGTTACAGCGATACCGTCATACCTACCCCACCAAGCGAGAAGACGAGGTTGACCCGTCAGCAATAAGTCCTGCTCAGAGAGCACTCTTCCGCGGCACCTGAACCGTCAACTTGCCAAGGAAATCCGCCTTGTGCTTCGGCCTCGGTGCAGTCGCGTCCGAGATCATCCGCGGCACCTATGCCGCCGCTCTTTCAATGCGCAAATGCACGTCCAGGCCGGCGCGTGCCGCAAGCACGGTCAGGGAATCAAGGCTGAAGTTGTTGATGCGTCCGCGCAGGAGGTCATTGAGCCGTGGCTGGGTGACCTCAAGCCGGTGTGCTGCGGCGGTTTGGGTTGTTGACCACTCCGCTACGGCTTGCCGGATGGCGATCATGAGCTCGGAGCGTAGGCGCATGTTGGCAGCCTCGGCTGGGCTGTCCTCCAAGGCATCCCATACGCTTGCGAACACCTGCCCCCGTATGCCGTCTACCTTGGTCATAACTTGCTCCGTGTCAGCTCTTTCAATCTTGCGGCCGCCAGGTCCAGGTCACGCTTTGATGTGGCCTGGGTCTTCTTCTGGAAAGCGTGCAGAACGTATACCGCCTCTGGCCGGTTTGCGACGTAGATCACCCGGAAGGCACCTGCCTGGTCACGTATGCGGACTTCCCGTACACCACTGCCGACGCCTTGCATGGGCTTCCAGTCTTCCGGGTCGAGCCCACGTTGAACACGATCGAGTTGGTGACCCGCCTCGCGCCGCGCATTCTCCGGGAAGGCTCTAACTTCATCAAGGGACGACCCCAAAAAGGACAGCGGCTTAATGCCAACCACGCCTATATCGTTTTTAGTATAAACCGGGGTTGCGTGCAAGCCTTGTCTGCCTCTTGCATCAATGCGCGCTGACGCCGGCGAGTTGTTCGATGCGGGCGGTGTCGGCCGCAAGGGCCGCGGCGGGTCCGTCATGGACCACCTCGCCGTCGGACAGGATACAGGCGCGGTCGGCAAGCTTGAGCGCGAGGACGGCGTTCTGCTCTACCAGCAACACCGCCGTGCCCTCGCTTTTAACTCGCATGACCATGCGCATCACGTCCTGGACGATCACCGGTGCGAGGCCCTGCGAGGGTTCGTCTAGGATCAGGAAGGCGGGGTTGAGCAGCAGCGCCCGGGCGATGGCGAGCATCTCCTGTTCGCCGCCGGACAGCTTGCCGCCCTTGCTGGCCCGGCGCTCGTCGAGGCGGGGGAAGAATTTATAAATCGTGTCGATGGTCCAGGGTCCCTTGGTATCGGTGGGCACCAGCAGGTTCTCGTGCACCGTCATGTGGCCGAAGATCTTGCGGCCCTCCGGCACGTAGCCGACCCCGAGCCCGGCAATCCTATAGGGCGGCCAGCCGGTGACGTTGCGGCCGAACAGGCGCACCCGACCCTGCCGCGGCGGCGTGAGGCCCATGAGGCTGCGCATGGTGGTGGTCTTGCCGGCGCCGTTGCGGCCGAGCAGGGCGACCAGTTCGCCTGGCTGCACACACATCGAAACACCATGCAGGATGTGGCTCTTGCCGTAATAGGTCTGCAGGTCGGTGGCTTCCAGAACCGCGGTCATGCGCGGATCGCTTCGATCTCGCGGCCAAGATAGGCCGCCTGCACGCGCGGGTCCGCGGCGATCGCGCTGGCGTCGCCTTCGGCCAGCATGGCGCCGTTATCGAGAACGGTGATCCGGTCGGCGATGCCGAACACGATCGCCATGTCGTGCTCGACGAACAGCACCGCGATGCCGCGATCCTTGTTGAGCCTGCGTATCAGGTCGGTCATGTGCCTGGTCTCGTGGTCACCCATGCCGGCGGTCGGCTCGTCGAGCAGCAACAATTTCGGCGCGCGCGACAAAGCGATGCCGATTTCCACGACCCGCTGGTCGCCGTGCGACACTTCACCGGCGATACGGTCCACCGCGTTGCCGATCTGCAGGGTTTCGATCAGCTCGTCAACCTTGGCCTGCACCTGGGCTCGCGTGGCGCGTGAAATCCAGGGTCGCATATGCAGGCCCATCGCGGTCTCAACCGCCACGACGAGATTGTCGTGCACGCTCAGGGAAGCAAAGATCTGGGTGATCTGGAAGGTGCGGATGATGCCGCGACGGACCAGCGCATTGGGGCTGACGGCGGCAATCGACTGCCCCTCAAAGACGATACTGCCCTCGCTCGGCGGGAAATAGCCGCTGACCAGGTTGAACAGCGTCGTCTTGCCGGCGCCGTTGGGTCCAATGATCGCGCGCAGCTCGCCGGGTTCGACGACGAGAGAAATGCCGCGCAGCGCCTGCAAAGCGCCGAAGCGGCGGCCGACACCATCGAGGACGAGAAGGCTCATGTGCGCGTCCTGGTGCGTCCCTGGGCACGCACGAAGCCGAGCAGGCCGTTCGGGAAGAACAGCACCGACAGCACGAAGATCAGGCCGATATAGCTCATCCAGTTCTGGGTAATGCTGCTGAGGTAATCCTGTGCGCCGATAAAGATCAACGCGCCGAGCGACGGTCCCCAGAAACTGCGCATGCCACCGAGCACGCACATCACCACGAACTCGCCGGAGAGTTGCCATTGCAGCGTTGCTGGAGAGGTGAAGCCGATCAGCAGCGCGTCGAGGGAGCCTGCAAGGGCCACGATCACGCCTGACAGTGCAAACGCGATCCACACCTGGCGATCGACCGCGACACCGAGGAAGCGCAGGCGCGTCGCGTTCTCGCGCGTGGCGACGAACGCGTGCCCGAGTGGCGCGCGCAGCACCTGCCAGACGAACAGCATGACCAGCGCGAACAAGGCGAGCACGAGATAATAATAGCGCGCGGAACCGAGTGGGACGGTGATGGCTCCCAGATGCAGCGGCACACGCGAGAAGCCGGTCAGACCGTCCTCGCCGCCGGTCAGGCCATTCCAGCGCACCGCGGCGAAGTAGAACATCTGGCCGAAAGCAATGGTAATCATCGAGAAATAGATGCCCTTTCGGCGCATCAGCAGCGGACCGACCAGGATTGCCGCGATGCCGCCGAGCAGCGTGCCGGCGAGGATGGCGAGCGGCAGCGATTTCGTCACATGGATCAGGAACAGCCCGGCACCGTAGGTGCCGAGGCCAAAGTAGGCGGCGTGTCCGAACGAGAGGCCGCCGGTATGACCCAGCAGCAGGTTGAGCCCCGTCGCGGCCATCGCATAGATCAGCACGCGGGTCGCAAGGTCGGTGTAGCCGCCGAGTGCCGGCAGCCAGAGCGGCACGAACAGCAGCGCCAGCCAGATGGCGCCGGCTGCGATCTCGCGTCCGCCCAGCGCCGGAGCCTTTCGCTGTGTCGCGGCGTCATCGAGCACGACGCTCATTCGAACAGGCCCTCCTGTCCCAGCAATCCGCGCGGCCGCACGACGAGCACGACCGCCATGATCAGATAGATCACCACCTCCTGTGCCACCGGCAGGAAGGCCGCGGTGACGCCGGATGCAATGCCGATGATCAGGCCGCCCAGCACGCTGCCGAGCAGGCTACCGACTCCGCCGACGATGATGGCGACGAACGAGGGCATGATCAGCTGGCTGCCGATATCGGGGGACAGGCCCAACTGACCGGCCGCCAGGATCCCCGCGAGTCCGGCCAGGAAGATGCCCATGCCGAAATTCGCGGCACGCAGGAAGAAGATGTTCACGCCCAGCGAGGCGATGGTTTCCAGATCGGCGTTGCCGGCGCGTATGCGTATGCCGACGCGGGTAAAGCGCAGGATGGCGAACAGGCCGGCGGTCGCCACGATGGTGATCGCGATCAGCACAAGCCGGTAGCCGGTCAGGAAGAACAGCGAATCGCTAAGCGGCGTATTGAGGTAGTTCGGCAAAGCGTAGGGTTCGCCGACGGCACCCCAGATGGTGCGGATCAGATCCTCCATGATCATCGCAAGACCAAAGGTCAGCAGCAGAGAGAACAGCGGATCGCGCCCATATAGCGGACGGATCAGCACCCGTTCGGTGGCGATCCCGACCACCGCGGCCCCTAACGGTGCGAGGATCAACGATCCCCAGAACCCGACATACGGCTCGATGGTAAAGGCGAGATAGCCACCGAGCGCCATGAAGGTGCCTTGGGCAAAGTTGATGACCCCGTTCAGCCCGAGAATCAGCGACAGCCCGAGCGCCATCAGCGCGTAGAAGATCCCGACGATCAGGCCGTTGAAGACACTGAAGAGAAGCAGCGTTCCCACGCTCAGCTCGGATAGGTGATCTTGCAGCCCGCCTGGGCCGCCGATTTGGCGATCTTGCCCGAGGGCACGATGTCGGCGACCTCGAACAGATCGGGATAGGTTGCATTCTTCGGCACGTAGCCCGGAAACATGTTGGCGATCATCTGGTGATCCTCCGCCCGGTAGAAGCATTTGCCAGGCTGCAGCGCCACGTGCGGCGGCAGCACGAGGCCCTCCATCGCGCGGACCACCTTCATGGTGTCGAGGGATTTCGCGTTGTTCGCGGCAATCGCAATGGCATGCGCGCTGGCAAAGCCAAGCCAGGAGCGCGCGGTCGGCACCTTGCCGTTGGCATAGGGCTTGTACGCTTCAACGAATGGCGCGACCTCCGGCGTATTCGGCTGCTTCCAGTACCATTCCATGGTCCACCAGCCGAGCAGGGCCTGCTTCGGCAGGGCTTCGAGAACCTCGAAATCCTGCAGCGCGCCGCCGATTGTCATTTTCTTGTCGATGCCGAACTGCACGGCCTGTTTGAGCAGATTGACCATGTCGTTGCCGGCGCATAGGCAGATCAGCAGGTCCGGGTTGGCCGCCCTGGCGCGGATCAGATACGAGGAGAAATCCGTGGTGCCGAGCGGGGCCAGCGCGTTGCCGACCGAGGTGCCGCCGGCAGCCTTGAGCTGGGCGACATAGTCACGATGCAAAGCATGCCCGAAGGAATAGTCTGGCGTGATGAAATACCATTTTTTGCCGAACTTCTTGTACAGGGTTCCGAAATCGCCGGAGGTGACCATCCAGGTGGTCGAGCAGGTCCTGAATGTGGTCCAGGCGCATTTCGTGCCGGTGACGTCATCGGCGTGGCCGCCGGTATCGACATAGAGGATCTTATTCTGCTGGGCGAACTGGCTCACCGATTCCGCCACCGCCGAACTGACCGCGCCCATCAGGAAATGCACCTGATCCTGATTGACCAACTTTTGCGCCTTCGACACCGCCGGTCCCGGCAAAGCTTGCGAATCCTCGACGATGAGCTGCACCGGACGACCGAGGATGCCACCGGACTTGTTGAGCTGATCGACAGCCATCGTCGCACCGCGTATCTCGTCGCCACCGTTGCCGGCATAGGTCCCGGTACGCGGATCGAGCATGCCGATCTTGACCGGTGCGCCGGCGGCACTCCAACCCGGCGTCGGACCCGCCACGATCGCGGCGGCACCAGCGCCGATCTTCAGCAGGCTGCGGCGATCGATCGTCCCGTTGGGGCTCATATGTTTCCTCCGTTTCTTATCCTTGATGCTTACGCGCCGATTACGGCGGCATCAATCGTCGAACGGCGCCGTGGCACGCCGCTCGCCGACGAGAAAGGCATCCGCGACCAGTTGCAGCGGGCGGATGTCCACCTCCGAGCGGCCCTCGGCGAGCAGGGTCGCGAACCGCTCGTAGATCATCGGATACTCGTGCGACCCTGCTTCGATCACCGGCGTGCCATTGACCGCAAGGCGGGCGCCCCCCTCGGTGAGGGTCAGCGTCTCGCCGGCCGCGGTCGCGACCTCGATGGTCCAGCTCTGCTCGCCCTGCTTGCGCCAGTCGAAGACCGCGGAGAGGTCGGTTCCCGGTGCCGGGTCGGCCGTGGCAAAGCTGATCTCCGCACCGATCGGGGTCTGGCGGTTCGCCGGCACGTCGAGCTGTGCCGCGGCCACGAACAGCGGCTCGGGCATGATCTCGGTGACGATGGAGAGCGCATTGATCCCGGGGTCGAACACGCCAAAGCCTCCAGGCTGCCAGATCCAGGCCTGGCCAGGGTGCCAGCGACGTACATCCTCGCGCCAGTCGACCCGCAGCCGGCTGATCCGCTGCCCCGCCAAGCGGCGACGCGCTTCCGCCACCGCCGGATTGAAGCGCGAGTGCCAGGTCGCGAACAGCACGCGCCCCGCGCGCTCGGCAATGGCGGCAAGTTCGGTGATCTCGCCCAAAGTCGCCGCAGGCGGCTTTTCGATCAGAACCTGCCGGCCGGCGCGCAACGCCGTTCGCGTCGCCTCGAAGCGGCCCGCGGGGGGTGTGCAGAACGCGACCACCTCGACCTCCGGCATGGCGGCGAACAACGCCTCAAGGCTGTCGAAGCTCGGCAGGTCAGCCACCGTCGCACGACGCTGGCTGACGATCGCGGCGAGTTCGAAGGCCGGATTGCCGAGGATGGCGGGGACGTGCTGGTCGACTGCGATCTTTCCCAGACCGACGATGGCGATGAGCTGGCGTTTCATGCTTCGTGCCTTTCACGTGCCGACCGAGAGCTTGCCCAGGAAACATATAGAACAGAGCAACTTGTCTCAGCCTGAGCGGAACGCATCGCGTTCCGCTCAGGCTGAGGTTGCTCTGATGCGTAGCCGGAAGCGTTGCGCGCTGCCAGGGACCGTGCCAGGATTCGGTTCCATTCCTCCGGGGAAGAGACTGGACGCAATCGATCCGATGTCCGGCTCTGACGCCGCCCTCGCCGGGCTCGTGCTCGCGGTGCATGGGGCGATCATCGCGTTCAACGTGTTTGGCCTGCTCGCCATTCCGCTCGGCGCCTGGCGCGGCTGGGGCTGGGTGCGGATCTTCTGGTGGCGGGCGCTGCATGTGGCGAGCCTCGGCATCGTCGCCGGTCAGGCGCTGCTCGGCCGCGCCTGCTTTCTGACCCTCTGGCAGGCCGACCTCACCGGCAGCGCGCGCGAGCGGACCCCGCTGATCATGCGCTGGGTCGACAGCCTGATCTTCTGGCCGCTGCCGCTTTGGGTATTCGCACTGCTCTACGTGGCGGTGCTGGCCGGCGTGATCGCGCTCTGGTGGCTGGTACCGCCGCGGCGACGCGTGTCAGCCAGGCTCTGAAGCGGCTACGGCTATTCGGGACAGGCGCTTGGCCGCGGTGGCGCGGGCACCTTTGGCCGGGAACAGCTTGGCCGCCAAGCCAAGACCATAGGGCGGCATATTCACGTACATGGACTCCGCATGCCCGGCGGGCACGACATAGGTCTCATGCCAGATGCCGACATCGCCGTTGGTGCCGATCGCGCGGTTGAAGGCCTGCCATGCCGGCAGATGTGCCTTGTCGGACGCATGCGCATAGGCACGCAGATGTTCGGCACTCTTCCAGTATTGCAGCACCATCAGGTTGCGCACGCCGAAATGGCCGCGCGCGGCCAGCAGGCCGAGTGCCGGACGGGCGTTAAGCTCACGCAGCATTCTCGGCATCGCGCTCGCGACGGGAAACCAGCGCCAGGGTCGCGTAAGCCTGTTGATGCGCATGCCGATGAGGAAAACCACGATGTCTCCCTCGGGCTCGGCGCAGACCCGTTCGGTAATGATGTCGGACATTGCGGTTTCCCATAACGACAATACCTGTATAGGCCCGGTGTTAACGGTGTCAACATAAGTTTGGCGCGGCGTTCGCGGACGCGGCTTAGCGCGCCGCCACCTTCAAGCCACCAATGATGAGAGACACAACCTTGTCCAGCCCTCGCAACTGTGCGGCAGGTGGTCCGCCGCTCGCCACCATGTGGGGGTGGTGGTACCTGATCGTTGCATCCAGGATTGCCGTGGCGGTCGATTGCGGGCCCTTGACGCCCGGCAAGGTTCCGTCAGCCAATCCAGCCTCGAGGATGCCCGCAAGCTGCGCCGTCAGCAGTGCTGCGTGCTCATCCTGAACCTGTGGCGCATCCCGGATGACTTTCGCCGCGGCGGCAAGCATTTCGGCATCTTCGGTCACCTTGCGCTGCTTGATGACGGCCAGCTCTCTTAGCCATTGCATTAGGCGGAGATCCGCTGGCGCATCGCTTCGTGCAATGGCTTCGGTCTGTTGCGAGACGCGCCCGAGCCAGCGATGGATGACGGCCGCGCGGAGTGCCGCCTTGCTGGGGACGTGCCGATATACGTTCCCGTGGCTCATGTTCAGGACGCGCGCCACATCGACCACGTTCAGCTTTTCAAGCCCATGGCGTCTGAGAAGGATCTCGGCGGTATCAAGAATAAGGGCGCGCATGGCGCCTGCATCCGCAAGTCTCGACTCCATGGCCCTTCTATGCCGCGGATGATCGTGCGGCGTCGCATGGAATCATCAATGCGCCATGAACCGATCCCCGTGAACCGCATGCTGGGGAACCGCCTTTTCCAGCGCCGACAAAGTGGCTTGTGAAAGCTGCAAGGGCGCCGTCAGCGCCTCCGTCAGGCGTTCGACAGTGCGCGCACCGACCAGGGGGATGATGTCGTTGCCCTGGCTGGCGACCCAGCCGATCGCCGCCTGCGCGGCGGTGATCCTCTCGCGGCCGGCGGCTTCGGCAAGCGCTGCCGCAAGCCTGGCGTTCTGCGTCAGATTGGCACCCTGGAAGCGCGGGAAATAGGTGCCGCGAACATCGCCGTCGCCGCGTCCCTCGCTGCCGGTGAGCAGGCCCCGGCTCAGAACACCGTAGGCCGTGATACCGATCCCGAGTTCGCGGCAGAGCGGCAGCACCTCTTGTTCCATGTCGCGGGACATAAGGCCATATTCGAACTGCAGCGCGGTGATCGGGTGCGTCGCATGCGCGCGGCGGATGGTGTCGGTGTCGACGTTGGTGATGCCGATATGGCGGATATAGCCCTGACGGACCAACTCGCTCATGGCCCCGATCGTCTCCTCGATCGGAACGGCGGGGTCCAGACCCGTCATATACAGGTCGAGGTGATCGGTGCCGAGACGTCGAAGAGAATAGGACAGCGCGGTCTTGACCGCCGCGGGGCGCGCGTCGTTACCAAGAAACGACCCTTCCGGGCCGCGCAATGCGCCGAACTTGACCTGGAGAAACGCCTTTCCGCGCTGGCCTCTCAGCGCCTCGGCAAGCAACACCTCATTGTGCCCCATTCCATAGAAGTCGGCCGTGTCAAACAGGGTGATGCCAGCCTCAAGCGCCGCCGCGATCGTCGCCAGCGACGCGTCGCGATCAGTTTGCCCATAGAACTCCGACATACCCATGCAGCCCAGACCAAGCGCTGAGATGGATGGTCCATTGCGACCCAGCGAGCGTGTTGCGAACGCCATATCTCCCAGCTCCATTACCGCGCCGCCGATAATGTCGGCCAACAGCGGTAATGACGAATGACAATATCTTTATTATGTCATTTGCCAAAAAAAAGGGCCGAGGTAGGGAAGGCGAAGTGCCGGCAAAGCCATTGCGTGTGAGAGTACGGGCGATCTCCCCGCTTGCTGCTCAACCCGGTACTTTCGGCTATGTTGTTTAGGCGGCGAAGCGATGGGAGCCAGACATGGCGGCACTGGTGGTAGGCGGGATGACTCGTCGCGGCTTGGTTGCGGGAGTCAGTGAGCTCGTGCTCAACGTCGCCCTCCCCTACGCAATCTATGTGGCACTTGAGCCGCGGCTCGGCACCGTCCATGCGCTGATGTCCGCCTCGCTGCCGCCGATCGTCTGGAGCGTGGTCGGGTTCGTCCGGCAACGCCGCATCGACGCCGTCTCGATGATCGTGCTGGCCGGCATCGCGCTCTCTTTGCTGGCCTTCCTGGGCGGCGGTTCGGTGCGGTTCCTGCAATTGCGCGAAAACCTCGTCACCGGCGTGATCGGCATCGTGTTCCTGGTCTCGGCCGCAATCGGGCGGCCGCTGATCCATCAGCTTGCCCGCGCCCGCGAGCTGCGCAAGTCCGCGGCCCACGTCGAGGCCTTCGACGCCCTGCGGGAACACCCCCGGTTTCGCCGGATCATGATGACCATGACCCTGGTCTGGGGGTTCGGGCTGGTCGCCGAGACCGCGGTGGCCTGTGCGCTGGTGTTCACCATGCCGATCCGCGACTACCTGCTGGCCAGCCCGTTCCTCGCCTACGGATGGATGGGCGCGCTGCTGCTGTGGTCGTTCTGGTATCCAAAGCACCAGCGACGTCTGGCGGAGGCCGCCTTGCGCTGAGCGCCCCGCTCAGGCCGCATCCAGGCCGATGTCGAGCACCGTCACGCTGTGGGTCAGCCAGCCGGCGGAGATCAGGTCGACGCCGCTCTCGGCGATCGCCGCGACGGTCTCCGGCGTGATCCGCCCTGACGCCTCGGTGACGCCGCGGCCCGCCACCATCGCGACCGCCTCCCGCAGCACTGGCGGCGCCATGTTGTCGAGCAGGTAGGCGTCCGCACCCACCGACAGCGCCTCCTCGAGCTGGGCCAGGGTGTCGACCTCGACCTCGATCTTGACCAGGTGGCCGACGGAAGCGCGGGCGCGCCGGAGGGCGACACTCACCCCGCCGGCGATGGCGATATGGTTGTCCTTGATCAGCACCGCGTCATCAAGGCCGAAGCGATGGTTGCTGCCGCCGCCGGCGCGCACCGCGTATTTCTGCACCGCCCGCAACCCTGGTGTGGTCTTGCGTGTACAGCAGATTCGCGCCTGCGTGTGTGCTGCCGCGCGCACCAGGCGATTGGTGGCGGTGGCGATGCCGCTGAGGTGGCAGAGGTAATTCAGCGCCACCCGTTCGCCCATCAGGATGCCGCGCGCCGGCCCCTCGATGCTGGCTAGCAGGTCGCCGGGGGCAACGCTGGCGCCATCCGGGCGGTGCGCGGTGAAGCTGAGCCGAGGCTCGATGAGCGAGAATGCGAGACGCGCGAGATCCAGCCCGGCGACGACCCCCGGATCGCGCGCGGTCATCGCCACCCGCGCGGTCAGGCCGGCGGGCACGATCGCCTCCGTAGTGATGTCGCCGGCACGGCCGAGGTCCTCGAGCAACGCGGCGCGTACCAGCGGCTCCAGCATCAGGTCGGGGAGCGGGCTCATGATGCGCGCCGTTGCGGCTGCAGCCCGCGCGCGGCTGCCAATGCCTCGTGCGCGTAGGCACGGGTGCGCACGGCGCTCGCGTCGCTGTCCGGATAATCGGTGCGGTGATGCCCGCCGCGGCTTTCGCATCGCGCAAGGGCCGCGCGGGCGATCATCAGCGCGAGCAGTCCGGCATCCGAAGTGGCCGCGTATGGCGACAGCGCCGCCACCGCGCGCTCCAGGCCGGGGCCGTCGCGCAGCACGCCGACGTCGCGCGAGACGATCTGCCGGACCTGGGGCAGTGCGGGGTCGGTAGCCGCACGGTCCGGCGCCGGTCGGACAGGGACCGCCGCGCGTGCGACGCTACCGCTGATGCTGTCGGCGACCACACCACCGCAGACCGCGGCTTCGAGCAGCGAGTTGCTGGCCAGGCGGTTGGCGCCGTGCAGGCCGGTGCAGGCGGCCTCACCGCAGGCCCACAACCCGTCCAGCGTGCTGCGACCGAATGCATCCACGGCGATGCCGCCCATATGATAGTGCGCGGCGGGTCGGATCGGGATCGGCATAACGGCGGGATCGATGCCGTGCTTGCGGCAGGCCGCGTCGATGCCCGGGAAGCGGGCGGCGAAGCGCGCGCCGAGGGCCGCGCGCGCATCGAGAAAGACGCTGTGGCCGAGGGCCGCGTGATGCCAGACCGCGCGCGAGACGACATCGCGCGGCGCCAGCTCGTCCGCCATGAAGCGCGCGCCGGTCTCGTCGATCAGCACCGCGCCCTCGCCGCGCACCGCTTCGCTGATCAGAGGCATCGGCACACGCCCGCGCGGGTGGCCGGGTGCCGCCACGGCCAGCGCCGTCGGATGGAACTGCACGAATTCGAGGTCGCCGAGGGCGGCACCGGCGCGCGCGGCGATCGCGGCCCCACCGCCGGTCGAGCCGAGCGGGTTGGTGGTGTCGAGGAACAGCCCGCCGGCGCCGCCGGTGGCGATGACCAGTTGCGACGTGGACCAGGTTCGGGTGCGACCGGCGATGCGCACGACGGCGCCGGCGATGGCGCCGCCCGTGACCAGCACGCGCAGCAGGCACGCGCCTTCCAACACGGTGATCGACGGCGTCGCACGCACGCGCACGGCCAGGGCGCGCATCACCTCGCCCCCGGTGCCGTCGCCGCTGGCATGCACGATCCGCCTGCGGCTATGCGCGGCCTCCAAGCCGAGTGCCAGCGCGCCATCCGAGCCTCGGTCGAAGCGCGCGCCGAGCTCCTCAAGTGCTGCGATCGCCTCCGGCCCGGCGCTGACGATGCGCCGCACCGCGTCCGCGTCGCACAACCCGGCGCCGGCGGCGAGCGTATCGGCGATCTGCAGCGCGGGCGCGTCGTCGGGACCGACCGCGGCGGCGATACCACCCTGGGCCCAGGCGCTCGACGCCTCGGTAGAGAGCGGTGCCGCGCTGAGCAGGACGCAGGGACGCGGGCTGAGGCGCAGGGCCGTAATCAGCCCGGCGAGGCCGCTGCCGGCAATGACCGGCTGGCCGGCAAGAAAGCCGCTCATAGCGCCAGCATCCGCAAAGCTCATCATAGCGCGAGCATCCGCTCGACCGACTGGCGCGCCCGGACCGCCAAATGCGGCTCGATCCGCACCTCGTGGGTCAGGGTCTCAAGGCTGTGGCGCAGACCGGCCAGGGTGATCCGCTTCATATGCGGGCAGAGATTGCAGGGGCGCACGAACTCTACGTTCGGGTGCGCCACCGCGAGATTGTCGCTCATCGAGCATTCGGTGATCAGCACCACCCGGTCGGCGCGGCCGGAGGCGACATAGTCGGACATGCCCTTGGTGGAGCCGGAGAAATCCGCCTCGGCCACGACCTCGGGCGGGCACTCGGGATGCGCCAGAACGATGATACCCGGGTTGTCCGCGCGCAGACGACGTATCTCCTCGGGCGTGAAGCGTTCATGCACCTCGCAATGCCCGGCCCAAGTGATCATGGTGATACCGGTCTCACGGGCGATGTTCTGTGCGAGGAACTCGTCGGGGATCATGATCACCCGGTCGGTGCCCCACTCCTGACTGATCGCCTCGACGATGCGCTTGGCGTTGCCCGAGGTGCAGCAGATGTCGCTCTCGGCCTTCACGTCGGCCGAGGTGTTGACGTAGGTGACCACCGGCACGCCGGGATAGCGCGCGCGCAACAGCCGCACGTCGGCCGCGGTGATCGATTCCGCCAGCGAGCAGCCGGCGCGCAGGTCAGGGATCAGCACCCGCCTGGTCGGATTGAGCAACTTGGCGGTCTCGGCCATGAAATGCACGCCGGCCATGGCGATGATTTCGGCGTCGAGGTTCTGCGCGTCGCGCGCGAGGGCCAGGCTGTCGCCGGTGATGTCGGCGACGCAATGGAAGATCTCCGGCGTCTGGTAGTTGTGCGCCAGAATGACGGCGCCGCGTTCGCGCTTGAGCCTGAGGATGGCGGCGATATCGTCCTCGAACAGCCGCCACTCGGAGCGGGGCACGACGCGACGGACACGCTCGTAGAGGGCATCGGTGCGCGTCGGGAGATCCTGCAACATTCTGCATCCTTAATGCTCAAATTGAGCATATACGGGGCCACAAAAGAACGCCAGGAAGGGCGTTGTTCCTTATGCTAGCACTGAGCATAACGGCGTCAAGGCATGTGTGGCTGGCCTGCGCCCGGTTCAAGTCATGGCCGGCCGCACCATATCGCGGATCACCGAAGCCGCGGGACCCAACGGATATGGACATCGAGCGACGCGATATCCTCAGGCTCGGCGGCCTCGCCGCGGCCGCGGCGGCGCGTGCGCCCCCGGCAGACGCCACGCGGTCGCCGGCCGACCACACCCTGCGCATTGGCCGCTCGCTGGTCGAACTCGCCGCCGACACGATCGTCTCGACCAATACCTATAATGGGCAGTTTCCCGGGCCGTTGCTGCGCATGCAGGAAGGCCGGCCGGTGACGGTCGATATCCACAACGACACCGACCATGCCGAGCTGGTGCATTGGCACGGCCAGAAAATCCCGGCCAAAGTCGACGGCGCCGCCGAGGAGGGCACGCCGCTGATCCCGGCGCACGGCTCCCGGCGCGAAATGTTCACCCCCGGCCCAAGCGGATTTCGCTTCTATCACACCCATGTCAGGGCCGGCGCCGACCTCGATCGCGGCATGTATTCCGGGCTCGTTGGTCCGGTGTATATCGCGCCCCGGCACGATCCCGGAGCGTATGACCAGGAGGTGTTCCTGGTGCTCAAGGAGTTCGGGCCGACCTTCAGCCGTGGCGGCGACATGGCGCAGGACTTTCTGGCCGGCGCCGAAATCCCCTCGCTCAAGCAGACCGGCGAGACGGCGATGCGGGCATCGCGCGCGCGCGGCATGCCGGTTGGCTACGAGGTCGGCTATCAGGTCTTCGCCATCAACGGGCGCATGCTGGGGCACGGCGCGCCGCTCCGGGTCAAGGCGGGACAGCGGCTGCTGCTGCACGTGCTCAACGGCAGCGCCGGCGAGATACGCAGCCTGGCCCTGCCTGGTCATCGCTTCAGGGTCCTCTCGCTGGACGGCAACCTTGTCCCCACTCAGGCGGAGGTGCCGGTGCTCTGGCTCGGTACCGCCGAACGGATCTCGGCGGTGGTCGAGATGGACCATCCGGGTGTCTGGGTGCTGGGCGACCTGTCCGACGACGACCGTGGCCACGGCATGGGCATCGTCGTCGAATATGCCGGTGCAAAGGGACCTGCGCGCTGGGCCACGCCGCCCCGCTTCTTGTGGGATTACACCCGCTTCGGCACGCAGCAGCCGGCACCCACACCGGATGCGGTGTTCGACATGGTGTTCGCCAAGCACAACGCCGAAGACGGCGGCTTCAACCGCTGGACCATCAACAACGTCGCCTACCCTCACGGCAGGCACGCGGCACCGCCGATGCTGCGGCTCACTCAAGGCCGCCGCTACCGGCTTCGCATGCGCAACGCCAGCGACGACATCCACCCGATCCATCTGCACCGGCACAGCTGCGAGCTGACCCGGATCGCCGGCAAACCCACCGCCGGCGTGCTAAAGGACGTGGTGATGCTGGGCGGCTACCAGGAGGCGGAGGTGGATTTCGTCGCGGACAACCCCGGCCCCACTTTGTTTCACTGCCACCAGCAACTGCACATGGATTACGGCTTCATGGCCCTGTTCGACTACGCGTAGCTCACGACAGCCTGGTCATCGGCAGCTTGCTGCCGGCGACGTGCCGGGCCTGCAGCACTTCGCGACGGAACCGGAACAGCTTGGCCGGGCGCCCGACGGCGTGGCCGGCGACCGCACCCGTCTCCTCGACCAGCTGCTGCTGCTCGATCAGGCGACGGAAATTCTGCTTGTGCAGGCGCCGCCCGGCCAGCGCCTCGAAGGCGAGCTGCAACTGCAGCAGGGTGAAGCTCGGCGGCATCAGCTCGAACACCACCGGGCGGTACTTGATGCGTGCCCGCAGGCGTGCGATCCCGGTTGCGAGGATACGCCGATGGTCGCGCAGCATTACCCGCCCGGACTCCGCCGGCTGGTTCGACTGTGCCTCCTCCACCAGGCCCGCCTCGTACATCATCTCGTAACGCTGCAACACCAGTTCCTCGTCCCATGGCATTCCATCCACGCCGAAATTCACGGCGTAGCGCTGCCGTCGCTGTTGGCGCATGACGGCATCCCCCGGTGCCTCCGCCCAGGCGAGCAGCCTGGCGCCGATGCCGCGCACTGCCTCGGCGCCGTTGGCAGTGCGCTGGTCCTCCCAAGGGAAATACCCATACCAGTCACGCCAGCCGGCATCGCTCTCGCCGATCCGGGTCAGTGCAAGGTAGCTGATCGAGATCGCCTGCACCGTCGCCTCGGCGCGGTCGCTGTCGGCGAAGGTGTAGAGCTGCTCGACATGCCCGATCGGATGGTGGGTCTGCCGCTCGACCCAGCTGCGCATGCCGAATTGCAACGAACGATGCGCGCGCTCCAGCGGACCGGACGGCAAAGCGGCGCCGTCGGCCAGGGTCAGCACACGCGGGCGTCCGTCACCGATGGCGACCAGGACGGCGATCAGCTCGGCATGCAACGGGGAATGGGCATCGTCGTGGTCCACCAAGAACACTGCATCTCCGCATCGAAGCCGCGACAGTGTAGGGTGGCACACGCCAAGCCTCCAGCCGGGAACACAATCGTCATGGACAACGATGCCGCCGACAGCCTGGTCTCCCTCCTGCAAGGAGTGCAGACCTTCAGCAACGAGGTCTTTCCGCAAAATCAGGCGCTGTTCGCCGAACTCGCGCGCGGCCAGTCGCCGCATACGCTGTTCATCACCTGCGCCGACAGCCGCATCAGCCCGGGCATGATCACCCAGGAGGGTCCGGGCAACCTGTTCGTGCTGCGCAACATCGGCAACATCGTGCCGGCCTATGGCGAGATGCTGGGCGGTGTCTCGGCGGCCATCGAATACGCGGTCAGCGCGATCAAGGTCGCCAACATCATCGTCTGCGGCCACTCCGACTGCGGCGCGATGAAGGCGCTGCTGCACCCCGTCGAACACGGGCTGGCCGGCATGCCCACGGTCAGCAGCTGGCTGCGCAGCGCCGAGGCGGCACTCACCGCCACGCAGGCGCTCAAGCCCGAGGACGACAAGCAGGACGTGCTACGCACCCTGGTCGAGCAGAACGTCCTGCTGCAACTCGCCCACCTACGCACCCACCCCGCGGTCGTCGCCGGCATCGCGCAGGGCAGACTGACCCTGCAGGGCTGGTACTACGACATCGGCCACGGCTCGATCTGGGTGCTGGACGAGCAGTCCCGACGCGCCATGACGGTAGGCGAGGCGCTCACCGCGCTGCGCCCCCCGCTGGACAGGATTGGGGCCTGACATGCGCTGGTGCGTGGCCTGGGCGATGCTGCTGCTATGCCTGCCGGCCGTTGCGCACGCCTACGATATCAAGCTCGCCACCTGGAACCTGGAGTGGCTGACCTTGCGGCCCGACGGCGACGGGTTGCCCGACGACGCGCATCCCAAGCGGCTGGTCGATATCGCCACCCTCGCCGGCTACGCCAGGCGCCTGAACGCCGACGCGATCGGCATCCAGGAAGTTGACGGACGAGCCATGGCGGCACGCATCTTCCCCCCAGACCGCTACGATATCGAGATGACTCATGACCATGTGGTGCAACGGGTCGGGCTGGCAATCCGACGCGATTACCAGGTCACGCGCCACCCCGACCTGACCGCGCTCGATACCTACGGTGCCCAGGCAAAATATCCGCTGCGAAGCGGGCTCGACGTCACCCTCACGCGGGACGGCAAGAGCCTGCGTATCCTGGTCGTGCATCTCAAGACCGGCTGCTGGGACAGGCCGCTGCGCGGACGTGGCCCGCGCGCCTGTCATGTGCTGGGGCAGCAACTCGGGGTTTTGCAGGATTGGCTCGCGGCGCGCAGGACCGAGGGCGTGCCATTCGTTCTCATGGGCGACTTCAACCGCAACATGCCCGTCGGTGACGTCTTTCTCGCCGGAATTGATCAAGCCGCCCCGATGGCGCTGGTGACCGCGGGCTACGCCAGCCCCTGCTGGGGCGGTGAGGCCTTCATCGACCATATCCTGCTCGGCGGCGCCACCCGGGCGTGGCTGGTGCCCAACAGCCTGCGCGTGATGGTATACCGGCAGACCACGCCCGCGATGAAGGAGCGGCTATCCGACCATTGCCCAATCAGCGTCCGGCTCGATCCCGAACGCTCAATCCCGCCAAGCTAGAAGCTGCTGCTGTCGTCGAAGCCGCCGCCGCTGTCGAAACCGCCACCATCATCAAAGCCGCCCGAGTCACCGCCAAAGTTCGGATCGACGTCGGTTCCCTGGCCGGCGAATGGATCGCCACCGCCGCCGCCCCACGCACCACCGGAGTCGCCGAAATTACCGCCGCCCATCTCGCCGCCACCCAGACCACCGCCTAAGCCACCGCCGCGTCCGCCCTCGAACAGGTTCATCAGCGCTTCCCCGGCGACCATGCCGCCCGCAACGCCGGCGGCCGTGGTCAGTGCCGAACCAAGAAAGCCGGAGCCTTGCCGCTGGAACATGCCGGACTGCATACCCGGCGCGTAGCTCGGCTGCGGCGGCGCCGATTGATAGCCAGGCGGTGGCCCGTAGCCCTGTTGACCGTAGCCTTGTTGCGGGGGCGCCTGGCGATTGCCGCCGCCGAACAGATTGCCGAAGAAACCACCGCCACCGCGCGACGATTGTTGCTGCGCCTGCTGCGCCTGCATCTGCGCCTGTTGCAGCTCCCACTCCAGCCGCCGGATACGGTTTTGTGCCTCGGCCATCGCGGCCTCCTGGACCACCGCCATCTGAGTGATGCGGTAGCGCGCCTCCGGGAACTGGTTCATCGTCGCCCCGATGAAGCGGTCGGCTTCGGGGTCAATCGGTGGCAGCGCTGTCTGCGTGGCCGGCACGCTCGCCCCAAAACTGCTCGCCGCCTGCGGCTGGCCGCCGACCCGGGCGATGAAGCGAGCAATCAGATCGCGTTCTTCGTTGGTCATGGGAGCACCATCCAAAATGCTGGACGCTAGATGTGGCGGTGGTTCCGGACTCCGTCAAGCGCCGCCACGCGGCAGGGTGGGGTGCCTGAGGCCGAGGCGCGCCCATTCGATCTTCGGGCAGCGGTCCATGACCACACGCAGCCCGGCCGCGCGGGCCGCCGTGGCCGCCGCCTCGTTGACCACCCCGAGCTGCATCCAGACCGTCCGCGCGCCCAGGCGGATCGCCGCATCCACGCTCGATCCGACATGCTCGGAGGCGCGGAACAGATCGACCATGTCCAGCGGTGCCGCCTGGTCGAGATCGGCGGCAACCGCGCGGTCGTGCAGGCGCTGGCCGGCAAGCCCCGGATTGACCGGAGTGACGTCGTAGCCATGCGCCAGCAGGAATTGCGTGACCTGGAACGACGCGCGCGACGGCGTCACTGAGGCGCCGACCAGGGCGATCCGGCGCGTCGTGGCGAGGATGTCGCGTATGTCGTCGTCACCAAGCCCGTCCACGTTCATCGATCTGCTCCCGTTCGGATCGGTTTGTTGCGACGTTTGCCGCCCTGCCTTTATGGTGCCGCCCCTCGCCAATCCTTTGAAGAGCATCCGTGACCCATGCCCCTGGCACTGCACCCGATCAGCTTCCAGGCGCTCATCCTCAAGCTGCACGCGTTCTGGTCGGAGCAGGGCTGCGCAATTCTGCAACCCTACGACATCGAGGTCGGCGCCGGCACGCTGTCGCCGCATACCAGCCTGCGCGCCCTCGGCGAGCGACCCTGGCGCGCCGCCTACGTGCAGCCCTGCCGGCGTCCATCGGACGGTCGCTACGGCGAGAACCCGAACCGGCTGCAGCACTACTACCAATACCAGGTGCTGCTGAAGCCGGCACCGGCCGACAGCCAGGCGCTGCTCCTGGACAGCTACCGCGCCATCGGCATCGATCCCGCCCGGCACGACATCCGCTTCGTCGAGGATGATTGGGAGAACCCGACGATCGGCGCCTGGGGCCTCGGCTGGGAGGTCTGGTGCGACGGTATGGAGGTCACCCAGTTCACCTATTTCCAGCAGGTCGGCGGCATCGCCGTGGCTCTCCCCTCCACCGAACTCACCTACGGGCTGGAGCGGCTCGCGATGTATGTGCAAGGCGTCGAGCGCGTCTATGATCTCGATTATGACGGCCGCGGCCTGACCTACGGCGACGTGTTCCTGCGCGCCGAGCGGGATTATTCGCGGCATAATTTCGAACGCGCCGACACCGACATGCTGCGCCGGCATTTCGACGACGCCGAGCGTGAGTCCGGCGCCCTGGCGGGGGCCGGCCTCGCCCAACCGGCCTACGACCAGTGTCTCAAGGCGAGCCACCTGTTCAACCTGCTCGACGCGCGTGGGGTGATCAGCGTCAGCGAGCGCGCCTCGGTGATCGGCCGGGTACGCGCGCTGGCGCAGGCGTCGTGCGAGGCCTGGCTGGCGGGAGAGCACTGAGGCATGGCCGAGCCCGGTCCGAACTTCCTGATCGAGCTGTTCAGCGAGGAAATCCCCGCCGGTGTGCAGGCCAGCGGCGCCGAAACCCTGCGCCGGCTGCTGACTGAGGCGCTCGCACCACTCGCGATCCGCGATATCGAAAGCTTCTCCACACCGCGCCGGATCGCGCTCGCGGCCAGGCTCGATCCCGAGGTCGCCGCACAAACCCGCATTGAGCGCGGCCCGCGTGAAGGTGCGCCCGAGCAGGCCCTCGCCGGTTTCCTGCGCAAGCACGACACCACGCGCGAGGCGCTGCGCCTGGAAGGCGGCTTCTGGGTGCTGCAGACGCAAACCGAGGCCGTCACCGCCGCAACACTCGTCGCGCGTACGCTGCCCGCCCTGCTGCGCCGCTTCCCGTGGCCGAAGGCGATGCGCTGGAGTGCCACGAGCGCCTTTACCTGGATGCGTCCACTGCGTCGCATCCTGTGCGTGCTCGACGGCAAGCCGGTGCGCTTCGGCCTGAGCCAAGGCGACGACGACGGACACGGCCTGATCGCGGACAGCCTCACCGAAGGCCACCGATTTCTCGCACCAGGCCCGGTCGCGGTGACCTCGCTCGCCGACTGGCGCCGCACGTTGCGCGTCCGGCACGTGCTGGTCGATCCGCGCGACCGCGTGACCCTGATCCGCGAAGGCATCGCCAGCCTGGCCCGCGCCGAGACCCTGACCGTGGCGCCTGACGAGGCCCTGCTCGAGGAAGTCGCGGGGCTGGTCGAGTGGCCGGTGCCGATGCTTGGAACCATCGACGCGGCATTCATGGACCTGCCGCCCGAGGTGATGCAGGTCAGCATGCGCAGCCATCAGCGCTATTTCGCATTGCGCACCCCGGATGGGGTGCCGGCGCCGCGCTTCGCCTTCATCGCCGGCAGCATCCAGGCCGACGACGGCGCGCTCGCCATCGCCGGCAACGAACGCGTGCTGCGCGCGCGCTTCTCCGACGCGCGGCACTTCTGGGATCTCGACCGCAAGACCTCGCTGGAGGCCCGCGTCGCCCGCCTCGACGCGGTCCGCTTCCACGCCGCCCTAGGCAGCCAGAGCGACAGGGTACGCAGGCTTGAGCGGCTGGCCGCCCTGATCGCCCCCCTGGTTGGCGCCGAGCCGGCGCCTGCCGCGCGCGCGGCGCGGCTCGCCAAGGCCGACCTGCTCACCGGCATGGTCGGCGAATTCCCCGAACTGCAGGGCGTGATGGGCGAATATTACGCCCGCCATGACGGCGAGCCCGAGACCGTGGCGCGCGCGATCCGCGAGCACTACCTGCCGCGCGGCGCCGGCGACGATACGCCACGCACGCCGGTCTCGATCGCGGTCGCCCTCGCCGACCGGATCGACAGCCTCGCAGGCTTCTTCGCCGCTGGCGAAAAGCCAGGCGGCTCGGGTGACCCCTACGCGCTGCGCCGCGCCGCCCTCGGCATCATCCGGATCGTTCGCGACAACGCCCTACGGCTCGATCTGCATGCCCTGTTCGCGGCCGCCACCGCCGCACTTCCCGAACCCTTGCGACAAGCGCCTGATCTCGCGCTGTTGCCCGGATTTATCGCCGAGCGGCTGCGCGTGCAGCTCCGCACCGAAGGCGCGCGCCACGACGTGCTGGCCGCCGTCAACGCGGCCGGCCATGACGGTGACCTGGTGCGGCTACTGGCCCGCACCGAGGCGGTCGCCAACCTGCTCAACACCGCCGAGGGTGCCGACCTGCTGGCGGCATGCCGCCGCGCCGCCAACATCCTGCGCATCGAGGACCGCAAGGACGGCCCGCACGCCGCCCCCCCCGCGCTTGCGCTCTACGTCCAGGACGAGGAGCGCGCCCTGGCTGCGGCACTCGACGCCGCCACCCCTGAGATCGACCGCGCCATCGCCGACGAGCAATACGACGAGGCGATGACCGCGATGGCCGTTATACGTGCCCCGCTCGACCGCTTTTTCGAGGCGGTCACGGTCAACGCCGACGCCCCGGCCCTGCGCCGCAACCGGCTACGGCTGCTTGCCAATCTGCGTGACACGTTCGGGCGTATCGCCGATCTCAGCCTGGTAGAGGGCTAAGCCGCAGCACTAAGGTGGCGGCCGATGCCAAGCCGTAGCGATCATCATTCCGGCCGCCATGCCGGCGGCAAAGGCGCCGAGTACGGCGGCGGCGACCATCGCGGTAGAGGACGACGGCGGCGAAGTCGGTTTCGTGTCCATGTGACGGCCCGTATTCGCTGGAGTGATGCAGGTTGCCTCGACCTGAGATCTCGCCGGTGAGTTCGTGTACACGCTATCTGCTCTCGGAACATTACGGCGGCATGCCTGCGGCTGCCAAGCCCTGCTTGAACTTTCGCCAGGCCTCGTAAGGCAGTACATAGACTGCTTGACGTTGCGCGCCCACCGATCGCAGGGCTGGCGGCAGGCCGGCCATCGCCCTAGTCAGCTCGTCTTTGGCTTCCCGCATTCGGCCGAGCCGGCTGAGCGTCGCGACCTCAAGCAGAAGGTTGAAGCGCGCGTATGAAGTGTCCGGCGTCGCCGCAACCACTTGGCCGACCAGCACCAGCGCATCGGCATAGCGCCCTTCGGCAAAGGCGATTGTCGCCAGGGTGTTGTCCTGCGTATCGTTTGAATCCGAGCTGTAAAGCGTCTTTGCCACCGCGACATTGCCCTCAAGCATCAGGACTTCCCCTAGCCTGTCGGTCAGGAGCGGAAAGCCCGGGTCGATCCGCAGACCCAGTTCGGCCGTTGCCTGCGCATCATCCAGCTTTCCCAGCGCTTCAAGAACATACGCTCGCCGGCTGATATAGAGGGAGTTACGAGGTTGCTCGCGGAGCACGTCGTCGATCAGAGCGAGCGCCTGCCATCCCTCCTGGTCGCCCGCTTGGGCACTGCTGAACATCATGTCGTCGGTGAGCAGGAGTGCCAGGAGCACGCGCGCCGGACGGTCGGCGGGATCGCGCCGCACGGCCTCGCGGGCCAGGGCCAGGGCGCGCCGCAGATTGGCGATCTGGTCGGATTGCCCGAGCGCCCGGTGGGCATCGATGACGAAGTCAATGGCATCACGCGGCGGCCCGCCTCGACGTTCTGCCTCCACACGAAACAGGATCGGCCGGATCTCCACGAGCATGTGTAGCGCTGTCGTTGATTGCTCCGCGATCGCGGCGGTGTCCGGTGTAGAGAGGCTGTGTCGATAGAGCAGCTGCCCGTCGCGTGTCTGTCGTACACCGACGGTCAACACGGCATCGGCGTTGACGATCTCGACAGTGCCGGTCAGCTCGAACCGCGGCATGACCGGGTTTTCCGCCGTCGGCGGGCCCGCATACAGGACAAAATCCTCGAACTGCGCGAATCGGGCGAGCAGCGCTTCGGTATAGCGGATCGCCAAGGTCGCGGCCCTTGGGTCGTCGCCAATCGGGGTAAAGCGGTGCACCGCCACGCTCAAGCGCATATCGCGGACGGAACCGGAGACGAGCCGTTGCAGAGCCGGCGCACCGGCCATCATCGGCAGCAAGAGCGCCAGCGACACGCCGGCGGAGCCGACCAGCCAGCGCCACCGCCGCGTGCGTTTCTGGGGTGGCGTTTCCGGCGCCAGCGACGCAGGTTCGGGTGCGGCCACACAGAATGGGAGGACCTCGGTGACCTCCGCCACCAGCCGGTAGCCGCGGCCCGGTAGGTTGACGATCAGCGGCTCGCCACCGGCATGTTCGCCAAGCGCGCGGCGCAGATTCGACATCTGCACGGTGAGGTTGTTCTCGCCGACGACCGTTCCGCGCCAGACATGGGCGATGATCTCGTCACGAGTGACGATCCGGTCGTGGCATCGCACCAGAAGTTCCAGGATGTCGTAGGCGCGCGAGCTGAGGGCCACCGGCTGGCCGTCCGCTAGCAGCAGCCTTCGCGCCGGCCTGAGCGTGAACCGGCCGAACCGCCACGCCTCAACCTGAGCGTCCATTCTGGCCGTCCCGGGAGTGCCGAAAGCGGCAATACCTTAGTCCCAGCCGGCCGGGACTGCCAATACGCCGGCGATTTATTTCAATTAGCAACGATTGATTTCGTTTGAGTAGGCGGCCTAGTTCGGCGGGACTAGCGACGCGCCAGCGACCGGCAACGGCCGGCGCCAAAACGCCAGAACAGGAGACTTGCCATGATTGTCACCACGCGCCGCCTTGCATCGCTGCTCGCCGTCCTGCCGCTCGCCGCCATACTGCTCGGTGGCGCGTCGCAGCCGGCCCAGGCACAGGACTCGGAGACGTCCAGCACGCTGGTCAGCATCGCCGATCTCGACCTGAGCAGGGCCGCGGACCGGGCGGTGCTCGCGCACCGGATCGAGCTTGCCGCGCGCCGCGTCTGCGGCCTGTATGACAGTGCCGGCGAATGGATGTCAGCCAGCTACAAGACCTGCCACGACGATGCGGTTGCGAACGCGTCAGGCCAGGTCGATCTGCTGGTCGCGTCGGCTAGGACACGAGGCCGCGTGCTTGCGGACGCGCAGCGCGCCAGCCGGTAAGGCTGTCAACGGCAGGCAGGCCCGGCGCAGGTGCTGGGGCAGCATGATGGTCTTGGCATCGACGACGCGGCCGTCAACCATCATGGCGAGCGCGTCGTCGAAGTCGGGTTCCAGCACCTCGATGTCGTCGCCCCCATGGCGCAGGCCGCCGCTCCCACTGACGCGGTCCGGCGGCCGGCACTCGGCGGCGAAAGCGAGCGTCTCGGTGACCGCGCCAGGGCTCGTGAAGATGTCAGCCGGCAATCGCCCTTATCGGCGGGCAGGCTCACGCTCGGCATCGATCGGACGTTCAACCTCTTCGCCGGCAGATCTACCGACCATCCACAAAATGCCGACGGCGCCGAGAACCACGAACGTGTCCTCGACCAAGCCGGTGGAAATTCGACCATAGCGCGGGATACACGCCATACGCGCACGCCAGCCGGCATAAGACGCCGCCACCGCGATTGATCCCCCAGCCGCCGCGCCGAGCCATCGCTGCCGTCGCCGTGCCAGCGATGCTCCCGCTATGGCCGAGGTCATGAAGCGGGCGACGAGGCCTATCGGAATAATCCGGTTGGGCGCCCCCTTCTGCTTGTCGCCGGCCATCTCACCGACTGCCAGGATTGCCGCACCAGCCGCAACGAGGGGATGTCCGATGAAACGAAGCGCGCCATCTCTGGCCGGTAACCTGCCATACGCGGTGGCGACGGACACTGCGGCGAGCGGCATCATCGCGCGTTGACCACCGAGCAGGCCCATCAGGAGAGAGGCAAGCATATCCGTTCATCCCTTTCCTGCTCAGCTGCAAATGGCGCGATGCTTCGATGGTTCCCGATGAACCTATCGAAGTGACCGACCCGACGGCTGCCGGCGGCCACTTTGTACCTATTCCCCCCGCAGGATGCGGTATGTGCTTTATCGCATTCATGAGCACCTCGCCGGGCCGGCTGATGTGCGGACATTCGGCTTGGTGGTGAGCACAAGCTTGTAGAGCAGGGAGCACCGTGTTTATGCCGAGCGTTCCAACCACGCCGTCCGGCCACGATGGCTCGGACAACCCGTGGCAACTGGGACCACCCGGTCGCCGGGGCAACCGCGTCGATCGCCGATACCTCTACGGTGGCATCGCCGCGGCCATTGTGGTCGGGTTATTTGTTCTTGATCCCTTCCGGCAGGTAGGACCTGGAAGCCGCGGCATCCTGATGGACTTCAGTAGCGTCCAGCCCGGCGTTCTAGCACCTGGACTGCATGTCATCGTGCCGATCATGCAAACTGTCGTGCAGATGAACGTCCAGGTGCAGAACTATCAGAACAAGGAGGAAGCCGCGTCACGGGACCTGCAAACGGTTCATACCGAGGTCGCGACCAACTATCACATCATGCCGGAAGACGCCGCCTGGGTGTATCAGCACGTGGGCACGCTGCCGCAGGTGGAGGCGCGGGTGATCGCCCCGGCGATCTCGAACGCCGTCAAGGCAGCGACCGCGCACTACGACGCCGCCGACCTCATCGTGCGGCGCGATGAGGTGGCGCTTGAGATCAACACGCTGCTCCGCACCGCCCTGCAGCCATACAGGGTGGTCATCGACGCGGTGAACATCACCAACTTCCAGTTCTCTCAGGAGTTTACGGCGGCTATCGAGGCGAAACAGGTCGCCCAGCAACAGGCCCAGCAGGCAGCCTTCACGCTCGACAAGGTCAGGGTGGATGCGCAGCAGCAGGTGTTGGAGGCGCAGGCCCACGCGACCGCGCAGATCGCGGCCGCGGAGGGGCAGGCCAAGGCTAACACGAAGGTTACGGCAACCCTCAGCCCTTCGATCCTTCAGCAACTCGCCATCCAGCGGTGGAACGGCGTCCTGCCCACCTACCTAGGGGCCGGCGCGCCCATGCCATTCCTGAACACCGGGCAGCACTGAATCGGAATTGGCACGGGTGCGACGAGGAGCGCACCAGGGCAAAATCCGATCAGGTGGAGTCACCTGATCGGATATATTTGCCCGCTTATCAGTATCCTAGAGCACTACTCCCGCGCCAAGCGGCGCGGGAAGTGCTCTAGTCGGCAGGATCGGCTACAGCAGGCCGGCGAGGCGCAGATGCTGGAGAAGCATGATGGTCTTGGCGTCGACGATTTGCCCGTCAGCGATCATGGCGAGCGCGTCGTCAAAGTCGGGCTCCAGGACCTCGATGTCCTCGCCCTCCTGGCGTAGGCCACCGCCCGCGCCGATGCGGTCGGCGGCGCCGTATTCGGCGATGAAACAGGCGAGCGTCTCTGTCACGGCACCTGGGCTGGTGAAGGTCGTAAACACGCAGCGCGGGTTGCGGACTTTTACACCGGCCTCCTCCTCGGCCTCCTTGCAGGCCACCGTCAGCGGATCCTGGCCCTCCAGCAAGCCTGCGATCGCCTCGATCAGCGGCGCCTGATGGCCATTGACATAGGCGGGATAACGGAATTGCCGCACCAGCAGCACGGTGCGCCGCGACCGATCATAGGGGAGAATGACCGCGCCATTGCCGCGGTCATAGGTCTCACGGTTTAACGTTTGCCATGTGCCGTCGCGGCGACGAATGTCGAACACCGTGCTGCGCAGCACCGAGTGGCCGTCCGACAGCACGCGTGATGTCCCGACGCGCAACTCCGGCACGCGCAAATCTACCTTGGGCGAATCCGTCATCAGCGCGGCGACAGCACCATGATCATCTGTCGGTTCTCCATGCGCGGCATCTGTTCGACCTTGGTGCGCTCGTCCATGTCGTCACGGATCCGTTCCAGCACTTTGACGCCAAGATCCTGGTGCGCCATTTCGCGGCCACGGAAGCGCAGGGTGACTTTCACCTTGTCGCCCTCCTCGATGAAGGATCGCATGGCGCGAAGCTTAACCTGGTAGTCGTTTTCATCGATATTGGGTCGGACCTTGACCTCCTTGATCTCGATGATCTTTTGCTTCTTTCGGGCCTCGTTCTTCTTCTTCTGCTGCTCGTACTTGAACTTGCCATAATCCAGGATCTTGACGACCGGTGGATCGGCGTTCGGACTGATTTCCAGCAGGTCGAGGCCGACGGCGAACGCGCGGCCCATGGCCTCGCGGGTCGTCAGAACGCCCTGCATCTCGCCCTCTTCGTCGATCAGGCGGACCTGCGGGACGCGGATCTCCTCATTCACGCGGGGCCCCTCGCGGGTCGGCTGCGCGGGCATCGGGGGTCTGGCTATGTGGGGTCTCCTGTCTCTGTTACGGTATCGTGGTCGGGACGCGTAAAGTTTCGGTTAAAATTTTCGTAAGTCGGCAGCAAACGCTTTGTGGCGCAGGAAGCCACCGGCAATCAAGCGGCCGGCCTTGATGGTGTGGCGAGTCTGCCATGCAAGTCGCGTTTCAAATCGGGTGGCAGCGCCTCCTGCACAAGGGACGCCACAGCCTCGTCGAGCGCCAGAACCTCCTGTGCGGCGCCCCCGAGACGGCGCATCGCCACGGTACCGGCCTCGGCCTCCTTGCGTCCGACCACCAGGATCACCGGCACCCGGGCCAGGCTATGGATGCGTATCTTGGCGTTGATCTTCTCGTTGGCGGTATCCGTGTTCACCACTAGCCCGGCCGCGCGCAACGCGCCCGCTACCTCCAACGCATACGGCTCGGCGTCGCTGACGATGCTGGCGACCACCACCTGCACCGGCGCCAGCCAGAGCGGAAAGCGGCCGGCATATTGCTCGATCAGGATGCCGATGAAGCGCTCGAACGAGCCCAGGATCGCCCGGTGCAGCATCACCGGACGATGCCGCGCGCTATCCTCGCCGATGTAGCTCGCATCGAGCCGGTCGGGCAGCACGTAGTCGACCTGCAAGGTCCCGCACTGCCAGTCGCGGCCGATCGCGTCACGCAGCACGAACTCCAGTTTGGGTCCGTAGAAGGCGCCCTCCCCGGGATTGAGCTCGTACTCGACCCCGGCGAGGGCGCAGGCGTCACGCAGCGCCGCCTCGGCGCGGTCCCAGGCTGCGTCGTCACCGGCGCGCGGGGTCGGGCGATCGGCGAACTTGACCACGAAGCTGTCGAAGCCGAGATCGCGATACACCTCGGCGAGCATGGCGACGAAGCGCGCGGTCTCGGGGGCGACCTGCGCCTCGGTGCAGAAGATATGCGCATCGTCCTGGGTGAAGGCACGCACACGCATGATGCCGTGCAACGCCCCGGACGGCTCGTAGCGGTGGCAGGCGCCGAATTCCGCCATGCGCCAGGGCAGTTCGCGATAGGAGCGCAGCCCGTGCCGGAAGATCTGCACATGGCAAGGACAGTTCATCGGCTTCAGGGCAAGGCTCTTGTCCTCGTCTTCGCCCACCTTGTCCACATTGGCGATGAACATGTGCTCGCGGTAGTTCTCCCAATGTCCCGACGCCTCCCACAGGCCACGATCGACCAGTTGCGGGGTGCGCACCTCGTCGTAGCCGCCGCGTGTCTGGGCGCGTCGCATGTAGTCCTGCAGCACTGTGTAGAGACGCCAGCCTTTGGGATGCCAGAAGATCGAGCCGGTGGCCTCCTCCTGGATGTGGAACAGATCCATCTCGCGGCCGATGCGACGATGGTCGCGCCGCTCCGCTTCCTCGAGCTGGTGGAGGTGCGCCTGGAGCTCCGCCGCGTCGCGCCAGGCGGTGGCGTAGATACGTGTCAGCATCGGGTTGCGATGGTCGCCGCGCCAATAGGCGCCAGCCACCTTCATCAGCTTGAAGGCGCTGCCGACATCGGAAACGCTACGCATATGCGGGCCGCGGCACAGATCGAGCCATTCGCCCTGCCGATAGATCGAGATCGGCTCGCTCTCCGGCAGGTCGCGTATCAGCTCCGCCTTGAAGCGCTCGCCGCGTGCCGTAAAGAAGGCGATGGCCTCGTTACGCGGCCAGACCTCGCGGGTGAAGGCAGCACCCGCGGCCACGATTTCGCGCATGCGCGCCTCGATGGCCGGGAAATCCTCCGGGGTGAACGGCTCGTTGCGGGCGAAATCGTAATAAAAGCCGTGCTCCACCGCAGGCCCGATGGTCACCTGGGTGCCGGGATGGAGCGACTGCACCGCCTCGGCCAGCACGTGGGCTGCGTCGTGACGGATCAGCGGCAGTGCTGCTTCGTCCTTGCGGGTGATGAAGGTGACGCGCGCGTCGCGGTCGATCTCGCGCGACAGATCGACCAGCGCGCCGTCCAACTCCATCGCCAGGGCCGCACGGGCGAGGCCGGGACCGATCGCGGCCGCGACCGCGGTGCCCGTGACCGGCCCGTCGAACTGGCGGATCGATCCGTCGGGCAGGGTGATCGCGGGCATTCAGGCACCTCCGTTTGGGCCGCAAGCTATGGCGTCAGCCAAGCAGGGCTGCAACCCTGGCGACCGATAGCAAATCGAGCCGGTCGGCGCGCACTACCTGCACGCGCCCTGCATCCGGGCCGCGCGGCGCGGTCAGCGAAGGGTCGCTCTCGCCCGAGAACAGCACGATCGCGCGGCAACCCATGGCGGCCGCCAGGTGCATCGGCCCGGTATCGTTGCCGATCGCGAGCGAGGCGCGTGCTGCGAGGCCGCCGAGTTCGAGCAGGCTGGTGCGGCCGGTGAGGTCGAGGGCTTGCGGGCAGGCGTCGCGGATGGCGGCGGCGTGCGGCGCGTCGCCGTCGGTGCCAACCACCACCGGGCGCAGGCCGCGCCTGTCCAGAACGCCGGCGAGCTGGGCAAACTGCGTCGCCGGCCAGCGTTTCGCCGGGCGATGCGGTGCGGCACCCGGGACCAGCAGCGCGTAGGGCGCGGTCAGCTCCGGGCCACCACGTGCGAGCCAGCCGAGGTCGGGGTGCGGCACCGACGCGATCCCGGCACGAGCGAGCTGTTCGGCCTGCCGCTCGCGCGTGTGCATAAGGTCGCGCTCGGCATTGTCGTGCGGGTGCGAGGCGCCGGACGCGATCCCGGACCATGCGGGCCGCCCGGCCAGCCGGAAATAATGCGACGAGCGCGACGAGGTCTGCAGGTCATAGGCGAAGTCGAAGCCACGCAGGCGCCGGCGCAAGGCCAGCAGCCCGGGGAGATCCCAGACCGGCGGACGCGAATCAATTTCCACCCGGTCGAACCAGGGCGAGGCCGCGCACAGAGCGGCGAACGGCGCGGTGGTGAGCAGCGTCACCTGGTCGGCGGCATGGTGCGCGCGGATTGCGGCAAACGGCGCGAACGCCAGCACCACGTCGCCGAGCGCACCGAGCTTTATGACGAGGATACGCGCCATGCCGGGGCACCGGGCCGGCCCGGCAGCAATTCGTCATAGACCGCGATGGCCGCCGCCTGCATGGCCTGGGTGCTGTAACACGCGGCGACCCCGGCGCGTGCCCAGTGGCCGAGATTGCCGCGGTCGGTCGCATCCAGGGTCAGCGCATGCGCGAGTGTCGCGGCGAGGGAAGCCGCATCGCCAGGCAGAAACAGGTAGCCGCTGACCCCGTGCTGCACCGTCTCCATCGCCGCACCATGGGCCGCGACAACCACCGGCTTGCCCATCGCCTGCGCCTCGACCACGACCCTGCCGAACGGTTCCGGCTTCAGCGACGGGACCACCACCACGTCGGCGAGGCCATAGGCGGCCGGCATATCGTCGACGTGCCCTGCAAAGCGCAGCTTCTGGCCGATGCCCAGCCGGCGGGCCTGGGCTACCAGGCGCGCGCCATGGCCGCGGCCGCGCTGCTCGGCGCCAACCAGCACGCAGACCCAATCCGGCACATCCCTTCCCAGCATTGCCAGCGCCTCCAGCAGAAGCGCATGGCCCTTCCAGGGCGTGATCCGGCCGGCGAGCATGATCACGGCACTCCCGGCAGGCACGTTCCAGGCGCGCGCACATTCCGCGATCCGGTCGGCACGCACGGCGTTCGGGTCGAAGTCGACGAGATCCGCGCCGCGCGGTACGACGCGCAGCCGCGATGCGTCGACCCCGTAATCACGGGCAACACGCTCGCGCACAAATGCGCTGATCGCGATCACCCGCTCGCCGCGCGCCATGATCGCGTTGTAACGCTTCTTGAACGGCAAATCCTCGCCGTAGACCCCGTGCCAGGTGGTGATGAAGGCGGCCCCGGTGCGACGCGCCGCGAGCCATGCCGACCAGGCCGGCGCGCGCGAGCGGGCATGCACGATATCGACGCCCTCGCTGCGGATCAGGCGGGCGAGCCGGCCGGCATTGCGCCAGATCGCGAACGGATTTTTGGTGCGCAACGGCAGCGTCACATGACGGCCGCCTGCGCGCTCCACGAGTGGGGCCATGCGGCCGCCGTTGCTGGCCACCAGGGCAATGCCGCCACGCGCGGCAATGGCGGCGGCGATCTCGATGGTGCCGCGCTCCACACCGCCGGCCTGCAGACCGGGGAGCACCTGCAGGATCACGGGAGGGCGGCGTCTGTCGGCCATTGACGAGTTTATAGCAGGCGACGATCGCCCTGTCTCATCGCTAGGCTGCGCCAATGACGGATCCATATTACCTGCAACGGCCCAACTTCCTGCAACGGCCAGATGGGCTGCGGCTCGCTTACCGCCATGCGACGGGGGACGGCCCGGCGGTGCTGTTCCTGCATGGGCTGATGAGCCACATGGACGGCGACAAGGCCTGCGCCCTGCATCATCATGCCATAGCGCGGGGCTGGGAGTTCCTACGCTTCGACCTTTCCGGGCACGGGCAGAGCGGAGGCAATTTCGAGCACGGCACGGTGAGCGCCTGGCGCGACGATACGTTGCTGGCGATGGCGCGTCTGCGTGCGCAGCGGGTCATCCTGGTCGGCTCGTCGATCGGCGGCTGGCTGGCGCTGCTCGTGGCGCTGCGGCGCCTAGCCCAGGTCGCGGGCCTGCTGCTGATCGCCCCGGCACCGGACATGACGCGACGGGTGCGCGAAAGCCTGACGGAGGCGGCGCGGGCGGCGCTGGCAGCTGACGGGGTCTGGCACCGGCCCAGCCGCTACGGCGCACCGATCCCCATCACGCGGGCAATGCTGGACGATGGTGATGCGCTCTGCCTCCTCGATGGCCCGATCGCGCTCGATTGCCCCGTGCGTATCCTGCACGGACAGCACGACCCCGACGTGCCCTGGCAGGGCAGTCTGCGGCTCGCCGAGCGGTTGCGTGCCCGCGATGTGCGGACCGTCCTGCTCAAGCAGGGGAACCACCGGCTATGCGAGCCCGACGAACTGGCGCTGCTGCTGGCGACATTGGACGAACTGCGCGCGACGGTGGCTCAGGCGGACTCCGCGGCCAGGATCGCGGCGAGCCCTTCGCGGTAGGTCGGGTAGCGCCACGCATAGCCGAGCGCCTGCTGGGTCATGCGGCCGGAGACCTTGCGATCGTCCGACCAGAACGATCGCGCCATCGGGCTCATCGTGGGCCAGGCCTGATCGAGCGGCACGCCCTCAGGGATTGCGACGCCGAGAAGATCGGCGGCATAGGCGGTGACCACCGCGCTCTCCTCCGGCAGGTCGTCGGTCAGGTTAAGCACGCGTGTTCCGCTCGGCGGGTTGCGCATGGCCGCGAAGGTGGCGCCGGCGATATCGTCGCGATGTATACGGCCGAAGCAATGGCCGGGTGCGAGGATACGCCGCGCCTCTCTTGCGCGCAGGCTGTCGAAGGCGCTGCGGCCGGGGCCGTAGATACCGGCGAGCCGGATCAGGTCGAGCGCGCCGCCGCTGGCGACCGCCGCAGTTGCGCGCCAATCGGCCTCGGCGGCAATCCGCCGGACCGCTCGCTTGGAACCGGGCTGGGGTGCGCTGCTCTCATCAACCCAGCCACCCCGACGATCGCCGTAAACCCCGGTGGTGGAGAAGTAGCCGATCCAACGTATGTCACGCGCTGCCTCGATCGCGGCGCGATGGCGCGCCAGCACCGGATCCCCGTCCTGCTTCGGCGGCGCGGAGGCGAGCAGATGGGTCGCCTGCGCCAGGACCGCGCCCGCCTCGTCGAAGGACAGCCGCGTGATGCCGTCAGGTGT
The DNA here is from genome assembly GCF_965276875.1 of Lichenicoccus sp. Lineage (GTDB taxonomy): Bacteria > Pseudomonadota > Alphaproteobacteria > Acetobacterales > Acetobacteraceae > Lichenicoccus. The sequence continues at coordinate 3,441,968 of NZ_OZ255701.1, read as the reverse complement.
TATGGGCGGCGGCTGGCTCGTCGTCGCGAACACCTGCCAGCCGTTGGCCACGGCCAGGTTTGCGACCGCAGTTCCGGCATAGCCAAGCCCGAAGACGAGCAGGCTCGTCACGCCTAGAAGTCCAAATCGGCGTAATGCGGTGGCGGGTTCAGGCCGATGACGCGGTCGTTGAGGATGGCGCGGAAGCTCGGACGCGACTTGATCTTGGCGTACCAATCGCGAGTCGTTGGCGACAGGCTCCAGTCGACGTCGCCGATATAGTCGAGCGAGGAGAGCTGGGCGGCGGCGGCGAAGTCGGCCAGCGACAGGGTCGGTCCGGCCAGCCATTTGCGTGTCTCGGCGAGCCAGCCGATATACTCCAGGTGGCCGGCGATGTTGGCGTAGCCGGCGCGCAACGCGGTGGCGTCCGGATTGCCGCGGCCGACCAGGCGCTTGATGATTTTCTCATGCACCAGGTTGCGGGTCACCTCGGCTGCGAACTTGCCGTCGAACCAGGCGACCAGCCGGCGCACCTCGACACGCTCGGCCAGGGTGCGGCCGAGCAGCGGGGTGTCCGGGTAGGCCTCTTCGAGATATTCGCAGATCACCGCCGAGTCGGGAATCGACAGCCCGTTCTCCTCGACCAGCATCGGCACCGTGTTGGCCGGGTTCAGCGCAAGATACTCCGGCCGGCGCTCGGCGAGCTTTTCCACCTTGAGCTCGAACGGCAGCCGCTTTTCGTTCAGCACCAGGCGGACCTTGCGCGAATACGGCGAGAGCGGGATGTGATGGAGGATTCGCATCTCAGTAAAGCTATTGCATTCCCGAAGCTGGCGCCAAGATGGCCGGAGGCCGTCGCCGAGATGGCCGGAGGCCGTTGCCAGGATGCTCGCGACAATACTGGATTTCTGCACCGGCGACAGGGCATGAAGGGGTGTCGTCTCGTTTCGAGATTGACCATGGGGCCGCACACGGATAGTCGCACTCAGTGATCGAACCCTCCGCCTCCCCTGTAGCCCCCGCGCAAATCCGTGTTCGCGGTCGCTCCTTCATGGCCCTGGTGCTGTCACCGGAGCCGCCGCTCGCCGGCTGGCTGGTCGGACTCGACGCACAACTCGCCAAATCCGCGAGCTTCTTCGCCGGGCGCCCGGTGATCCTCGATCTCGGCCTGCTGGACGCCAATGACGAGGGTCTGGCCGACCTGTTCGATCAGTTGCGCGCCCGCAGCGTGCGGATTATCTCCGTCGAGGGTGGCTCGCCGTCATGGCCGGCGCTGTCCGGCTGGGACTCGCCGTTGGGCTTTGAAGGCGGACGCGCCGTCGGGCCGGTCGAGGTGCCCGAGGAAGCGCCGACACAGACGCACGCGGCCGTGGCCCCGCGTGCCGCACCCTCGCTGCTGATCGAGGAGCCGGTGCGTTCCGGCCAGTCCATCGTGTTTGCCGAAGGCGACGTGATCGTCATCGGCTCGGTGGCATCCGGCGCCGAGATCGCCGCCGGCGGCTCGATCCATGTCTATGGCACGCTGCGCGGCCGTGCCGTCGCGGGCCTGGGCGGCAACCGCGACGCCCGCATCCTGGTGCGCCGAATGCACGCCGAGCTGATCGCCATCGATGGCTATTACATTACCGCCGAGGACATGGCGGCGAACCTGGTTGGGCGCAGCACCCAAGCCCGGCTAGAGGGTGAAACCCTCTTGCTGCTGGCGCTCGACTGAATACCCCACAGGAGGATCCATGGCCAAGGTACTGGTCGTCACATCGGGCAAGGGCGGCGTCGGCAAGACCACCTCGACGGCGGCGATCGGCGCCGCCCTCGCACTCAGCGGCAAGAACGTCGTCGTCGTCGATTTCGACGTGGGATTGCGCAACCTCGATCTGGTGATGGGGGCGGAGCGACGAGTCGTCTTCGACCTGATCAACGTGGTCCAGGGTGACGCCAAGCTCAACCAGGCGCTGATCCGCGACAAGCGCTGCGAGACGCTGTCGATCCTGCCGGCCTCGCAGACCCGCGACAAGGACGCGCTCACCCCCGACGGCGTGGCGCGCGTCATCGAGGAGCTGCGCGAAAAGTTCGACTGGGTGGTCTGCGACAGCCCCGCCGGCATCGAAAAGGGCGCACAGATGGCGATGCACCATGCCGACGAGGCGGTGGTGGTGACCAACCCCGAGGTCTCCTCGGTGCGCGACAGCGACCGCATCATCGGCATGCTCGACAGCACCACCGCCAAGGCCAAGGCCGGTCTGAAGCTCGACAAGCATCTGCTGCTGACCCGCTACGACCCGGTGCGCGCGGCGCGCGGCGAGATGCTGCGCACCGAGGACGTGCTGGAAATCCTGTCGATCCCGTTGCTCGGCATCATCCCCGAGAGCGAGGAGGTGCTGCGCGCCTCCAACCTCGGCTCGCCGGTGACGCTGGCCAATCCGGAGAGCGCCCCGGCACGGGCCTACACCGACGCGGTGCGAAGGCTGATGGGCGAGACTTTGGAGATGAGTGTTCCCAGCGACCGACGCAGTCTGTTCGCAAAATGGTTCAAGTGGAGGGCCGCATGAACCTGCTCGGCTTCTTCAATCGCAAGGGCTCGGCGCCGGTGGCACGCGACCGGCTGCAGATCCTGCTGGCGCACGAACGCAGCAACGAAGGCCAGTCCGACCTGATCGCCAAGCTGCGCGAGGAGATCCTGGCGGTGATCAGCAAGCATGTGGCGATCGATCAGGACAAGGTGCAGATCAAGCTCGACCGCGGCGCCTCGGTCTCGACTCTGGAGATCGACATCGAGGTGCCGGGGCTCAAGCTGTCGCAAAGCGCACCCGAGCGCCCGACCCCGCAGCCGGCTCCCGGGTAGAGCCCGTTGCGATGGTGCAGGTTCAGGAAGCAAGGTTGGGGCGCTGCCCCAAACCCCCCCAAAGGCACGGCCTTTGGAAACGATTGGTGGTTTGGCGGGGTAGTTGACCGGCGGCTTCCGACCCGTGCACGCAGTTTCGCGGGCTCCCGACACGCACCGAGCTCTGGTCGCTCGCAACAAGACTGCCGCACGCGATTGCGGCCCTAACCCAGCTGCGCGCTCTCTGACAATTGCGCCATCGTGAAGCTGTCTCGGACGGCACCTTCGTTTTCAGCCGGAAATCGCTTCCGCAACGCGGCGAAAACCGCCCGGGGCGAAGATCGGCGAGGGCGACGCGCCTATTACCGGCGGTTGGGACAGATATGCTGTTCCGCACCGCATTCAGCACGCGGAACCGGTTAACACCACGCCAGCTATCAAGGAACGGAGACTCTCAATGCCATCAAACGCGAAGCAACAAAAGACAGATTTGATCAAAGAACAAAACATTGATGATCTCGGCCGCATTATTGCCTCTGAGGCGCGAGGCTTGAATGAAACAGCGCAGGCAATGGTGGGGTGGACGGTGATCAACCGCATGAAGGCAGCCAATATCGAGCGTGTGTCCGAGGTGTGGGCTCATGGGAACTATGCACATGACCATTTTCCGACAGCAACCAGCCTTCGGATAGCCGAAGGTATCTTGGGCGACACCGCCATGGATATCAGCCAGGGTGCCACCCATTTCTACACCCCGGCCATCATGCCGAAGGCAGGAGAGCCCCATGCTGGCGTCGATGTGGGCGGAGGCTTGGAGACCGTTCATGGCGTGACAAAGAATGGCAGGCCGATACAGAACTACCGGCGGAGATGGGCGATAAATCAGCCGGCTGTTCATGTTCCCGGAGTACAAGACAAGGACTTCAAGTTCTTTCGTGTTCATTGACCATGAGACCGTTCACTCTGCTCTTCTGGGCAACAGTTACTATCGCGATCATGGGCGCAGCCAGGGTATGGGCCGCGCCGCGGACCCGGGCATGGAACCCCGATGAGACAGCGCCAATGACGCGGGATGTTGCGTCCGCCGCCGCTCATGCGCGCAAGATCGGTTGCCGGACCCCATCCTGCAGGGCGATCATCGTCATCCATGAGCTTCTGCTTATCGAGAGATTTGAAGAAGGCGATGCGAACGGCGTCAACAGCCTCTATACCGGAGACAGGCCACGGATCGCCGGCCGCCGTCTGGACCGTGTACTGCTCGATCATCCGGAACTCTATGGACCTGTCTGCGCGACGGGCGTCAGGCTGGTCTCCCATTTTCATTATCAGACCGACATGGAAGGGTTTGTCGTTCCTATACAGCTTCTCGTGCAAGGCGTGGACATGGACCTGCGCAATCACGGGCACTGCGTGCGTGATCTTCTGGATGCCCTGCCCAGGGATCCCGCGAACGACCAGATCCGTGTCGACGCGCGCGACCTCTGTCTTGGCGATGATGAGAACCACCATCGACCGCAGGCGGCGTGCGACGCTCTGGCCCGAAGTTTCGGTCCACCAAATTCGGCGCAGACCGTGCGCCGTTCGAATTCGGTCAGAAGGTGAGACTGGCCTGCAAGTCCATGACGAAGGCATCCGGAGTCTGGTTCTGGCCCGACGGATGCCATACCTGTTTTAAGCGCGGGCCCACCACGAACCAGTGCGCGAACCAACTTCACCGAAATACAGGAACAGTGCCGTTTTCGGATCGTTCCGGTCATCTCGCGCTGGTCGAACCAGCTTGATTGTCCGGCACCTGCGGGCGGCGCCGGCTGGTTGGCGGCCTGAGGTCATGATGGCTGGCTGGATTCCCGCGGCACCTATGCACCGCCTTCGAGAGTGATGCCCGCGAGGATCGAAATTCCAGCGGCGATCCGGGTTGGGACAAGCACATGACCCACATCCCACTGGACGCCCGGTGCCACAATAACGCTCGACCTGCGGAAGTTTTGGGTCGGCACGCGAGAGAGGACGTCATCGTGAGGCGATCGGGCCGCGCGCGTGAAAGCTGGCGACACGATGGACATGCCGCAAGAACTGCTGGAACCTTCGCCAGTCGGGCAGTCTAATGCACAAGGACGGCGTGCGTTACAAGCACGCGGAGGTGCCGCGTTTCGACGATCCGGACCGCGTCTTCACTCAGGGTGGTGCGATCGAGGCAGCGATCGCCGCCAGGAAAGCCGGCAAGATCCGGTATATCGGCTTCACCGGTCACAAGGATCCGGCCATCCATCTCCACATGATGCAGGCGGCGGCCAGGCGCGGGTTCCACTTCGACGCGGTGCTGATGCCCAGCAACGTCGTGGACGCGCATTATCGCAGCTTCGCGCGCGACGCGATGCCGTGGCATTGCGCGAGGGCCTCGCGGTGCAGACAATGAAGCCGTTCGGCGGCGCCGCCGGCGTGATCCTGAAGAGCAAGACAGTCTCGTCGATCGAATGCTGCACGACGCTCTCAACCTGCCGACCTCGGTCGTGATACCGGCCTGGACAGCAGCAAGGTCATCGACCAGGCACTCGAAGCCACGCGCAGCTTCAAGCCGATGGACGAGCAACAGATGGCAGCACTCCTCGCCAGAACAGAAGATGCGGCGCAGGTCGGCGCGTTCGAGCCGTTTAAGAGCTTCGCACGGTTCGACACCACCGCCCGCAGCGCCGAATGGCTCGGCGACAACAGCCCGCACGTGAAGCAACTGGCGCCCGAGAACGCGGGATAGCACGACGTTTCTTCAGGCCGCGTGTAACGGTGCCGGGCTCCGCAGGCAGTGCGAGAGGCGGTCCGCACTGTCGCGGACGTCCGCGATGATGGCAGCGCGGGCGGCATCGGGATCGCGGGCTTGCAGGGCCGCCAGCATCTTCTGAACGAAGGCCAGTCCGACCTGATCGCCAAGCTGCGCGAGGAGATCCTGGCCGTGATCAGCAAGCATGTGGCGATCGACCAGGACAAGGTGTAGATCAAGCTCGATCGCGGCGCCTCGGTCTCGACCCTGGAGATCGACATCGAGGTGCCGGGATTGAAGCTGTCACAGCGCGCACCCGAGCGGCCGACGCCGCAGGCCGCAGGCCGCGCCCGGCTAGTGCACCGACCCAAACAAAGCGAACAGCTTTGTTTGGGTCTAAGGTGCCCTAGCATATTGATATCGTGCAGTTTTGACCCAAACAGACCTGTAAGGTCTGTTTGGGTCGCTGCACTAGCGATACCCCCGCCAATGCTCTGCCTTTGAAGGCCGTTGCGGGACTTCGGAGGCATCCAAGCCGCATTTGTGTTGATCCCGCCATAGTTGATCTGTCCGGGTGCCCGAACAACCACCTGCATTGTCGATATTATTGCAAACTCGGAACGTTCTGATATCGTCTCGTCTACCGTGAACGACGGAGCGGGTCCGGCGTGCGGCCAGCGTGAAAGCTGCTCCATGACCGATCGCCTCGTCTTTGATGCGTCTTCCGGCTCCGGTTCGTCACCGGACCTGTGGATTTCGGATGGTACGCCAGGTGGCACGCTGGAGTTGGGGCCGCTGCTGAGCGCCACCGGCGCCACGCTCGTCCCAGGCAGCTTCGTTACGGTCGGAAAGCTTGTTGTCTTCGCGGCCGTTCAGGTCGCAGGCGGAGCGGCGCGAGCGGCCCTGTGGGTCACGGACGGCAGCACGGCCGGCACCCACCAGCTGGTTCTGCCGGGCACCGCCGATGGCGGCAACATAGGCTCCGACCTGTTCGCCTTCGACGGCAAGGCCGTGTTCGCCAATCAGAACCCGAACGATGGCCTGTCCAGTCTCTGGATCACCGACGGGACTGCCGCCGGCACGCAGGATATCGGCCCTTCGATCAACCCGGAGGGGTTCGGCGTCGTGAACAACATGCTGTTGTTCGGTGGCATGACCGATAGCAGCAACGCGCTTTGGAAATCGGATGGCACTGCGGCCGGCACCGTGCCGGTCAGCGGTCCGGCAGCAAGCCTGCTTCCCGACGCCTACGCCGCACTCGGCGACGGTCGGATCGTGTTCGAGTCGCAGAACGGCAGCCTGACCAATCGAGGAGACACGCTCTGGGTCACGGACGGGACCGCAGCCGGCACGCACGCCCTTGGCATTACCGGCATCAACCCGGACAGCGAGACCGGCGTCGCCTTCAATCAGTTCGCAAGCCTCGGCGGCCGCGTGTTCTTCAGCTTCTTTGACGCAGCACACCATGCCGGGCTGTGGGTCACCGACGGCACCGGCGCCGGCACCCGTGAGCTCGGCACGTTTAGCGGCGTCCAGGGCCTGAGCGTCCTCGGCAGCAAGCTCCTGTTCACGGCGAGCCAGGGCGGCGCCGCGGCGGCCCTGTGGGTCAATGACGGATCGGATACCGGCACCTCGCAGCTCACCAGCGCCGGCGCCCCGATCACGTCGCCCTCCGATCTGACGCTGTTCGACGGCCGCCTGGCCTTCACTGCGACGGACCAGGCGGGGAGGCGCAACCTGTTCCTGACCGACGGCACCAGTGCCGGGACCATCGAACTGGCGCTGCCCTCGCAAGCAGCCGCCGGGCTGCAGCCGACGCAACTCGCGGTCGCCGGCGGAACGCTGTATTTCAGCGGCGCCGATCCGGTCAGCGGCCAGACAGTGCTGTTCGCCTCGGACGGAACCAGCCTCGGCACCCATGAGATCGACGCGTCCGGTCCGCTCACGCTCCAGCCGTACGGCACGGCATCGCTGGCCTCGAACGGCGTCGTGCAGCTTGCGGCCGGAAGCCAGTTCTATGCCGCCCAGCCCGGCGAGGTCGTGTATGCCGGCACCGGCCGTGACACCATTAGCGCCAACCTGGGCCCGGTCTCGGTGACCGGCGGACCGGTGCCTCTGTTCTTCTCCGGAATTTCCGGTAGCGACACGGTAAGCGGTGGCACCGGAGCGGTCACCGCGATCGGGGGCACAGGTGGCGGCTGGTTCCATGGCGGCAGCGGCGGCGGCAACGTGCTGGTCGCGGGCGGCGGCAACACGACGCTGACAGGCGCTGCCGCCGGCGACAAACTGTTCGGGGCCAGCACCGGAGAGGACGTGCTGCAGGCGGGTTCGGGCCGCGAAAGCCTGATCGGTGGCGGCGCGAACACCGAGTTCGTCGGCGGCGACGCTGCCAGCGTGATCTTCACCGGCGGCGGCGACAACAGCGTGCAGGGCGGCGCCGGCGGGGACACCATTGTCGGCGGGGGCCGGAGCGATCTGGTTATGTCCCACAACGGCGAGGCGGTATTCGCGGGCCGCGGCGCCACCACCGTGCAAGGCAGTCTGCACAGCGCGGATTCCATCATCGGCGGCGCCGGGAGCCTGTTCGTGCACGGCCAGGGCGGCAACATGCTGGTGGTCGGTGGCGCCGGCACCAGCCTGGTCACCGTCGGCGGCGGTGCAAGTCTGATCTTTGCCGGCTCTGGGACCATGCAGGTGCTCGAGGGCGCCGGACCCGGGCAGCTCCTGTTCGGCGCCGGCCACGCGACCATCGCCGAAGCCGGCGGCCGCATGACCTACGAGCTTGTCAAGGGCGCGGGAGGTGGAACCGATATCGTCAGCGGCTTCAAGCCCGGCGTCGACCGGATCGACCTTTTCGGCTTCACCGCGCACGACCTGCAGCTGCAGAGCGGCGGCGGCAACACGCTGTTGAGCCTTTCCGATGGCACCAGGCTCACGCTCCTGGGCGTGTCGGACCCCGGTAGCAGCATCGTGATCTGATCGCAGGCGGGATCGGCAGCCCGGCTTACGCCCGGCGCGATCGGTGAATCCGTCCCTGGGATACGCCGCAGCAGCGGTTGCAGAGACGGGTTTATGGCACGGACCGGCTACGGCCTGCCCCTGCCGTTGGCGTTCAGGGCTGCCTCGCGTCAGGCATCACGCGGCCTGCAGCGGGGCCGCCTGCGGCAGGCAGTGCGACAGCCAGCCGGCGCTGCGCCGGACGTCCTCGACGATCGCCGCGCGCGCGCCGTCCGGGTTGCCGTCGCGCAGCGCCGCCAGAAGCCGCTCGTGCGCCTCGCCGCCGCCGAACTCGCCGGCTGGCGTCGCTGGTTCCTGCAGCTTGAGCGCGTAGACCGGTCCGATGCGCATCCAGATCCCCTCCAGGAAGCGCAGGATCAGCGGTGCCCGCGCCATGCGGCAGACCAGCCGGTGTAGTTCGGCATTGCTGGCCAACATCGCCGCGCGGTCGCAGCAGCGCTCGGCATCGCCGTAGGCCGCCGCCACCGAATGCAACTGCTCGATCTCCGAGCCGCCGACATGCAGCGCCGCGCGGGCGGCGGCGCGGCCCTCCAGGTCGCAGCGGACTTCGGTGATTTCGCTGAACTCGTCGGGCCCGATCACCGGCACGATGGCGGAGCCGCGCTCGTCGAGCGTCAGCGCCTGCTCGGACACCAGGCGCAGCAGCGCCTCGCGCACCGGCGTCGGGCTGAGCTGCAGCTCGGCGGCGAGCGGCCGCAGCACCAGCCGCTGGCCGGGATGCAGCTCGCTATGGATCAGGGAGGCGCGGATACGCAGGTAGGCGCGCTGGCTGAGGTTTTCGCGCGCCGAGCTCGACATGTCCGGGGTCATGCGATGATCGAGGCCGAATCCCCGCGACGCAGCGCCCAGGATCCCCGGACGAACAGGGAGTTCGGAGGAGAGAGCGATGCGCATGCTTTACAACCTGGCCTGAAGCGGCCCGGCGGTGCGCGCGGGCCCAGTTCTTCATTATGATACCAAAACGCTCTCGGCGACAAGCTTTTGATATCGGGCCGTCAGTGTACGTCCTCCATGGTCATCGCCTGCAGGCTCAAGAGGTCTCGGTAGGCCCCCTCCGAGCGTTCCAGATCGTTCGGCGCGCCATCCTGCAACACACGCCCAGATTGCATGACGATGATCCGGTCGAAGTCACGCAGGGTCGACAGCCGATGCGCCACGGCAATCACGGTGCGGCCGACCATCAGCCGGTCGAGTGCCTCCTGCACACGCAGCTCGCTCTCGGAGTCGAGCGCACTGGTGGCCTCGTCGAGCAACAGGATCGGCGCGTTACGCAAAAACGCGCGCGCGATGGCCAGGCGCTGGCGCTGGCCGCCTGAGAGCTTGACGCCGCGGTCACCGACCGGGGTGTTGTAGCCATCCTCCATCGCCTCGATGAAGTCGCTGCATTCGGCGGCCTCGGCGGCGGCGCGTACTTCGTCGTCGGTCGCCTCCGGCTTGCCGTAGCGGATGTTGTCCATGACCGAGCGATGGAACAGCGAGACGTCCTGCGGCACCACGGAGATCACCGCGCGCAACGCGTCCTCGGTCAGCTTGCCCAGCTCCTTGCCGTCGATCAGGATATGGCCGCCCTGGATGTAGCGCAGCCGCTGCAGCAGAGCGAGCACGGTGCTCTTGCCGGAGCCGGAGCGGCCCACCAGCCCGACCCGGGTACCGGCCTCGATCCGCAGGTCGAAGCCTTCCAGCACCGGCTCGCCGCCGGGATAGGCGTAGACCACCTGATCGAACACCACCTCGCCCCTGGCCGGTCCGTGAAAGCCGGTGGCGTCGGAGGCGTCGGGCATGTCGTGCGGCAGCAGCAGCGTGCTGAGCGCCTCGGCCAGGCGCGCGACATACTGGATGGTCTCGACCAAAGCCACGGCGAGGTCGCGCGTACCATGCAGGATCATGAAGCCGAGATTGGTCACCATGACCACCTCGCCGACGCTGGCGCGATGCGCGTGCCAAAGCAGGATCGCCCAGACCAGCAGGCCGGCGGTGAGCAGGGCGGTCAGTCCGGCATGGATCAGGCGCAGCTTTTCCAGGTACTGCAGCGACCGGCTGCGCCAGCCCATCTCGCTCTTCATGCGGTCGGCAAAGCGGCCACGCTCGCGGTGGGTGGCGCCGAAGGCGCGCACCAGCGGCATGTTGTTGATGACGTCGAGCAGCTCGCCATCAACCCGCGCCGCCTCGCTGGCATAGCGATGGTGCAGCGGCCGGCCGCCGGCGGCGAGGCGGAACATCATCCACGACAGCAGCCCCGCCAGCACCACCAGTACACCCGCCATCAAGGGGCTTACGATGGTCATCAGCAGGATCGAAAAGGCGACGTTCAGGCAGGGCGGCAGGACGTTCCAGAACGCGAGATTCTCCAGCGTGAACATGGAGTTGGCGGTGGTCGAGATGCGCCCGGCGAGGGTGCCGGGCATGCGGTCGGCGAAGTAGGACGGCGCGTGCCCGGTCAGATGGCGGAACAGGTCGCGCCGCAGGTCGCCGGTGACGGTGACGAAGGCGGTGGTCGAAATCCAGCCGCCGAGCCGCCAGGCCATGTTGTCAAAGGCGATCAGGCCGCCGAGGAAGCCCACCGCCGCCCAGACCGGCCGCATCGGGCCATTCGCGTGCGAATTCAGCGTATCGACCAGGTAGTTCACGGCATAGGACGAGCCGACGGCGCAGCCGACCGCGACGATCACCGACAGCAGAATGCCCAAGTGGGCCAGCTTGTGGCGCAGCAGATAACGGAACATGAAGGCAAGCGGCCGGCGCGCCAGTCGAACGAGGTCGGCGTCCGAGATGGTGACCTGCCTGTCGGCAGAGTGTGATGGCATCGATCCCTATCCGGATGCAGGTGGCGCTGAAGAGTAATGCACGGACAAACACGCGAAGAAACCCGGGACGTTCCGGGAGGTTCATCAACAATCCGGATTGCTGGCACATTTAACGCGAAGAAGTCAGGCGCTCGCCCATAAATTGCCGCGATCTCTGTGTTTACTCTCCGATGTCCTCAAAAGGAGCCACTTTATGCGTATTGCTCAGATTGCGCCCCTCCACGAAGCCGTACCACCGAAGCTCTATGGTGGCACCGAGCGGGTGGTGTCGTTCCTGACCGAGGAACTGGTCAATCTTGGCCACGATGTCACTTTGTTCGCAAGCGGCGACAGCGTCACCAGCGCCGAGCTGAACGCCTGCTGGCCGCGCGCCCTGCGCCTGGATCCGGCGATCCGTGACCCGATCGCGCCGCACATGCTGATGATGGAGCAGGTCGCCCGACGCATCGACGAGTTCGACGTGCTGCATTTCCATATGGACTACTGGCCGTTCACCTATTTCAGCCGCCAGAAGGTGCCGTTCGTCACCACCCTGCATGGCCGGCTCGACCTGCCGGAGCTGCAGCCGGTGTTCAGCGCCTTCGATCAGGCGCCGGTGGTCTCGATCTCCGACAGCCAGCGCCGTCCGCTGCCGCAGCCGAACTATGTCCGCACCGTCCATCACGGCCTGCCGATCAATCTGCTCACGCCGCAGCCCGGTCCGCGCGATTATCTCGCCTTCCTCGGCCGTATCTGCCCTGAGAAGGGCGTCGACAAGGCGATCCGTATCGCGCGTGCCTGCGGCATCAAGCTCAAGATCGCGGCGAAGGTGGACGTGGTCGACGTCGAGTACTTCGACAAAAAGATCCGTCCGCTGCTCGGCGACGGGGTCGAGCTGATCGGCGAAATCAACGACAGCCAGAAGCCGGCCTTCCTGTCCGGTGCGATCGGCCTGCTGATGCCGATCGACTGGCCGGAACCGTTCGGCTTGGTGATGATCGAGGCGATGGCCTGCGGCACCCCGGTGATCGCCTTCAACCGCGGCTCGGTGCCGGAGATCATCGAGGACGGCCGGACCGGCTTCATCGTCGAGGACGAGACCAGCGCGATCAGCGCCGTCGGGCGTCTCGGCGAAACCAGCCCAGAGCGCGTCCGCAGCCGCTTCGAGACGCGCTTCACCGCCCGGCGCATGGCCAACGACTATCTCTCAGTCTATCGCCAGCTCGCGCATCAGACCCGCCCGACGCTGCGCATCGTCGCCGGGGAGTAGGCTTCAGGGCCGCGGCTGCAACGGCGGAGGCACACGAGTCTCCGCCAATGCCGAGCGTTGTCGCTCGGCAAGCTCCGCTTCGTTAAAGTTCTCGATCAACTCGTTGAACATTCGGCTCCAGTTCAATTTCGCGCCGAGCCGCAGGAAGACGCTCCCCAGGCCCACGGCGGAGCGGTCCATCAGCACGAACTCGCGTGGCGGCTTGACCCCGCCGGTGCGCTTCAGCCCGGCATGCACTTTCTCGACGACCGACCGGCCATATTGCGGGTCTGGCGAGAACTGGATCGGACGCACCTGATCGTCGAGCAACGGTTCGTAGAGGAAGCGCGCCCAGCCGTTGAGCACCTCCATCTTTTCGCGGCTGAGATTGGTGAAGCCCCAGGTCTCGTAGGCGTGGTGCGCGAGATCCTGGTTGTCGTCGCGGATCGCCGTGTAGAGGTCGATGATGCCGCGCACGAAGCGCGACGGGAAAATCCTGATCGCGCCGAAATCGAGCAGGTTCAGCCCGTCATCGTCGCGTACCAGGAAGTTGCCGAGATGCGGGTCGCCGTGAATGACGCCGTAGCCATAGAGCGGCCGATACCAGGCACCAAACAGCGCCTCGGCGATCCGGTTGCGGCTCTCCTGGGACGGGTCCTCCTCCAGACGCTGCTTGAAGCTCTTTCCCTGCACCCACTGCATCGTCAGCAGACGCTTGGTCGAGTGCGACTCCACCGGTTCGGGCACCGTCACCAGCGGGAAGTCGCCGAGCATCAGCCGATACAGCCGCAGATGCGCCGCCTCGCGCTCGTAGTCGAGTTCCTCGCGCAGCCGCTCGGCCAGTTCCTTGTAGATCTCGTCCTGCTGGATCGCGTTGTCCATGCGGTGGTAGATGCCCATCGCCACGCGCAACTGGCGCAGGTCGGCCTCCACGGTCGTAGGCATGTCCGGATATTGCAGCTTGCAGGCGACATCGCGGCCGTCCGGCAGGGTCGCGCGATGCACCTGACCAAGGCTTGCCGCCGCCGCCGCCTCACGGCCGAACTGCGCAAAGCGCTGCTCCCAATCCGCCCCCAGCTCGGCGGCCATGCGGCGACGCACGAACGACCAGCCCATCGCCGGCGCGTTCGCCTGGAGCTGCGCCAGTTCGGCGGCATATTCGTCCGGCAGCGCGTCGGGGATCGTCGAGAGCAGTTGCGCCACCTTCATCAGCGGCCCCTTGAGGCCGCCGAGCACGGCACGCAGATCCTCGGCGTGCGCGGTCTTGTTGGTGCGCACGCCGAAACGCTCGCCGGCGAGGCGGGCGGCAATGCCGCCGACCGCGCCGGAGGTGCGCGCCAGGCGGCGCAATTCGCCGAACATGCCGGCGCGGTCGAGATCGCGTTCGGCCATCAGAGGGACTCCAGCTCGTCGATGAAGCTCGCGATCACGTCGAGCCCGCGCCGCCAGAAGGCCGGATCGGACGCATCCAGCCCGAACGGCGCCAGCAGCTCCTTGTGGCGCCGGGTGCCGCCGGCCCGCAGCATCTCGATGTACTTCGCCTGGAACCCCGGATGGCCGCCGGCGAACACACCGTAGAGCGCGTTCACCAGGCAATCGCCAAACGCATAGGCATAGACATAGAACGGCGAGTGCACGAAGTGCGGCACATACGCCCAGAATACGTCGTAATCGGGCGTGAAGTTGAAGGCCGGCCCCAGGCTCTCGGTCTGCACCTGGCGCCAGATCGCACCAATCCGCTCGGGCAGCAACTCGCCGCTCCGACGCTCGTCATGCAGCAGCGTCTCGAAGCGATAAAACGCGATCTGCCGCACCACGGTGTTGAGCATGTCCTCGACCTTGCCGGCCAGCATCAGACGGCGCCGGGCGGGATCGGTCTCGGCATCGAGCAAAGCGCGGAAGGTCAGCATCTCGCCGAACACGCTGGCGGTTTCGGCCAGGGTCAGCGGCGTGCCGGACATCAGATAACCCTGCTCGGCGGCTAGGCTCTGATGGATGCCGTGGCCGAGCTCGTGCGCCAAGGTCATCACGTCGCGGGTGCGGCCATGATAGTTCAGCAGGATGTAGGGATGCACTGAGGGCACCGTGGGGTGCGCGAACGCGCCGGACGCCTTGCCCGGCCGCGGCGGCGCGTCGATCCAGGGATGGTCGAAGAAGCGTTGCGCGATCTCGCCGAGCTGGGGATCGAAACCGCCATAGGCGCCGAGCACGCGCGCACGCGCCTCGTCCCAGCCGACCCGCCGGTCCGCGTCGCCGGGCAGCGGCGCGTTGCGGTCCCAATGCTCCAGCTTGTCCAAACCGAGCCAGCCCGCCTTCAGCACGTAGTAGCGGTGTGACAGGCGGGGGAAAGCCTCGGTGACGGCGGAGACGAGGGCATCCACCACCTCGTCCTCGACCATGTTGGCACGGTTGCGCGAACTGCCCGAGCGCGGGTAGTGGCGCCAGCCATCGGTGATCTCCTTGTCCTTGATCAGGGTGTTGGTGATCAGCGAAAACAGCTTGATGTTGTAGTCGAATACCGCACCGATAGCGTGCGCGGCCGCCTCGCGCACCGCGCGATCGTGGTCCGAAAGCCGGTTCAGCGCATCGCCCACGGTCAGCTCTTCCTCGCCGATCCGTACCCGCAGGCCCGCGATCGTCTCGTCGAACAGCCGGCTCCAGGCGGCGCGCCCGGTCACCTCCTTCTCGTGCAGCGTTCGTTCGATCTCGTCGGAGAGCTGGTGCGGCCGGAAGACCCGCAGGTCGCGCAGGAACGGCTGCCATCGCGTTATGGCAGGGGGTGCCTCGATACGGTTCAGCTCGAGCGTGAAGAACACCAAGTCGGTACCGATGGCGTTCACCCGCTCGCTGATCGACTGGCTGGCCCGCGCGATCGGCGAGTCCGAGGAATTTCCCGCGAACAACAATCCTCCGTAGGACGCGGCGCGCCCGAGCAACTCGTCGATACGCTCGTATTCGGCGATTGCCTCAGTGAGCGCCTTCGCGTCGTAGCCGGCGAGCCTGCCGGCATGGGCGGTCGCAAAATCCTTGGCCCGACGCGCGGCGGAGTCGAGGTCGGATGCGAGGGCGGCACTTTCAGGGCCATCATAGAGGTCGGACAGGTCCCAATGCGGCAATGCGTCAGGGGAGAGCATGGCCGGTGAAAGGTCGGGCATCGGGCAGAAATATCCTGTTCGAGGGAGACGCGCCGGGTTCAAAGCCGAGCAGAGGAGGTAATGTCGCGCGGCGACCCGTCCAAGGGCCACGGGGATCAGCCTTCGTCGTCGTGATGCGCCTCGGTGTCGCCCAGCACGTCGACGACGTAGCCTTCGCGCACCGCCACCATCATCGCGGCGGCCAGCGGGGTTCCCATGACGATGCCGAGCGGTCCGAGCAGCGAGCCTGCCGCCGCCATCGACAACAGGCTCACCGCCGGCGGCAGTTCCACCAGCCGACGCTGCAGCAACGGCGAGAGGATGTAGCCCTCCATCAGGTGGCAGAGCAGGAACACCCCCACGGCGTAAAGCGCCACCATCGGGCTGACCGTCAGCGCCACCAGCACGCCAGGCACCCCGGCGGCGATCGCGCCGAAATAAGGGATGAACGTCAACAATCCCGCCAGCACGCCGAGGGCCAGCGGCACCGGCACGCCAAGCAGCCACAGCCCGATGGCGGCGAGGACCCCGACCGCAACCATGTCGACCATCTGGCCGAGCAGCCATAGACGCAGCGTGCGACCGATCTGGCGCAGGATCGCAAGCACCCTCGGCCGATGCCGGATGGCCACCAGACTGACCACGCCGCGCTCATAGACTTCAGGCGTGACCGCGAGATAGAGCGCGGTGATCGACAGCAGCACGATGTCGCCGACCCCGGACAGGGCGTAGCCGAGCACCGTGAAGGCCGGTGCGCCGACCTGCATCGCGCTGGGCGAGAAGCCGCCGAAATGCTGCTCGATGGCGCTGCCCCAGCGGGTCGAGCCATAATGCTTCGACAGCCGGTCGATCTCGCCGGTCAGGCTGGTGACCAGATCGGAACCCTGGTCGGCCAACGCCGGGCCGATCCACCAGAACGCGGCGGCGGCGAGAGCGATTATCACCAGGGTCATCAGCGCCAGGATCAGGCGGCTGGACAGGTGCGTCAGGCGAGCGAGATCGTCGGCGGCACCACGCAGCGTGCAGGCCAGCAGTACCGCGAAGAACAACAGCAGCAGCACCTTGGAGAACAACCACAGCACCAGCGCCGCCGCGATACCGAGCAGGACGACGCGCAGCATCGCCGCGATCCGCCGGGGCCCGCTCGATGGTGCCGGGGTCTGTTCGGCACCGGACTGTTGAAGCACAGGGGCCATCATAGGCTGCCTTGGTTGCCGGCGGTCAGGCGAGCTCCTGGTCCCAGAAGTGACGTAGGGCGACGCCGTGCCGCGCCACTGCATCCAGTGAGAGCGGGCGCAGGTGGGTTCGATCGAAGGCGGTGAAGCCGATCCGGCGTTGCAGTGCCGCGTCGAGATGCGCATCGATCACCGTCGGCAACAGCCCGGTTCGCTTGGCGATGGCGACCTGTGTCTCCGGGTGCAGCAGTTCCTCAAGAGTGAGCATCGCCGCGCGGCTGTCGGTGACACCCTTTGGCACGCTGGCCACGATGCTGAACGGGATCAGGCCCTCGACGGGAATGCTGTCGCGCACATCGCGGCCGGCCTGCTGCCAGACATAGGTGCGTGCACGCCACATCGGCGCCATCACGATCTCACCCTTGGCGAGTGCGTCGCCAAGCGCGTCGTTGGTCGGATACAGACGCAGCGCCCCGCTCTTCTTGAGCGACAGAAAGGTCGACTTGCCTGCCTCCAAGGTCGCCGACTTGCTGCGCTGAGCGATCGCGGCGGCGGCCAGATTGTGGATCGCGAGCTCGCTGGAAAAGCCGACCTTGCCGTGCTGCGCCGCCTTGAACATCGCCTCGAAGCTGCGCGGCGCGCGGCCCAGCCCGGCTTCGTGCAGCCTTGCGCGATCATAGACGATGCACAGCGCGGTATGGCTCTGCGGCACGCCGTAAGGTGCCCGCATGCCGGGGAGGATGCGCGGCAGGCTCCTGACCCCGTCTGTGGTCACCGGCACGAAGAGCTGCGCCAGCGACAGGCGATAGGCGTCAGTGTCGGAGAGCAGCGCCACATCCAGCCGGGTCTGCGGCGTCGGCGTGACCACGCGCATCACCCGGTCCTGCTCGTCGGAGACAACCTGACGAACGGTAATGTGGTCGTTGCGCAGCAGCGGCGGCGCTACCACCGCGTCAAGTGCGGCCGCGAACGCACCGCCCCAGCAGCCAACGCCGATGGTGCGCGCCGGCGCTGCTGCCGCAAACGAGCCTCGCGTGGCGAGGCTCGCGCCCGCGAACCCGCCGAGCAGGAGGCGGCGGGACAAAGATGGGCGCATGCGATACTCCGGGACAAACTCAGGGTCTACGCCCGGAGCGCCAACTCCTGCGGTGCCGCCCGGTTCAGCGCGCGGGCGTATTCCTTCGGCACGACGTGCCAGAAATACGGCAACGCGGCACTCCATTCATGTAGCAATAGCGCGGCGAAGCGGCTGCTGGTCTCGCGCGCATGCGCCTCCACCAGGCCGCGCAGCTCGGCCTCGGCCGCCCCCTCGACGCGGCTCCAGCCGAGCGTGTCGGCATTGACCCTGAGTTCGAAGGCGCCGGCGCGGTCATAGACGAAGGCGGTGCCGCCGGTGAAGCCCGCGCCAAAATTGTCGCCGACCGGCCCGAGGATCACCACCGTGCCACCGGTCATGTATTCGCAGCCGTTTGAGCCGCAGCCCTCGACCACCGCAACGGCGCCGGAGTTGCGCACGGCGAAGCGCTCGCCCGCCTGCCCCGCGGCATACAACGCGCCCGAAGTCGCGCCATACAGCACGGTGTTGCCGATGATCGCATTCTCGTGGCTCGACAATTGCGAGGACGGCGCCTGGCGCACGATGATGGTGGCCCCCGAAAGGCCCTTGCCGACATAGTCGTTGGCGTCACCGATCACCTCGAGCTTGAGGCCTTGCACCGCGAACGCGCCAAGCGACTGGCCGGCCGAGCCGCGCAGCCGCACGGTAAGGTGGCCAGGTGCCAGGGTCGCCATGCCGAAGCGGCGGACGATCTTCGACGAGATCCGGGTACCGATGGCGCGATGGGTGTTCCGCACGTTGTAGTGCAATTGCATCTTCTCGCCGTGTTCGAACAGCGGCTTGCTGTCGTCGATCATCTGCGCGTCCAGGGTGTCTGGCACCTCGTTGCGGCCCTCACGGGTGCAATAGCGTGCATGCGGGCCCGGGTCGGCCTGCGCCAGCAGCGGGTTGAGGTCGAGATCGTCGAGATAGTCCGCCCCGCGGCTGACCTGGGCCAACAGGTCGGTGCGGCCGATGATCTGATTGAGCGACGTAAACCCCAGCGACGCCAGGATGTTGCGCACGTCCTCAGCGATGAAGCTGAACAGGTTGATGACCTTTTCCGGCGTCCCCTCGAACTTCGCACGCAGCGCCTCGTCCTGGGTGCAGACGCCGACCGGGCAGGTATTGGAGTGGCACTGGCGGACCATGATGCAGCCCATCGCCACCAGGCTCGCGGTGCCGATGCCGAACTCCTCCGCACCCAGCATGGCGGCGACCACCACGTCGCGGCCGGTCTTCAGCCCACCATCGGTGCGCAGCTTCACGCGGTGGCGCAGCCGGTTGAGCATCAGCACCTGATGCGCCTCGGCGAGCCCCATCTCCCAGGGCAGGCCGGCATATTTCACCGAGGTTTGCGGGCTGGCGCCGGTGCCGCCCGAATGGCCGGAGATCAGGATGGTGTCGGCGCGTGCCTTCGCCACCCCGGCGGCGATGGTGCCAATCCCGGTGCGCGCCACCAGCTTGACGGTGACGGTGGCCTCCGGGTTGATCTGCTTGAGGTCGTAGATGAGCTGGGCCAGGTCCTCGATCGAATAGATGTCGTGGTGCGGCGGCGGCGAGATCAGCGTCACTCCCGGGGTCGCGTGGCGCAGCTTGGCGATCAGGCCGCTGACCTTGAAGCCCGGCAGCTGGCCGCCCTCGCCGGGCTTGGCACCCTGGGCCATCTTGATCTCGATCTCGCGGCAGTCGTTGAGATACTGCGCGGTGACGCCGAAGCGGCCGGAGGCGATCTGCTTGATCGCGGAGTTGGCATTGTCGCCGTTGGCACGCGGACGCGCCCGGGCCGGATCCTCGCCGCCCTCGCCGCTGTCGGAGCGCGCGCCGATCCGGTTCATCGCAATCGAGAGCGTCTCGTGCGCCTCCGGGCCGAGGGCGCCGAGCGAGATGCCCGGAGCCAGCAGACGCTTGCGGATTTCGGTGATGCTCTCGACATCCTCGACGGCGATCGGCGTGCGGCCCTCGCGGAAATCCAGCAGATCGCGCAACGCCACCGGCTTGCCGCGTCGTATGGCATCGGCATAGCGCTTGTAGGTGGTGAAGCTGTCGGAGGCGACCGCGCTTTGCAGGGTGTGGATCAGGCCGCCATCGAAGGCATGCACCTCGCCGCGCAGGCGCATCTTGTACAGGCCGCCGACCGGCAGGGTCACGGCGTCCGCGTTCCAGGCCGCTTCGTGCAGGCTCAGCACGTTGCGCGCCAGCCCCGACAGGCCGATGCCGGAAATGCGCGACGGCATGCCGGGGAAGAACTCGGCGACCAGCGCCCGCGACAGGCCGATCGCCTCGAAATTATAGCCGCCGCGATAGGACGCGATCACCGAGATGCCCATCTTGGACATCGTCTTAAGCAAGCCCTTGTCGATCGCGCGGCGGTACTTGCCGACCGCGGCGCCCAGCGTGACGTCGCCGAACAGGCCGCGGCGATGGCGGTCGGCGATGCTCTCCTGGGCGAGATACGGGTTCACCGTGGTGGCGCCCACGCCGATCATCACCGCGATGGCATGCACGTCGAGGCACTCGGCGGTGCGCACGTTCAGGCTGGTGAAGGTGCGCAGCGAGGTGCGCACGAGGTGAGTGTGCACAGCGCCCGTGGCCAGGATCATCGGGATGTAGGCGCACTCGGCACTCTGCTGCTCGTCGGTGAGAAACACATGGCCGCAGCCGGCGCGCACGCCTTCCTCCGCCTCGCGCCTGATCCGCTCGATCGCGGCGCGCAGGCCGGCCTCGCCATCGGCGGCGGGGAAGGTGCAGTCGACGACGCAGGCGGACTCGCCGAG
Source organism: Lichenicoccus sp. (assembly GCF_965276875.1). Taxonomy (GTDB): domain Bacteria; phylum Pseudomonadota; class Alphaproteobacteria; order Acetobacterales; family Acetobacteraceae; genus Lichenicoccus. The sequence continues at coordinate 3,421,181 of NZ_OZ255701.1, read as the reverse complement.
GAACTCGCGCAAGGCCGCGTGCTCGCCGGTGGTCAGCACCGGGGTTTCAAGCTGCAGCAGGTCGCACTGTCCCTCATGCTCGTCCAGGACATTGCCGAGATTGCCGAGCCGGGTGGTGAGCGACATCACCCTGGTCTCGCGCAGGCTGTCGATCGGCGGATTGGTGACCTGGCTGAAGGCCTGGCGGAAATAATGCGCAAGTCCGCGATAGGTGTCGGAGATCACCGCGAGCGGGGTGTCGTCGCCCATGCTGCCGACCGCCTCGCTGCCATCGGCAACCATCGGGTGCAGGATCATTTCCAGTTCTTCGAGCGTGGTGCCGACGGCGAGCTGGCGACGGCGAAGCTGCTCGCCGGCATACAGCACGGGTTCCGCGGCATCGGCGCGCACGATCTCGTCGATGTGGTGGATACGCTCCGACCAGGCGGTAAAGTCCTGCCTGCTGGAGAGCAGGTCGAGCAGCCCATCATCGTCGTGGAACGCACAGGTCTCGAGGTCGAGTGCTACGATCTGGCCCGGTCCGAGCCGGCCGCGTGCGACGATCTCGCCTTCCGGCACTTTTACCATGCCGGTCTCGGAGCCGACGATCAGCATATTGGCCGCGGTGATGGTGTAGCGCAGCGGACGCAAACCGCTGCGGTCGAGGCCCGCGATCACCCAGCGTCCGTCGGTGGCGCAGATCGCCGCCGGACCGTCCCACGGCTCCATCACGGCGTTACAATAGAGGAACATGTCGCGATGCGCCTGGGTCATCGCCGGGCCGTGCACGATCGCCGCCGGGATCATCAGGGACTTCGCCATAGGCGCGTCGCGGCCGGTGAAGGTCAGCAGCTCGAAGACGTTGTCCAAGGCCGCGGTGTCCGACCCGCCGGCCTGGATCACCGGCTTGATGTCCTCGATATGACCGTCGAGCTCATTCGCGGCGAGACGCGTCTCGTGGCTCTTCATCCAGTTGGTGTTGCCAGAGATGGTGTTGATCTCGCCGTTATGGGCGAGCTTGCGGAACGGCTGGGCCAGCCGCCAGGTCGGGAAGGTGTTGGTCGAATAGCGCTGGTGGTAGATGGCAAAGCGACTGACGAAGCGGGCATCCAGCAGGTCGGGATAGAAGTCGGTCAGATGCTCGGCCAGGAACATGCCCTTGTAGATCACCGAACGACACGACAGCGAACAGATATAGAGCTCGCTCACCTGGTCGGCGATCGCCTGCCTCTCGATGCGACGACGGATCACATAGAGGTCGCGCTCGAAGCTGGCCTCGTCCACGCGGAGGAGATTGCGGATCATGATCTGCTCGATCTCTGGCCGCGTCGCGTTCGCCTTTTCGCCAATGCAGGCGGTGTCGATCGGCACCTGTCGCCAGCCATGGATGCCGTAGCCGAACGCCAGGATCTGGCTCTCGACAATGGTGCGGCAGCGCTCCTGGGCGACCAGGTCGGTCTTCGGCAGGAACACCATGCCGATGCCGATCAGGGTGCCGTCGGGGCGACTGCCGGTGCGGGCAATGGCGTCGGCGAAGAAGTCCTGCGGGATTTCGACATGGATGCCGGCCCCGTCGCCGGTCTTGCCGTCGGCATCGACCGCGCCGCGATGCCACACCGCCTTGAGTGCCGCGACAGCGGCCTCCACGACGTCGCGTCGCTTCTTGCCGTCGAGGGCCGCGATCAGGCCGACGCCGCAGGCATCGTGCTCCTGGCTCGGATCATAGCTCGCCGACAAGGCCGCAGCATTGGCCTGCCAGGCGGCAACGAATTCGCCCCCGCTTTCGAGTGCCCCGCTTTCGGGGAGGTCCTGCTTGCTCATTCTGCCGCGACCCGCTGGATGACCTGTTCGCGCTCGGCGAGATGGCTTTGGATCGCAACCGCGGCGTCGCGGCCATCGCGGATCGCCCAGACCACGAGGCTGGCCCCACGCACGATGTCGCCGGCGGCAAACACGCCGGGCAGGCTGGTCATGAACGACGTGCGTCCGACCTTGAGCGTGCCCCAGCGCGAGATTTCCAGGCCGGGCTCGCCCCACAAGGTCGGCAGATCCTCGGGATCGAAGCCGAGCGCCTTGATCACCAGGTCGGCTTGCAGGGTGAAGGCGCTGTCTGCCACCGGTCCCACCGCGGCCCTCCCCGTGGCGTCGGCCATGCCGAGCTTCATGCGCACCGCGCGCACGCCGGTGACGCGGCCGTCGCCGAGAAAGGCCTCGGGAGCGGCAAGCCAGACGAATTCGACGCCCTCGTCCTCGGCATTGCCGACCTCGCGCAGCGAACCCGGCATGTTGGCGCGGTCGCGCCGGTAGAGGCACTTCACCGACGCCGCTCCCTGGCGCACCGCCGTGCGGACGCAGTCCATCGCCGTGTCGCCGCCGCCGATGACAACCACACGCTTGCCGTGCGCATTCAGCAGGCCGCTCTCGAAATCGGCCACCGTATCGCCGAGCCCTGACCGGTTCGAGGCGGTAAGGTAATCGAGCGCCTTGACGATCCCGTCGAGGCCCGATCCGGGGCCACCGATATCGCGCGACTTGTAGACGCCGGTGGCGATCAGCACCGCGTCATGCCGCTCACGCAGGGTCGAGAAGGCAATCGTCTCGGCGTCATCGACGTCACCGACGCTCTGACCCAGATGGAACTGGATGCCGCCCGCCTCAAGCAGCGCGTGGCGCCGCAGCACGATCTCCTTCTCCAGCTTGAAGCCGGGAATGCCGTAGATCATCAGGCCGCCGATGCGGTCGTAGCGATCATAGATATGGACCTGATATCCCTGCTTGCGGAGCTGCTCGGCTGCCGCCAGGCCGCCCGGCCCAGCGCCTACGATGCCAATCGATTGCGACCGCTCGATCCTTGGTGCGATCGGGCGCACCCAGCCGCGCTCGAAGGCGGTGTCGGTGATGAAGCGTTCGACGGCGCCGATGGTGACGCTCTCGAAGCTTTTCTCGATGACGCAGTTGCCCTCGCAGAGCCGGTCCTGCGGGCAGATCCGGCCGCAAATCTCGGGGAAGTTGTTGGTCGCCGAACTGACCTCGTAGGCCTCGTCGAGGCGCCCCTCGGCGGTCAGCTTGAGCCAGTCCGGGATGTTGTTCGACAGCGGGCAATGCACCGAGCAGAACGGCACGCCGCATTGCGAGCAGCGCCCAGATTGTGCCTCGGCCTCCTCGACCTTGAAGGCGCGGTAGATTTCGTCGAAATCGACGCGCCGCTCACCCACCCCACGCTTGTCGGGTTGATGTTGCGCCACGTGGGTGAATTGCAGCATGCGCTCGGCCATGCGGCGAGATTATGGCAACGGCCATGCCGGTAAAAGACAGGTTTACTGTCCTGTCCGGCCTATTATCATCACACCCACTCTGCGGCAGGCGCAAGGCTCCAGAGTATCAGGCCCGAAGCGGCCCTATTCCGGCACATCTCGCTTGCCGCCGCCGGCGCGGTAGCGGCCGATATAGCCGGGCACGATCAGCTCCAGCGGCGTCGGCAGGATACCCAGGGCTTCGAACCCCGCCGCCCCCTCACCCACCACATTGTCGCGCGCGAGCATCGCCAACTGGTCGCGGGTCAGCGGCTTGCCGGGGACAAACTCCAGCAGCGTCGCCTGCATGCGCGCCAGACCCATCGGCACGTCGATCATGATCCGCTTTCGCCGCAGCTCGCTGAGCATCCAGGACAGCAGCTCGCGAAACCGCCAGACCTTTGGGCCGCCCAGCTCGAACGTGCCGCCGACCAGGTCCGGATTACCCAGGGAGGCGATCACCGCGTCGGCGACGTCGCCGGCATAGACCGGCTGGAAGCGGGTATCGCCACAGAACACCGGCATGACCGGGGCCAGCCGGCTCATCGCCGCAAAGCGGTTAAAGAACGCGTCCTCCGCCCCGAACACGATTGAGGGCCGCAGCACGATCGCTTCGGCAAACGCCGCGCGCACCGCCTCCTCGCCGGCGAACTTGCTGGTGCCGTACTTGCTCGGACTGTCCGGGCTGGCGCCGATCGCCGACATCTGTACGAGGCTCGCCACCCCCGCCGCGCGCGCCGCCCGCGCCACGCGGCCCGCGCCCTCCTCATGGATCCGGGTGAAATCCCCCTGCTTGCCCTCCGCCAGCAACCCGACCAGGTTGACCACCGTGCCTGCCCCCTCGACCGCCCGCGCCATGGAGGCGTCGTCGGTGATCGAGGCAAAGAACGGCACCACCTGCCCGACCCGTCCCATCGGCCGCAGCACATTGGCCCGCGCCGGATTGCGCACCGCGACCCGCACGACATCGCCGCGCGCGGCCAGCCGCTTGACGATATAGCGCCCCAGAAAGCCCGAGCCGCCGAACACGGTCGCCACATTGCGCGTCGTCATCAGATCACCCACTCGCCCACTCCTTACGCGGCATGCCTATCCAAACGCCGCAACGCGCTCAATAGACGGGAGATCTTGAACCTCTCCGTCGATTTTGCGGTCGCGGCGAACGGCCGTAGTCGTCGGGCCTGGGAATGCGGCACGCGACCCATGCGCCGGCTGGCGGCCCTGGTTCCGACCCAGTGCCGCGTCCTGGCAGTTGACGCCGCCGCGGCGCCCCGCTAGACGCCGCTGCCACGCACCTCTGCCCAGGTGGCGGAATTGGTAGACGCGCAGGTTTCAGGTACCTGTGTCCGAAAGGACGTGGAAGTTCGAGTCTTCTCCTGGGCACCAGACGGATGGGGGCGGCGAGATGAGCATCACGCAGTTCATACCGAACGCCACCCTGCATCTGCATCGCCATGACCTCCCCGACGATCTGGACTTCGAGGGCGCAGTTGCCGTCGATACCGAGACCATGGGGCTCAGGCCGCATCGCGATCGGCTCTGCCTGGTGCAGCTTTGTGGTGCGCCGTCCGGCGTCGAGCGGCAGGTGCATCTGGTGCAGATCATTCCCGCGAGCCTCGGCGGCCGTGGCGCCGATTGCCCGAACCTGAAACGCCTACTCGCCGATCCGGCTTTGCTCAAGCTGATGCATTTCGCCCGCTTCGATGTCGGTATCCTGCAGCATGCGCTGGGGATCACCGTCGCGCCGGTGCGCTGCACCAAGATCGCGGCCAAGCTGGTGCGCACCTTCACTGACCGGCATGGCCTGCGCGAGCTTTGCCGCGAACTGCTCGGTGTCGAGCTGAACAAGCAGCAACAGAGCTCGGACTGGGGTGCGGCGGCACTTACCCCGGAGCAGTTGAGCTACGCCGCCTCCGATGTGTTGCATCTGCATGCGCTGTGGGAGCGGCTGGAGGGCTTGCTGGTGCGCGAGGATCGGCTGGGTTTGGCACTCGAGGCCTTCGCCTTCCTGCCGACGCGCGCCCGTCTCGACGTGCTCGGCTATGAGGATCCGGACCTCTTCGCCCACTGAGGACAGGGATTTGACGCGCGCCGCGGCCACGCCGTACAGCCTCCGGATGAATGAGCGCCTTGCCACGATGGCCGACCAGGATCTGCGCATTGCGGTCGACGTGCTGCGCGCCGAAGCTGGCGGCCTGGATGCGCTGGCCAGCGCGCTTGCCCCAGGTGCGCCGCTTGGCGACGGGTTGGTCGCAGCCCTCGATGCGATCGCCGCCCTGCCCGGCCGGCTCGTGGTGTGCGGGATCGGCAAGTCCGGCCATATAGGGCGCAAGATCCAGGCGACCCTGGCCTCGACCGGCACGCCGTCGCTGTTCGTTCATCCCGCCGAGGCCTCGCACGGCGATCTCGGCATGATCCAGCCTGGTGACGCGGTGCTCGCTTTGTCGAACTCCGGCGAGACCGCCGAACTCGCCGACGTCATCGCCCATTGCAAGCGCTTCGGCCTCACCTTGATCGCGATCACCTCGCGCGCCGACAGCACGCTGGCGCGCGCCGCGGACATCGTGCTGACCCTGCCGGAAGCAGCCGAGGCCTGTCCGATGGGATTGGCACCGACCACCAGCACCACCATGCAGCTCGCCCTCGGTGACGCGCTCGCGGTGGCGCTGCTGCAACGACGCGGCTTCGGGCCGGGCGATTTCGGCGTCTTCCATCCGGGTGGCAGGCTCGGCGCGCGGCTGCGACGGGTCGCCGAGCTGATGCATACCGGGGAAGCGATGCCGCTCGCCGGTCCCGACCTGCCGATGCTGCAAGCGGTGATGCTGATGACCGGCAAGGCGTTCGGCTGCCTCGGCATTACCGGCACAGACGGGCGTCTGGTCGGCATCATCACCGATGGCGACCTGCGTCGGGCGCTGGATCCAAGTGCCGGTCGCGACCTGGCACGCTTGCGCACCGGCGAGGTCATGAACCGCGCGCCGCGCACGATCGCACCCGGCCTGCTGGCGGCGGAAGCCCTGCGGCTGATGAATGCCGGGCCGCGGCCGATCACCAGCCTGTTCGTGGTCGAGGATGGGCTGCGTCCGATCGGCATCCTGCATGTGCACGACCTGCTGCGTGCCGGGATCGTGTGAGACGATGGAGCAGCGGCCGCCAGAGCGAGGATCGGGAAGCAGGCCGGAGTTCGAGCGGTTTGGGGGTCTGGACCGGGGCCTGCTCCGGCGGCCCCCCAGCAAGCATGCCCAGGCCCGCCGCCGGCTGCTGCTGGTCTGGACCAAGTGGCTGCTGCCGCTCGCGGCCCTGGTGCTGCTCGGTTCGATCGCGGCCTGGCCGGAATTTGACCGGGCGGTGAATGCCGGTCGTGTCGCCTACCGGCAGGTCGCCGCGGTGCAGGCCGGCAGCGGTCAGATGCAGGGCGTGCGCTATCATGGGCTCGATGCACACGGCCAGCCCTACATGATCACGGCGGACGAGGCCCGCCAGGTTGGCCCCGACCAGATAAATCTGACCCGGCCGATTGCCGACACGCTGAGCCGTGACGGTCGCTGGATGCTGGTGCACGCACGCGCCGGGGTCTACATGCCGCATGAGCAGATCCTGGACCTGTCCGGCGGCGTTACTCTCTATCGCGATGATGGCACCCTGATGCATGCACCGAATGCCACGATCGACATCAAGCGCGGGGTGCTCGCCGCCAACGACTGGGTGCATGCCGAGGGGCCGTTCGGCGTGCTTGACGCCCAGGGCGACTTCGTCTCGCAGCGTGACGGGGTGGCGCAATTTCGCGGCCCGGCGCGTCTGGTGCTGAACGACGACCGCGCCCCGACTCCTGCGCGATGAGGACTCGCGCGCGATGAGACTGGGACTGATCCTCCTCGCCGTGTGCTGCCTGTGGCTTTCGGCCGCGCCGGCCTGGGCGCAGGCGATCGATCTGTCGCATGGCGGGCAGATTACGGTGACCGCGCGCGGCGGCTTCGACTGGGACCAGAAGGCGCAGACGGTCACCGCCCATGGCGACGCGCAGGCGGTGCGCGGCAACGTCACGGTCACCGCCGACCGCTTGGTTGCCTTCTACCGCAAGAAGCCCGGTGCGGCCCCAAAGGCGACCGAAGCGGCGTCAAAGCCCGGCGGCGCCATCGACGACACCGGCGCCAACGAAATCTACCGGCTGGAGGCGTTCGGCCATGTGCATATCTTCACCGCCACCGACCAGGCCTGGGGCGACCATGCGGTCTACGACATCGACCAGGCGGTGCTGGTGCTGACCGGCCACGCGCTGCGCCTGACCACGCCCACCGACGTGCTGACCGCGCGCGACGAGATGGAATACTGGTCGAAGACCCGCATGTCGGTCGGTCGCGGCGACGCCACGGTGACCAGCAACGACGGACGACGGCTGCGCGCCGACGTGCTGGTCGGCTACAGCGACGCGCCAGACGCGGACAAGGCGGCGCCGGCGCCGAAACCAGGCACCGACGCCGTCGCGGCCTCCGGCAAGCTGCGCAAGGTCGACGCCTTCGGCGATGTTGTGGTGCGCACCCGCACCGAGACGGTGACCGGCGACCGCGGCGTGTATGTGCCGGCGAGCGGCATTGCGCGTATCGTCGGCAATGTCCACATCACGCGTGGTCAGAACCAGCTCAATGGGGCCGCGGCCATTGTCAACATGCATACCGGGCTCGCCACCATGACCGAAGCGCCTGGTGCGCGCGTGCGCGGCCTGATTGTCCCGGGCGAGAACGGCTCCGGACCGACAAAACCGTGAACGAGATCCCGCCACGCAAGCTGGACGCAGCCGACCACGCCGCCGCCGCTGCCTCCAGACCCGAGGACGGCGCCGGGCTGATCGCGCATGCCGTCGGCAAGTCCTACAAGAAGCGCGCGGTGGTGCACAACGTCTCGATCCGGGTGCAGCGGGGCGAGGCGGTGGGGCTGCTCGGGCCGAACGGCGCCGGCAAGACCACCACCTTCTACATGATCGTGGGACTGGTGCAGCCGGACGAGGGCGCGATCAGCCTCGACGGCGCCGACATCACGCAGTTGCCGATGTATCGCCGTGCCAGGCTGGGCATCGGCTACCTGCCGCAGGAAGCCAGCATCTTCCGCGGCCTGAATGTCGAGCAGAACATAATGGCGGCCCTGGAAGTGGTCGAGGCCGACCTCGGACGGCGCGAGATGATGCTGGACGGGCTGTTGCGGGAGTTCGGCATCACCAAGCTGCGTCGCTCGCCGTCGCTGGCCCTTTCGGGTGGCGAGCGACGGCGCCTGGAGATCGCCCGCGCGCTGGCAAGCCAACCCAGCTACATCCTGCTCGACGAGCCGCTCGCCGGCATCGACCCGATCGCCGTCGGCGAGATCCGCGACCTCGTCTCCCACCTCAAGCATCGCGGCATCGGCGTGCTGATCACCGACCACAACGTCCGCGAGACCCTGGAGATCATCGACCGCGCCTACATCATGCATGGCGGCGAGGTGCTGATGCAGGGCGCCCCCGAGGAGGTCGTCGCGCACGAGGATGTCCGGCGCGTATATCTCGGCGAGCGCTTTTCGTTGTAGCTTCGTCTCCCATGGCACTCGGACCACGGCTGGAACTCAGGCAGAGCCAATCGCTGATCATGACGCCGCAGCTGCGTCAAGCCATCAAGCTGCTGCAATTCACCAACCTCGAAGTCGCGGCGTTCATCGAGGAGGAGCTTGAGCGCAACCCGTTACTTGAGCGCGACGAGACCGCCGACGCGGTGCTCGAACGGCCAGCCCTGGATCAGCGGCCGGTCGCAGGGCGCGAGGCCGCATTGCTCGGCAGCGACCTGCTGATCGGCGCCGGCACGCTGCCGGCCCGGGAAGCAGCCCCGCTCGATTCCGACTATGCCGAGCAGTTCGACGCCGGCGGCTATGACGACCAGTCACCCGCGCACGAGCATGGGGCGACCCAGCGAACGCAGGACTTCGCCGCGTCCGGCAGAACCGGCGATGGCGACGGCTACTTCATCGAGAACGTCGCGGGGGAGCCGCGCAGCCTGCGCGACCATCTCGGCGAGCAATTGCGGCTGAGCTTCGCCGATCCCGTCGACCGGCTGATCGGCGCCCATCTGATCGCGTTGCTCTGCCCGGCCGGCCGGGTGGCGACCGAGGATGCTGTGCTGGCCGCGGCCCTGGGCACGCCAATCGAGCGGGTGGCGGCAGTGCGGGCGCGAATGATGCGCTTCGATCCGATCGGCCTATTCGCGCCCGACCTGCGCACCTGCCTGGCCGTGCAGCTCGCCGAGCGTGACCGGCTCGACCCGGCGATGGCGGCCCTGCTCGACAACCTCGATCTGCTTGGACGGCGCGAGCACAAGCGGCTGCAGGCGCTCTGCGGCGTCGATGCCGAGGACCTCGCGGACATGATCGCCGAAATCAGGGCGCTCGATCCGAAGCCCGCCACCGGCTACGACACCGGCTCCTCGCCACCGATCATGCCGGACGTGCTAATGCGTCACGGCCTGAACGGCGATTGGATCCTGGAGCTCAACCCCGACACATTGCCTCGGCTGTTGGTCAGCGAGGCATTTCACGCCCGTGTCTCGTTGCGGGGCGGACGCGAGGAGCGGCTGTTCCTGGCGGAAAAGCTGGCCAGCGCCAACTGGCTGGTGAAATCCCTCCAGCAACGCGCGCAGACCATCCTGAAGGTCGCCGGTGAGGTGATGCGCCGCCAGGACGCCTTTCTCGTGGGCGGCGTCGGTCATCTGCGGCCGCTAATTCTGCGCGACATCGCCGAGGCGGTGGCGATGCACGAAAGCACCGTCAGCCGGGTCACCGCGAACAAATACATCGCCACGCCACGTGGGCTGTTCGAACTGAAATACTTCTTCACTACCGCGATTGCTGGGGTCACCGGCGAGAGCCACAGTGCTGAAGCGGTCCGTCACCGCATACGCGGCATGATCGGCGCCGAGAGCCCGCGCGCCACCCTGTCTGATGACGCCATCGTGGCAGCACTTCGCCGTGAGGGCGTAGACATCGCCCGACGTACCGTGGCCAAATATCGTGAGGCGCTGCGGATCCCAAGCTCCGTCCAGCGCAAGCGGGAGAAGGCCGTCTCCGGTTGAGCGACAGCGCCGCCTCCCATCATCGCTGGGGGAGTGAACACGCGTGCAGATCAACGTCGCCGGCAAACAGATCGATCTCTCGGACGCCTTGCGCACCCGGGTGACCGCTCATCTCGACGTGATTGCCGAAAAATACTTCGACAACGCACTCGAGGCCAATGTCACCTTTGGACGGGCGCGCAGCTTCTTTACCTGCGACATCAACGTGCGCGCGGCGCGTGGCCTGCTGCTCCGCGGGGAAGGCGAGGCGGCAGACGCGCATGGCGCCTTTGACGATGCGGCGGAGCACATCGCCAAGCGGCTGCGACGCTACCGCCGCAGGGTCAACGAGCATTCCCGAGACCTGGTGCAGCGGCGCCGTCCGGAAATTGGCAGACAATATGTGCTCAGGCAGGACGACGACGGCCAGCCGGCCGAAGCGGGTGCCCGTAATGGCGCTGCCAATGGCGCCTATGCCACGATCATCGCCGAGCATGCGACCGACATCGCGCATCTCTCTGTCGGCGAGGCGGTGATGCAGCTCGACCTTGCGGATCAGATCGTCCTGATGTTCCGCAACAGCGCCAGTGGCGAGATCAACGTCGTCTATCGCCGTCCCGACAGTCACATCGGCTGGCTCGACCCTGCCGGACGGTGAGTCGGGTTTGGTGACCCCCCCCCAGCCTTAATGAACAAGCGTCGGCATCATCTCGTGCTGGCGGATGGCGGCGAACGCCACGTCACAGTCCCCGGCAACCGCCATCGGCGTGCCGTCCGCGGCATGGATAGCGAACGCTGCGTTGCCGTCGACAAGAACCGGACGCACATACGCGATCTGGGACACCCCAAGCGCCTGCAACTGCTCTACGGACAAGTGCCGGATGTCAACCAAAGTAGGCGTTCCGTGCCTGGCCTGGTCGTTCGTCTGCTGGTCGTCGGTCGAATTCATGGTCCTGTTCCTTGCATAAGCGCGCAGTCGTCCTCGCTGAGCAACGTCAGCGCCCGTCCCACTGGTTTCAGTCTTCGATGGCAACCGAGCGCACAACTCGCGGGACACGCGAGGGGGTACGGACGATTTCGCCCGACTCAGCGTCGGGCTCGTCAGCCGCCTTGGCCCGCCGCCCGGCCAGCGCATCATTCGCACCTTTGGCACGCCCAGGCACGTCCAATGGCGCCCCCGCGCGCGAGATCTCGATTCGCCTGACCCGGACCTCCGGTTGCGGACGCGCCAGATCGATATGCAGCAGGCCCCGATCGAGCCAAGCGCTGCCGACGTCGATTCCCTCGGCCAGCACGAAGGCCCGCTGGAACTGCCTGGCCGCGATGCCACGGTGCAGGAACACCCTGCCGGCGCTGTCATCGTTCTGACGACCGCGTATGACCAGCTGGTTGTCCTCCTGGGTGATCTGCAGATCCTCCATCTCGAAGCCCGCGACCGCCAGCGTGATCCGCAGCCCAATGGCACTGATCTGCTCGATATTATAGGGCGGATAGCCATCCGAGGATGTCTTGGAGGCGCGTTCGAGCATCTGCTCGAGATGGTCGAACCCCAGAAACAAAGGCGATGCAAAAAGCCGGCCTGACATAGAGCCTCCTCCTTGGAGCGAGACGAATCCACCAACCCGATACGGCGTTGCGGTGTCATACGATATGGTTTGACCACAGCTCCACGCAAGCTTGACGGCCGCCCTGGCACCAGTCTTGGCGAAGCTGGCATGCACCGCTACATCGCCCGCATGGACCTCACCCAACCGGCGGCTGACCCGCTCGCCATCCTGATCGCGCCGCACGCCATGCTGCGGCAGCCGACCCGCCTGGTGCGTCCGCAGGATGCCGCCGACTTGCGGGCATTGCTGCCAAGGATGTTCGCGGCGATGTATCAGGCGCCGGGGATTGGGCTGGCCGCGCCGCAGGTGGGGCTCGGCATGCGGCTGGCTATTGTCGACCTGATGGAGAACGACGTCAGAGCCCCGATCGTCCTGGTCAACCCGGAGATCATCGAGGCCAGCGAAACCCTGGTCTCACGCGAGGAGGGCTGCCTCTCCTTGCCCAACCAGTATGCCGAGGTGGTGCGCCCGGAGCGCGTTCGGGTGCGCTACCAGGATCTGGATGGCGGCACCCACGCGCTGGAGGCCGACGGGTTGCTCGCCACCTGCGTCCAGCACGAGATCGACCATCTCGACGGCGTGCTGTTCGTCGATCATCTCTCGCCGCTGAAGCGCCGCATGCTGATGCGCAGGCTGGCCAAGGAACAAAAGAGCAAGCCGGGATGAGCACCCTCCAGCTCGCTTTCATGGGCACGCCGGACTTCGCCGTGCCGGCGCTACGGGCCCTGCGCGAGGCCGGTCACCGGATCGCCGCCGTCTATACCCAGCCGCCGCGCCCGGCCGGACGCGGCAAGTCCGTGCGTCGCTCGGCGGTGCATGAGGAGGCGCTCCGGTGGGGGTTCGAGGTCCGCACCCCGGCACGGCTGCGCGCGGATACCGAGGCGCAGGCGGCGTTCGCGGCACTCGATCTCGACGCAGCGGTGATCGCCGCCTACGGATTGTTGCTGCCCGCCTCGATGCTGGCCGCGCCGCGCCGTGGCTGCCTGAATATCCACGCGAGCCTGCTGCCGCGCTGGCGGGGTGCAGCACCGATCCAGGCTGCGATCCTCGCCGGCGATACGCAATCCGGCGTTACCATCATGCAGATGGAGGCGGGGCTCGATACCGGACCCATGCTGCGCACGGGCACGGTGCCGATCACATCCTCCACCACCGCGCAAAGCCTGCACGACGCTCTCGCCCCCCTGGGCGCGCGACTGATCCTGGACGTGCTGGCAAACCCGCCGGCACCGCGCGCGCAGCCGACGGACGGCGTCACCTACGCGCCGAAACTCGCGCGCGAGGATGGCAGGCTGGACTGGTCGGAGCCGGCTGCGGCCATCGACCGACGGATCCGCGCCATGCACCCATGGCCCGGCGCCTTTACCTTGCTCAATGGCGTCGCGTTGAAGCTGCTCGCCGCCGAGGTCGCCTCCTCGGGCGCGGCGGCCGCCGTCTTTGGCACTATCGTCCCCCGCACTATCGCCCCCGGCACTATCGCCCCTGGCACCATCCTCGACGACAATCTGCTGGTCGCGACCGGCGCCGGGACGCTGCGCATCACCAGGCTGCAGATGCCCGGCGGCAAGCCACTTGCGGCAACGGCGTTCCTGCGCGGTCATGCGCTGCCTCCCGGCACCCGGTTTGGCTGAGCCCCAACCGGTTGGGCGTTGGGCGCTAAGGCTCGAATATGACGGCGGCCCGTTCGTGGGCTGGCAACGTCAGGCCTCTGGCGTCTCGGTGCAGGCGGTGCTGGAGGAGGCCGCGACGCGGCTGGCCGGTGGCGTCCCGCTTGCAGTCCTCGCCGCCGGACGCACCGACGCCGGCGTGCATGCGGCAGCCCAAGTGGCACAGCTCGACCTGCCGGAAGCTCTCGCCGCGCGGCTCTCCGCGGACCACCTGCGCGACGCGCTCAACTTCCATCTCAAGCCGCACCCGGTCGTGGTCACGGCGGCGGCGCCGGCGCCGGCCGGCTGGCACGCGCGCTTCTCCGCCATTGGCCGTGCCTACGCGTATCGCATTCTCAACCGGCCTAGCCGGGCGGCGCTGGCGGCCGGCCGGGTCTGGCACGTCAAGCGCCCGCTCGATGCGTCGGCAATGGCGGAGGCCGCCGGGCTGCTGCTCGGGCGGCACGATTTCACATCATTCCGCGCCGCCGCCTGCCAGGCGCGCAGCCCGGTGCGCACGCTCGATGCGCTCGTGGTGCGCCGCAGCGACGACGTCATCGAAATCGAGGCGCATGCGCGCTCGTTCCTGCACCACCAGGTGCGCAACATGGTCGGCACGCTCAAGCTGGTCGGGGACGGCCATTGGCCGGCGTCTCGCGTCACCGAGGCGCTGGCCGCGCGCGACCGCGCAAGTGCTGGTCCGACCGCGCCGGCGGCCGGGCTCTGCCTGGTTGCGGTCACCTACCCACAGGATCCGTTCGCCGCCTGATCAGGCGGTACCCTGCATGGCAAACATGCCCACATGCGGCGGCAGCAATTGCGCCAGGCCGCACAGCACCGCCGTCGAGATCACCACCAGCGCCACCAGAATGGCCGCACGCCACCAGCCCAGCGCCAGTCCGCGCCAGGCCAAAAACCAGTGCAGCCACAGCCAATAGCAGGCGATCAGCCCGACGAAGGTGATTCCCGCGAGCGGTGCCGGCACCCCGAGCTTGAGCAACAGGGCAACCACCAGCAGCGAGGCGGCATAGGCGACGATCACCAGCCATTCGCACCAGGCCGTCGCTGTGGCGTAGCGCAGCCAAAAGGCGCTGCGCTCCCAGAACCGTGCCATCAGGTGCGACAGCACGGGCGGCAGCAGCAACGCGCAGAGCGACAGCAGGATCAGGCTGAAGCCGACGGCGCTGGGCTCACGCAGCATGATCATCAGCAGGCCGACGAGCAGGAAGGCGAGCCAGGGCGACAGCGCCGCAAGGAACGCATCCGGCGTGGCGCCGAAGCAATCCAGTCCCTCGGGCCTGCCACGCGCGATCAGCAGCAGTCCCTGCACCACGCCTCCCATCCGCTTCGGCCCTCGCCGCTGCAGGGGTCGCTTCATGCCGGCAGCTCCTCAAGAAAGGCGCGGTAGACCGCGGTAAGGCGATCGAGATCGGCCAGTGGGACGCACTCGTCCGCCTTGTGCATGCTTGCGCCGACCAGGCCGAACTCCGCAACCGGACAATAGCGCGCAATAAAGCGCGCGTCCGAGGTGCCGCCGTTGGTATCGAGACGCGGCGTCATCCCCGTCTGGCTCGCCACCGCGCGGCTGAGGGCCGTGACGAACGGTCCTGCTTCGGTGCGAAAGGCCTCGCCGCTGACCTCGACCTCGAGCCTGCACGCGGGCGCGTGCGCCGCACAGGTCTCGGCCAGCCAGGCGCGCAGAGACGTGCCGCTATGCAGGTCGTTGAAACGGATGTTGAGCACGGCCTCGGCGCACGCCGGGATGACGTTGCGCGCCGGGTTGCCGACATCGATGCTGGTGACCTGCAGGCCGGAGGGCTCGAAACCGTCGCTGCCGTCATCGAGCCGGGTCGCGGTCAGTGCCGCGAGGATCGCCACCAGGCGATGCACCGGATTATCGGCATGCTGCGGATAGGCGGTGTGGCCCTGGATGCCGTCTATGACGATGCGCGCGTTCAGGCTGCCGCGGCGGCCGATCTTGATGACCTCACCCAGCGCGCACGGGTTGGTCGGCTCGCCGACCAGGCAGAAATCGGGGATTTGCCCCGCCGCCTGCATCCACTCCAGCACACGCACGGTGCCGTCGGTTGCCGGCCCCTCCTCGTCGCCGGTGATCAGCAGGCTGACCGAGCCATGCTGCCCTTGGCGGGACGCGACCGCCGCGACGAAACAGGCGATCGCCCCCTTCATGTCGCACGCGCCGCGCCCAATCAGCACACCGTCGCGCAGCTCGGCCGCGAATGGTGCTGCACTCCACGCGGCGTCGCCCGGCGGCACCACATCGGTGTGACCGGCAAAGCACACATGCGGCGCGCTTGTTCCAAGTCGAGCAAACAGGTTGGGCGTGCCGCCGAACGGCAGATGCGTCACGGTAAAGCCCAGCTCGGTCAGCGCCTCGGCCAGCACCGCCTGCGCCCCATCATCCGCGGGTGTCACCGAGGCGCTGCGGATCAGCGCCCTGGCCAGCGGCAGGGCGCTCAATCGCGCAGCAATTCGTTGATCGCGGTCTTGGCGCGGGTCTGCGCATCGACCCGCTTGACGATCACCGCGCAGGCCAGCGACGGCTGCCCGCCATTGCCGGCCGGCATGCTGCCCGGCACGACCACCGAGTAGGCCGGCACCCGGCCGCGGAACACCTCGCCAGTGGCACGGTCTACGACCCGGGTCGAGGCACCCAGGAACACCCCCATCGACAGCACGCTGCCGCGCTCGACCACCACCCCCTCGGCCACCTCGGAGCGGGCGCCGATAAAGCAGCCATCCTCGATGATCACCGGTCCGGCCTGCAGCGGCTCCAGCACACCGCCGATGCCAACCCCGCCGCTGATATGGCAGTCGGCGCCGATCTGCGCGCAACTGCCGATCGTCGACCAGGTGTCGATCATGCTGCCGGCGCCGACATAAGCCCCCACATTAACAAAGCATGGCATCAGCACGACCCCTGGTGCGACATAGGCGGAGCGACGCACCACTGCCCCAGGCACCACCCGAAAGCCCGCTTGCGCGAGACGCGCCGCATCCCAGCCGGAGAACTTGAGCGGCACCTTGTCAAACGCCGCAGTACCCGCCCCGGCCGCCATCGGCACGCTGTCATTCAACCTAAACGACAGCAGCACGGCCTTCTTCAGCCAGGCATGCAGGATCCAGCCGGACGGCCCCGGCTCGGCCACCCGCAGGCTGCCGTCATCAAGCCCGGCCAGCGCCGCCTCGACGTCATCGCGATCCGCACCCACGGTCGCCGACCTGAGCGTCTCGCGCCGTTCCCAAAGATGATCGATCCGCAAAGCCAATGCCGCGTGCTGTTGCATCCACACTCCAAGACCATCCCGGTCGGGGACCATGCTGACCGCCCGCCCGGTGTGTCAATGTCGCGGCTTTTACGACGTCTTCATCATTATGAGGAAGACTGCGTCGATCAGCCACGGATCGCGTCGCATGACCTCTCACCCATTCAGCGCCGCCCCCATCAGCGCGCACGGGGGCGGCTCGGACGCCGTCCTGCGCGCCTTCTCCGAGAGCCGGGAACGCTGGCGCATGCTGGTGCACGAAGGGGCCGATCTCGCCTTCGAGACCGACGCTGCTGGCAGGCTGCTGCTGCTGGCGCCGGAAATCGTGCTTGGCTGGCCGGCGGAGCAGCTGATCGGCAAGTCGGCGGACCACCTGCTCTATGGCGCCCCAGACCCTAATGGCACCCCAGACCCTAATGGCGCCCCAGACCTTAATGGCGCCTCAAACCTTAATGGCGCTCCGGACGCGCGTGCTGCCAGCCTGTTCAATCCGTTCCGCACCACCAGGCCGGTCCGACGCCAGCGCGTCTGGCTGCGCGATGCGGCCGGACTGCCGGCCTGCCTGCTGATCTCCGCAGCACCAGTCGAAGGCGTTGCAGGGGCCGCGCGCGGTCTTGGCATCGACATCACCGAACAGGAAGAGGAGGATTCCCTCCTCGCCGCCACGCTGCGGCGCTACGACGCCGCCCGCGCACTCGCCCGCCGCATGCGCCGGGCAGCACTCCCGTTCGCCAGCCTCACCTTCGGATTGGGCGACCTGATAAGCAGCGTCGATGCCGCCGGCGCCATTTTGCTGCTCTACGAGCACGAGGCACCGCTGCGCATCGCAGCACAAGCAGGCTTGGCCTGGCCCGGGCCGCCCGAGGCATTGCAGGAGCCGGTGCTTGCCGTCTGCGCGCAGGCACCGACTTGGCTGCTGGAGACCACGCGGCAGGTGAGCGCCTGCGGCCAATCCCTGCTGCTTTGCGCCGGCACCAACCATTTTCTCGACCGCGCCGTGCTGGCCCTTTGGCGACCTCAGAACGCCCCTGAGGCCCTCGGAAGGACCGGCTGGAATGACGCCGAGACCGCCCTGACCACGGCCCTCCTGGAGACCGTGCTGCCGATCCTCGAACATGAGCAGATCGAGCGCGAGACCGCACGATTGTCGCGCACCGACATCCTCACCGGGCTCTACAACCGACAGGGCCTGATCGCGGAGCTCCCGCGTCGCTTCGAGCGGCTCGATCGCGAAGGCAACCCGGCGACCCTGATGGTCATCGGGCTCGACAAGCTGGCCGGGATCAACACCGCCCTTGACCTCTCGGGCGGCGACGCGGTCCTGCGCGATGCGGCCGCCTTGCTGCGCGACGCCGTGCGCCCGACCGACCTGGTCGCCAGGGTGGGAGGCGACCTGTTCGCGGTCTGGCTCGACAATGCCGACCAGTTCACCGCCGCCGAACGCGCCAACGATCTCAGCAGCAAGGGCGTCGCGGTCGAGGATGGCGAGACCGGCCGGGTCACGCTGTCCATCGGCCTGGCCGTACGCGCCAGCAGGTCCTTCGAGAGCATAGAAAGTTTAATGCATCGAGCATGGGTTTCCATGCAGTCTGTCAAACGCAAGGGTGGCGCAAGCTGGCAAGTCTCCGAAGCCGAACCGAGCCCATGACCTCCTGGCTTACCGCCCGACTGGCGACGTTGCTCCCGAACCTCGACGACGCAAGGCGCGCTTCGATTGCCGAGGCGCTCGCCGTGCACGTCGAGGCCCGGATCGCGACCCGCTGGAAAGCATTGCTCGACGATTGCGCGAGCGTGATTTCAGCCAACGCCTTTGCCGCGCTGCGCACAACCGTCGGCAGCCCTCCAGACACCGCCCCCCTGCTGACCCGGTTGGCCATGCTGATTACGCCCGCCACCCTGCTCCGCATCGCGACGCCGGACTTGCCCCGGCTGATCCATGAACTTGCGAGCCATCCCGAGCCGGCCCAACGCGAACGTGCCGTCGAGGCACTCGCCTGCCATCCAGACCGGGATGCTGACGTCGAAGGCGCAATCGACACCTGGTCGCGAAGGATGCTGCTCGCCGGCCTGGACGGCGCGCGCGCGCTCAGTCACAGCGAGCGAGTGCGGCTGCGCGAGCGCCTGGCCGCGGAGTGCGGCAGCACCGACACGCCGCCGCCGTCGTGCGATCCGACCGGCGACCTGCAAGGTGCGCTCCGCGCAGCATCCGACGACCGTGCCGCGATGATCCTTGCCATGCGGGCCGACGTACCGCCTCGCCTGTTGAAGACGGCAATGCACCGGCGCGACGCCGGCATGCTACTCTCGATCTGCTGGAAAGCCGGCTGCGACCCCGAGGAAACCCTTGGCGTACAAATTCAGCTCGGCCGCATCAAGCCGGGAGACGCATGGACTCTCGCGGCCGAAAGCGGCTGGCCAATGCGGGCCGAAACGATGCTCTGGCGGTTGGCCGATCCGGCAGCTGATTATACCGACTGACCGGCGTGCGCGCAGTACGGCTGATCTCAGATCGCGGAAGCAATCGTTTCCGCGATCATCGCGGTGCAGTTGAATGCGGAAAACCGTTGCGCTTTGATTCTGATACGATCGCGATCGAAATCCTGCCGCCGGCGATAAAACGCGCGCAGGCCTTCTGCGATGCCGGCGGCGGACACGTCGTCGAGCAGCAACCCGGTGACGCCATCCTCGATCACTTCGGGGATCCCGCCGATCCTGGCGCCGATGGACGGCAGCCCGGTCGCCGCGGCTTCCGCGAACACCATCCCGAAGCCCTCGACATCGACGCCACTTGGCTTTACCGCCATGATGAACACGTCGCTGTGGCAGAACGCGTCGATCACTCCCGACGTGTCGACAGCGCCGAGGAAGTGCACGTCCTGCGCCACGCCAAGCTGGATGGCGAGTTTGCGCAGCCGGGCCAGATCGTCGCCGTCGCCGATGATCGTGTAGCTGATGTCGATCTCGTGTCTGAGCAGAGCGACCGCCTCGATCACGCCATCGATGTTCTTGCGTGGTGCATGTGCGGCAAGCCGGGACACCGAGACCAGGCGAAGCTTTCTTGCCGGCGGACAGTCTTCGCTGCGAAAGAACTCCGAGCGCATCCCCGGCGGTACGACCCTGATCCGCGATGGCGCAATTCCATACATGCGTGCGCAAAGGTCGCGGGAAAAATCGCTGTTGGCGAACACGCCGCGCGCTGCACGCAGTCCTGCCCCGATCCGTCGCCGCCGCCAAGCCTGGACGACCGACGGTCCGATGAACGTTCCGGCCAGACGGACCGCCCGGTCCGGATGCGGCAGCCACGGCAGGGTGAAGTCGTTGCCATGCACATAGGCAAAGACCGGAGCCGAGAGCCGCGCGCTGTAGGGGGCCGCACCGGCATTGAGCGTAATCCAGGCATCCACACGCGCCTGCTCGAGCAACGCAATGTCGTGCGATGCATGCCAGGAGAGTACCGGGTGCACAGCAACATCCGCCGGCACGCTGCTCCCGCGGGCACCTGCGGACGTGTAGACAAGCACTGTGTGATCGGCTGCCAGGCAGGAGATCAGGCCAAGCGCATGCTCCTGCATGCCGCCATGTTCAGGCGGCAATTCCGCGGCAATCACACCGATCCTCAGTCTGGAGCCGTCTCCGGGCGCCGCGCGGATAAAGTCGAGCATGCGCACCTCACCCGCTGATTGCCATACGCCTACAGAGACGCGCGACATCGATAAAGAGTTCCGCGACGCCTGCTGCGACCACAAGCCATAAGCAAAGATGGTTAAGAACTTGTGTATAAGCCACGCCCACCACAGTCTTATTTTTGAGATGACCCCTTCTATGAGTCGTCTTTATGGGGTTTTTGCTTCTCTGCGAATATTGCAGCCATGAAATTACATCGATTTAGTCAAATCAGGCATTTATTATAACGCTTGCGCGCCTTATAAAAGAGCATGTGACGTAACGAACGAAACCCGCGCGCCAAACGGCAGCTAATGCATTTATTGCTTTACCGATATGTGCGGCGCCGTTTCAAGAATGGAGCAGTATCTCGTGAGCCTGAACCTGAGCAATTTCCGTACAGTCTTCAATGATGATTTTGGAAACGACACGGCCCTGAATCACTCGATCTGGTCGATTCAGTATGGCAACGCCGATCAGTTCAGCTTCGGCAACGGCGCCCTGACCCTGACCGGGATGGCCTCCGAGAACTGGAACCCGGTCGGCTTCCTGCAGCTCGATAGCGGCAAGAGCGCAGGTGAAGGCTACGGCCTCTATCAGTACACCGGCTACACCAATGCTGGTCAGGGCGCCGGCATCTGCTTCCTGATGTGGCGGGCCGATAACGCCAACCTCGACCCCTCGACACCGAACGCCGCGACCGAGATCGACATCCTCGAAAGCTGGGACGGCAAGGGTACAAATCACGGCTACTCGACTCTGCACTATTACACAACGACCGGCGGCTGGGTGAACGACAACGGCCAGACCTACGAGACGTTGCCCGTGAATGTGACCCAGATCCATACCTACGCAATGGACTGGGAACGCGGCAGCCTTACCTTCTATATCGACGGCAAGGAGGTCTATCAGAACACCGCCAACGTGCCGCTCGACTATGCCGATGGCGGCAGCAATGAAGTCATGGGTGCCGAGGTCGAGGGCGAGACCGCCTACGTAACGACACCCACCGTGCAACTGCACATCACCGACATGAGCTACAGCGCGCCGATTGCCAGCCTTCCGGCAGCGCCGGCACCCGGCACGCCATCGACCAGCATGACCTTGCCGGCAGGTTCGCAGACCTACTCGGCCGCTGCCGGCACCACGATACAGGCTGGATACGGCGACGACACCATCAGCGCGCTGGCCGGCGCGGTGACAGTCACCGGCGCCGCCGGGCAGGTTGTCTTCACCGGCGGCGCGGCGCCGAGCGTCGCGGATGGCAACTATGGCACTATTACCGTGTTCGGCGGCGCCGGCGGCGGCAGCTATACCGGCGGCAGCGGTGGTGCGAACGTGCTCATCTCACAGGGTGCGGCCGGCGCCAACACGACCCTGACCGGGGGACATGCGGGCGACCAGATCTTCGGCTCCGCCAGCGGCAACGACGTGCTGATTGCGGCCCATGGGCGTGAGTCCATCCTCGGCGGCAGCGGCAACACCACCATCGTCGGCGGCAGCACGGCAGCTGCCGTAATCTTCACCGGTGGCGGCAACACGCGCCTGTTCGGAGGCGACGCCGGCGGTGACACCATCGTCGGGGGCGCCGGTGGGCTGAACGTGACCGCGCAGAAGGGCGATGCCGTGTTCGGCGGCAGCGGCGTGCTCGCTGTTGGCGGCAGCAGCGCCGGAGCGGATTCGATCATCGGTGGTTCCGGGCAGCTCATCGTCGCTGGGCGCGGCGGCAACATGCTCGTCGTCGCCTCCACCACCAGCTCCAGCATCGGCGTAGGCACAGGCGCCAGCCTGATTTTCACCGGCACCGGCAACTCCACCATCACCGGCGGCACCGGCTGGATGGAGGTCGTACTCGGCCACGGCAGAAACACCGTCTACGAAGCCGGTGGACCCACGACCTACGAGGTGATCAACGGCAGCGCCGGCGGGACCGCGGTCCTGAACGGGTTCAACACCAAGACCGATCATATCGCGCTCTACGGCTATGCGCCGTCGGGGATACACTCCAGCACCGTCGGCGGCATGACCACGCTCAGCCTGTCGGACGGCACCAAGATCGAGCTGCCCGGCGTCACCAACACCGGCAGCAGCGTGATCTGATAGCACTCGCACTCAAACTTTCTCCGATCAGGTGACAGCACCTGATCGGAGATCGGCTATTTGCCGCTCAGTGCCTCCCAGGCGCGACCGTCGCGGCCGAGGAGTTCCTCCGCACCCTTTGGCCCGGCACTTCCCGCCTCATAAAGCTCCGGACCAGCGCTGTCTGCCGCCCACGCCTTGAGCACTGGATCGACGACATTCCACGCTGCATCGATATTGTCGGCGCGCTGGAACAGGGTCGCATCGCCGATCAGGCAGTCATAGAGCAGCGTCTCGTAACCAACGTTCGGAGTCAGCTTGAAGGCGTCCTCGTAACGGAATTTCATCTCGACGGGCGACAGCTCCATCTTCGGCCCTGGGATCTTGGCGGTAATACCAAGGGTCAGGCCCTGTGCCGGCTGGATGTTCAGGGTCAGCGTATTCGGCGCCAGCCTGTCCACCGGGGTGTCGCGAAACATGCCGAATGGGGCGTGGCGAAAATGCACGACGATCTCGGTCAGCCGTCCGGTCATGGACTTGCCGGTGCGCATGTAGAACGGCACGCCGGCCCAGCGCCAGTTCTCGATCGACAGCTTCAAGGCGACGTAGGTCTCGGTGTTGCTGTCGTGGGCCACGCCGGGCGCGTCGCGATAGGCAACGACGTCGCGGCCCTCGACCTTGCCCGCGGTGTATTGCCCACGAACGGCGTCCTGCGGCTGCACCGGACGGACCGCCTCGAACAGCTGCTCCTTGGCGGTGCGCACGGTCTCGGCGCTGAACGAGTTCGGCGGCTCCATCGCCACCATCGAGAGCAGCTGGAACAAATGGTTCGGGATCATGTCGCGCAGCGCCCCGGTTGGCTCGTAGAAGGCGCCGCGGGTCTCGACACCGACGGTCTCGGCGGCGGTGATCTGCACATGATCGATGTTCTCGCGGCGCCAGAGCGGCTCGAAGATGGCATTGCCAAAGCGCATGGCGAGGATGTTCTGGACGGTCTCCTTGCCGAGGAAATGGTCGATCCGGTACACTTGGCTCTCATCGACGACCTTGAGGATTTGCGCGTTGAGCGCCTTGGAGCTCTGCAGATCCGCGCCGAAGGGCTTCTCGACCACTACGCGGCGGAACTTCCCGTCCTCCTGCGTTGTCAGCCCGACCTTGCCGAGACTGTCGACCACCGTGCCGAAGAAGCGCGCCGCCACCGCCAGGTAGAAGACCGCGTTGCCGGTCGCCCCGACATGCGGCTTGAGACCTTCGAGCTGCGACGCATCGGTGAAGTCGGCCTTGAAGTAGTGCAGCCTCTGGTTGACCCAGCCCCAGGTTTTCTCGTCGATCTTTGGGGTGTAGAACTCGGCGTCCGGGTCCTTGGTGAAGTCCTGCATGGTCTCGGCGAGCGACTTGCGCCAGGCCTCGTCATCGCTGTCGACGCGATCGACGCCGATGATGTTGAAGTTCCCGTCGAGCAATGCGCTGCCGGCCAGGTTGTAGAGTGCTGGCATCAACAGCCGCTTGGTGAGGTCCCCGTGCGCCCCGAAGATGACCAGCGTGCAGGGGGGCGCCGGATGCGCCGCCGCGGGGGTGAGTTTCTGGCTGCTTTGCGCCGCGGAGGAGACTTCGCCGACCTTGTCCATGGAAGCTGCCCTTTATCTTTGTGCGGGTGGAGACGGAGTGGCCAACTCTTGCCCTCTCCGCACGCCACTTGCTAGGCCTCGCGCTTTCAGGTCAGGACGCCAGCATGGGCTACCGGGTTGCAGTCGTGGGCGCCACCGGCGCGGTGGGACGCGAAATCATCAAGACGTTGGCGGAGCGCGAATTTCCCACAGACGACATCGCCGCCCTCGCCTCGCCCCGTTCAACCGGCCAGGAGGTGTCGTTCGGCGAGAAGCGGGTGCTGACGGTCAAGAACCTGGAAACCTTCGATTTTCACGGATGGGACATCGGCCTGTTCTCCCCGGGGGCGGCGGTCTCGGCGGTGCATGCGCCGCGCGCGGCGGCCGCCGGCTGCATGGTGATCGACAACACCAGCCAGTTCCGGATGGATCCGGACGTCCCCCTGGTGGTGCCCGAGATCAACGCGGACGCGCTCAAGCGCCTCAAGCGCCGGATCATCGCCAACCCGAACTGCTCGACGATCCAACTGGTGATGGCGCTGGCGCCGCTGCACGACCTGTTCACCGCCCGCCGCGTGGTCGTCGCCACCTACCAGGCGGTCGCGGGCGCCGGCAAGGAAGGCATGGACGAGCTGTTCAGCCAGTCAAAGGGCAGCTTCGTCGGCGATCCGATCACGCCGCAGCAATTCACCAAGCAGATCGCCTTCAACGTGATCCCGCATATCGACAGCTTCATGGATGACGGCGCCACCCGCGAGGAGTGGAAGATGTCGGTCGAGACCCGAAAAATCCTCGATCCGAACATCGCGGTGATCGCCACCTGCGTGCGCGTGCCGGTGTTCGTCGGCCATTCCGAGGCGGTGGTGGTCGAGTTCGAGGAGCCGGTCGACCTCGAGGCCGCGCGCGACGTGCTGCGACGCACGCCGGGTGTCGTGCTGCATGACCACCGCGAGGATGGCGGCTACGTGACGCCGCTCGAATGTGTCGGCGAGGATGCGGTCTATGTCAGCCGGCTGCGCATCGATCCGACGGTGCCAAACGGCCTCGCCTTCTGGTGCGTCTCCGACAACCTGCGCAAGGGCGCCGCACTGAACGCAGTGCAGATCGCCGAAGCCCTGATCGCGCTGGACCTGCTGGGCCGCTGAGAGACCGCGTCACGGCGGCGCAGCATGGACCTCTTGTGCCAAGGCGCTCCAGTTTCGGTCGGGAGACGCTAGTTGCGTGATGCGCAAAACTTCGCAGTCGGGATAAGAGCTCACAACGACGATCAAGACCAGTAAGGCGACACCGGCAAGCGCGATCAGGCCTATCAAGGCAGCCATCTGCCTTATGAGAAGAAGCAGCAACCTCAGCATCCCCGCGGCCCGGGTTCATTTATCCGCATCAACAATCCGCTGCATGACGCGTTGCGCGGC
The DNA here is from genome assembly GCF_965276875.1 of Lichenicoccus sp. Taxonomy (GTDB): domain Bacteria; phylum Pseudomonadota; class Alphaproteobacteria; order Acetobacterales; family Acetobacteraceae; genus Lichenicoccus. The sequence goes on along the minus strand of NZ_OZ255701.1, from coordinate 3,395,538 downwards.
GATGGCGCGCGGAGAGCTGCCGAAGCGCCGACGCGGCCGGGCGACGGGCGCAGGCGATGACGTGCTGGGCTCCAAGGCGCTCCCTTAAAGTGGTGCCGGCGGGTGCAGCAATGCGTGCGAGATGGTGACATGGACCATGACCGGGATCCGGACCATGCCCGGCACGTCAGGGAGGTCGAACCGGCCGGAGGCGACAACCTCGTCGAGGGACATGTGCCCGATTTCGGCCTGGATGGTCATCGGTATGCTCTCGCCCCCGAGAGACATCGTCAGGCCGCACTGCTCCGGCTTCATCCAGCCCGCTTGCTCGTAACGAAAACGCCTCGACGAAATGCTGCATGGCAAAAAGATGACCGACCGTTCATTGACCACCTGGGCACACCAGCGTAGGTAAATCTAAGATATCAAGGCAACCGGACGTTTCGGGTCCGAATTAAGGGATGCGCCTGCACGTCATGAAAGATGTCCGCGACGCGCTGTTCGTGGCGCAACGAAGCGACGGCACGCTGACCCGTCGCCCGATGTCTCCTCACCTGCAGGTCTACCGTCCGCAACTGACCTCGGTGCTGTCGATCGCGAACCGCATGTCCGGTATCGCCATCTCGTTCGGCACCCTGTTGCTGGTCTGGTGGCTTGTCGCCGCCGCCAGCGGACCGAAGCCGTTCGCCGTGGTGCAGGCGGTGATCGCCAACCCGTTCGGGCTGATCGTGCTGTTCGGCTGGACCTTGGCGCTGATGTACCATTTTTTCGGCGGCCTACGCCATCTCGCCTGGGATGCCGGGCGCGGGTTCAGCTTGGCCGCGACCTACCGCAGCGGCTGGGCCGCGGTCATCGGCACGGTCGTGATGACCGTGCTGGTCTGGGCCATCGGCCTGAGTCTGTGGGGCTGATCCGGTGAGCGACGACAATCTCCGCCTGGCCACCATGCGCTCGCAACTCGGCCGGGTGCGCGGTCTCGGCTCCTCGAAGAGCGGGGTCGAGCATTGGTGGGTCGAGCGGCTGACCGCGATCGCGCTGATCCCGCTGACGATCTGGTTCGTGGCGGCGGTGCTGACCCTGATCGGCGCCAGCCAGCCCGCGGTCGTCGCCTGGGCCGGCCGCCCGGTCAACACGGTGCTGCTGCTCGCCCTGGTGATCATGACCTTCCACCATATGCAGCTTGGCCTCCAAGTGGTCATTGACGACTACGTCAAGGCTGGCCATCTCGCAGTCACCCTCCTCAACAAGGGGGCGGCGGTGATCCTGGGACTGTTCGCGATCGTCGCAATTCTCAAGATGGCCTTCTGACACCAGGGGTTACCTCACGATGAACGCGATTACGCTGCCCTCGTCGCGCGCCTACAATGTCGTCGACCATGCCTATGACGTGGTGGTGGTCGGCGCCGGTGGGTCCGGATTGCGCGCCACCCTGGGCATGGTCGCCAGCGGGCTGAAAACCGCCTGCATTACCAAGGTGTTCCCCACACGCAGCCACACCGTCGCGGCCCAAGGCGGCATCGGCGCCTCGCTCGGCAACATGGCCGAGGATAACTGGCGCTGGCACATGTACGACACCGTCAAGGGCTCGGACTGGCTCGGCGACCAGGACGCCATCGAGTACATGTGCCGGGAGGCGGTGCCGGCGATCCACGAGCTTGAGCATTTCGGCGTGCCGTTCTCGCGCACCGAGGACGGACGCATCTACCAGCGCCCCTTCGGCGGCCATATGAGCGATTACGGCAAGACCCCGGTGCCGCGCGCCTGCGCCGCCGCCGACCGAACCGGCCACGCCATCCTGCACACGCTCTACCAGCAGAGCCTCAAGCACGACGCCGAGTTCTTCGTCGAGTATTTCGCCCTCGACCTGCTGATGGACGAGGACGGCGCCTGCCGCGGCGTCATGGCCTGGTCGCTCGAGGACGGCGTAATGCACCGTTTCCGCGCCAACATGGTCGTGCTCGCCACCGGCGGCTACGGCCGCGCCTATCTCTCCTGCACCTCGGCGCATACCTGCACCGGCGACGGCGGCGGCATGGCGATGCGCGCCGGCCTGCCGACACAGGACATGGAGTTCGTGCAGTTCCACCCCACGGGAATCTTCCCGGCCGGCTGCCTGCTCACCGAAGGCTGTCGTGGCGAGGGGGCGTACCTGACCAACAACGAGGGAGAGCGCTTCATGGAGCGTTATGCCCCCTCCGCCAAGGACCTCGCCTCGCGCGACGTGGTGTCGCGGTCAATGACCATCGAGATCAACGAGGGACGCGGCTGCGGTCCGAACAAGGACCACATCATGATGCATCTCGAGCATCTCGGCGCCGAGCTGCTGCACCAGCGCCTGCCCGGCATCAGCGAGACCGCCCGCGTGTTCGCCGGCATCGACGTGACCAAGGAGCCGGTGCCGGTGCTGCCAACCGTACATTACAACATGGGCGGCATCCCCACGAACTATCACGGCGAGGTGCTGCGCCCGACGCCCGCCGACCCCGACCGGATCGTGCCCGGGCTGATGGCGGTCGGCGAGGCCGCCTGCGTGTCGGTGCATGGCGCGAACCGGCTCGGCACCAACTCGCTGCTCGACCTGGTGGTGTTCGGACGCGCCGCCGCCCTGCGCGCCGCCGACATCGTCAAACCCGGCAGCGCCATCGCCCCGTTGCCGGCACGCTCCGGCGAAGCCACGCTGGACCGCTTCGACAAGCTGCGCCACGCGAACGGCGGCACCCGTGTTGCTGCCATGCGCGACGAACTGCAACGCACCATGCAGGCGCATGCCGCGGTGTTCCGCACCGCCGGCAGCCTCCAGGACGGCGTCGGCAAAATCCGCAATCTCTGGACTGGTCTCGCCGACGTGTCGGTCACCGACCGCTCGTTGATCTGGAACAGCGACCTGGTCGAGGCACTCGAGTTCGAGAACCTGATTGCCAACGGCACCGTCACCATGGCCAGCGGCGAGGCACGCCAGGAAAGCCGCGGTGCGCACGCACATGACGACTACCCCGAACGCGACGACGCGGAATGGATGAAACACTCTGTATCGCATCTCGACACCGACGGCACGGTGACGATGTCCTACCGCCCGGTGCGCATGCAGACGCTGACCAACGAGGTCTCCGTCTTTCCACCCAAGAAGCGCGTCTACTGAGAGGACCCCGGCATGGTTGAATTCACACTGCCGAAGAACAGCAAGGTCGGTCAGGGACGTCGCTTCGAAGCGCCGGCCGGCGCCACCCGGGTCAAGGAATTCAAGGTTTATCGCTGGAGCCCGGATGACGACAGCAATCCCGTCATCGATACCTATGCTGTCGATCTCGACCGGATCGGCCCAATGGTGCTCGACGCGCTGATCCACATCAAGAACGAGATCGACCCGACCCTGGCCTTCCGCCGCTCGTGCCGCGAAGGCATCTGCGGCTCGTGCTCGATGAACATCGACGGCAGCAACACGCTGGCCTGCCTCAAGCCGATCGCGGACATGCGCCGCAACGTTCGCATCTACCCGCTGCCGCACATGCCGGTGATCAAGGACCTGGTGCCGGATCTCACCGCCGCCTATGCGCAGTTGCGCTCGATCGAGCCCTGGCTGAAATCCGACACCGCCGCCCCACCGGACGGCGAGCGCCGGCAGAGCATCGAGGAGCGCGCCGAGCTGGACGGCATGTGGGAGTGCATCCTGTGCTTCTGCTGCACGACCTCCTGCCCGTCCTACTGGTGGAACGGCGATAAATATCTCGGTCCGGCCACGTTGCTCGCCGCCTATCGCTGGATCGCGGACTCGCGCGATGAATATACCGGCGAGCGCCTCGACGCGCTGGAAGACCCGCTCAAACTCTATGGCTGCCGCACCATCATGAACTGCACCAAATCCTGCCCGAAGGGCCTCAACCCGGCCGAGGCGATTGGTAAGATCAAGCAGTTGCAGTTGGCTCGGAAAGGCTGACGCTGGGCGCATGTTCCAGGGCGATCTGGTCGACAAGGCGCAACGCCGGTCTGCCTGGCGGGACAGTCTCTGGGTCGATCACGGCATCTTCCGCACAGTCTGGTCGAATTTCGCGCCGGTGATCCCCGGCCGCGTCTACCGGTGCAACCATCCCACTCCCGCGCGCCTGTCCGACCTCGCATCGCGCCACCGCATACACACGCTCGTCAATCTGCGCGGCCATCGCGCCTGCGGCTCGGATGCGCTGTCACGCGAAGCGGCCCGCGAACTTGGGCTCGACCACATCGACATGGCGTTCGAAAGCCGCGGTGCGCCGCACCGCACGCGTATCCTTCGCTTCGAGGCGCTGACCCGCGAGATCACCTACCCAATGCTGATGCATTGCAAGTCCGGCGCCGACCGCGCCGGCCTGGCGGCAGGCCTGGTGATCCTGTTCGAGGGCGGCACGGCGACCGAGGCGCTACGCCAGCTCTCCTGGCGCTTCGGCCATTTCAACCGTAGCCGCACCGGCATCCTCGACGCCTTCTTCCTGCGCTACCAGCGCGACGCCGAAGGCCGCCTGCCCTTCCTCGCCTGGGTGCGCGACGAGTACGACGAGGCCGCCCTTAAGCGCGACTTCAGCTCGGGGCGGCTTGCGGATTTCCTGAACGATTCCGTGCTATGCCGGGAGTAGGTCGTCAGCACGGCGCCGATTTCAGCTTACCCGCAACGTAGTCACGTACGGCGTTCACGCAGTCGAGTGCGATCACGCGTCCCTCACGTAGGTAGACCACCGAAAAGCTGCTTGTCTCGAAATCACCCCGCACGGCGAGGGCATCATGACCGGTAGACAGGCCGATGGTTTGCAGCGGCAGATCGTACTGGTTTGACCAGAACCAGTATATCGAATCGTAAGGGACAGGGTTGCCGGCGATGCATTTCGCGGCGATTACCGCCTGATCGGCGGCGTTCTGCACCGATTAGAGGCGTAAGTTGCGGCCGCTCTTGCGATACACGCAGTTCCCCATCGATCGCTCGCCGGGCTTCCACCAGCGCCACGTCCCCGCGCAGAGCCTGCTTGAGCAGGTGAAACCAGCCGCCGATTTCCCGCACCTCCTTGCCGATCGCCAACCGGGTGCCTTAGCCGGTAGGAGTATAGAAGGCGCCGATGCCCACGCCAGCGGCGCAAATCCGCTCCGCGAGAGTGCCTAGCGGAATGACTGTCGAGCCGGATGCACGAGGACAGGAGCATAGCATCCGCCTCACCCGCCCCGCAGCCAACAGCATCCCCAATTCGGATCGACCGGCGCCGGTATTGTTGGCAACGACCGGCAGGTCGCGTGCACCCTGCTCGACAAGCCCCTCGATCAGGGCGTCCGGCTGCCCCACGGATCCGAAGCCGCCGACCATGACGACGGAGCCGTCCCGAATGTCGCGGAGTGCCTCCGCGACCGTACCGACAATCTTGTTGATCACCTTGAGTTGCCGTCCATTTTCGTCGCACTCGAAGGCGGCGCGCGCTCTAACCGGCGCCCGGAGCTCATCCGGTCGCCCTCAGATTATTCCGCCGATGCGGCCCGCGGAGACGCCGACGAAGGGACGGACATCGCCTCGACCAGATACCTGGTGGTCAGTTCCAGATGGGCCGACATCATTGCTACGGCCCGATCCGCATCACGGGCCAACGCGGCCTCGGCAAGCTCTCGATGTTCCCGGTCGTAGTCGCGGACCGCTTCGGACGGACGGGCCGACAAGCGGCGATACCGCTCGCTGAGCGTATAGAGCTGACTGCGGATACGCAGCCGCAAAGGACTGTTACAGGCAGCAACCAGCTTTTCGTGAAAGATTCTGTGCGCGGCAAACCAGGAGCCCTGCTCTGCCGGATTCATGGTCGCGGTCGGTTTGGCCGTGCCGAGCAGGACATGCAGCGCCGCGACGATTGCCGTTTCCCAGGCCAGATCGCCGGCGGATAGCGCGCTGCGCAGACAACTGGCCTCGATGTCGATCCGCGTTTCCGTCAGATCGCGCAACTCATCGAGCGAGACCGGTGTCGCGCGGTAGCCGCGATGCGGCTCATAGCTGACCATGCCTTCGGATGTCAGCCGCGAGAGGGCTTCACGCACGGCGCTCAGATTGTAGCCAAGCGACCTGCAAAGATCTCCGATCTTGATACGATCGCCTGGGCGCAATTTGCCGCTCAGCAGGTCGGCATGGATGCGCGCCAGCGCGTCCTCGGTCACGTTGGCGCCATCGTCAGATCTAACCATATGTAATCATAGCCCTTTCCTGGCGCTTAGATCAAGAATGCACTTCTCACCGTAATCTATATTTTGATAGCCCGCGCCAACTCCATACAGAGCGTTCACGCTAACTTGAACAACCTTACCAAGCCGGCTGGGACATGAGCCCTACCGCCTCACTCATCGACACCTAGCTAAATAATGCATTGTCGGTTGACTCGTGCATACTCTTCTGTCACGTTTTGGAGAAAGAAAACGAAATGTCATTGGGAGCGATCGATGCGGTTGGCGATGTTTTCGCGGGATGGACATGTCGGCATCGCCGCTTCATCAGATGGCGAGCGGTTCCATGGCCTCCTTGATGACCACGCCGACTATCCGGGTGATCTGGATCGTCTCGTCACGACGGGCACAGCCCTCGACGCAGTCGCCCGACTCCTCCTGACGCACGCTCCCGTCGACCTGGAAGGCGCCGAGTTGCTGCCGCCACTCCGCCGGTCTGGAAAAATTATCTGCATCGGCCTCAACTATGCCGATCACGCCACGGAAAGCCGAGCGGCCACAGCCGACTACCCCACCGTGTTCGGACGCTTCACATGCAGCCTGATCGGTCATCGCGCCCCGATCATTCGTCCTCGCCTGTCCAGCAAGCTGGACTACGAGGGTGAATTCGTCGCGGTCATCGGGCGCAAGGGGCGCCATATCGCACGAACCGACGCGCTCGATCATGTCGTCGGCTACACGTTGTTCAACGACGCCTCAGTCCGGGACTATCAGTTGCGCACGTCGCAATGGACGGTCGGAAAGAACTTCGATGGAACCGGGGCTTTCGGGCCCTATCTTGTCACCGCAGCCGACCTTCCGCCGGGATGCGCCGGGCTGCGACTTCGAACGCGCCTGAACGGCGAGACGGTGCAGGACGCCTCCACGAGCGATCTGCTGTTCGACGTCGCCACGCTCATCGCGTTGCTGAGTGAAGCGTTCACGCTGGTGCCTGGCGACCTCATCGTGACCGGTACGCCGGCCGGTGTCGGTGCCGCACGAGAGCCGCCCTTGTTCATGAAGGCTGGCGACATCTGCGAAGTGGAAATGGACGGACTGGGTGTGCTGCAAAACCCCATCATCGACGAAATCGGCGTAGCGGAAGAAAGAGTTGGCTAGCTGCTGGGCGAGTCATCCGAGGCAGTTGTCTCGACAACAACAGCAGGGAGCACCGACAGGTGTCGTCGAACGCATCGCCCGCCGTATACGTCACGCGCATCATAGACGATGGACCGATCACAACCTTTCAAGTGACCGCGATCGTCCTCTGCGCCTCGATCGCCTTCCTTGATGGTCTGGACACCCAGTCAATCGCGGTGGCCGCGCCTATCATTGTCGATAACCTGCGCCTCACCCGCGCGGCACTCGGCCCGATCTTTTCCGCGGCATTGCTGGGCGCGATGATCGGCGCGCTCACCTTCGGGCCGCTCGGCGATGCATTCGGTCGTAAACGCGTGCTGACCTTTGCGACCGCCCTGTTCGGCATCTGCACGGTGGCGACGGCCTATGTGCAATCGTATGGCTCACTTCTGCTCGTGCGCTCCGTGGCCGGCCTGGGATTGGGAGGCGCTACACCTTGCTTCATCGCGCTCGCGTCGGAATACGCGCCGTTGCGGAGCCGCGCGATGGTGACGAGTTTGATCTGGGCGGCCTTCCCGCTCGGCGGCACCGCTGGCGGCTTCCTGAACGCCGCTATCCTGGTGCATTTCGGCTGGCAGTCGATCTTCCTGATCGGCGGTTTGCTGCCGATCGCGGTGGCGCTGGTGCTGTTGCTCTGGCTGCCGGAATCGCTTCGCTACATGGTCGCGACCGGCGCCGATCCAGCACGGATCGATGCGGTTGTTGCCCGCATCCGCCCTGGCATCCCGGCGAGCCGACGCGACGTTGCCAACCAGGAACGGACTGATCGTGTGCCGATGGCACACCTGTTCACCGAGGGTCGCGCGGCGACGACGCTGCTGCTCTGGATACCCTTCTTCACGGGCTTCGGCAGCCTCGGCATCGCGGTGCTGTGGACGCCTGTACTGCTCCGCGATCGGGGCTTTCCTCTGTCGCAAGCCGCTGTTGTGCTGGGCATACACGGTGTCGGCGCGCTGATCGGGATGGGAAGCGTTGGACGCCTGATCGAGAAATTCGGCGCGCTGGCGGTCCTGCTTCCGAGCTTCCTTCTGGGTGCCCTCTCTTTGGGTGCGCTGGGCTATGCTTCCGTCTCCCTGCCGATGATGGCCGCCGCGCTCTTTTTGGTCGGGCTTTTCGTGGGGGCGGGCGCGTCGGGCTCGATCGCGCTCGCAGCACTCACCTACCCGACCGAAATCCGCTCCTCGGGGATTGGCTGGGCGATGGGCGCGGGTCGGTTCGGGCAGGTCTTGGCGCCTTTGTTCGCGGCGACCGTCGTGGCGGCGGGATGGGCCAGCGGTCAGATGTTCCTGGTATTCGCCATCGCACCGGTGCTTGGGGCGCTCGCGATCGTCGCCCTGCATGGCAGAGCGGCCCTGGCGGTCGCGGTCCGCTGACATGAACAAACTGCCGCGGTCCGAGGACGCGATATGATGGGTCATCCAAAAAACACAAAAACGGGGGAGAAGTCGTGCCGGATGTATTCAGGTTAGTGTACGTCGATCTGGCGACCGCGTCGCTAGAGAAAGCCGAAGATTACTACACCGACGTACTCGGTGCGAGCATCGTGGCAAAAACCGGCAGGGAAACTTACCTCAGCCTCGGCCTCGACCATCACAATGTTTCATTATGTGCCGAACCCAATCCGGGGCTGAACGCGATCGGGCTTCAGCTCTGTCGCGACGTCCCCCTGGCGGATCTTGCCAAGCGGCTCAAGGACTCGGGGGTTGCAAACCACCTTCGCACAGACTCGCGGCCGGGCGTCCCCGCCTTGCTCGAAATACCTGACGTCGGTGGACACACGATTCATCTCTTTGCCGCAATCGATCAGCCGGCACCGGGCTTCTCCGCCTCTGGCATCGTCCCGCTCCGCCTCGGCCACGTCGCTCTGCTCGCCCAGAGAGCCGACGAACTTCTCTCGTTTCTCACCAACATGTTGAAATTCAGAAAGACCGACTGGATCGGCGACCCCGTCACGTTCCTGACCTGTAACCGCGACCACCACGTTCTGAACGTAGTACAGGCACCGGTGACCGGCCTTCACCACATCGCCTTCGAATTGCGCGGACTCGAGCATCACGTGCAGGCGATGGATCGTCTCGCCGCGGAGAAACGACCGATCTTGTGGGGGCCCTCGCGGCACCATGCCGGCCACAATCTCGCAACTTATCATCATGGGCCGGACAATCTGCTTATCGAGTTCTACTCGGAGATGGATGTTTTCATCCCGGATCTCGATAGCTTCGAACCACGGCCATGGCACGACGATCTTCCGCAACGACCGAAACACTGGCGGATCGAGCAGATGACCGCCTGGGAGACTCAATATGAGTTTGATTTTCTTACGGTATCCTGGGGCGTGAGGGTGCCCTCCACCACGAACGCTGCCCTGTGACGCGTCCGAACTGGCTTGTCGCGCGAACAGGCCCGGGCAATCGGAGCGGAACATGAGGAAGCGCGAGGGCTAGCCATGCACTGGCCTCGGATGTTGTCGCCGCCAATAAAGATTCTCGTCCGGTATCGCAACGGTATCTCATAGCAAAATTTGCGGACATTGTCCGTTTTGGGGACCAACAAGGATGCGTTCAACAACAACCGCTCTAGTCATCGCCGGACTTCTCGCGACCGTTTCTTCCATTGCCGTTCGAGCGGCCGATCCGCCGTCGGATGGCCTGAGCCAACTGGCGATCACACCCACGGCGTCGTTGGCCCAGGCAACGATTCCGGCGCAGCCGAACGGGACCGCCATCTCTCCCGGCGCGGGCAGCGGGACTTCCGACAGCGTCTCCGGAATCAGTAGAAATCCGGCGAACAACACGTCCGGATCTGTGTTTCTCCATGGCCTCTCGCAGCCGAACTCCGTTGCCGTGCCGACCAGCGGCTTGTTCCCGGAGTTCGGTGTGAGCCTCCTCGACGACGGTATCGACCTGCACGGAATCGCGTTCGACCGGTTCCTTGGGAACCCGACCGCCGGCATCGTTCCTGGCAACGACTATAATCTCGGTGTGTTGTCGCCGGCCGCCGATTTCGATCTCCAGCGTATCCTCGGAATACATGGGGCGGCCGTGCACGTCGACGTGACGTTCTTCGGGCTCCGCTCGAACATCCCCACGATCGCCACCGAGACCGGCGGGTTCCTGACCGGGGTCCAGACGACGCCGGCGCCCTCGACAACGCCATTCGCGGTGTCTATTTTCACGTATGATCAAAAACTACTTAATGACAAGCTCTCGATAGAGGTTGGTCGGACCAATCCCTTCCGCTACTTCGCGCTCCCGAACTCCCTGGACCCGGCGACCTATTTTTCGAGCGTGCTTGAAGTGAACGGGGACCTCGCCTCGCCCCGCTTTCCCACGTGGGGCGGCCTGGTGAGCTACCGCTTCACGCCGCTTTGGGCCGTCCAGGGCGGCGCCTTCGGCGACAACTTCTATCGTGACGAATATAACCCGCAAGATCTCGGCGAAGTTCGTGCCTCGGGGGTGCAGACGTTCGCCTCGCTCGAGTATCGCAGCGAGTTCACGAATGCCGCCTATCCGGCGAACGCCGAGCTGGGCCTCGAATGGAACACCCGGCACGGCCCGTCGAACGTCGAGGGCGCCCCCATCTATTACAACGGGCGCAATGCAGCCACCGACTATCACGGCGGTGGCGTCATCTTCATGCAGGGCGAGAAGGTCATTTGGCGCGGCGCCCGTGGGCGCCAGGGTCCTCCGCCGAATATCGCCATCTACGGCCAGCTCGACGCGGCCGTCGACAAGCCGGTGCCGTTCGACTTCGACACGCTTGCCGGCGTCAACTTCACCGGCCTGATCCCGGGGCGTCCGTTTGACGCACTCGGCGCTCAGGTGCATTACCAGCGGATGAGCGCACTCGAAGCGAACTTCGAAACCAGACTCCGGAACATCTTCGCAGGACCCGGTCCACGCCAGCCACGTGACGGTTACGGATTCGAGCTCATCGCCAACATTCACGTCTTGCCCTGGCTCCAGTTCAGGCCGTTCGCCGAAGCCTTCATCAATCCGGACAGCTATTATGACGCGGCGCAGAAATATCGTGCCCGGAATGGCTTCGAGTTCGGATTCCTTGGCGTCATCCCAATCGGACAACTTCTTGGCACAAGCACCAAGCCATACTGATCAGGCCTTAGCCTTCCGCGGCTATCCACTGGTGGGTGGCCAAGTAACACAAGGAGTTTTCTGATGTCGCTGACGACGATGATGGAAAGACACGCAGCTTTGATGGCGCAGTGTCCGGAGCGCGTGCCCATGGCCGAGGAGGAGGCGTTAAAACTCCCCATCGAGGTCGAACGGTTCGGAGCCACTGGCCCTCTTGTCCTGATCATCCATGGCGGAGTTCAGGGCGGGATCGGCGGCGGACCATCCACGTTCGCGAAACAACAGGCGTTGGCCAATCTGGGCTGGCAGGTGGCGATCGCTAATCGTCCAGGCTTCGGTCGAAGCCCGTCACGCGGCGCGGACAACATGCAGGCGGATGCCCTGTGGATCGCCGATATGCTCGGCGACGGCGGCAACCTGATCGGACATTCCTGGGGCGGGGCGGAAGCGTTGCTGGCGGCGGCCCGTCGGCCTGACGCCGTTCGTTCCCTCGTCCTCGTCGAGCCGGCACTGCAAGGGTTGGCGATGATCGATCCCGTCGTCCAGGCCGACCCTGCCCAGCAGGCGACCGTGATGCGGATGATGGAGCCTCTCCTGACCGCCCACACACCAGGCGATTACGCTCGTGGCTTCATCCGCAGCCTGGTGGGAACGGTTGACTCCAGCACCAGCCGCAACATCGGCGACATCGATGACGAGGCAGCAACGCGGCTTGGTTGTGCAATCCTGCAGGCGCGCATGGCTCCACCTCCGGTTCTGCAGGAGGCTGCCAAGACCGTTGCCAAGGCCAATGTCCCGGTGCTGGTTATCAGCGGCGGATGGAATCCCTCCATAGACGCCGTCGCGGAAATCGTGGCGCGCGTCACCGGAGGCCGCCATGTCGTCGTGACCTCGCCGAACCATTTTCCGCAGCTGGAGAGTTCGGGCGAGTTCAATGCCGTCGTCGACGCCTTCATGCGTCAGGATGGGGATGCGTCAGCAGCAGCTCAATAGGTCCATATGAAAGTGATCCGCATCGCTGGCCGGGGCGACGGCGGGCCGCGCGTCGTGAGGTTTCGTCAGGTCTCGCGCGAACCTTCTGATGTTATTTGGGCGCCAAGCCGGTCGGACGTTCTGCATGATGTTGAGCACGATGCGGAAAGGTTATTAGTACAACATCTTCAAAATGTATTATACCAATGGCCTTTAAGTCTGACCGGTAAGCGAGTAAGGCCAGAGGCTCTGCCTCTGGACTCCGCTCAAGGCAGAGCCTTGAGAATCCGTTCTCTAAGTAGAAGGTTTCCAAAGGCCGCCGGCCTTTGGCGGGTCTGGGCAGAGCCCAGCCTTGCTTCCTTGAACGGTCAATGATTAAGGCGGCGGGTACTACTCGCGCTTGTCTACGACCAATATTCAATGATCCGTTTTCCGGGAGAAAGCAAAATGCATGGATGTGCCAGGATAGATGGTCAGCTTGCCGGAGCGACTCTTCTCGCCGGCTTCTTGCTGGCCGGATCCTGCTCCGCCGCGCTCGCCGCAACCTGCGACAGTCTGCTGAGGGCAAAACTGCCCAACGTGAAGATCACGGGAGCCGAACCAATTGCCGCCGGCACCTATCAGCCGCCAGGGAGTGCTACGGCGTTCCCGAACCTGCCGGCCTTTTGCCGCGTTACGGCAACCGTAAGCCCGGTGCCCGACTCTTCGATCGGGATCGAGGTTTGGCTGCCCGCCAACGGGTGGAACGGCAGATACCAGCAGGTCGGTAATCACGGCTGGGGATCCGGTATTTATTGGAGCGAAATGGCGCCCCAGCTGCGGCGCGGCTTTGCCACCGCGGCCACCGACGACGGCCATCCGGGCGCGCCGTCGCGGCCGTTCGATGTCACCTGGGCCTTTGGCCATCCCGCCAAGGTCGATGACTACGCATGGCGCGCCGTCCACGAGCTGGCCGATAACGCCAAACTTCTCATCGCCGCCTTCTATGGCAAACGCCAGCGCGCGGCATACTTCAACGGCTGCTCCGACGGCGGCCGCGAAGGGCTGCTGGAGGCGCGTTATTTTCCGGCCGACTTCAACGGCATCCTGATTGGCGGCGTGCCCAGCTACGCGACCCGAGGAGCGACCGAGCAGCTCGTCGCCACGACCAATCTCGTCAACAGCGGCATACAGGGGACCAGGGGAGTCACCATCCTGAACCTCGCGCAGGCCGCGGCGACAAAGGCCTGCGACGGCATCGATGGCGTGTTGGACGGGCTGATCGGCAATCCGAAGCTGTGCCATTGGAATCCGCACAGTCTCGTCTGCGCGACAGGTCAGGACCCGAACACCTGCATCACCCCGGCACAGGCCGATGCCATACAGGCCAACCTCGACCCGGTACGCGATCCGGTCACCGGCAAGTGGGTGTTCTCCGGGCAGGCGCGCGGATCGGAATTCAACCAGATCGCATTTCAGTACAACCGCGGCTTGGCGCCATACGCCATCGCCACCTATCAGGTTGCCTACAACGATCCCACCTGGGACGGAACGAAGTTCGATCTGCATGTCGATTCGCCCAGGCTGGACCGCGCGCTGGGCATCCTGAACGTCACTGATCCGGATCTGCGCGAATTTGCGGCCGCCGGGGGCAAGCTGATCCAGTGGCACGGCTGGGACGACGCTGCCTTTACGCCCGGTTGGGAGACAAAATACTACGGCAAGGTGGTCGCCAGCATCGGCAACGGCAGTCTGAAGGATGTCCAGGACTTCTACCGACTGTTCATGCTGCCAGAAATCGGACATTGCGGCGCTCCGGGCGTTGGGTCGACGGATATCGGTCCGGATGACATCGGAGCGGAAAACCAGCCTGCCGTGTCCTCCGATCCGGAGCATGACGCGGTGAGCGCATTGTTGAACTGGACGGAGCATGGCGTGGCGCCGCGGGAGTTCATTGCGACGAAGTTCGTCAACAACGATCCGAGCCAAGCCATCCAGATGCAACGTCCTGTCTGCCCCTATCCAGCCAGGACAATCTGGAACAGGTCCGGAAACACCAGCTACGCCAGCAGCTTTTATTGTGGAAACCCTTCCGGCCGACTAGGGGATCGTGACCGCGCCAACTAAGTTCGCGTTTGAACCTTCGATGGTGCGAGGCAAGTTACAACCCGGCGGTGGGCGAGGCATAATGGACTCTGTCATGGCTCGTGCCGGAGCGTATTTTGCGGCAATCGGAAGCGGCATATCATCGAGAGTTGGCTAATGATTTTGCGCATGGCGGGAGATGATTGATGGACAGAGTCACCGACGTGGACGTGCTGATCACGGGCGCAGGGCCGGTCGGCTTGTCGCTTGCCATCGAGCTCGGGCAGCGCGGCATTTCCTGTCTGGCGGTTGAGCGGAACGACCGTGTTGGCTATAGCCCGCGCGCCAAGACGACGAACGTGCGCACGCGCGAGCACCTGCGCCGCTGGGGCATTGCCGATACGCTGCGATCCGCGTCGCCCATCCCGCCCGACTACCCACCAAACGTCGTCTTCGCCACACGCATGAACGGCCATGAGCTTGCCCGGTTCGAGAACGCGTTCAATGGTTCGCGTGTTCGCAACGAGATGTATTCGGAGGAAGCGCAGTGGGTGCCGCAGTACACGGTCGAGGAGGTGCTGCGGGGTCACGCGACCTCCCTGCCGGGAGTGTCCGTGGCATTCGAGACCGAACTGCGCGGCCTGGAACAGGACGAGGCTGGCGTCACGGCGGAAGTGGCGGACCTACGTTCCGGCGCGGTGCGCACCATACGCTGCGCTTACCTGGTGGGCGCGGACGGCGCGCGCAGCTTCGTGCGCGAGGCGATCGGCGGCCGCCTGTCCGGCAGCGGCGCGGTGGCGAAGAACCACAGCATCATCTTTCGGTCGCCGGACCTGGCCAGACGCCAGTTGCACGGTCCGGCAATCATGTACTGGCTGGTCAACGGCGACGTGCCGGCCGTGCTCGGGCCCATGGACCAGCATGGCCTTTGGCTCTTCATGGCGACCAAGCTCGCCAATGACATCGACCCGGCCACGGTCGACCCGGTCGAGCTCATCCGACGTGGCACCGGCCTCGCGGATCTCGACGTTGAAATCGTCCGAGCCGACCCGTGGACTGCCTTCAGTCTGGTGGCCGACATCTATAGCCGCGGGCGCGTCTTCCTCGCCGGCGATGCCTGTCACCTGCATCCACCGTTCGGCGGGTTCGGCATGAATATGGGCATCGGCGACGCGGTGGACCTGGGTTGGAAGATCGCGGCCACCCTGCAGGGTTGGGGCGGCCCCCGCCTGCTCGCCTCCTACGACCCGGAGCGCCGGCCGGTGCACGAGCGCACGATCCGGGACTCGATGACCAATTACGCCACTGTCGGCAATCAGCTCGTGCGGCCCGCGCTGGAGGCGCCGGGCGAGGAGGGCGACGCGATACGCCAGGATGTCGGCGCCGCGATCAAGGCCAGCAAGGCGCGGGAGTTCTACACTCTTGGCCTGGTGCTCGGCGCTCGCTACGATGGCTCACCCATCGTCGTGCCGGACGGCACCGAGCCACCGCCCGAGGATGCCATGGTCTATGTGCCCTCGGCCTGCCCCGGGAGCCTGGCGCCACATGCCTGGCTTGCCGACGGCTCCTCCCTCTACGACCATTTCGGGACCGGTTTGACCCTGCTCCTGACCGGATCGGTGGACCCCGAAGAGGCGGCGTCGCTCATCGAGACCGCCGGCCACCGCTCTATTCCGATCAAGCTGGTGGCGCCTCAAGAACCTTCCCTTCCCGACCGCTACCAGGCACGCTTCGCATTGATCCGCCCCGATCAGCACGTGGCCTGGCGTGGAGACGTGCTGCCGGAGCCCGGTCCGTTGCTGGAGCGCGTCACGGGGCACGCCTAAGAGGGTGTGTGGCTCGCCGAGGCCGCGGTCAGGAGACCTCATGCTCGGCCAGAAATCCCGAAGGCCGCCGCTCGAAACAAGTACGGGAGGACATCATGCAGTCCCAGCTCTCCAGTCTTCCGTTCTATGACTTCGACCTGTTCTCCCCGGCGGCGCTCCAGGCGCCCTTCGAGCATTACCGGGCTGTGCGTGATCTCGGACCGGTGGTTCGCCTTCGCGACCCCGATGTCTACGTCTTGTCGCGATACGACGAGGTGCGTGATGCGCTGCAGGCGCCCGATGCGCTTTCGAGCGGCGACGGGGTCGGGTTCAACGAAGTCATCAATCGGCGAGGCGTGCCCAATGTGCTGATGTCCGACGATGAGCAGCACCGCAGACTTCGAACGGAGGTCGTCCGCCCGCTGTTGCCGGCGCAGCTCAAGCAGCATCGGCCGTTTCTGCGCAACCTGATCGCCGAACGGATCAGGTCGCTGGTCGACCGCGGACCGTTCGACGCCATGGTCGAGATCGCGCGCTTCCTGCCGACCCAGGCGATCAGCGAACTGGTAGGCCTACCCGAGGAAGGACGCGCCGCCATGCTCGACTGGGCTGCCGCGACATTCAATGCGTTCGGACCCAGGCGGGGCGGCTCGGAGCGGGATTTCGAGGTGCTCGCCGGGTGGCGCAGCTATCTCGGGGCGTTGAAATGGATCGAGATCCGCGAGGGCAGTTGGGCCCGCATGCTGGAGGGTGCCGTCGCGAGCGGGAAGTTGACCGAGGCAGAGGCCCGCGGGGCGCTCAGTGCCTATGTGCTGCCAAGCCTGGACACGACCATTCTCGCCAAGGGTCACCTGCTCCACAACCTCGCACGCGACCCCAGGCAGTGGCGGATGCTGCGGGCCGATCCGGCCCTGGCGTCAGCCGCCGTGCTTGAAGGCGTGCGACACAGCTCGGTCATTCGTTGGTTTTCGCGCTTGGCAAGGGCGGATTACGCTGCCGCCGGGACAGTCATCCCGCAGGGCGCGCGGATCATGCTGGTCTACGCGTCGGCAAACCGCGACGAGCGGAAGTTTGCCGACCCGGATCGCTTCGATTTGACGCGCGATGCGCGGGCGCATCTCGCCTGGGGGAGCGGCCCGCATTCGTGCGCCGGCCTGCATCTGGCCAAGATGGAAATGGAGGTCATGCTCGAAGCGCTCATCGACCAATGCGCCGTGCTGACGGCGGGCGAGCCACACGTCGTTCACAATCAAAGCCTTTACGGTTTCGACACGCTGCCGATGGAACTGCGGTCCGCAGCCTAACCAGGCGGCATCAGGCGCCATACGGCATGAGATGACACTACCCTCCCGCTGCGTCGCCTTTCGCAGTGCCAAGCCAGCGGGCGAACCAGGCCAGCGTGCGACGCTTCGCGTCCGCGCGATCGGCGGCGTTCTCAAGCGCGTGGCCCTGGCCCGGGTAGACGACGAATTCGGTCGGCACGCCCAGCGTGCGCAGCGCGTGCCAGAACTCCTCGCTCTGCGGCAGCGGACACTCAAGATCGCGGCTGCCGACATAGACGAAGGTCGGCGTGCGCACCGCCTTGATAGAGTTGATCGGCGAGGACTTCGCGTAAACCGCCGGGTCATCATAGACCGAGGCGCCGAAGAACGGGATCATCCACTGGTCGATGCCGTTCTCGCCGTAGTACGATAGCCAGTCAGACACGCCGGCGCCGGCGACCGCCGCCTTGAAGCGGTGCGTCTGGGTGACCGCCCACATTGTCATGTAGCCGCCATAGCTGTAGCCGGTGAGCCCAAGCCTGCGGGGATCGACCGGTGCCGCGGCGATGGCGGCGTCGACCCCGCGCAGGATGTCGCGCAGGTCGCCATGGCCGAAATCGCGCACGTTGGCGCGCGCGAACGCCTCACCCTGGCCGAAGCTGCCGCGCGGGTTCGGCAGGAACACATCGTAGCCCGCGCGCAGCAGCCATAGCCCGCGGCTTTCGGTCAGGAACGCCGGCGTCGTGGCGGCACTCGGGCCGCCATGCACGTTGGTGATCATCGCGCGAGGCTTGTGCGCGTCGCCATTGTCGGGCGATAGCAGCCAGCCCTGCACGTCGTAGCCGTCGCTGTGCCAGGTCAGGCTGCGCGCGCGGGCGGCCACCGTGAGGCCGCGGTTGACCGAGGTCAGGTCGTGCCAGTGGCCGATCGGGCCCGCCTCGATCTCCGGCGGCCGGGTAAAGCTTTGATGCACCGTCACGCTGTTTGAGCCCGCGAACAGCGCCGAGAGGTTCCAGCCGCCGGCATTAAGCCAGTCTGCACCGGACCAGAGCCGGCGCGTATGGGCGCCCAAGGCGAGCAGTTCGGTGTCGCTGCCCGCGAGCGCGGTCGCCACAAGCCCGTCCGCCCCCCGCCAGTTGAGCGACGTGACGCTGGCCTTGATCCCCAGCGTGAGGTCGACCGGGTGCGCGCCTTGTGTGAGCGCCAGTCGGTAGGCGTCGCCGCCGGTGGAGCCGAAATCGCTCATGATGCCGCCGATGAAGGCGACGGCAGCCCCGTCGGGCGAGACCGTCGGGTCGGCAAGCTGGCGCTCGCGCGGCGGCGCATACAGCACCCGTGCCGCTCCGTGCAGCGGGAAGTCCCAGAGCTTGGCCACCCACCACTGGTTGTCGCCGTTGCCGGGGGCCGCGGTGCCGACGAAGCCCGCGCCGCGTCGCCAGTCATATTCATAGACATAGAGGTTGGGCGGCGAGACGAAGCGCAGGCCGGATGCGGACAGCACCGCGATCCGCTGTTCGTCTGATGAGACGCCGATCTCGCCGCTCAACGGCGCGCCAGCCTGGACCGCGCCGGCCTTCTTGCGCGCGCCGGCGATGGCCAGCACAGCAAGCTGCCCCTCCGGGCCGAAGTGCAGGCCGCCCAACTGACCGTCGAAGGCGAGGCGCTGCACCAGGCCGCTGCCATCGACGCCGACCTCCTCAATATAGCGTTTGGTGTCCTTCGGCCGCTGCAGCACGAACGCGGCATGCGTGCCGTCGGGCGAGAAGACGGGGTCAATGGGCTTGCAGTCGGGACCGCGCGCGCAGGGCAGCGCCACCGTC
The DNA here is from genome assembly GCF_965276875.1 of Lichenicoccus sp. Classification (GTDB taxonomy): domain Bacteria; phylum Pseudomonadota; class Alphaproteobacteria; order Acetobacterales; family Acetobacteraceae; genus Lichenicoccus. Next base: position 3,376,210 of record NZ_OZ255701.1, on the reverse strand, counting down.
ACCGCGTTGCCGCCGCCGGTGGGCCGGATCACCAGCATCTTGACCGGCTCGTCGCCGTCATGCGCCGGCTGGTCATGCTCGATCGAGGCGACATGCGCGCCGTCGGGCGCGAGGGCGAGATCGTCGAACAGACGCACCGCGCGCTGGGGCGCGGTCTGTGCCTGTGCAACTCCGGCGAGCAGGCAGGCGGCAAGCGGGAGTGCGGCAGCTAGGGTCGGTCGAGCCATCCAGGCAGCTTTCACGTCGTGACGGCGCGTTGTATGGCCCGGCTGACGGAGGATGAATATGCGGAAATCGAGCTGACGGGATTATGCGCCCTCGCCGGGTTGCTGCTGGGTGCTGCGGCGCCGGCGGCACCGGGCTGCTTCGCACGCCTGGCGCAGACCCGCGATTACAGCTTGGGCCTTGCCCGCCAGGTGCTGCCGCTGCCGGACGGGCAACACGTGCTCTATCTGCAGAGCGGTCCCTCCGACACACGCCTTGCTCTGCACGAGTATGACATCGCAACCCTCGCCGACCGCGTCCTCGCACAGCCCGCCGCCACCGCCGCGACGCTGAGCACGGAAGAAAAGGCACGCCGGCAGCGATCGCGCATGACTCTGACCGGCATCACCGATTACGCCGTATCGCACGACGGCAGCCGGGTGCTGGTATCGCAGGCGGATCGGTTGCTCACCGTGCAACTGCCGCAGGGCACCGTAAGCCCGATTGCCGGACGCGGCTGGATTGCCCCGCGCCTGTCGCCGGACGGCAGCAGCGTCGCGGTGGTGCGCGACAATGACCTGCATGTGCTCGATCTGGCCCACGGCCACGACACCCAGATCACCCATGACGGCAATGCGACGCTCACCAACGGCCTCGCCGAGTTCGCCGCCGCCGAGGAGCTCGACCGCGCCAACGGCGCCTGGTGGTCGCCGGACAGCCGCACCCTGGTGTTCGAGCAGTCGGACACATCCGGCGTCGAGCGGCACTATATCGCCGATCCGCTGCACCCCGAGGCGCCACCGGAGGAATTCCGCTATCCGCGCGCCGGCACCGCCAACGCCGCGCAGCGCTTCGGCATCGTCTCGCGCAACGGCGGAGCAGTCCGCTGGATCGCGCTCGATGCCGCCGCTTGGCCCTATGTCGCGCGGGTGATCTGGCCAAAGCACGGCCCGCTCACCCTGGTGGTGTTCAACCGTGCCGAGACCAGCGAGGCGGTGTTGGCCGTCGATCCCGCGACCGGCGCCACCCGCATTTTGCTCGACGAACACGACCGGGCCTGGCTTGACCTTACCACCATCGACGGGATTGACGGCAAGGCGCTGCCCGCCTGGCTGCCGGATGGCTCCGGCTTCCTGTGGGCGACACAGACCGGACCCACCTGGCAGCTCGGGCTCTACCACGCCGACGGCAGCCTCGATCACACGATCACTCCCACCGGCTTTCGCTTCGATGCGCTCGACGATGTCGATGCGGCATCCGGCAGCGTGGTGGTGACGGCAAGCCCCGACCGGATCGATTTCGGCCTGTATCGCGTGCCGCTGCAAGGTGGCGCGCCGCGACCGCTGGCCGCCGCCCCTGGCGTGCATCAGCCGGTGTTTTCAACGGCCCAGCACAGCCTATTCGCCGACAGCGTCTCGCTCGCCGACGGCACGGCGGGGACGCAGTTGCGCGGCATGGATGGCCGCCTGCTGGGTCACTTGCCAAGCCAGGCCGAGACGCCGCCAAGCATCCCTCACGTGCAATATCTCGCCGCCGGCCCGCGCGCGTTCGATTCGCTGGTGCTGCGTCCCAAGGGATTTTCGCCGAAGCGGCACTACCCGGTGGTGCTCTCCGTCTATGCCGGACCCGGCTTCAAATTCGTGCACCGCGCGCCCCGGCAGAGCCTGGAGGATCAGTGCCTGGCTGACCATGGCTTCATCGTCGTCAGCCTCGACGGCCGCGGCACGCCGGGCCGCGACCATGATTTCGAGCGCGCCACCCACGACGACCTGATCGATAAGCCGCTCGCCGACCAGATCGACGGGCTGCGCGCGCTGGCCGGCACAATCCCGCAGATGGATCTGCAGCATGTCGGCGTGACCGGCTGGTCGTTCGGTGGTTACTTCACGGCGATGGCCATGATCCGTCGCCCGGACGTGTTCGCGGGCGGCGTCGCCGGCGCCCCGGTGGTCGACTTCGCCGACTATGACACCGCCTATACCGAGCGTTATCTCGGCACGCCGCAGGACGATCCGGTCGGCTACAAGGCCAGCAACGTCCTGACCTACGCGGCCCGCCTGTCGCGGCCGCTGCTGATCCTGCACGGCCTGACCGACGACAACGTCTATTTCGAAAATACCATGAAGCTGACGCAGGCGCTGCTTGACGCCGGCAAGCCCTATCGGCTGATCCTGCTGCCCGGCACCCATTTGCTGCCCGACCCGCTGCTGCGCACACGAGTGGACGAAGCCCGTGCGGCGTTCCTCGCCGAGACCCTCGGCCCTCCGCATTGATCCGCCTCATCCTGTTGGCGGTCACGCCGCTGGCACCACTGCTGCACTACGTGCTGCATGTGCCGCCGATCTGGGTGTTTGTCGTCGGCATCGCGGGGGTTGCAATTCTTGCCGAATGGATACGCGCCGCCACCGACGAGCTGGCGCAGCATACCGGACCCGCGATCGGCAGCCTGCTCACCGTCAGCCTGGGCAGCGTGGCCGAACTGCTGCTGGCACTCTTCGTGTTGATGGCTGGCCAGCCGGACGTGGTGCACGCGCAGATCACCGGCTCGATCCTCGGCACCAGCCTGCTGGGGTTGGGTCTCGCCATCGTCGTCGGGGGTGCCGCGCGCGATCGCCAACAATTCAAGCGCGCACGTGCCGGATTGCTGTCCAGCCTGCTGATCCTGGTGGTCATCGTGCTGCTGCTGCCGGCGGTGTTCGATTTAACCGGCCGGCACATCCTGCACGCGGGCCACACCGGCCAGCGCGACGAGCAGCTCAGCCTGACCGTCTCGGCGGTGCTGCTGCTGCTCTATGCCGCCAATCTCGCCTACACGCTGATCACCCACCGCGACGTCTTCTCCACCGGCGAGGAGCCGGGCGGCAAACCAAGCTGGTCGCTCGCCTTGTGCCTCGGGGTGCTGGCGGCCGCCACGGTAGGCGCGGCGCTGGAGAGTGAGTTGATCTCCGGCGCCCTGACCCAGGCGGCGCAAAGCCTGCACCTCACGCCGATCTTCCTCGGCGTGATTGTCCTGGCCCTGGTCGGCACCATCTCGGATCTGTTCGCCGCCGTCTGGTTCGCCAGACAAAACCGCATGGGCATGGTGATGAGCATCTGCATCGGCTCGGCAATTCAGGTCGCCCTGGTGGTCGCCCCATTGCTGGTGATCCTGTCCTGGCTGCTCGGCAAGCCGATGACACTGGTATTCAGCGATCCGCTGGAACTGTTCGCCATCGCCGGCACCGCCTTCATCGTCAACGCGATCGCCGGCGACGGCGAGACGACCTGGTTCGAAGGGGTTCTGCTGATCGGTGTCTATGCGGTGTTCGGCCTCGCCTTCTTTTTTGCGTAATCATTACGGCTTGACACCTCTTGCCCCGGGCCTAGCGTCGTAACAAACCGGCTTGCAAGAGCATGAGTGAACGTCCGGCCGCCAGGCCTCTTCTGGTGCTGACAGCGATCGAAAAGCGGTTCGGCGGCGTGCGTGCCCTGCGCGGGGTCGATTTCGACCTGCACGGTGGTGAGATCCACGTGCTGCTGGGAGAGAACGGCGCCGGCAAGAGCACGCTCATGGGGGTGGTCTCCGGCGCCATCGCGCCAGACGCGGGAACCATGGTCCTTGCCGGCCACGCGCTGCACTTCGCTACCCCGCGCGACGCCCATGAAGCGGGCATCGTGATGATCCCCCAGGAACTCGACCTGGTGGCAGGCCTCGATATCGCATCGAACCTGTTCCTCGGCCACGAGCGCCTCACCGCCCGGCGCACGCTGGACGGTCCGCGCATGCTGCGCGAGTCGCACGGCCTGCTGCGGCATGCCGGTGTGGCGCTCGACCCCGCGCTGCGCGTCGCAAGCCTGCGCATGGGCGAGCGACAGCTTGTCGCAATCGCCAAGGCACTGGCGGCCGAGGCGCGTATCCTAATTCTCGACGAGCCGACCGCCGCACTTTCGGCGACCGAGACCGAGCACCTGTTCGTGGTGCTGCGTGAGCTGCGCGCGCGCGGTGTGGCGATCATCTACATCTCGCATCGCCTCGAGGAGGTGCCGCGCATCGCCGACCGGGTCACGGTCATGCGCGACGGCACTGTTGCCGGCCAGGCCGCCCCCGACGCGCCGCAGGCCGAACTCGTGCGCCTGCTGGTGGGCCGCGAGTTCAGCGCGCTGTTTCCGCAGCACGGCAGTGGCGCCGGTGCCGCCCTGCTGGAGCTCTCGCACGCGCGCTTCATTCCCGCCTTGCCCCGCGCCGGATGGCAGACACCAACGGACGTGTCTCTCGCCGTCCATGCCGGCGAAATCGTGGGCCTGTCCGGCCTGATGGGTGCGGGACGCACCGAGCTGCTCTGCGCCCTGTTCGGCTATGAGGCGCGCGGCCGCTGGCAGGGGGACATCCGGGTGGGCGGCAAGCTGGCCCGCCTCGGCACCGTTTCCGACGCGCGGCGGGCGGGAATCGCCTTCGTGACCGACGACCGGCGCGGCGCCGGGCTGATCCTGGGGCAATCGGTCGCCTGGAACATCGTCATGTCGACGCTGCGACGGGTGACGCCGTGGGGCCTGGTTTCGGCCGCAGCCGAGCAGTCGGTAGTCGCACGCGCAATGGACCGGTTCGACGTGCGGCCACGGCTGCCGGCGGCGCGGGTGGTCAATCTGTCGGGCGGCAACCAGCAGAAGGTGGTGTTTGCCAAGGAACTGCTCAGCGTGCCGCGCTTGTTGCTGCTCGACGAGCCGACCCGCGGCGTCGATGTCGGAGCCAAAGCAGAGATCTACCGGCAGTTGCGTGCGCTCGCGGGCGAAGGGTTGGGCGTGCTGGTGGCCTCCTCGGAGCTGCCGGAGCTGATCGGCCTGTGCGACCGCATCCTGGTCATGCATGGCGGCGTCACCGTGGCCAGCTTCGAGGCCGGCGTCTCCGAGGAAACCCTCAGACGCGCCAGCGAGGCGCGGGCGGCATGACGACCGCGCCCGCAATCCCGGCCGCACCGGCGCGCAAGCGTGTGCGCCCGCTCGCTACCCTGGTCCGCTTCCAGAGCCTGCTCGGGCTGATCCTGGTGCTGATCGGCGGCATCGCGTTCTCGCCGCGGCGGCACGGCCATATCCTGTTCCTGGCGACCGACAACATCGCCAACATCGTGCGCTCGATCTCGGAGACCGGCATTCTCGCTCTCGGCATGACCTTCGTGATCATCGCCGCTGGCATCGATCTTTCGGTCGGCGCGGTGCTGGGCCTGTCGAGCGTGCTGACCGCGACGTTGCTGGTGAATTCGGGCTGGGGTCTGGCTGCCACCCTGCCGCTGGTGCTGCTCGCCGGCGCCCTGTTCGGACTGATCCAGGGCGCGCTCGCGACGCGACTGCGCATCCAGGCCTTCATCGTCACCCTGGCCGGATTGCAGGCGGCGCGCGGCCTCGCCTTGATCGCCTCGGGCAACACCTTCATCAACATCAATTACGGCCACGGTCCCGGCAACGCGCCGCCGGCCTTCGCGATCCTCGGCGAGCGCCTGCTCGGCGACACCTTCCCGGTGGCAACGCTGGTGTTCATCGTGCTCGCAGCCCTCGCGACCTTCCTGCTGAACCGCACCCGCTACGGCCGCTACGTGTTTGCCGTCGGCGGCAACGAACGCGCGGCCCGGCTGTCCGGCATTCCGGTGCAATGGATCAAGATCTCCGTCTATGGCCTCAGCGGACTTTGCGCCGGCATTGCCGGGATCGTGCATGCCGGGCAGTTCAGCTTCGGCAGTCCAAACGACGGCACCGGCTACGAACTCAACGCCATCGCCGCCGTGGTGATCGGCGGCACCGACCTGTTCGGCGGCGCCGGCAGCATGGTCGGCACCATCGCGGGCGCGGTGATGCTGGGCGCGCTCGCCAACATCCTGCAGCTCAACGACGTGAGTGCGGCGATGCAGCTTCTCGCCACCGGCGCGATCATCGTGCTCGCGGCCGGGCTGCAGACGATCATCAGACGCGACGGAAGTTCGCGCTGACAACCATCGGGAGGACCATCATGACGAAAGCAACCGCTCTGCTGGCCGCGACACTCCTCGCCGCTGCCGCCTTCCCCGTTTTATCGCACGCGGCAAAACCGCTCGCGAAAACCTGCGGACCGCATGATCATTACGTGATCGGATTTTCCCAGGCCAATTTCAAGGAGCCCTACCGCGCCCACGTCAATCACGAGATGCAAACCCTGATCAAGAACGATCCCCAGTTCAAGCTCGTGATCGCGGACGGCCAGGCCAACGACAATACCCAGGTCTCACAAGTCGAGAACTTCCTCACCCAGCAGGTCGATCTGCTGTTCATTTCCGCCTACGAGGCCGCACCGCTCACCCCCGCTGTCGAGCGCGTCATGAAGGCCGGGATCCCGGTGATCGAGCTGGATCGCAAGACGGTCGGCCGCGACTACACCAGCTTCGTGACCGGCGATAATCGCGCCATCGCCAAGCAGGCCGGCGAATACGCAGCGACCAAGCTGCTGCCGCAGGGCGGCGAGGTCGCGATCCTCGAGGGCCTGCCGAGCTCGTCACCGGCGATCGAGCGGCTCGATGGCTTTAAGGCCGGGATCGCCGGCAATCCCAAGCTCAAGGTCGTAGCCGTGCAGCCGGTGGACTGGATGCAGGACAAGGCGGTGACGGTGTTCGGCGCGATGTTGCAAGCACATCCCGACATCAAACTGGTCTATGCGAGCAACGATCTGGCGGCGTCCGGCGCCTACATCGCCACCAAGCAGGCTGGCAAGCTCGGTCAGGTCATGATCATCGGCACCGACGGACTTCCCGGCCCCTCGGGCGGCATTCGCGCGGTCGCCGAGGGCGAGTGGGCCGCGACCATGGTCTATCCCACGGGTGCGGCACAGGCGCTCGCGCTGGCCAAAAAGATCCTGATCGACTGCGCGACCTCGGTGCCGAAGCTGGTCACCGTGCCGACGGAGCTCATCGACGCGAACAACGCCAAAGCCATCTATGCCAAGGAGCAGTGATCGGACGGATCATCCATCCCGGCGCCGTCACGCAGCGCCGGGTGTCCATCCCTCGCACAGTGCGTCCTGTAGCGGCCACGGACAGACTTCCGGGAAGGCTGCAAGCTCGATGCCGGTCTCTGCCACGGCAGCCGTGACGGCATCGCCCCAGGCTTCATCAATCCAATCCGGATCGGTCAGCATTGGGCGCAGGCTTGGCATCTTCTGCAAACGGCGTTCGATACGCTTGCGTTGCTCGCGCAGGGTTCGATCCCAGCTTGCACCACGGCGGTCCGGCTGGTGCTGCCACTTGAGCAGGTGCGTCAACAGAACGGCAAGGCGGCTCGTGATCTCGCGGCGTTCGCTAATCCCCACGCTTTCGATCTCTTCCGCGATATGCTCAAGGTCCAGCCGCTCGAAGCGGCCGGCACGGATCAGGGCGGCCTGTTCGTCTGCCCAGGCTGCCAGGTCGCCGTCGTAACTTGCTGGTCGGATGGGGGTTTGATCCATGAGCGGCAGTTTATCACGCGGTCTGCGAGGAGCGATACATGCGCGCGCGATCGCAGCCGGGCGCGCTCATCAGACCTGCCAGCCGATGGAGCGCCGCAGGAAAATCATCCCCAGGGCGACGAAGCCTGCGACCTCGGCGTTGTCCTTGCCGTAGCCGTGGCCGCCGGCGGCGGGTTCGTAGAAGCTGGCGTCGTAGCCCATGGCTTGGAGCTTGGCCGCCATCTTGCGCGCGTGACCGGGATGCACCCGGTCGTCTCGCCGCGCCGTCGCGAGCAGGATCGGCGGATAGGTCTGGCCGGGTGTTGCCGCGTGATAGGCCGAGATCGGGCCGAGGAACGCCCAATCGTCGGGGTCGTCGGGATTGCCGTATTCCGCGATCCAGCTCGCACCCGCCAGCAGGCGGGTGTAGCGGCGCATGTCGATCAGCGGAATGGTGCAGAACAGTGCTCCGAACCGCTCCGGATAGCGGGTGAGCATGTTGGCGATCAGCAGGCCGCCGTTCGAGCCGCCTTCGGCCGCGATGCGTCCGGGACGGGTGACACCGCGACGCACCAGATCGCTCGCGACCGCGGCGAAGTCGTCGTGCGACAGGCGCTTGCCGGCGCGCCGTCCCGCCTCGTGCCAGCGTGTGCCGAACTCGCCGCCGCCGCGAATGTTGGCGATGACGGTGGTGCCGCCGCGCTCCAGCCAGAGCTTGCCGGTGGCGAGGCTGTATCCGGGCAGGCGAGAGATGGCGAACCCGCCATAGCCGGAGAGATGCACCGGCGCCTCTCCGGTGAGCCCGGCCGGCCCGGTCTGCGTGTAGGGGATCCGCTCGCCGTCGACAGAGACCGCCTCATGCCGGCTCACCACCAGCTTGTCGGCATCAAAGCCAGCCGGCGTCCGCTTCAGCAGGACGGGGGCCGCCAGGCCCGGCGGGATCAGCATCAGGGTCGGCGGTGTCAGCGGGTCCTGCACCGAGGCGAGCATGGTGCCGTCGCTCTCCTCCTCGAACTGGTCGAGCGGCCAGACCTGCGCGGTGCCGCCGTCCGGCAGGCCGGCGACGGTTCGTTCCGTCCAGTCGCCGGGCGAGAAAGCCAGGAACACCGGGCGCAATTCGTCGAGAATGCTCAGCACCAGCAACCCACCGGCCCAGAACATCCCCTGCAAGGCCCGCCTCGGCTGCGCCTCGAACAGCACGCGAAAGTCGCGGCCGCCGTCGACGAATGCCGCCATGCGGATCACCAGCGCCGTATCGGCGGCATAGGTCGCTTTCCCCACCGTCCAGGGCGTGCGCGGCTTCAGCGCCAGCCAACCGTCATGCCAGCACACGGTGGCATCATCCGGCCAGTCCATGCGCTGCTTCGGGCCGCCACGGTCGCCGAACCAGGTCGCGGTGTCGAAGAACCCGATTTGCTCGACGAAAACGACCCGGTTGTCTGCCCGGTCATGGATGCCGGAGGCGCCCATGCTCGACGGCTGCACCTCGAACAGGATTGGCGCGCTGGCGGGATCGGAGCCGCGTGCCCGGAGCCGGACCGTGCTGGCATAGCCGGATTGCGTGGCCCCGCCGAAGGCCGACGACAGCAGCAGCGTGTCGGCGTCGAGCCAGTCCACCGCACCCTTCGCTTCGGACAGGACGAAGCCGCCGGGAACGAAGCAGCGCCTGGCCACATCAAATTCGCGCAAGCTGACCGCGTCGCTGCCGCCGCGCGACAGCCGGAGCATCGCCAGGTCATGCGCCGGCGGCAGCGTCATCGCGCCCTGCCAGATCCAGTCCTCGTCCTCGGCGGCGGCCAGCGCGTCGATGTCGAGCAGCAGCTCCCAATCCGGAGCGCTTGTCCAAAACGAGTCGAGCGTGGTGCGGCGCCAGATCCCGCGCGGATTGCCCGCGTCGCGCCAGAAATTATACAGCAGCCCGCCGCGTCGCGCGGGGATGGGCAGGTTGTCCGGCCGATCGAGCAGCACGCGCAGCGTCTCGCTGTCGGCTGCTAGTCGCTCGCCGCCAAAGCGTTCAAGCGTGGCCGCCGTCTGCGTGTCGGCCCACTTCGTCGCACGCGGACCCTCTATGTCCTCCAGCCACAACCAGGGATCGTTGTCCGGATGGTCGAGGGTCGGGGCGTCATTGTTCATCCATGATCACCGTTCAGACTCAGCGCGCGCGCAGGCGTTGGGGAAGAAACCAGGCAAGCGGGATGATGAGCAAAAGCAGCTCGATGACGCCCCCGAGAAGGCTGCTCTCCATTCCGGCGCCCCCTCCTGTCAACCAGTCGGGCCCCTGCAATCGGGCATTGAACAGGTGCCCACCACGGCTGGACCCTGCGCCATCCAGCCCGAAGGCGCTGTTGAGGTAGTCCCAGGTGGCATGCGAGCCGATGCCAAACCAGAGACTGCCGGTCAGCCAACGCAGGAGGCACAAGCTCAGGCCCGCGCCGGCGATCATGATGACAGCCTGCCAATTCACGCCGGGGCTGGCGACATGCCAGAGTCCGAACAATGCAGACGTTACCAGCGATGCGGGGAGGAAGCCGGTGCTCCCTGTGAGGACCGTCAGCGGATAACTCCTGAACCAGAGTTCCTCGGCCAGGCCCGTCGCGAGATAGGTGGTGATGGCGATGACTTCGACCCGCACGCTTCCGACGAGACCATATTGCAGGCCATCAATACGGTAGGCACCAAGGGCCGCGGTGATGGCGACAAGGACCATGACGGCGCCAAAAGCAAGCAAAACGCCGCCGGACAATAGTCTCAGGCCCGTTCGGTCGAGCGGGAGGCCACACCTGGCGAGAGAAATCCCGTCCAACCTGAGTGCTGCGGCCAGGGAGACGCTGACGATGCCGAGCTGGTCGAGTTCGAAAACCAGATCGCGCATAAGCAAGCCGGCATGCAGCGGAGCGACGACCGAGAGCATCGCATAAGACCACGGCCGCAACGCCCATCGGTCCAACGCCATGATGACGGACATGAAACAGATCAGCCGAAGGAATGCGCCTCGTATCCTCAAATCCCGCGCGCCGCGATCGAGGCGGTGGCGGCCGGGCCGTCCGGGGATTGTCGCGACAGCGTCTGAAAGGCGCGGTGACGGCGGCGGACGTCCTCGAGGTCGCCTGGGGTGGTGATGTCGCGTTCGGCGTCGCCGAGGACGAGGTCGGCGTGGCGGCGCAGGGCTGGGGTGCGACGGGGGTCGTGCTCGCAACTGCGCACCGAGGTCAGCACCTCGATCATCCGGGTCAGCACGGCGGGGCTGCCGTCGGCGTTCTGGCGGATCATGTGGAACATCGCATCGACCAGCCCGTCATAATCGATGCTCGGCGTGACCAGGACCGGCTTGTTGTCGCGCAGCAGCGCGCCGCCGTGCAGATGGCGGGGGACCAGGTCGCATAGCGCCGCACCAAGGCGGTCGAGCACGCTGATTGCGGTATGCGGGTCGTTGATGCCGGGTGAGAGTGCCCGCACCGCCACTTCCACCAGTTGCCGAACGGCGAATTCAAGGTCTGCGGCGCTGACGCGCGATGCGCCAAGGGCCGTGGCGTTGCGGATCGCGGCCTGCGCGCCTTCGACAGGTGGCTTGACCAGGGCGATCGGCGCTCCGGGGAAGACGTAGTCGCCTGGCCGGACGAGCAGGCGGATCGCGGTGTCATGGCGTGCCGCCCAAGCGGCAAGGCCTTCCTCGTCGAGTTGCTGCAGGTAGCCGCGGCGCGGATCGGTGACCGCCCGGGCTTCGCGCCAGAACGATCCCGGCGGGGGTGCCGGCTGCGCCTCGGTCATGGTCAGGCGTTCGATTGCGGCTTTGACGTCGCAGCTCACCAGCTCGATGACCGTATCGACGTTGATGCGGCCGGCCATGTGGCTGACGAAGTAGACCAGCGTGCCGACGCAAACGAAAGCCAGCAGGATGGCGGCGCTGAGTGCGAGGTGGGGGACGAAATCGCCCTCGCTGTGCGTGCGCACGCTGCGCAGAACCATCAGCGAAAACGAGAAGGTGCCGAGAAAGACGCCGAGGGTGAACTGGTTGCCGCGGTCACGGGTGAAGTTGCGCAGCAGCCTCGGCCCCATCTGCCCGGCGGCGAGGGTGAGAGCCGCAATGGTAATCGAGAACACCGTGCCGGCGACGCCGATGGTCGACCCCGCGACCGCGCCCAGGAGTGTGCGGGCGCCGGTCGCGCCGCCGTCATAGAGCCAGTGGCTGTGAATCAGCCATTGCGGCACCACGCCAGTACGATCAAGGCTCACGGCGCCGACGCCGGCGAGGATCGCCGCGACCACCATGGCACCCGGCAGCAGCCAGAACGTCTCGCCGAGATCGCTCAGCAGTTTGCGTAGGCGCGCAGTCAGGATGTTACTGCGTATGCGTTAGTCGGGGCGCTCGGCGGGTCCCATCGACTTGATCAGGTCGAGCATGCGCTTGCGCACGGTGTTCTCGCCGATCCGGTAATAGGCGCGCACCAGGTCGACAGTCTCCTTGCGGGTGAACAGGTCGTCGCCGCCGCCGAACCCGTCCTGCGCCTCGGCGAATCCGCTGGCCTGCTGCGCGCCAGAGCGGGCGCCGGCGGCGGCATAGGGGGCGGGCAGGTCGTCGAAGAAGAAGCTCACGGGAACGTCGAGCACACGCGACAGGTCGAACAGCCGCGAGGCGCCGACCCGATTGGCGCCACGCTCATATTTCTGGACCTGCTGGAAGGTCAGTCCGAGCGCGTCGCCAAGCCGTTCCTGCGACATGCCGAGCAGGGTGCGGCGCAGCCGAATCCTGCTGCCGACATGCACATCGATCGGACTCGGACGCGTTTCGCGCTCCGCCGATTCGCCCTCGGCAGCAGTAAAACCTGCCGCACTGGTGCCCAGACCCCGTGTCATCAGTTCCTCGACTTGCTGGTGTCTCAGACCTAAACGCGCAACCATGAGCTGTCAAGTTTAACGAACTCGCGTCAAACTTGAGAATCGTAGCCGCCCGGGTCGGTTTATTGATGCTGCGGGGACGCAGGCGGCAGCGCAAGCGGCGAGTGCCAGCAACAGCGGCATGAGCAGACCGACGCGGGCAAACCAGGTTGCCCTCAGCGGCGGCGGGAGTGCGACCACGAGACTGCCGGCACGGCCCCAGCCCAGGCGCCCTAGTTCGCGCCCGAAGCCGTCATAGGCGGCGGAGATGCCGGTATTGGCGGCCCGTGCAACAGGCAGCCCCTCCTCGACGGCGCGCATGCGGGCGGCCGCGAGATGCTGGCGCGGCCCGGCGCTGTCGCCATACCAGGCGTCGTTGGTGACGTTGAGAATCCAGGTTGGGCGGTCGGCTGCGTACACAACCTGGCCGGGAAAGATGATTTCGTAGCAGATCAGCGGATCGACCGGTGCGAGCCCCGGCAGATGCAGCGTCGCCCGGCCCGGACCGGCCTCGAAGCCGCCGCCTGGAACGAGCTGGAACGGCAGGCCCGGCGGCTGGTATTCGCCGAACGGCACCAGATGCACCTTGTCGTAGATCGCGGCCACAGCGCCGCCGGGCAGCAGCGCTACCAGGCTGTTGCGCGGGCGGCCATCGTTGCCGTAGCGGACGCTGCCGATCAGGGCGGCGTCGGCGCCGGCGGAGGCCGCCATGATCATGCTCCGCGCCGGTGCGTCCTCGGCCAGCAGGCCGGGAAAGGCGCTCTCGGGCCAGGCAACGGCGATGCCCCGTATGGCCTCTTGGGGCATGGCGCGTGCGCGGCGCGTCCCCTCGGCGGTGAGCCGCAGGTAACGGCGGAAGCTGGCCACGGCATCGGCGCGGTCGAACTTCTCGCGCTCCGGAACATTGCCCTGCACCAGCACCACGACCGGATTGCGGGTCGAAAGCGGCGCCACCCAGGCGAGGCGCGCGGCACCGGCGCCGCCCCACAGCGCCAACAGCAGCAGCAGGCCGAAGACGCCGCGTCGCCCAAGCATCGGCAGGCAGGCGGCGGACACGGTCGCGAGCGTCAGGCCGGGGACGCCGATCCAGGCGGCGGGCTGGATCATGATGGTGCTGAGCTGACCCGACCATTCCCAGGCGCTGCCGAGCGGGTTCCAGGGAAAGCCGGTGAAGACGAACTCGCGCGCCAGATCGGACAGGGTCCAAAGTCCGGCAAACAGGATGATGCGTCGCCATCCGGCTGGCGCCAGCCGGCATGCCGCCGCCGGGACGGCGATGAACACCGCCAGCGGGATAGCGCACAGCGGGGTGGCGAACGGCACCGCCCACCAGAACTGATCCGCCCGGATGAGTATGGCATCGGTGATCCAATAGAGCCCGGCGCAGTAGAAACCGAAGCCGAAGACGAAGCCGCGCAGCGCCGCCTGGGCCATCGAGGTGGCGTCGCCGACCGCCCGTAACAGCAGCGGCAGGGCGAGCAGCAGGACCGCGACCAGTCCGAGCGGCGGCAGCGCCAGCGCCGAGGCCGCACCAGCGAGCAACAGCAGCAGCAGCATGCGCGCGGATCAGTCCAGCGCGTCGCGCAGCTGTCGCTCGTAATGGCGGTAGTATTTGTCGGTGATCAGGTCGGTTTTGACCACCACGGCGACGTCGGTGGTGTTGAACTGCCGGTCGACCACCGCACCGTCGCCGATGAAGCCGCCGAGGCGCAGGTAGCCCTTGATCAGCGGCGGCAGTTGCTGCTGCACCCGCTTGTGGTCGATCTCCGCGGGATCGCAGCGTCGCATGTCGATATAGCGGCCCGGAACCGCGCGCAGCCGCAGCGCCGGCGGCGCGAGATGGTTGTGATAGAGGAAGGTGAGTTCGCGCGCGAGCAGGTCCGGGTCGGTGCCGGGCAGGCTGGCGCAGCCGAACATCACATCGATGCGGTGCAGGAACACGTAGGCGGCAACCCCGCGCCAGAGCAGCTGCATGGCGGCGCGACTGCGATACGCGGCATCGATGCAGGAGCGGCCGAGCTCCAGCAGGCGTCCGGGAAAGCCGGTGATCCGGCTGATGTCGTACTCGTCGGAGGTGTAGAAGCGGCCGATCTGCTTCGCCCCCTCGTTCTGCACCAGGCGGTAGGTGCCGACCACGCCGCGCGGTCCGGAGCTCACCGCATGGTCGATCACCAGCAGATGGTCGGCGACCGCGTCGAAGGCGTCGACGTCGCGTCGGGTGCGTCGTGCCCTGGTGTCCGGCTCGGCCCCCATCTCCTCGTAGAAAATCCGGTATCGCAGCGCCTGGGCGGCGTCGCGCTCGGCGCCGGTGGTGGCGATCCGCACGCCGAGATTGCCGGCGCGCAACTCGCCGAAGCCGTGGGCGCGCTGGTGCGTCGGCAGCGACGCGGCCGCAATCGGCGTGGTGACGCTCACCTTGCGGCTCCGTCGCGGCCCGCTTTTGCGTCGTCGCGGCTGGCGGCGTGTCTGGGGCGCCCGAACAGCTCCAGACGGTGCGAGACCAGGTCGAAGCCCAGCCGGCTCGCAATCTGTCGCATCAGCTGCTCATGCTCCGCATCCTCGAACTCGATGACCTTGCCGGTCTCCACGTCGATGAGGTGATAATGGTGGCCGTGCTCGGTGGCCTCGTAGCGCGCACGGCCGCCGCCGAAATCCCGGCGCTCGAGGATGCCGCGCTCTTCCAGCAGACGCACGGTGCGGTAGACGGTGGCGACCGAAATCCGGCTGTCGAGGCTGGCTGCGCGGCGGTAGAGCTCCTCGACATCCGGGTGATCCTCCGCCTCGGACAGCACGCGCGCGATCACCCGTCGCTGGCCGGTCATCTTGAGCCCGCGTTCGATGCAGAGCCGCTCAATGCGCGATCCCATCGTTTCACCCGAAGACATTTTTTTGGAAACCGCGGGCACCCATCAAAGGCGGCGTAGCCGATGAGTGCGGACCTTGTCCAATCGTGATGCGCGTCCCCAGATCATGGACATGGACCTCGACATCACCGAAGAGACCTGCCCGATGACCTTCGTGCGCACCCGCCTCGCCCTCGACCGGCTGGCCAGCGGCGGCGTGCTGCGCGTGCGTCTCAAGGGAGAGGAGCCCTGGCGCAACGTCACGCGCAACGCCGTGACACTCGGGCATGCGGTGCTCGCGGACGAGACGCTGCCCGACGGGGTCAGGCTGATCTCAATTCGCAAGGGCTGAGGCCGAGCGCGCGCGACATCAGGATCGCATCGGTGCCCTCGGCATAGTAACGCGGCCTGCGTCCGACGGCGGCGAACCCCACACGATGATACAAAGCGCTGGCCGCGATGTTGGTCTCGGCAACCTCGAGGAACATCTGCTTCGCCCCCGCTGCCGCCGCGTGGCGCGTCACCGCGTCGAGCAGTCCCGCGGCCAGCCTTTGGCGACGGCAGGCCGGAAGCACCGCAAGGGTGAGCAACTCGGCCTCGTCGCTCGCCACCCGCACGATTGCCATGCCGCACGGTTCGCGATCGGGTGCGAGGGCCGCGAAGCACCCCGGCATCGCGAGCAGTGCGGCGATCGCGGCAGCGTCCCAGCGCTCGCCGGCGGCGAAGCTCGCCCTATGCAAGGCGGCGAGCAGCTCGGCGTGGGCGCGGCCCTGCAGGATCATACGGGTGCGGGACGCAGGCCGCCCGCCGGCAGCTTCGCCTCGGGCGCGTCCACATAGAGCGGCAACGCCGCGAGCGGCGGCAGGCGGCCGGATAGGCGGTCCAGCGCCACCTCGGCGATCGCCTCCGGGGTGGGCCGTTCGACGCCGCTGTCGATCGCCCGGGCAATCCGGGCAGCGACAAGGGCGGCGGCGTCGCCCGCCAGCAGCACCGCCTCGGCTGGCGACGGCAGTGCGTCCAGCATGGTGCCGCGTGGACCGCTGCCTGCGTCGGTTTCGATGAAGACACGGTCGCGGCGGGCGATTGTGACGCACCAGAGCGGCCGGCCGCCGGTGTCCCCGACGCTGCGGCGGAGCGCTTCGGCACGCGTCACCCCGTGCAACGGCAGGTCGGCCCGCATGGTCAGACCAAGAGCCAGACCCTGGGCCAGTGACAACGTGGCGCGCAGGCCAGTGAAGCTGCCTGGGCCGGTGACAGCCGCGATCAGCGCGAGCGAGGCGACATCCCAGGACGCCGACCCCAGCAATCCCGACACTACCGACGCCAAACGCTCAGCGCCGCCGCGTGTCGGAAGCACGAAGTGACCGATGCGGACCAGCGACTCGTCGCACAGTTCGAGCAGGGTCGCGCTGGCGTCCGTCCCGGCCCCGTCGAGTGTCAGGATGCGCATGCGCGCGAATTAGAGCAGCATGCAGGCTTCATCGAAGGCCAGCCGCGGTGCGCGCGGTGCTTCGGGCAAGCCGTCCGCATAGCCCAGATTGAGCAGGAAATTCGACCGCCAGCCTTGTCCACCCAGGAAGATCTCGTCGACCTTGGCATTATCGAAGCCGGACATCGGTGCCGCGTCGAGCCCCAGCATACGCGCCGCCAGGATCATATAGCCGCCCTGGAGGGTAGCGTTGCGGAACGCCGTCTCCTCGGCGAATGTCGCGTCGGCGGCGAACCAGGAGCGCGCCTCCGCCTGCGGATACAGGCGCGGCATATGCTCGTAGAACAGCGGGTCATAGGCTACGATGACGGTGGCGGCGGCGTTCAGCACGCGCTCGACATTGCCGCCGGAGAGGGTGCTTCGCAGCCGCTCGCGACTGTCGGCGCCGTGCAGAAACACGAATCGCGCAGGCGAGCAGTTGCCGGAGGTCGGGCCGAGCTTGACCAGGTCGTAGAGGTCGCGCAACACGCTCTCCGCCACTGGGCGCGACGAGAAGCGCTGCACCGTGCGGGCGTTGCGAAAGATTCGGTCGAGCGCGTCGTCGGAGAGCGTCGCCGACTGATTTGGTGCTTCGAGGGCGCCGACTTCCGGAATACTGACTTCCGGGTTGCCAGCTTCCGATGACCTGATCTCAGGGGCCGTGTCCGACGCCATCGCGCAATCAGGCCTCGACCTGCTCCACCGCCTGGACCTCTGGCACGTAGTGGCGGAGCATGTTCTCCACCCCGTGCTTGAGGGTGGCGCTCGAGGACGGGCAGCCGGAACAGGCGCCCTGCATGTGCAGCCGTACGATGCCGTCGCGATAACCGCGGAAGACGATGTCGCCGCCGTCGCTGGCCACCGCCGGGCGCACCCTGGTGTCGAGCAGCTCCTTGATCTGGGCCACGATCTCGGAGTCCGCGTCGTCGACGTCCTCGAACGCAAGGTCGTCGGCCTCGCCCTCGACGACCGGGCGGCCGGAGACGAAATGATCGACCAGGGCCGCCATCACCTGCGGCCGCACCTCTGACCAGTCATGCGCGTCGGTCTTGGTGACGGTGACGAAATCACCACCCAGGAACACCCGCGAGACGCCGTCAAGTCCGAACAGCGAGGTCGCCAGCGGCGAACGCACCGCCGTCTCGGCGCTGGTGAAATCCGCGGTGCCGGCGCCCATCACGTCGCGCCCGCCGGGGATGAACTTCAAGGTCGCGGGGTTGGGGGTATCCTCGGTCTCGATGAACATGGACGGCTCCTATGCCAGCGCCTCAAGGCCTCTCATGTGGCAAGAACCCCGCGCGAGGCAAGGCCCGCCATTGCGCCGGCGGTCTCGCCTCTGATTACCATTGACACGGATGCACCGGGTCTGGCCAAGCACGCAGACCATAACACGGTGTCATGCTGCGATGAGAACCGCCTTGCGCGCTTTCCGGTTCGGTCTGCTCGTCGCCGCCCTGATGCTGCCGTCATCGCCGCATGCGCAGCCGGCGCCCCAGCCTCAGGGATCGGTGCCAGAAGGATTGGCGCCGGAAAGATTGGCGTTCGTGCTGAACTCGGCGGCGGCCTCGATCAGCGAGATCGACATCGACACTCACCGCGAGGTGCGCCGCTTGGATGTGTTCCGCGAGCCGCACCACATGGCGCTGACGCCGGACGGGCGCTCACTGGTGGTCGGCGACACGTCGGGCAACGCGCTGTTCTTTCTCGATCCGGTCACCGGCGCGATGCAGCGCCATATCGCTCTCAGCGACCCCTATCAGCTCTCCTACAGCCCCGACGGCAAGTGGCTGACAGTGGCTGGGCTCAAGCGCAACCAGATCGACATCTACGACGCCGCGACGATGCGTCTGGCACACCGGGTGCCGGCCCGCAGAATGCCCAGCCACATCAACTACGCTCCGGATTCCGAGACCGTCTATGTCAGCCTGCAAGGCAGCGGCAGGCTGATCGCCATCGATACCGCCAGCGGACGGGTACGCTGGGACAGTGCCGTCGGCAACACCCCGGCCGGCGTGCTCTGGCACATGGGCCGTATCCTGGTCGGCGTCATGGGCACCGACTATGTCGCCGTGGTCGACCCAAGGGACGGCCGGGTCGAGCGTCGGGTGCACATGGCGCCGGGGCCGCACAACCTGTTCGTAGGTCCGGCCGGCCACCGCCTGTTCGTCACCTGCCGGGTCTCCGGCTTCATCGAGCAGCTCGACTGGAACACGCTGGCGATCGTCCACACCTGGCGGCTACCGGGCGGCCCTGACGACATCGTCTTCGGCCCGGATGGGGCGCTCTGGGCGACGTTGCGCTGGCGCCAGCACGTGGCGGTGCTGGATCTGGCGACCGGGACCACCAGCCTGATTGCGACCGGCCGCTCGCCGCACGGTATCTGGCTGAACACCGCACTGCCCGCGCGCAAGCTCAGCCTGGCCCATCCTGTTGTGGGTCGCCAACGCGGCTAACCAGGGGGCTGACCAGGGGGCTGACCAGGCTTGGGGGCGCACCTTGACGCGATCAGGGCCTGCCGTGCGTCGCGCGCGGCACTCGCCAGCAGCGCGCGCATGCAGGATGCGGCGCGCGCCGCGTCGCCGTCGCGGATCGCGGCCAGCACCGCTTCGTGCTGGCCGAGCGAGAGTCCCGGCTCGGAGGCGTGCGTGCGCCAGTTCAGCCTGAAGGAGGCGATCAGCGAGGAGCCGATCAAGGCCCCGAAGGAGGCGAAGAAATGGTTGCCGCAGGCGGCCAGGATCGCCTCGTGGAAACGCAGGTCGGCACTGACCGTCTGGCTGGTGCCGTCGCTCTCCCCGGCCGCCTCTCGCTGGGCGCGGCTCATGTCCGCGAAGGCCGCCGTGATGACTTCGATGTCGCCCGGGGCGGCGCGCCGCGCCGCCATCGCGGCGGCGGCCGGCTCGACCACCATGCGCGCCTCGAACAGCCCGTCGATATAGGCCGCGTTCGGCTCCTCATCGAGATGCCAGGCGAGCACCGCGGCGTCGAGCATGTTCCAAAGTGTGCGCGGCTGCACCATGGCGCCGCGCTTGCGACGTGAGAGGATCATCCCCTTGGCGGCGAGCATCCGAAAGCCTTCGCGCAGCGCCGGACGCGATACTCCAAGGGCCGCGCAGAGCTCGAGTTCGGTCGGCAGCAGCGCGCCGGGCGGGAATTCGCCGATGACAATCCGCCGGCCGATGGCATCGGCGACGGCGCCGCTAATGTCGCGCCGGGCCGGCTTCGTTTCCACCAATATGTCAGACATAACGCTGTTTTCGTATTGTCAGACATATCGAACGTCTCTAATTTCGTGTCAACGTCGTGTCGTCAACGATGTTGACGGGCCCATAGCGGCCCGCAGCCAAGGGAGGAAGCACCATCATGAGACATCCAATCGGGTTCGCCGCGATCTTGTGTTCGGCCAGCGTGCTGGCGGGAGCACCGGCGCTTGCGCAATCGGGGCCGGGGCAGGTCGTCGGCAGCACCTCCTCCGCGGTCTGCACCAACCCCTCGCCGAACCATGCCTCGATGTCGGGCATGGTGGTCGGGTTCTCGCAGTCCGAGAACGAGCAGAACCCGTTCCGCGCGGCCGAAACCAACTCGGTCAAGGCGGCGGCGAAGACCGCTGGTGTGCAGCGGCTGCTCTATACCAACGCCAATGACGACCAGGCCAAGCAGGTCTCCGACATCGAGAGCATGATCAGCCAGGGCGCCAAGGCGTTGATCGTCGCTCCGCTGAACTCGACCGGACTGCAGCCGGCACTCGAGCAGGCCGCGGCCAAGAACATCCCCGTGATCACCATCGACCGGGTCACCGCCGGCACCGAATGTAAGGATTTCATCACCAATATCGGGTCGAACTTCTACGTCCAGGGCGAGCGCTCGGCCAACGCCCTGGCCCAAGCCGTCGGCGGCAAGGCCAAGATCCTCGAAATCCAGGGCGCCTACGGCAATGCGGTGGAGAGCGAGCGCACCCAGGGCTTCGCCGACGCGCTCAAGAAGCATCCCGGCATGCACCTGCTGGCCGCCCAGACCGGCAACTGGTCGGCGACCGACGCACAGCGCGTGATGGAGCAGATGCTGCTCGCCCATTCCACCGCAAACGCGCTGTATTCGCATGCCGACGTCATGACCCTTGGCGCGATGCGGGCGATCCAGCAGAGCGGCAAGAAGCCGGGCCGTGACATCCGCATCGTCTCGATTGATGGCACCAAGACGATGGTGCAGGCGATCGCCGATGGCCGCGCGCAGGCCGACGTCGAGACCAACCCGCGCTTCGGGCCGCTCTCCTTCAAGGCACTCGGCGAATGGTTCGACGGCAAGCCGGTGTCGCAGAAGCTGATCATGAAGGATGCGCTCTACGACAAGGCCAACGCCGCGCACGCGCTGAAGACCGGCGCGCCCTACTGAACGAAATGGGCGTGCTGCTCGCGACCCGTGGCCTGGGCAAGAGCTTCGGCAACGTGGTCGCCCTGCGCGACGTCTCGTTCGACGTGGCACAAGGCGAGGTGCACGGGCTGATGGGCGAGAACGGCGCCGGCAAGTCGACGCTGATCAAGCTGCTCACCGGCCTGCACCAGGCGAGTGCCGGCGAAATCCTGCTGGACGGCGCCCCGGTCGCCTTCGCCAGCCCGCGCGAAGCGCAGCGCGCGGGGGTCGCCGCCGTGTATCAGGAGATCAACCTGATTCCCGAGCGCAGCGTCGCCGCCAACATCTATCTAGGGCGCGAGCCGCGTCGCGGGCCGCTGACCGACAGCAATCGGATGGTGCGCGAGGCGGCGGCGCTGCTGTCGCGTTACGGGCTCGGGATCGATCCGCGCCGGCCGTTGCGCAGCCTCGGGCTCGGGCTGCAGCAGATGGTCTCGATCGCGCGCGTGGTCTCACTCGGGGCGCGTGTGGTGATCATGGACGAACCCACTTCGGCGCTGAGCGGCGCCGAGGTCGAGGTGCTGTTCGGCGTCGTCGAGCAGCTCCGCAATGAGGGCAAGGGCATCGTCTATGTCAGCCACCGCTTGTCGGAATGCTACCGGCTGTGCGACCGGCTGACCGTGCTGCGCGACGGGGCCAAGGTCGAGAGTGCGCGCACCGCCGACCTGCCGCGAGGCCGGCTGATCGCCGCCATGCTGGGACGCGAGGCGGCCGCCGCAGGCCCCGACAGAAGCGAGCGGGCCGCGCACGCGCGCGCCGTCGAGAGCGGTGCGTTGGCCCTGGGTGTGCGCGGGCTGAGCTGGCGGCGGCGGGTCGTGGATGTGTCGCTGTCGGTGCGTCGCGGCGAAATCCTTGGCCTCGCCGGACTGCTCGGCTCCGGCCGCACCGAGACGCTCAAGGCGATCTATGGCGCCGAGACCCCCGAGCGCGGCAGCGTAGCACTGGAGGAGCGCCCACTCGGCAGCCTGACGCCGTCGCGCAGCATCCGTAACGGCCTTGCCTTCCTCTCCGAGGACCGACGCGCGGAAGGCATCTTCCCGCGCCTGTCGGTGCGCGAGAACCTGACCGCCGCGGTGCTGCCGCGTATCTCGCGCTTCGGCGTGGTCTCGCGCCGGCGCCAGACCGAGCTGGTCGAGCGCTATGTCGCCTCGCTCGGGATCAAGACCTCGGGGCCGGCGGCGCTGATTTCCGAACTCTCCGGCGGCAACCAGCAGAAGGTGCTGATCGCGCGGGCTCTGTGCACCGCGCCGAAGGTGGTGATGCTTGATGATCCGACGCGCGGCATCGATGTCGGCGCCAAGGCGGAGGTGCATCGCGCGATCCGCGCGCTGGCGCGTGAGGGACTCGGCGTGCTGGTGACGTCGTCGGAGGTCGAGGAGATCATGGAGCTCGCCGACCGGCTGGTGGTGCTCAGCGAGGGCGCGGTCTCCGGAGAGCTCACGACCGCCGGGCGCGAGCCCGAGGATGTGCTGGCGCTGCTGGCTGGCACAGAAAGCGCGGGCACAGAAGGGCCTGCTGCTTCATGAGTGTTGCCACGGACCTGCGCCTGCGGGCCGGATCACTCCGGGCCCTGAGCGTGTTCATCGCCTTTGCCGCCCTGGTCGCCTTCGATATCGCGGTGACCCCCGGCTTTCGCAATCCGGCGGTGATCCGCAGCCTGTTGTTTGAGTCCGCACCGGTGATCCTGATCGGGCTCGGCCAGAGCCTGGCGATCGGCACCCGCGGCATCGACCTCTCGGTGGGCTCGGTGATGGCGCTGAGTTCGGCGGTGATCGGGCTCAGTCTCGGGATCGGCCAAGGCGGGGCCATGTGCCTTGGCATCGGTGCCGGCCTCGCGTGCGGCGTGCTCAACGGGTTGCTGATCGCGGTGCTGCGGATCGATCCGCTGATCTCCAGCCTGTCGCTGCTGGTGGCGGCGCGGGGGCTGGCCCAGGCGCTGCTCGGCGGCGCCCGCCTCGACATGCCGTTCGATGGGCCCATCAGCTGGCTCGGCGGCGCCAGCCTCTGGGTGCTGCCGGTCACCGCCCTGATCGCACTTGCGGTGGCCGTGGCGTTCGCCTTCATCGTGCGACGCACGACCCTCGGACACTATGCGATCTTCGCCGGCGCCAGCCGCACCGCGGCCTTCCTCGCCGGCCAGCCGGTGCGCGCCACCCTGGTGTTCGTCTATGCGCTGAGCGGGCTGCTCGCTGGCATCGCCGGGCTGTTCGCCACCGCCCGGCTCGGGGCTGCCGATCCGAACTATATCGGCGTGCAGTTCGAGCTCGATGCGATCGCCGCCAGCGTGATCGGCGGCACGCCACTGTCCGGCGGCCGGGTTTCGACGATCGGCACGGTGTTCGGCGTGCTGCTGCTGGAAGTGCTCGATGCGAGCTTCATCATGAACAATGTCAGCTCGACCTACGCGCAGATGCTCAAGGCCGCCTTCATCATCGCCGCCCTCTACCTGCAGCGGGCGGGCGGCTGAGATGCAGGGCCGTCTGATCGAGCTGATCCAGGCACGCGGCGCGATCGTCGTCCTGGCCGTCGTCGTGGTGGTGGCGGCCCTCGCCTTTCCCGACTTCCTGC
The DNA here is from genome assembly GCF_965276875.1 of Lichenicoccus sp. Taxonomy (GTDB): domain Bacteria; phylum Pseudomonadota; class Alphaproteobacteria; order Acetobacterales; family Acetobacteraceae; genus Lichenicoccus. The sequence goes on along the minus strand of NZ_OZ255701.1, from coordinate 3,352,425 downwards.
ACCTGGGCAACGTCCAGGACATCGTCACCGCCGCCACTTTCCTCGGCTTGGTTGCGGTCGGGCAGACCTTCGTCATCATCATGGGCGGCTTCGACCTCGCGGTCGGCTCGATGGTCAGCGTCGGCACCGTGCTCGCAGCCTACGCCGTCCCCTATGGCTGGGCGGCCGCGCTGCTGCTGCCGACCGCGGCGGGCATCCTGGTCGGGCTGATCGACGGCATGCTGATCGCGCGTGCCCGTATGGCGCCGTTCATCGTCACCCTGTCGGCCCTGCTGGCACTCAAGGGGGCGGCGGTGGCGCTGGCCGGCGAGAGCCTGGTGATCCGCCATCCCGGCTTCTTCGGCGCCATCGCCAACAGCCAGATCCTGGGCATCAACAGCCTGATCCTGATCCTGCTCGCGATCTTCGCGCTCGCCGCCCTGCTGCTCAACCAAACCCCGTTCGGGGCGGCGGTGTTCGCCATCGGCGGCAACGAGGAGGCCGCGCGCATGCTCGGCATCCGCGTCGAGCGGGTGAAGATCATCACCTACTGCCTCAGCGGCGGTCTCGCCGGCCTTTCCGGCGCGTTGCTTGCCGCGCGTCTGAGCAGCGGGCTTTCAGGGGCGGGCAACGGCTACGAACTGCAATCCATCGCCGCCGCGGTGATCGGCGGGGTGCTGCTCACCGGCGGCGTCGGCACCATGGCGGGCGCCCTGGCGGGCGTGCTGCTGCTGGGCGTCATCGAGAACATCATCAACCAGATCGGCAGCCTGAGTGCCGCCTATCAGGGTCTGGCGAGCGGCGTGTTCCTGCTGCTGGCGGTGATCATCCAGTCCGGCCTGTCGCGCGGCCGCGCACGCTGACGGGGTGCGGAGAGAGCCAGGCAAGGGCTTTGCCCTTGACCCACTGGGGCCGTAGGCCCCAGACCCCGATTCTTAAGAATCATTGGATTTTGAAGCCAATCGTGGGTGCAGAGACGCGTCGGGGTCACGACCTCCTCTATGATCGAATTGGCGCGTGGCTGGTGCCGGTCCTGCTGTTCGCAGGCCTGGTCGGCTACCTGCTGTTCGCCGAGAGGGCGCTGTTGTTCGGACCGCTCGTGCTGCCGATGGGCGACGCCGCCGCGGACGACCTGCTGGTGCAGCAGGCGCAGCATCTGCGGCTGCTGCACGGCAACTACAGCCGCTTCGGCTTCTATCATCCAGGGCCCTGGTTCCTCTACGTCGCGGCCCTCGGCGAGGATCTGTTCTATCGCTGGACCGGGCTGTTTAACTCCTATCTGGGTGCGCAGACCTTCGCGCTCTCGCTGACCCAGGCGATCGCGTTCGCGGTGGCCTGCCGGCTATGGGGGCTGGTCAGCGGCCGGCCGCTGTTCGGCGCACTCGCGGTGGCGATCATCGCCGCCTGCATCGTCTCGCCGCTGGCGCCGGCCAACCCGTTCGTCCAACTCTGGACACCTTATTCGACCATCGCCTCCTCGCTGCTGGCTGCGACCGGCCTCGCCGGCTGCATCCTGCGCGGGTCGAGCTGGCTGCCGCTGCTGGTGCTGGGCAGCGCCCAAATGGTGAACGGTCATGCCAGCTTCCTTGGCATCGTGCCGATGATCCTCGGACTTGCCGCCCTGCTGCTGGGCATCGTGCACCGTCCGGCGTTGCGGCTCAGCACCCTGTCAGCGTGGATCGCCGGTAACCGTCTGCCGGTGTGCCTGAGCGTGGCGATCGCGGCGTTCTATGCAGCACCGATCCTGCTGCAGACCATCCTGCACTGGCCAGGCGAACTGGCACAGTATTGGCATTTCATTGGCGCGCTGCCGCCGCAGCGCCTGGCAGGCGCGTGGCACACGGTGCTGGGGTTCATCCCCGCGGCCGGCGTTTGGCTCCTGCTTCTGCTGCTGCCCGCGACCTCGCAAGCACGGCGGCAGGCGGCAGGGCTACGCACCGCCGCCCTGGTGGTGTTCTTCCCGGCAGCACTGCCTGCCTTGTGGTACGCCTGGCGCGAGATCGACGATCTTGCCAACCTCTATCTGCTGATCTGGCTGGCGCCGTTCGTGGGAACCGCCTGCGTGGCGGCGATGCTGCACGCGGTGAGCGCAAGCCGCTTGGGCCTGAGTCCGAAGCTGGCACTCTATGTCGTGGTTACAACACTTGCCGTCAAAGCCATCTCCAACACGGCACCCTGGTCCCCGGTCGACACGCGGGCGAACGTTTCCTTCCGACGCGGGTTGGCGGATCTGCTGCGCCTGCCGCCCGCGCCCGGCGGCGGCCGCACCGAGCTGTTCCTCGATGTGTCCGCCGCCGAATGGCCGCTGGTCTGGCCGGAGACCGTGGCCGTTCTCGCAGGCTTCCGGCGCGCCGGCCGAGACGATCTCTGCGTCTCGCCGATGACCTGGAACCTGTTGTTCGGGATCCGCGAGCGTTGCGACCCGGCGCATGACCACATCGCCAAGCGGCTGGTGGTCACCGGCTGGGACCGGACCGGCGCCAGGCCGGCGGTGCGGCTCGACCGCGCCGGGATCATGCGTCAGGCAGGGCTGCGCCTCGGCGTCGCCTACTCGGTCGAGGATGCGCTCGTCGCTGGCCTCACGCTGGAGCAGGGCTGGTCGGCGATAACACCGGACGGCGTCTGGACCGAGGGCGCCCAGGCGCTGCTGGCGTTTCCGTCGACCGGCCTGCCGGCGGCAGTCCACCTGGTCCTGAGCGGCACCTTGCTGGCGCCGCATGGCGGGCCGCAGATCGTGCAGGTCCGCGATGCGGGCGGCCACCTGCTGGCCGTCATGCGGGGGCCTTCCGGGCCAGTCTCGGCGCGCGTGGCGATCGGTGTTGACGCCGCGCGCATCAGGCTGACCCTGAGGGTAATGCATCCGGTCACGCCCAGGTCGCTCGGCATCGGTGGCGACACGCGACGGCTGGGCTTCATGTTGTCCCGCCTCGCGCTCGTCCGGTAGCGACCTTCGCGCGCCGCCCTGCCGCTGAACCTGACCCCACGAGCGGCCCTGTGGGCGACCGGTATCAACACGGCCTGCAACTGAAATGTCATCCTGTAGACGGCGGTCGGGTGCTACTTGGAACCGTCTGTTTTTGGAGATTGGTGGCATGAAGCGTTCCCGGCTCGCAGCCTGCACCTCGTGGCTGACGGCCGCGGCGCTGTTCGGTCAGCCGCTTGCCGCATTGGCGCAATCCGCGCCGCCCGCGGGCAGCTATGAAGCGCACCTGCATAGCCTGGTCGCGGCGGAGGCGGTGCCGAGCGCGATCGTCCAGCAGGAGACGCAATCCGGGTCCGAGCCGCATCTCAGCCGGCAGCAACTGATCGCGCTGGTACGCCGCCATATCAAATACGTGTTCGTGCTGTATCAGGAGAATCGCTCGTTCGACTCCCTGTTCGGCACGTTTCCGGGTGCCGAGGGGCTCTACTCGCACCCCACCAGCCAGACACCGGGCTACATCCAGACCCTGCTGCCGGTGGGCGCCTCGCTCACCGCCACGCCGCCCACCGGTGCGACGATCCAGCCATTTCGGATCGGCCCCGCCCAGTTCGCGGCCGACACCGACGACATCGACCATTCGCACCCGCTCACGGTCGCCAAGATGGATGTGAGTGGCGGTCAGGCGAAGATGGACCGGTTTGCGCTCACCGAGGAGGCGAAATACGCCGCCGGCGGTCTGGTGACGCAAAAGAGCAAGGGCTACGGCGAACTCGCCATGGCGCACGAGGATTGCGACACCGTGCCGCTGCTGTGGAACTACGCGAACCGCTTCGTGCTGTTCGACCACATCTTCGAGTCGATGAGCGGCCCGTCCACCCCGGGCAATCTCTCGATCATCGCCGCTCAGACCGGCATCACGCAGTGGGTGAAGCATCCGAACCAAGCCTACACCGACAACGGCGGTGCCGCACCGGGCGTGCCGGTCCTGAACGACGACAATCCGCTCTGGGGCTCGGCGGTCGACCCGCTGCCCGTCCATGTTCCCTACAACCCCAGCGATTACGCACGCACCACCGCCGCCAACGCCCAGATCAACCAGACCTACGCGTCGGTCCTGCTGACGCTTGCCGGCGCATCGCTGCCCAACAAGGTCAAGCACGATGCCGATCCTGCCGGCGACCTTGACGATGTGGCGCAGGACATCCCGGCGATCGGCCAAGATGGGCAGGGCAACGTGCCGTGGCGCTGGTACGAGGAAGGCTACGACCGCGAGCCGACCGATCCCGGGATGACCAGCAGCGACCCGGTGGACGCGAACGGCACCCACGCCTCCTACGTCACGCACCATAACGGCCCGCAATATTTCGGCTACGTCTCCAACAACCCGACCATGTCCGCGAACCTGCGCGGCCTGAACGACTTCTTCAACGACATCTCCGATGGCGCCCTGCCGCGCCAGGGCGGCGTGTTCTACCTCAAGGGCGGCTTCCAGAACATCTTCGGCTTCAAGCCGGCCAACCCGCTGCCGATCGTGCAGACCAACTTCCTCGGCGACGACGACCACCCGGCCTACTCCGACACCCAGATCAGCGACGCCTACATCGCCACCGCGATCAACCAGATCGCCGCCTCGCCGTATTGGAACCAGAGCGCCATCATCATTACCTGGGACGATTCGGAGGGCGATTACGACCACGTGCCCCCGATGATCCGGCATTACGGCCCAGACGGCAGCATCATCGGCGACGGCCCGCGCGTGCCCTTCATCCTGATCTCGCCCTACGGGCGCGTCCACCAGATCGACTCCGCCCAGGGCAACCATGCCTCGGTGGTGAAGTTCGTCGACATGCTGTTCAACCTTCCCGCGCTGGCGACTCTGCCGGACGAGAAGCAGGCACGGCAGATGGGCGAGCGTCTCTTCTACCAGCAGAACATGGGACCGGATGACGCCACCACGCCGGATGTGACCAACCTGCTCAGCGCCTTCGATCCCGCTCGTCTCGCGGGCCAGGGCCATCCGCTGCCGGCCTCCTACGCGATGGTCGCGAACAACCAGATCGCAGTGCTGCCGCAAACCAGCGGCCTGGGTTGCAAAGCGATCGGCATCACCCCCACGGACCAGCTTCTGGGCATCACGAACCATATTCCCAGCGACTTCACCCCGCTGCCGGGGACGGCGCCGAGTTTCAAGGTGCCGACCAACACGACCGCTCTGGCCAATTAGGCCAGCCGCCGGTGCCTAGACCCGACCGTAGCTATAGTTCGATTTCGGCACCGGCTTGAGCGCGTACTGCAGACCGTAATTCGAAGTGTCCGGCTGGCCGTTCTTGCCAAGCGGCACCAGTACGCCGTTGCCGAACAGGACGTAGCGCGAAATCTGGCTGTTCGGCAGGTTGTGCAGAACCAGGAGTTGTGGCGCGTCCGGGGTGGGTCCGGGTTGCAGCGTCCAGCGGTTGCTCCAGCGCAGGGTGCGGGCGCCGGAATTGGAAAGCGTGGCGTCGGTCTGGTTCGCCTTGATCTGGTATTGCCCCTCGCGTGCGCCGGGCAGGCCGAGCAGGACCAGGTCGACGAAGGACGGCTGGTTGATCGAGATGAGCGGTTGGCGTCCGGTCCAGTCGCCGAAGACCGGTCCGGTCGGCTGAAAGCAGCCGTCGAGGGCCAGCGTCAGTCCAAGCACGGCCGCAATGCGGTAAGCCTTGACCATCTTCATCGTTGGCCAACGCCGCGCGACAGCGATGGTTCGCCAGTTCCCATGATCACCGCGCCGATTGCCTCGGCCACATCCCAAAGCTCGGCATAGCGCAAGGTCAGCGGGGTAATGCCGAAGCGCAGGATGTCCGGGGGCCGGTAGTCGCCGATGATGCCGCGGGCGATCAATGCGGCCATGATACCGCCGGCGTCCGGATGGCGGAACGCAACATGGCTGCCGCGCGAATGCGGTGCGATCACCTCGAGATCGACGCCGAACTGCGCGATCAGCTCGATCAGCAGCGCCGCCTGAGCTTGCGACTTCGCGCGCACCGCCGCCATCGGCGCACGCAGGGCGATGTCGACGCCGACCTCAAGCGCTGCCATTGCCAGGATCGAAGGCGTGCCGACCACCGCCCGGCCGATGCCGGACGCCGGTCGGAAGCTGTCGTGAAAGCCGAACGGCTCGGCATGACCGAACCAGCCGGTGATCGGGAACCGCGCCGCCGCCTGCAGCGCCTCGGCGACATACAGGAAGGCCGGGGCGCCGGGGCCGCCATTGAGGAACTTGTAGCCGCAGCCGACGGCGAGATCGGCGCCGGTGCCGGCGAGATCCACCGGCACCGCACCGGCGGAATGCGCGAGATCCCAGAGCACCAGCGCGCCGGCCGCATGCGCCGCCGCGTTGATGGCCGCCATGTCGTGCATCGCACCGCTGCGATAGTGCACGTGATTGAGCATCAGCACCGCGACGTCGTCGCCCAAGGCCTCGACGATCCCCGCCGCTGGCACCAGCCGAACCGCCGCGCGGCCGCCGAGCAGGTCCGCCAACCCCTCGGCCACGTAGATGTCCGTCGGGAAATTGCCGGTCTCGGTGAGGATGACCGACCGCCTCGGCCGCATCCCGAGCGCCACCGCAAGCAGCTTGAACAGGTTGACCGAGGTGGAGTCCGCGACGATCACCGTGGCCGCCGGCGCACCGAGCAGACGCGCGATCTTGTCGCCCAGACGCGCCGGCAAGCCGAGCCACCCCGCCTCGTCCCAGGAGCGGATCAGCCCCTCCCCCCATTCTTGCGCCATCACCTCGGCCAGCCGCCCCGGGGTCGCGCGCGGCAACGGCCCAAGCGAATTGCCGTCAAGATAGATCACGCCCTCAGGCAGGCTGAACAGATCGCGAAACGGCGCCAGCACGTCGTCGTGGTCGAGAGCGCGCAGCGTCTCACGTGCAATCAGCATCCAAACATCCCGCAGCCATTCGAAGTGGGGTCTGGGGCCGAGGCCCCAGCGGGTCAAGGGCAGCGCCCTTGCCTTGCTCAGCGAAAATCCCGCGTCGGCACCTTGATGCCGCGTGGATCGCGGCCGCCGGGATGCGTGGCCTCGTCGCCGCGGCCAGGGGTAAGCGGAAAAGGTTGCGCGTATTCGCCCACACGGCGCAGGTCCGACGAGAGATCCTCCAGCCTGTCCGAGACGACGTGGATGACCTCGCCCTCGCGCTGCACCCGACCGGTGCAGGCGATCATCGTGGCCGACAGCACCAGGCGGCGCTGACGCTCGAAGCGGTCCGGCCAGAGCACCAGGTTGGCGACATTGGTCTCGTCCTCGATGGTGATGAACATGACCCCCTTGGCCGAGCCAGGCCGCTGGCGCACCAGCACGAGGCCGGCGACGGTCACAAGCTGGCCGTCGCGACGACGCGGCAGGTCGCAGCATCGGATCATGCCGCGCGCTTGCAGATCGGCGCGCAGGAAGGCAACCGGGTGGCGGCGCAGGCTGAGCCCGACCGCGCGATAGTCCTCGACCACCTCGGCGCCGTCGGCCATTGCTTCGAGCAGCACCGGTGTTTCCTCGGCCTCGGGCAGCGTGGCGAACAGCGGCAGCGGCGCTTCGGCGAGACCGCGCACCTGCCAGAGTGCCTGCCTGCGGTCGAGGCCCAAAGCGAGGAAGGCGTCGGCTTCGGCGAGGCGTTGCAGCGGTGCCGCCGACAGTCGTGCGCGACGCCAGAGCTGGTCGATGCTCCGGTAGGGGGTGTTGCCGCGGTGCTCGACCAGGCGCTGCGCATCGGCGGCGGCCAGGCCGCGGATCATGCGCAGGCCGAGACGGACCGCGAGGTATCGACCCGATCCGGGCTCCCCCATTCTGGGCTCCCCCATTCTGGGCTCCAGCGTGCAGTCCCATTCCGAGGCATTGACGCAGACGGGGCGGATTTCGACGCCGTGCGCGCTTGTGTCGGCGACCACCTGTGCCGGCGCATAGAAGCCCATCGGCTGGGCATTGAGCAGGGCGGCGCAGAACACGTCCGGATGGTGGCACTTCATCCAGGCGGAGGCGTAGGCGACCAGCGCGAAGCTCGCCGCGTGGCTTTCGGGAAAACCATACGAGCCGAAGCCTTCGAGCTGGCTGAAGGTGCGTTCGGCGAAATCCGGTTCGTAGCCGCGCGCGACCATGCCGTCGATCAGCTTGTCGCGGAAGTGGCTGACCCCGCCTGTCACCTTGAAGGTCGCCATGGAGCGGCGAAGCTGGTCGGCCTCGCCAGCGGTGAAACCGGCGCACTGGATGGCCACCTGCATCGCCTGTTCCTGGAACAGCGGCACGCCGAGCGTCTTGCCGAGCACGCGCTCGAGTTCCGGGGTGGGGTAGACCACCGGCTCGCGCCCCTCCCGCCTGCGCAGATAGGGATGCACCATGTCGCCCTGGATCGGCCCGGGGCGCACGATCGCCACCTGCACCACCAGGTCGTAGAAGCGCGCGGGTTTGAGACGCGGCAGCATCGACATCTGCGCCCGGCTTTCGATCTGGAAGGTGCCGAGGGTGTCGGCGTGGCGGATCATCGCGAAGGTCGCGGGGTCCTCGGCCGGGATCGTGGCGAGATCGAGATGTTCGGCGCGATGGCGCTCCAGCAGTTCGAAGGCGCGACGCATGCAGCCGAGCATGCCCAGGCCCAGCACGTCGACCTTCATGAAGCCGAGCGCCTCGATATCGTCCTTGTCCCACTCTATAATGTGACGATCGACCATGGCGGCGGGCGCGATCGGCACGAGTTCGCATAAAGGGTCCGCGGTCAGCACGAAGCCGCCCGGATGGGTGCCGAGCTGGCGCGGAAAACCGATCAGTTCGCGTGCGAGCTGCAGCGCCAGGCGCAGACGACGGTCGTCGGGATTGAGGTTGAGCGCCTCGGCATGCTCGTCCGTCACACCCTCGCTGCCGCCATGCCCCCAGACCTGACGCGCAAGCGCCCCGGTGACGTCCTCGGTGAGACCCATGACCTTGCCAACATCGCGTATCGCGCCGCGTCCGTGATAGCGCATGACGGTGGCGCACAGGGCGGCGCGCTCGCGACCGTAGCGAGTGTAGATCCACTGGATCACCTCCTCGCGTCGGTCGGATTCGAAATCAACGTCGATGTCGGGCGGCTCGCGGCGTTCGGCGGAGATGAATCGCTCGAACAGCAGGCCCGCCCCCACCGGATCGATCGAGGTGATGCCGAGCACGTAGCAGACCGCGGAGTTGGCCGCCGAGCCGCGCCCCTGGCAGAGGATGCCGAGACTGCGCGCATGACGGACGATGGCATGCACGGTGAGGAAGTACGGCGCGTATTGCAGCGTCTCGATCAGCCGCAGCTCGTGCGCGAGTTGCGTGCGTACCGGCTCCGGGGCGCCTTGTGGATAGCGGTCGGGCAGGCTTTGCGTGACCAGGCGGGCGAGTGTCTGTTGCGGCGTCTCGCCCGGACGTTCGGTCTCGTCGGGATATTGGTAGCGCAGTTCGGACAGCGAAAAGCGGCAGCGGTCGGCCACCTCGAGCGTGCGCTCGATCGCCTCCGGGTGAGCCGCGAACAGGCGCGCCATCTCCCTGGGATGCTTCATCGCGCGGTCGGCGGAACGTTCGCGGCGGAAGCCCGCAGCCTCGATGGTGCAGCCCTCGCGGATGCAGGTGAGCACGTCCTGGAGGATGCGGCGCGAGGGTTCGTGGTAGAGCACGTCGCCAGTGGCCAGGGTCGCCACCCCGGCAGCGCGGGCCTGCTCACCCAGGCGCTGCAGCCTGGCGGCATCGTTGGGACGGCGACGCAGGCTCAGTGCCAGGGTGGCGCGATCGCCGAACAGCGCGCGGTGGCGCGCAAGCGACTGTTCCAGCGCCGCATCCGGGTAGTTCGGCAACAGCGCCGCGATGAGCCCCTCGGCATGGGCCGCCAGATCGTCCCAGCCGATCTCGAAGCCACCCTCGGTGCGGCTCTTGCCGAGCGTGAGCAGCCGCGACAGCCGCCCGTAGGCTGCGCGATCGGTGGGATAGACCAGCAGCGGCAGCCCGTCGCGCAGATCGAGCCGGCAGCCGACGACCAGCCGGATGCCGAGTTCCGCGGCCCGCGCATGCGCCCGGGCGATGCCGGCCAGCGAGTTGTGGTCGGTGATGGCGACCGCCGCGATGCCGAACGCATGGGCGGTAAAAAGCAGCTCCTCGACATGGCTCGCGCCGCGCAGGAAGGCGTAGTTCGAGGTGACCTGCAATTCGGCATAGGCGGGAGAAATGTTCATGCTCGTGCTCTTCGCCGACCATTAGCACGAACAAAAAGGGAACAAAAGCGTCAGAGCCGGGTGATTGTCAGCAGGTCCGGCCTGCCTGCGAAATACCTGTCGAGAGCATCCTGAAATCGCGGGTCTTCGGATTGCGCGCGGCTGAACAGGGTCATCGAGGAGCGGAACTTCAGATCGTCGGGACTGCCAAGGATCTGGTCGATCGAACGGCCACGGACCGCACAAACGAGGTCGGTGCAGGTGGCCAGACGCGGCCCAAGCAGTGGATGCGCGAGATAGGCGCGCGCCTCATCCAGCGAGGCGATGGCGTAGTGCTGCGCCATGGCGCTGTGGCCGAGCCCGGCCAGTTGCGGGAAGACGAACCACATCCAGTGGGTGCGCTTGCGGCCCTGCCGCAGCTCGCGCAGGACCTGTTCCAGAACGCGATCCTGGGCGTCGACGAAGCGCTGCAGGGGGCTTTCCGCGGCGGCCATCCTGAGGCACCAATACAACGACGCGAGCCGAGAGGCGACTGGATGATTGATGTGCGCGACCCGGGGTTGAGCGCCGAGGCGGTGATCCGCGGCCTGGACCTGCGGCCGCACCCCGAGGGCGGGCACTACCGCGAGACCTGGCGCGACGCCCCCGACGATGGCAGCCGCGGTGTCGGCACGGCGATCCATTTCCTGCTCATGGCCTCCGAGGTGAGCGCCTGGCACCGGGTCGATGCGGCGGAACTGTGGGTCTGGCAGGCCGGCTCGCCGCTGGTGCTGAGCACGTCCTCGGACGGCCACGATGCGCAGGCGCGCATGCTGGGCGGCGACCTCGGCCTGGGTCAGAGGTTGCAATGGCTGGTGCCGCGCGGACACTGGCAGACCGCCGCCTGCATGGGGCGCTGGAGCCTGCTGGCTTGCGTGGTCACACCGGCATTCCGCTTCGAGGGCTTTGAGCTGGCGCCGCCGGACTGGCGCCCGACACCACGTGGCCCCACACCACGCGAGACGAGGTAGGGACGCGCATGGCCAAGCGGGCGAAGCCACAGCATCCGGCGCACCAATTCGCGGCCCCCAGGCCCACGGCCAATCCGCCGCACCCGCAGCAATCGCCGCTGTACAAGGGCAGCGCGTTCCAGCCTTTGCCGGCGCCGACCGGCAGCGCGCCTTACCGGCTCGACCTCGAGGCCATCGTGCCCGACTCAGTCGCGGCCGCCCGCAAGGCGGGCGGAATGGCATTCCACATGGTCGGCGATACCGGCGGGGTGAAGGATCCGAACCCGCAGCTTCTGGTAGCAGGCGGGCTCGAGCATGACGCCGCTGTTGCGGGCCCGTACGGCACCCCGGCGTTCTTCTATCATCTCGGTGACGTCATCTATTTCGACGGGCAGGCGCAGGAATATCTGCCGCAATTCTACGACCCGTACGGCCACTACCCGAGGCCGATCATGGCCATTCCCGGCAACCATGACGGCGACGTTTTCGACAACGGTGCCCGCACCAATCCGCTGCCGTCACTGGCGACCTTCGTGCGCAATTTCTGCGCGGCCACGCCTGGTCAGCATTCCCCGGACGCGGGCGATGCGGCGCGCACGGCGATGATCCAGCCCAACGTCTATTGGACGCTGATCACCCCGTTCGCGACGATCATCGGTCTTTACACCAACGTGCCGGAGGGTGGCGTTGTCGAACCCGACCAGGCGGCGTGGTTCGAGGGCGAGCTCGCCGCGGCGGCCGGTGATCGGGCGCTGATCGTGGCGATGCACCATCCGATCTATTCGCTCGACAGCTACCATTCCGGCAGCAAGACCATGGCCAGGCTGCTTGCGGACTCGAGTGCGGCCAGCAAGCGCCAGCCGGACCTGGTGTTTGCCGCGCACGTCCACAACTACCAACGCTTCAGCGTCGCAGATGCGAGAGGCGGGGTGACCCCGTTCATCGTCGCCGGGCAGGGCGGCTATCACAACCTGCACAAGGTGGCGAAAATCAACGGCCAGCCGATGATGACGCCCTATACCGCGCAGCCGGGCGTGGTGTTGGAGAGCTATTACGACGACCGCTTCGGTTTTCTTCGGCTGGAGGCGTCGGCCGCCGAGATCGCGGTTGCGGCCTACACAGTGCCGCGGCCGCAGGAGGCTTGGGACCAGCCGCCGCGTCTGTTCGACAGCATGCGGCTGGACTGGCGCCGGCGGAAAATTATCCCGGGGTAATCGGTCGCGCCTTGACCAGGCCCAGCCTTCACCAAGCAACGAACATCCAGGCCAGGGTGGCGAACGGGACCAAAGCCAGAGCCAGGCCGCCGCTGACTTCCAGCACCCTGTCGCAGCACTCTTCCCACACCGTCGCATCCCGTAGGCCCGGCTCGGCGGCGTGCGATGCGGTCGTGGGCATCGTGTTCGGCGGCAGCCGCGTTGCGCGCTGCATCCAGTCGGTCCTGGTGTTTGACAGTTCGCGGGTCATGCTCATCGTCGTCATCGGTTTTCTCCGCTGCCTTGGCCGGAATGGCCTGATCCTCCTTTTGCATTGCCCATGCCAAATTGCGGCCCGACCGTTAACCGACTGAAGACGCTGGATTAAGATGCGGGCGGCCCGCTGAGTTCGGGGCACTGGCGGGATTTCGTGTCAGTTTGCGCCACTCACTGGCGAATTGGACCAACTCCCGCGGAATTGTCGCGTCAGGTCGTCGACTGCCCGTGTTCGAAGGCGCGTTGAAGGTCGAGATAGGCCTGGTCCGGACGCAGCCGCGCGCTTTCGATCATGCCGTTGCGCCAGCCATGCAGATAGGAGGGCGAATGGCCGTCGGCGAGCGGCAGGCCGCTGAACCCGTCCATGTAGCCGATCAGGATCTCGCCGTCGTCGAGAGCTCGGAACGCCTCGATCGTGCGCACCGGCCTTGTAGTCGTCGTTATCATCGCCGCTCCAACGCAGACTTAGGAAACTTGGTTTGTATACGCTTCTGGGTCGCGGGACGCTGCCTCCGGCATACCAGGTTTCTCCAGGGCGCACCGCAATCAAGCTGGTTGATTGCGCGGTGTTCGGATGCCGCACGGAGAAGAAACCGATGGACCAGATCGTCTCAGAAAGTGCCTTGCAGTCCCTAGAAACGATACGATGGAACGTTTCGCGGAGAAGTCGCGAAAAACCATACACGGCGTCGGTTGCCCTCGATCGGCGCGACTTAGCAGATGCGTTCCGCGTCAGATACGCAAGTTATCTTGAGTCCGGCTTCATAGAACCGAATCCCGAGAGGATGTTCAGCGATTGCTTCGACGGCAGCGCGAACACGACCACAATCGTGATCCGTGAGGGCACCAGGCCGGTGGCGTCGGTACGCGTCTGTTTCATGTCGCGGAGCGTGCGCCACGCGCCGGCGCATCATGCGTTTCCCGAAGAAGTCGATGCGATCCTGACGTCGGAGCCGCCGTCGCAAAAACAGTACGATGTCGCGGAAATAACCCGACTGGTACGCAGCCCGGAATGCGCCAACAATCAGGGCCTGGTGTTCCTGCTCTATCGCATCGCCGCTTTCTTCATCCTCAGGCATGACGTGCACGCGGTGCTCTCCAGCGTCCGCCAGAATCATGTTGCGTTCTACAACCGGCTGGGGTTCAGGGCGGTCGCCGGGCCTAGCACCTATCCCGGGCTGAACTGTCCGATGCACCTGATGCGGTGTCCGCGCTCCGCCTATGACCAGGTGCGCACGGCTTTCCCGCTTATCGACCCGGACGCGGCCCCGCCCGGAACCTTCGACGGGTTCCTCTCCGGTCATCCGATCGTCATGCCGCTGACCTTCAAGGAATAACCGATCATGCTCATTGTCTGCATCGCGGCCCTGACCGGCCTGCTCTGCTTTTGCTCCTTTACGTGGGGCGTCAGCCGACATTTTCGCCATGACAGCGCCATGCCGCGCGGCATGCGGCTGCTCTCCTACGGCAGCCTCGCGGCCCTGCTCTGGTTCCTTGTCCGATTGGCCACGGATGGCCCGTCGCCTGCCTGGCCGCTGGCGATTGTGCTGATGCTGGCGGCACTCGGGCTGTTCTGGTCCGCGGTCCATGCCACCCGAAGGCAGCGGCTCACGCTTGCCTTTAGCTCCGACGCCCCGATGTTCCTGCACCGGCACGGCCCTTACGCATACGTTCGCCATCCGTTTTACAGTGCCTACAGTCTGTTCTGGATCGCAACAAGTTTATCATCGCCCGGCGTCATCCAGTGGCTGGCACCGGTGGCTCTGGTTTGGGCCTATGTCCATGCCGCGCGCACGGAGGAACGAAAATTCGCGAACTCTCCGCTGGCGACGGATTATCGCCTCTATCAGCACAGCACCGGCATGCTGTTTCCGCTGTTATGGCGCGATGCGCGCAGTTGGGCGATAGTGCGCGGCGGCCCGGCTGCCAACCCAGTGGACCGCTGGCGGCGGGACCGGATCTGACAATGTGCCAACTGCCTGGCCGGCAGAGGGCCTGGAGAGACAAGCGTGGGTTCTCGGCGACGTACTTTGATGACGCGCCTGATGCAGCAGATGGCACCGCTGCTGCGTCGACTTCTCCAGGACGATCTCGCCGCCGAGGTGCGGCGCCAACAGCTCAACCTGCTGGCGCTGACCGCGGCACTGTTTTCCGTCGTCGGCAGCAGCGGGGCGGTGCTGCTCGCAATCTATTTCCGCGCCAGCCTGACCGTCCTGTCCGGCCTCAGCTGCGCGCTGATCCCGCTGCTCTACGGCGCCCTGCTCTGGGCGACACGCAGGTGGCGGGCTGACGGCCTGGACCACGTGTTCCTCAGGCGCGGCGCGCTGTTGCTTGCCGCCCTCGGCGCGACCTGGGGGCTGTTGATCAATCTGCTGGCGCCTTCGGCGCTGCCAAATCAGCAGGGCGTCATCGACGCGCTGGTCATCGCCCTCATCTCGACACCGCTGGCGGTGGCGCCGATTACCGCCGCCCTGGCGTTCTGGCTGCCGGGCGCGCTGTCCGGCATGCTCATCGTCTGCTTCAACAATACCGGCTTCGATCCGTTCCTGGTCCTCTGCTACCTGGTCTACGCGTCCTTCACCTTGAGCGCGGTGCTGCAGTTGAACCGCTTCATGCTGGACCGCTCGATCAGCCAGGTGATCCTGGAGAAGCAGAACCAGACGATTGCGATGTTCCTCCAGGACTATACCGAGAATGCCTCCGACTGGCTGTGGGAGACGGATCAGCGGCTCGGGCTCAGGCATGTCTCGCCCAGGTTTGCCGACGTGGCAGGCAAGACCCAGGCCGAACTTGAGGGCGTGCCGATCCTGAGCCTGCTGCTGACCGGCGCGGATGAGGCGGCGGCCGATCTGGACCGGAGCTTCAGCGAGCGCGCCGCCTTCCGCAACGTGGTCGTGCCGGTCAGCGTAGGCGGCGAAATCCGCTGGTGGAGCATCACCGGCCGGCCGGTGATGGGTGAGGGCGCCCTGTTCGAGGGCTATCGTGGCATCGGCTCGGACGTCAGCGACGTGCGCCGGTCCGAGCAGCGGGTGAAGTTCCTGGCCCTGCACGATAGCCTGACCGGTCTGGCGAACCGGCAGTCCTTCATGGACAGCCTGCACGAGGCCTGCGTCCTGAAACGGAACGGGCGAGGGAACACGGACCCGGTCGCCGCCCTGCTGCTGCTCGACCTTGATCGCTTCAAGGACATCAATGACGGTTTCGGCCACGCCGCCGGCGACGCCCTGCTCGAGGCGGTCGGAGGCAGGCTGCGCGCCTGCCTGCGCGGCGACAGCGTGGTGGCGCGTCTCGGCGGCGACGAGTTCGGCGTGCTGATCACCGCGAGCAACGAGGCGGCGGTGTTTTCCGTCTGTCAGCGCGTCATCGACACCCTCAATGTCGAGTATGCGCTCGCCGGCTCGCGTCACGGCATCGGCGTCAGCATCGGCGTCAGCTTTCTCGATCCGGATCATGCTATGCCGGCGCACTGGCTGCGCTGCGCCGACCTCGCCCTCTACGCCGCCAAGGCCGCCGGCCGCGGCGTCTGGAGGCTGTTCCGCGACGAAATGATCACCAAGGAAGACGACCGCCTGAACCTGCGCGAGGATCTCAGGACGGCGATCGGGGACGGCTCGCTGCGGCTGGTCTATCAGCCGATCTTTGATGTCAACAGTGGCGCGATCGTCTGCGTCGAGGCGCTGAGCCGGTGGGAGCACGCCGTGCATGGCGCGATCCCACCCTCACGCTTCATTCGGCTCGCCGAGGAGACCGGGATGATCGGCCAGCTCGGCGTCTGGGCGTTGACCGAGGCCTGCCGGGCGGCCGCGTCCTGGCCGGCCGAGGTGCGCATCGCGGTCAATGTCTCGCCGCTGCAGCTCCGCGACGGCAATTTCCAGGCGGTGGTGGCGCACGCCTTGGCCGAGACGGGGCTCGCCGCCGACCGGCTCGAGCTCGAGCTGACGGAATATGCCTATCTCGACGCCAACGAACGGACGCTGCAATCGCTGCAGATTCTGCGCCGCGCCGGCGTCCGCATCGTGCTGGACGATTTCGGCACCGGCTACTCGTCGCTGAGCTATGTCGCCTCTTTCCAATGCGACGGGGTCAAGATCGAGTCCAGCTTCATCCACGATATCGAGACCCATGTCAGCAAGGCGGCGGTGGTTCGTGCCATTGGCCAGCTTGCGGCCGAACTGCAAATCCCGGTCACCGCCGAGGGGGTCGAGACCGCCGAACAGCTTGAAGCGGTGCGCGGCTTCGCCGTGACCTGCGCGCAGGGGTATTTTCTGCAACGCCCGGCGAGTGAAGCCGTGGTGCGCGCCCTGCTTGAGGGCCAAGCCATGCCGGGCATCTCGCAACCCGAGGCCGCGAACGCAAGGTGATCGACGGCGATGACGGCCTGGAGTTCCCGCGCCGCGGCTGGGCGATGCTCACCGTGGCGCTGGCGATCACCATGGCGGTGCTCGACGGCGCCATCGCCAACGTCGCCCTGCCGACCATCGCGCGCGACCTGCACGCAAACCCCTCCGCCTCGATCTGGGTGGTCAACGCCTATCAGCTCGCGGTCACCGTCAGCCTGCTGCCGCTCGCCTCCCTGGGCGAAATCCATGGCTATCAGCGCGTCTACCGCGCCGGTCTCGCCTTGTTCACGCTGGCCTCACTGGACTGCGCGCTGTCGCACTCGCTGCTCGGCCTGACCGTCGCGCGCATCGTCCAGGGCTTCGGCGCGGCCGGGATCATGAGCGTCAATGCCGCACTGATCCGCTTCATCACTCCGCGCGCCCAGCTCGGCCGCGCCATCGGCCTGAACGCCATGGTGGTTGCCATCGCCTCCGCGGTCGGGCCCACCGTCGCGGCCCTGATCCTGTCGCTCGGAAGCTGGCCCTGGCTGTTCGCCATCAACGTGCCGATCGGGGTGGTGGCGTTCGCCATCGCCTGGTCCAGCCTGCCGCGCACGCCGGCCGCCGGCCGCCGCTTCGACGCACTCAGCGCCCTGCTCAGTGCCGCGACCTTCGGCCTGCTGATCGCCGCCATCGATGGCGCCGGGCATGCGAGCGGTGCGGTGCGGGTGCTCGTGATGCTCACCGCAAGCCTGCTCTGCGGCGTGGTCCTGGTGCGCCGGCAGCTTTCCCGGCCGGCGCCGCTGCTGCCGGTGGACCTGCTCCGCATTCCGATCTTCGCCCTGTCGATTGCCACCTCGATCGCCTCGTTCGCAGCCCAGATGCTGGCCTTCGTGGCCCTGCCGTTCTATCTCGAGAACAGCCTCGGCCGCGATCCGGTGCAGACCGGCTTGCTGCTGACGCCGTGGCCCGCGGCGCTCGCGATCGTGGCACCCCTCGCCGGACGCCTGTCCGACCGTTGGCCGCCGAGCATCCTCGGCGGTGCCGGGCTGCTGATCCTGGCCTGCGGCCTGCTCCTGGTCACCACCCTGCCCGTGCACCCCTCCGATCTGTCCCTGGTTTGGCGCTTTGCCCTGTGCGGTGTCGGCTTCGGCCTGTTCCAGACACCCAACAATCGCACCCTGATCCGCTCGGCGCCGCGTGCGCGCACCGGTGGCGCCAGCGGCATGCTGGGGACCGCGCGCCTGCTCGGCCAGACCGGAGGGACCGCCCTGGTGGCGGCCATCTTCGCCGCCGCCCCACATCATGGCAGCATGGTCGCGGTCGCGGTGGCGGCCGGCTTTGCTCTGCTCGGCGCGGCACTCAGCCTAATACGGCTCGGCACACAGGCAGGCCGCGAGGCGCTGGCCGAGTGAACCGCCCGGCAGCTCGGGTGTTAAGAGGCGATGAGCTTTGAGATCACCAGGCGCGACGCCCTCGTGGCCTCCGCCGCCGCGCCGCTGGCGGCAGTCGCCGCGCGTGCGCAGACCAGCCCCGCTTCGACGGCCGAACCCGGCACTATCGACATTACCCTGCAGGTAAATGGCACGGCGCACGCTCTGCGTGTCGATGTGCGCACCTCTTTGCTCGACGCGTTGCGCGAACATGCCGGCCTGACCGGCAGCAAGAAGGGCTGCGACATGGGCTCGTGCGGGGCTTGCACGGTGCATCTCGAAGGCGAACGCGTGGTCTCCTGTTTGATTCTCGCGGCGCGGGTGCAGGGCAGGCAGATCACCACCATCGAAGGGCTCGGCCACGACACCGCGATGCACCCGATGCAGGCCGCCTTCGTAGAGCATGACGCCATGCAATGCGGCTATTGCACGCCGGGGCAGATCATGTCCGCCACCGCTTTGATCCATGAAGGGCATGCACGCAGCGACCACGACATCCGCGAATGGATGAGCGGCAACCTCTGCCGCTGCGGCGCCTATCCCAACATCGTCGCCGCCATTCGCGACATGGCCGAGGTCGGCTGAGCGGTGCGCGCTTTCAGCCTGTCCAAACCGGGCGACCTCGCTGCCGCCAGCGCCCAGGCGGCGCGGCCGGAGACGGCGATCATCGCCGGCGGCACCGATCTGGTGCAGTTGATGCGGCTCGATGTCGAGAAGCCCGCCCGGCTCGTCGACATTGCCGGTCTCGACGACCTTGCCCAAATCCGCGCGACCTCGCACGGCATCCGCCTCGGCGCGCTTGCGACAATGGCGCAGGTCGCGGCCAACCCCGATATCGTGCGGCGCTGGCCGGCGGTCAGCGAGGCGCTGCTCTCCGCCGCCTCGCCGCAAATCCGCAACATGGGCACGGTCGGCGGCAACCTGCTGCAGCGCACCCGCTGCCTGTATTTCCGCAGCAATACAGGTCCGTGCAACAAACGCGATCCCGGCTCCGGCTGTCCCGCGATCGCCGGCGAGAACCGCGACCTTGCGATCCTCGGCGGCAGTGCGCACTGCATCGCCACGATGCCGTCGGATCTGCCGGTGGCCCTCGCCGCCTTTGACGCGCAGGTTGAATTGCGCGGCCTTGACGGCGCGGCTCGAAGCCTGCCCATCGCCGCGCTCTACCGTGAACCAGGCACCACGCCGCATCTCGATACCAACCTGCGACCAGGCGAGATCATCACCGCCGTGACCCTCGATGCGAGCCCGGCCGCGGCGCGGTCCACCTACGTCAAGATCCGCGACCGGCAGAGCTTCCAGTTCGCCGTGGTCTCCGTCGCGGTCGGTCTTGATGTGCAAGGCGGGATCATCCGCGATGCCAGGGTCGCATTCGGCGGCGTCGGCACCGTGCCTTGGCGCGCGCTGGCCGTGGAAGCCGCCCTTCGCGACAAGGCGCCGAACGCGGCGCTGTTCCGCGACGCCGCGTCAAAGGCAGCACAAGGTGCCGCACCCGCCAGCCAGAACGGCTTCAAGGCGGCGCTGATGCCCAGGGTGCTCGCGCGCACCCTATCGGGGTTGGCATGAACGAGATCCTGATCGGCCGCGCGGTGTCCCGGATCGACGGGCCCGCGAAGGCGACCGGCAGCGCCCGCTATGCCGCCGAGTTCACCCTCCCGGGCATGGTCCACGCAGTGCTGGTGCAGGCGCCGTTCGCGGCCGGCCGGGTGGACCGCCTGGACATCGACGCGGCGCGGTCGATGCCTGGTGTGCTCGCGGTCCTACGGCATGACCAGCGGGTGCGTTATTTCGGCCAGACCGTCGCCGTGGTGGTCGCGGATTCGCACGAGCGCGCAACGGCCGCCGCGTTCGCGGTGCGCGTGCAGGGCGACGCCGCGGCCCCTGTCGCCGACATGCATCACGCACTGGCCGCCGCCACCACGCCCGACGAAATGCGCGGTGGCGCCGACACGTCGCGCGGCGACCTCGCTGCCGGCCTCGCCGACGCGCATGCGCGCATCCACGCCACCTACGACACGCCGATGGAATTCCACAACCCGATGGAGCCGCACGCCACGCTCGCCGCGTGGGATGCCGGGCGGCTGACGGTCTGGACATCGACCCAGGGCATCTTCAACGCCCAGGCGACGCTGGCCGCCGCTTTTGACCTGGCACCCGAGACTGTGCGGGTCATCTGCCCGTTTGTCGGCGGCGGCTTCGGCTCCAAGGGCCGCTGTTGGCCACCGGTGATACTGGCCGCGCACGCGGCGCGCGAAGTCGGCCGCCCGGTGCGGCTGGTGCTGACCCGCGCGCAGATGTACATGAACAACGGCCATCGACCGCAAACGATCCAGAATCTCTCTTTGGGATGTGCCGGCGACGGACGCCTGACGGCGCTGCGTCATGACGGCTTCAGCCAGATGTCCGACCCCAGCCTGGGCCAGTTCACCGAGGGTTTCGCCATCGCCACCCGGACGCTGTATTCCTGCCCTGCCGTCGTCACCGGGCACAAAACCGTGCCGACCAGCTTCAGCCTGCCCACCTATATGCGTGCACCCGGCGAAGCGTCGGGGATGTTCGCACTCGAATCCGCAATCGACGAGATGGCGGCGGCGAGCAGGCTCGACCCCATCGCCTTCCGGATCGCCAACTATGCCGATCACGACGAGAATGATAACAAGCCGTTCGCGAGCAAGGCGCTGTTGCAGTGCTACCGGGAGGGCGCTGCCCGTTTTGGCTGGGCGCGTCGCAGGGCGGCGCCACGGGCGTTGCGCGACGGACATGTGCTGATCGGCATGGGGATGGCCAGCGCCACCTATCCGACCCAGCGGCAGCCGTCGCATGCGCGGGTCGCCCTGTTCGCGGATGGCGGGGTGCTGGTGCAGTGCGGCACCCAGGATCTCGGCACCGGCACCTATACCATCATGATGCAGATGGCCGCCCAGACTTTGGGCGCGCCGGCGGACAAGGTCCGGGTCGAGCTCGGCGATAGCATTTTGCCGCGCTCCGGCGTCTCGGGCGGCTCGACGACGGCGGCGAGCGTCATGCCCGCAGTGTTGCAGGCGGCCCAGGCGGTACGAACGCGCGCCTTCGGCCTGGCGCTGGCCCATCAGGGTGCGACCTGGCAGGGGGTGCAACCCGAGACGATGACGCTGCGCGACGGCATCATCGCCTCGCCGCGCGGCACGATCAGCCTTGTCGAAGTGATGCGCTCAAGTCGACATGCTCGTATTGAAGTCGATACGGCCGCGGCACTTGCTCCGGATGCCGCGAAATTCTCCCGCCACGCCTTTGGCGCGCAGTTCGCCGAAGTGCGCATAGACGAGGATTTCGGCACCATACGGGTCAGCCGTTACACCGGTGTTTTCGGCGTGGGCCAACTGCTCAACGCCAAGACCGGACGCAGCCAGTTGATCGGCGGCATCGTCTACGGGTTCGGGATGGCGCTGCTCGAAGCGGCCAGGCCCGATCCGCATACCGCGCAAATCATGAACGCCAATCTGTCCGAGTATCTGGTGCCGGTGAACGCCGACGTGCCCGAGATCGATGTGCAGACCATCGACGATCCGGACATGGCGACCGGGCCGCTCGGCTTGAAGGGGATCGGCGAACTGCCGATCGTGGGCGTCGCCGGCGCCATCGCCAATGCCGTCTTCAATGCCACCGGCAAGCGGGTGCGCAGCCTGCCGATCCGCATCGAGGACGTGCTCTAGAGTTCTTTGTTTTCACGAGCACTACATCGGACCAAGCGATCCCGCTTGGTCCGAAAGTGCTCTTAACCCGAAACAGGAGATCACCATGCAAGACGACCAGGCCCGGAAAATCTGGGAGATGATCAGCTCGACGAAGTTTGCGATGCTGACCACGGACGATGACGGCGCCCTGCGTAGCCGGCCGATGGCCGCGAGTCAGGACGGCTTCGACGGCACCTTGTGGTTCTTCACCCGCGCCAGCGCGCACAAGGTAGCGGAAGTCAGTTCCGAACAGCAGGTCAATGTCAGCTACGCCGATCCGGACAAGCAGAACTATGTTTCGATGTCAGGCGCTGCCACCCTGGTGCGCGACCAGGCCAGCATCGATGCGCACTGGAGCGAAATCCTGCGCACCTGGTTTCCGAAAGGCAAGCAGGACCCGGACGTCGCATTGCTGCGGATCGACGTCAGCCAGGCGGAATATTGGGACGCGCCGAATTCGAAGATGGTGCACGCCTATGGCTACGTCAAAGCCCGCTTGACGGGAGAGGCGCCGCATCCCGGCGGCAATGAGAAGATCAAGGTGGATTGATATTTATTTCGGCCGTGGCGCCAGTCGTTGTGCGAGCAGGCCCAGCACGATCGCACGGTCGACGTGCAGGCACACGGACGCATTTGGCGGGCCGGCGACCGGCTGCGTCCGGCCCTGCGCGGAGACCGCGATATCCATCGGCACCGGGGCGCAGGTTGCAGGCCGAAGCAATCGCGCCGCCGGCACCACGTCGAACACTATTGGTGTCCTGCCCCAGGGATTGCGCTTCGCCCATTCCTCGTAGAGGGAAGCGAGCACCGGGGCGAGAGGCGTCGGCGCCGTGAAGATCCGACGGCGCGCGCGTGCGTCGAGCGCGATTTCGGTGGCATCGAGCGGCATCATCTCGACCGGCACACCGGCGGCGAGCAAGGCGCGCAGGCCGGCCGGGTCGCAACGCACGTTATATTCGATGCTCGGCGTGGGGGATGTCTCCCCGGCGCGGGCTCCGTAGCCGCGCGCGATCGAGCCGCCCATCATCACCACGCGCGCAAGCCTGCGGAATGCAACCGGATCGCGCGCGATCATTGCGGAAACCGTGGTGAGCGGCGCCAGCGCGATCAGCGTATAGCGGCCGGGTGGAGAGGCCCGCAGCAGTGACAGCGCCTTACCCACCGCGTCCGGGAAGGTTTGCGGCGGCGTCACCGCGGCCCATGATCGTTGCGTAAAGCGTGCTTCGGGCCGCGTCGATGGGCCTGCCGCCACGGCGATGTCGCGGCGGCCGGCGGCGGCGAGAAAGCGCTCCACCAGGCGCGCGCGCAGGCGGGTGTCACCCAGGCTGGTGGTAATCAGATCGACCCGCACCTCCGGCGATCGGAGCAGCAAGGCGAGCGCGAACGCATCGTCGATGTCGTCGCCGATATCGGTGTCAACGATCACGTCGCGTGGTGGCGGAGCCGCGGCGACGGCCAGCAGGCACATCGCCAGGGCTGCGTAAAGCAACGGCCTCACACGCCGACTAGGGTCTGCATGACGCGTTCGAACTCCTGCGTGAGCTCATCAAAATGCGCGAGCAGGTCCTCGCTCAGCAGGGCGATCCGCTCGCGTCCGCTGTCGGTCGCGGGGTCGCGCAGGGCGATCTCGAACGCCGCCCAGACCTGCATCGCCTGCTCGAACGAGGACCTGATCCGCTCATTGCCGACGGGCAGCGCGCCGAGATAGGCCAGACCCTGGCTGAACTCCGCCTTTGCCGGGCTCGCATCGGTTTGGCCGGTTAGCCCGCCGATCAGCGCCTCCTTCGCCATACGCTGCGAGAGCATACGCTGCCGTCCGGCGATATTGATGACGCGCAGCCCGGTCGCATAGGCGGCGACCTCCAGGTTGGTGGTCAGTGTTTCGGCGCGCCGCAGGAGTTGCTCGGCGAGCCGGTCGATCTCGGCAAGGCGTGCCACGTCCGGGCGGCCGGTCAGCAGCCGCTTCAGCGGTCCCCAGGCGGCAACAACGGACTCGAGCAGATCCCCGAGCGTCGCCTTTGGCAGGCTTCGCTCCAGCACCGCCATCGTCGTGTCGACCTGCGCGATCGTTTGGCCGAGCAGCGCGGGTGGCGGCAGCCGGGGCGCGCAGCCGAGTGCATAGAGCTTGACCAACCGCTGCGACAGCATGCGCAGACGACCCGCGCGGTTCATCAGCTCCGCATAGGATGCGGAGTCTATGACAGTCTGCGAGACCTGGCCGATCCGCTGCTTGGACGCCATCGCGGCATTGCGCAGGGCACGGAAGGCCTCCTCCTCGCGCAACTGCCTCGCGCCCATCAGGATGCCCTTGGCGCGATCGACCAGCTTGCGCTCGGCGAAACGTGCGTTCACGTCGGCGAGCTGGGCGCGCAGCGTCTGCTCGCTGGCGAAGCGCGCCTGGGCAAGCTGCAGCACCGGCCGCAGCCGGTTCGCATCGTAGCCATTGACGACATAGGCATGGACCCCGGCCTCGACGGCGCGGCTGATCTTTCCGGCGTCGACATCGCTGGTGAACACCACGACCGGGCGCGGCGCCATGCGCGCAAGGGCGGCGAGCGACCCAAAGAAGGCATCGTCCGGAAACAGCTCGAAGCAGGCAATCATATCTGCCTGCAGCTTGATCACGTCCTGCACAGTGTTTAGGCGGCCGGATGCCTCGATGACCGTAAAGCCGGCACGATCGAGGTCGCGCGCGAGCGGCGGTGCCGTGGCTCCATGGCTCGTCGACACCAGAACTGATGGCATATTGGTGGGCATATCCAGGCGCTGTGTGATGTCACCATGCAGGTTTTGCACCAGCACGCACGCGGTTGGCGCGAAACGTGCATGGCGGGAGGTGAGCACAACGACGTGTCTCGACCGCCGCGCACGCACTGCGGGTCCTGTCCACATTGCCGTGGGTAGCCTGTGCCACTCGGTCCCGGGTCGTCCGGAACCCGATTTGCAGAGGTCGCCATCATGTCCCGGAAAGCCTCCAGGATCACCCTGTTCAGCCTGGCCACGCCGCAGATGCGCGCGTTCCATCTGAGCTGGCTCGCCTTCTTCGTCTGCTTCTTCGCCTGGTTTGCGGTCGCACCGCTGATGCCGGTGATCAAGGGCGAGCTGCATCTGAACGCCGCCCAGATCGCCAACATAAACATCGCCGCGGTCGGCATTACCATCCTGGTGCGGCTTGCCATCGGACCGATCTGCCAGCGCTACGGGCCGCGCATAACCTACACCGCGCTGCTCACCCTTGGCGCGATCCCGGTGATTGGGATCGCGTTTGCGCACTCCTACCAGAGCTTCCTGATCTTCCGCCTGGCGACGGGGGCAATCGGCGCCAGCTTCGTCATCACCCAGTACCACACCTCGGTGATGTTCGCGCCGAACGTGGTCGGCACCGCCAACGCGACCGTTGGCGGTTGGGGCAATGCCGGCGGTGGCGCGGCGCAAGGGATCATGCCGTTGATCCTGGCAGCACTCGTCAGCCTGGGCGTGCAGCATGCGCTGGGCTGGCGGATGGCGATGGCGGTGCCTGGCGCACTGATGCTGGTGGTGGCGGTGCTGTATTGGCGCTACGCCCAGGACACGCCCGAAGGCAACGTGCCCGAGCTGCGCCGCAGGGGCATCAGTGTCGAGACCGGCAAGCAGGGCGGCCGGGCGGTGTTCATCCGCGCGAGTGCAAACTACCGGGTTTGGATGCTGGCAATCGCCTATGGCGCCTGCTTCGGCATCGAACTGTTCATCCACGGGGTTGCGGCGAGCTACTACGTCCAGCGCTTCGGTCTCTCTCTGACGGATGCCGGCCTCGCCGCCGGCAGCTTCGGGTTGCTGGCGCTGTTCGCGCGCGCCCTCGGCGGGATCGCGTCGGACCGAGTCGCGCGGGTCTTCGGTCTGGACGGCCGCAGCCTGCTGCTGTTCGGCCTGATGCTGGGCGAAGGTGCGGGACTGCTGGCCTTCTCCAGCATGCACGCGGTCGGGGCCGCGATCGCGGCGATGCTGGCCTTCGGTCTGTTCACCCACATGGCCTGCGGGGCGATCTACGCACTCGCCCCCTTCATCGACCGCAAGGCTTTGGGTGGTGTCGCGGGCATCATCGGCGCCGGCGGCAATGCCGGGGGCGTCGGCGCCGGCTTTCTGCTCAAGGCCACCGGCAACCTGCCGACCGCTTTGTTCGATCTCGGGCTGATCGTGCTGGCCTGCTCGCTCTGCGCGCTGTGCGTACGCTTCAGCCTCGCGCACAAGCGGACCGAGGCCGCGCTCTACGACCAAGCCATCGCCGAACGCCGGCAGCCTGTCCCTGTCGGGATTGCCGCGTGATCCTGCCGCGCACCGACACGCATTGCCCGTACTGCGCCCTGCAATGCGGCATGACCCTAGAGCGCGCGGCATCAGGCGCCTGGTCGGTCCAGGCACGCGACTTCCCGACCAACAAGGGTGGCCTATGCCGCAAGGGCTGGACGGCAGCGCACCTGCTCACCCATCCCGACCGCCTGACCACACCGCTCGCGCGTGCCCGCAAGGATGCGCCGCTGCGGCCGGTCTCGTGGGACACGGCAATCGAGTGCATTGCCGAGCGCATCTCGTCCATCCAGGCCCAGCACGGCAAAAACGCCATCGCCGTGTTCGGCGGCGGCGGTCTGACCAACGAGAAGGCCTACCTGCTCGGCAAGTTCGCCCGTGTCGTGCTCGGCACCGCCAACATCGATTATAACGGCCGCTTCTGCATGAGTGCGGCGGCGGTGGCGGGCGTGCGCGCCTTCGGCATCGATCGCGGCCTGCCCTTCCCGCTCGAAGATCTTCCCGGCGCCGAGGCCATCCTGATCACCGGCGGCAATCCGGCCGAGACGATGCCGCCGCTCATGCAGTATTTCGACGCGCAGCGCGCCCGTGGCGGCAAGCTGATCGTCAGCGACCCGCGTCGCACCGCGACCGCGAGATTCGCCGACCTGCATCTGCAATTGACCCCGGGCACCGACGCGACACTCGCCCGCGGCCTGCTGCACGTGGCCATACGCGACCGGCTGATCGACCATGCCTTCATCGCGCAACGCACCACCGGCTGGGAGGCGGTCCGGCGCGGTGCCGCCGCCTACTGGCCCGACCGTGTCGAGCGCGAGACCGGCGTTCCGGCGTCGCAAATCGTGCAGGCGGCGCACATGCTGGGCGAGGCGGCGACCGCGATCATCCTCTCCGGACGCGGCACCGAGCAGCAGAGCCAGGGCGTGCAGAACGCGCTCGCCTTCATCAATCTCGCCCTCGCCCTCGGCCACGCCGGCCGCAAGCATTGCGGCTGGGGCTGCCTGACCGGACAGGGCAACGGCCAGGGCGGCCGCGAGCACGGGCTGAAGAGCGACCAGCTTCCGGGCTACCGCCGGCTCGACAATACGCAACACCGCGCGGAAATCGCCCGCATCTGGGACATCGACCCCGACACGCTGCCGCCGCCTGGGCTGCACGCCACCGCGATGATCGAAGCGCTGGCCGAACCGGGCGGCATCCAGGCGCTGTTGCTGATGGGTTCCAACCTGCTGGTCAGCGCCCCGGCGTCCAGGGGCCTCGCCGAACGCCTGGACCGGCTCGCGCTGTTCGTCGCCTGCGATCATTTCCTCAGCGAAAGCTCCAAACGCGCCGACATCGTGCTGCCGGTCACGCAATGGGCCGAGGAGAGCGGCACCATGACGAACCTGGAAGGCCGGGTGATCCGGCGCGTCCAAGCCGCAATCCCGCCCGAGGGCGTGCGCAGCGACATCGACATCCTCGCCGGTCTCGCCAAGCGGCTCGGCGGCGCCCGCCACATCCCGGCAAACCCCGAGGCCGCCTACGACGAACTGCGTCGCGCCAGCGCCGGCGGCATCGCCGACTATGGCGGCATCACCCTGGAGCGCATCGCAGCCGAGGACGGCGTGTTCTGGCCCTCGCGCGACGCGGACGCGCCGGACGCACGTCGCATGTTCCTCAGCCGCTTTGGCCATGACGACGGACGCGCCCGCTTCTGCGCGGCCAAAGCAGGCGCCGCGTCGGAGATGACCGACAGGCAATTCCCCCTCTATCTCTCAACCGGGCGCGTCCTCGCGCAGTATCAGACCGGCGCGCAGACCCGGCACGTCCCCGAACTCGCGCACGCCGAGCCTAGCGTCTTCGTCGAAATCCATCCCGACACCGCCTCGCTCAGCGGCATTATCGAGGGTGCAAGCGCGCTTCTCACCACCGAGCGCGGCAGCGGCGTCTTTCGCGCACGTCTGACCCGCGACATCCGACGCGACACGCTGTTCGTGCCGTTCCACTGGGGCGGCGAGGCCAGCGTCAATCGGCTGACCAGCGACGCGATCGACCCGATCTCCAAGATTCCTCAATACAAGCTCTGCGCCGTACGGCTTGAAGCGGCTCCCTTGCAAAGGACCACAGCATGATCGAATCCATCCCACGCACGATTATGGGAATTTTCAACTTCTCCGGCGCCGGCTTCGACACACCGATCACCCTCGAAGGGCTGGCACCATACCGCGTGCCCGGCGACAAGCGCGCGCAACTGATTTATCTGCGCGCCGGCAATGCGTCGGGCGAGCTGATCGTGCTGGTGCTGATGCGCAACGGCACGCCGATGCGGCTGTTTCCGGTCGGCGCCAAATCCGATGCGCACGTCTCGCTCGCCGTCGTCGAGGATTTGTTCGCGGACACCGAGCTCGCGGTGCGGATCGCAGCACCCGCCGGCCTGTCAAGCGTCGTCGTGCTCGACATGGGCCTGATGGAAATCTGATGGAGATGATCGCCATGAAGCAGAAGCTCGTCGTCATCGGCAACGGCATGGCCGGCGCACGCGCCGTCGAGGAGGTCCTGGCGCGCGGCGGTGCCGCCATGTTCGACATCACCATGTTCGGCGCCGAACCCTACGGCAACTACAACCGCATCATGCTGTCCGACGTGTTGGCCGGCCTCCAGGACAGCAGCGAGATCACCATCAATCCGCTGGACTGGTACGAAGAGAACGCCATTACCCTGCATCATGGTGCCGCAGTCCGCGAGATCGATCGCGCCGCCCGCGTCGTGACCTCAGAGACCGGCATCAAGGCGGACTACGACGCACTCCTGATCGCCACCGGCAGCCGCGCCTTTATCCCGCCGATCGCCAACATCCTCGACACAGACGGCGCCTTGCGCGACGGCATACACGCACTGCGCACCATCGACGACTGCGCGCGGATCGCCGAGAGCGCCCGACGCAGCAAAATCGCGGTCGTACTCGGCGGCGGCCTGCTCGGCCTGGAGGCGGCGCGCGGCCTGCTTAATCACGGCTGTGCCGTGCATGTCGTGCATCTGCCGGGACATCTGATGAATGCGCAGCTCGACCAGCCCGCGAGTGCGATGCTGCGCAAGTCGATGGAGGCGATGGGAGTCGTCGTGCATTGCGGCCGCAGCACCGAAGCCGTGCTCGGCGACGATCGTATGCGCGGTGTGCGCTTCAAGGATGGCGGCACCCTGGAAGCCGACATGCTGCTGATCTCAGCCGGCATCCGGCCGAACGCGGAACTGGCCCAGCGCGCCGGCCTCACGGTCGAGCGGGCGATCGTCGTCGACAACCACATGCGCAGCCTCGACGACCGGCGCATCTTCGTCGTCGGAGAATGCGCGCAACATCGCGGCCAGGTCTATGGCCTGGTTGCTCCGATCTGGGACCAGACAAGGGTGTTCGCCGACCAGCTCACCGGCAACAATCTTGACGCCGCCTATCACGGCTCCAAGCTCGCCACCAAACTCAAGGTCGCCGGCATCGAACTCGCCTCGATGGGCATCACCGAAGCGACCGAGCCGCATGACGAGGTCATCCAGTTCACCGAACCCTCTCGCGGCACCTACAAGAAACTCATCGTGCGCGACGGCAGGCTGGTCGGCGGCATCCTGATGGGCGACATCTCCAAGGCCGCCTACCTGATGCAGGCCTTCGACCGCGACAGCCGGCTGCCCGACGAGCGTCTCGGCCTGCTGTTCGATCTCGGCGCGCCCGCGCAGAAAATCACCCTCGACGAAATGCCGGCAGACCAGCAGATCTGCAATTGCAACGGCGTCAGCAAGGCCGCGATCGGCGCCTGCATGAAGTCGGGCGCGAAAACCGTCAAGGCGGTGATGACCGCAACCCGCGCGGGCATGGGCTGCGGCTCGTGCAAGTCCCTCGTCGGCGAGGTGGTGGAATGGTTCGCCGGCGGCGCGGTCGAGGAGGACCCGTCCATCCACTACTACGTGCCGACGATCCCGCTCACCAAGCCGCAGCTCGTCGATGCCATACGCGCGCAAAATCTGCGCTCGGTCTCCTCGGTGTTTCGCGCACTCGCCGCAGGCATCGAGGACGCCGCAAGCAAGCCCGCCTTGGCCTCGCTGCTGATCATAATCTGGGCCGGCGAATACGAGGACGAGCGCGATGCCCGCTTCATCAACGACCGTGTGCACGCCAACATCCAGAATGACGGCACCTTCTCGGTCATTCCCGAAATGCCCGGCGGCGTGACCACACCAGAAGACCTGATCCGCATCGGCGAAGTCGCGCGCAAATACGATGTCCGCCTGGTCAAGCTCACCGGCGGCCAGCGCATCGACCTCGTCGGCGTCAGCAAGGCCGACCTGCCGAAGATCTGGGCCGATCTCGGCATGCCGTCCGGTCACGCCTACGGCAAGAGCTACCGCACCTGCAAGAGCTGCATCGGCACCGACTATTGCCGCTTCGGCCTCGGCGACAGCATGGGCCTCGCCACCAGGATCGAGAAGACATTCCGCGGCATCGACAGCCCGGCCAAGCTCAAGCTCGCCACCGCCGGCTGCCCGCGCAACTGTTCCGAGGCGATGGTCAAGGACCTCGGTGCCGTCGCCGTCGGCCACGACCGCTGGGAGATCTATGTCGGCGGCGCCGCCGGAGCCCACGTCCGCAAAGGCGACGTGCTCTGCACCGTCGAAGGCGAAGACGCAGTCATGCAGATCAGCGCCCGCTTCATCCAGTATTACCGCGAACACGCAAAATGGAAGGAGCGCACCTACAGCTTCGTCGAACGCATCGGCATCGACCGCCTACGCGCCGTCCTGATCGACGACAGCGACGCCCTCGTCGCCGGCCTGGACACCGCCATGCAGCGCGCCATCGACGCCACCCGCGACCCATGGCAGGAGGCCACCACCCCGCGCACCGCCAACCAGTTCAGCGACGTGCTGCTGCCAGGCGCCAAGTGATGGTCCCGATCGCGAACCTCGCCGAAATCCCGCAAGGCGAGGGCCGCCTGATCGAGGCCGCCGGCACGCACCTCGCGGTGTTCCACACCCGCGACGGCATCTTCGCCACCCAACCCGACTGTCCGCACAAACAAGGCCCCCTCGCCGACGGCCTGACCGGCACCAACACGGTCATGTGCCCCCTGCACGACCGCCTCTTCGACCTGCGCACCGGCGCCGGCCTCAACACCGACTGCGCGATAAAGACCTATGCGTTGACCCTCCAAGAGGACGGCACGATCCTGCTGGCCACATGACCGGCTTCCCGCTTCTGACCATCGGCTACCAGTCCGCCCGGTTCCCCGAGGCGCTCATCAAATGCAGTACCATGGAGGGGATTTTTCGCGCCCACGTGCATGGCGACCGAGCCCGGGCGCCCTGGTCGCCGAGATGATCGTCGAACACACCGGCCAGACCATGCACCATCTGCACGCCGCCATCGACATGCCCGAGCCCGTCGCGCCATAGCACGACGGCTCGGCGGGCGGCCGAGCGACGCACCATCCTGTATGCGTCTGCTCTATATTTTAATAAAGTATGATGCTATAAGGTTTTCCGAACCGAGTGAGGCTCCATGACCAGATCGCTGCAGCTTCGGGACAGTCTTCGGGGAAGTACGATCGTCCTGGCACCCGGTGCCTATGACGGCATTACCGCGCGCCTGATCGAGCAGGCCGGCTTTCCGGCGGTCTACATGACGGGAGCCGGCACGTCGGCCGCGCGCGGCTATCCCGATTACGGCCTGCTGACCCTGACGGAGATGGTCGACAACGCCGCCGTGCTATTGCGTTCGGTCGGTGTCCCGGTGATCGCCGACGCCGATACCGGCTATGGCAATGAGCTGAACGTGACCCGCACCGTGCGCGAGTTCGAGGCGCGCGGCGCTGCCGCCATACACATCGAGGACCAGGTCGCTCCCAAACGCTGCGGCCATCTGGCCGGCAAGGAGGTGACCTCGCGCGAGGAGTTCGTCTCTAAGATCCGTGCCGCGGTCGCCGCCAAGCGCGATCCGGACTTCGTGCTGATCGCCAGGACCGATGCGTGCGCCGTTCTCGGGCTGGATGAGGCCATAGCACGCGCAAACCTCGCCTTGCAGGCGGGCGCGGACATGGCCTTTGTGGAATCTCCTCGCACGCTCGACGAGTTGGCCGCCGTCCCCAAACGGGTTGAGGGGCCCTGCCTGCTCAACGTGGTGCCCGGCGGCCTCACGCCTGCCATCGACATGCGCGACGCCCAGGATATGGGCTTTCGGCTGGCGATCCTGCCCGGCATCTGCCTGCGTGAGGTGATCCCCTCGGTGGACGCGGCACTCCGGGAATTCCGTGTGACTGGCCGTCCCAACGCAGCACCTCCAGGTGCTACGGTGATGGACTCATTTCGACGGTTCGGCGCCGATGAATGGGATGCGCTGCGCCGGCACTACGACACTGGTGCCGCCTCAAATCGATGACGGAGAAGGCGGAGATGCCGTCGACGCTTTTCGACAAAATCTGGGATCGTCACGTTGTCCGGGACCTGGGCGACGGCTGGGCTCTGCTGCATATCGACCGACATTTGTTGCACGATCTGTCGGGGCCGCCGGCGCTGAAGGCGCTGCGCGACCGCGGCATCGCGGTGCGACACCCGGAACTCGTGTTCGCGACCCCGGACCATGCCGTTTCCAGCGCACCGGACCGCACTGGCGACACCTACGCGCCAACCGCCCGCCTATGGCACGGACTTCGGCTGCTGACCCGAGATGCTGGCATCCGCCTGTTCGATCTTGGCGAGGAGGGCCAGGGCATCGTCCATGTCATGGGGCCCGAGCTTGGCCTCGTTCTGCCCGGTGCCACGTTGATCTGTGGCGACAGTCACACCTGCACCAATGGCGCGCTCGGAGCCCTGGCGTTCGGTGTCGGTACCTCCGAGAGCAGCCACGCGCTGGCCACACAGACCCTGCGCGAGCGCAAGCCCAAGCGCATGCGCGTGCGCCTGGACGGCACGCCGGGCGTCGGTGTCACGCCCAAGGACATCATCCTGCACCTGCTCGGGCGGGTCGGCGCGGCCGGGGGCGTGGGGCACGCCATCGAGTATGCCGGCAGTGCCATCGAGGCGATGGGCATCGAGGGACGGCTGACGATCTGCAACCTGTCGATCGAGCTCGGTTGCAAGATCGGCCTGATCGCGCCGGACGAGACGACTTTCGCCTACCTGCGCGGCCGGCCGTTCGCGCCCAAAGGCGAAAATTTCGACCGTGCGGTCGAGGCGTGGCGGGCGCTGAGGACCGACGCGGGCGCAACATTCGACCGCGAAGTCGTCGTCGATGTCGCCGAAATCGCGCCGACGATGACCTGGGGCACCAGTCCGGACCACACCATGGCCGTGGATGGGCTGATCCCCGATCCTGACGCCGAGGCGGACGATGTTGTGCGCGACAACCGTCGCGCGGCCCTCGACTATATGGGACTGCGGCCCGGCAAGCCGCTCGCCGGCACCAAGGTCGACGTGGTGTTCATCGGTTCGTGCAACAATTCGCGCATCACCGACCTGCGCGCCGCGGCCGCCGTCGCGCGTGGCCGGCACGTGGCCGATGGCGTCACCGCCTGGGTCGTGCCGGGTTCTGTCGCGGTCAGACGCGAGGCCGAGGCCGAGGGGCTGGACCGCCTGTTCCTGGACGCCGGCTTCGAGTGGCGGCAGCCGGGTTGCAGCATGTGTGTGGCGGCCAATGGCGAGGTCGTGCCACCCGGCAAGCGCGCGGTCGCGACGTCGAACCGCAACTTCGTCGGCCGCCAGGGCCCCGGCGCCCGAACCCATTTGGCGAGCCCCGCGATGGCGGCGGCGGCTGCGATCGCGGGCGCAATCGTCGATGTGCGGCGGATCTGAGACCATGCAGCCCTTCACCACCGTCCGCGGGCCGGCCGCACCTTTGATGCTCGCCAATATTGACACGGACGTCATCATCCGCATCGAACGGCTGACGACCGGTGATGCCGCCCAGCTTGGCCGCTACGCCTTGGAGGCGCTCCGGTACCTCCCCGACGGGCGTGAAAACCCCGACTGCGTGCTGAACGTCCCGCGCTACCGCGCGGCGCCCATCCTGCTGGCAGGGCCGAATTTCGGCTGCGGCTCCTCGCGCGAGCCGGCTGTCACTGCGCTGCTGGCCATGGGGCTGCGCTGCATCGTTGCCGAAAGCTTCGGCGACATATTCTACGCCAACTGCTTCCAGAACGGGCTGCTGCCGATCAAGCTTGAAGAAGCCGTCATACTGGACCTGGCCAAGCAGGCCGGGACGCACACCCAGGACTTCGTTGTCGACCTGGCGCGACAACTGGTTGTCGCACCGTCCGGCGCCGAGCACGCATTCGCCGTCGATCCGCTGCGCCGCACCGCCTTGCTGGAGGGGCTGGACGACATCGGGCTGACGATGAAAAACACCGCGGAGATCGATGCCTGGCAAGCGACGGACAGGCTTGGGCGGCCCTGGATCTGGGATCTGGGGCAGGGCTTATAGCCAGGCCGTGGGCCCGACCCGCCCGGATGACGATAACGGACGACAATCAGGGCGGGATCACCGCTGCAACGGAGGGCGTCTCATGAAGACAGGCATGTCGAACCAGGCTTCGATCCGCACGGTGATCCAGCGAGGCGGCACCAGCAAGGGCCTGTACCTGCTCGAACGGGACTTGCCCGCAGCTGGAGTGCCGCGCGACCGTCTGCTGGCGCGGCTCATGGGATCGCCCGATGCGCTGCAGATCGACGGCCTCGGGGGAGCCCGGCCTATCACTTCGAAAATCGCGATCGTGGCCCGCTCGGCTCGAGAGGATGCCGACATCGACTATACATTTGCCCAGGTCGACATCACCACCGGTAAGGTTGGCTATGACGGGAACTGCGGGAACATCTCCTCCGGCGTCGGGCCGTTCTGTATCGACGAAGGGCTGGTGCCCGCGGAGGAGGGCCTGACGAAGGTCCGTATCTTCAACACCAACACACGCATGCTGCTCATCGCCGAGGTGCCGACCCAGGACGGCCGCACGATTGTCGACGGCGACTACGCAATCCCGGGTGTCCCGGGCACGGGCGCCGAGATCAAGATGAACTGGGTGGCGACCATCGGGGCGAAGACAGGGCTGCTGCTTCCCACGGGAAACCCCGTCGACACGATCGTCCTGGAGGATGGGCGGCACGTCGCGGCCACGATCTGCGACGCGGCAAACCCCTGCGTGTGGGTGCGCGGGTCTGAGTTCGGCCTGACCGGCAACGAAGCCGCGCCGGAGATCAACGCGAACGAAACGCTGCTCGCCATGGTCCGCGAAGTGCGGGCAAAGGCCGCGGTGCTGTTCGGCTTTGCGGAGCACTGGCACGCGGCGGACGCAAAGTCCCCCGGCCTGCCCATGCTGGGGTTGATGAGCGCCCCCGTCGATTACCGCACGATCAACGGCTTGCAGATCGGTGCTGAGGAGATGGATGTTCGGGTGCATCTGATCTTTCTGGGCTCACTGCACGAATCCATTGCAGGGACCGGTTCGATCTGTCTGGCGGCGGCCTCGCGCATCCCCGGCTCCGTCGTTCACCAGCTCACCGTGCGGCAGGATGCCGAAGTCCTGCTGATCGGGCATCCGTCGGGGGTCATGCCGGTGAACGTGCAGGCACGGACGACCACGACAGCGCCGTTCATAGCGTTTGACAATCTCGGGTTCAGCCGGACCTCGCGACGGATCATGGAAGGGACCGCCTTTGTCCCCGCGGAGTTCTCGCGAGACCGCACGCCGGCTGCTGTGTGACCAACACGCATATCTTTGAACCAGACCAACAAGAGATCTCCGCGAGATTACCGCGGTGGAGGAACGTCGAGATGAGTTCACGTTTTCGCCTGGCTGCCGCCTGCAGCCTGTTCGTCTGCCTCGCGTGCACGGCGCACGCCACGGAGAATGGCAACTCGCATGCCGATTTCGGCTATATCGACGTCCTCGCGGGCCTGCCCCCGCCGGCAGGGCTCTACTTTCGCGATGATGTCTCGGTCGTGACTTCAAACGAGTTTGATGATCGGAACGGCAACAAGGATGCCATCAACCTGGGTCAGCGAACCTTCCCGATCAAGTTCCGTGCGACGGCCGAAGCCAACATCGTGTCCCTGGCTTATGTTCCGGATTACAAGATCCCCTATATCGACGGAACGTTCGGTATTGCCGCATACGATTTTGTCGCGAACTCCCGCGTCGTGCTGAGCGACGCGTTCGGCATCCCGGAACGGTCTGGGAACGACGTCGGTGCCTTGGGTGACATCACCGTGGTTCCGCTCTTTGTCGGCTTCACCGTGCCAAACACGCCTTTTAATTTCATCGTGGCGCCGTTCGACTTCACCGCACCCACTGGTCGCTATGGCGTAAGTTCCGTCAACAACGTCGGTCTGAACTACTGGAGCTACAGGCCCGCTTTGGAGTTCACCTATTTGAACAAGACTGGACAGGAGATCAGCCTCAACACCAGCCTCTCAATCAACTCGCAAAATCAGGCGACGCACTACAAGTCCGGTTCTGAATACTACCTCGGCTACGTGTTTCAGCAGCATTTTTCGCGAAAGTTTGGCCTGGGCATCGGCGGGTATTACTACAGGCAGATCGGCCACGATACCCAGTTCGGCAAGGAGGTGGATACGAACCTGACGCCGCAGACGCTGGATCTGACCAATTTCGGTCCTGGCAATTTCGGTGAGACCTTTGCTGTCGGCCCGCTCGTGACCTACAACGTGAATAGTCACATATTCCTTGAAGCCCACTGGGATCACGAGGTGTTCGCCTACGACCGCCAAAAACGGGATCTGGTCTTCCTTCGGGCGATTTTTCACCTGTAATGCTGGCGGGGGCGCACTTGGCTGCGGGTGGTACAAACGGTACAGTCACTGCCATGCCGGATGACATGACCACGCCGCCCGCGGAATCCGTCGTCGAATACACGATCCGTGCGCTGCGTGACGCCATACGTGACGGGCGGCTGGCGCAGGGCCAAAGGCTTGTTGTCGCGGACGTCACGAAGTTGCTCGATGTCAGCAACGGGCCCGTCCGTGAAGCCATCCGTCGGCTGACCGGGGAGGGTCTCGTTGAGATCACGCCCAACCGGGGTGCCGCGGTTCGCCAGTACAACATGCAGGACGTGTCGGAGATTTTCCAGGTTCGCGAGGTCCTGGAAGGCCTGGCGGCAAGGCTGGCAGCCCAGCACGTCGCCGACGGCGAATACAGCCGGCGCCTGCGTGGCCTGGTCGCGGAGATGGCGCCTCTCATTCGGCAGGGCAATGACTATGTCGGCCACAATCACAAGTTTCACGAGCTGATTTATGAGATGTCACGGAACGAGCGGCTGCGGGAACAGTCTCGCCAACTGGTTCTGCCGATCTACCGGTTTCATTACCATCAGCTTATGGAGCCGGCCTATGCCGAGGTCTCGGCCCGCGAGCACACGCTGATCGCGGACGCCATCCTGGCCCAGGATGGCGACTTGGCGGAACGTATGATGCGCAACCATATTTGCAATTCAGGCACCGCGATGCTGCACGCAGTTGACGCTCACCGTCACGCCATCGGCATCGCCCCGCGAAATAAGCGCCGCAGGGGCGGCGATATCGTCTCGCACTCGGGGAGTTGACCGATGTCGGAAGCCGCCGTCCGTTCTGAATCGCAGATCGAGGCCGCAACGCCGACGGCGCGTCTGATCACGCGGCTTGACGCCTTGTCGGCACAGGAGCCGCCGGTCGCCGCCGCGGCCGTCGCCAAGCAATGCCTGCTGGACTGGATCGGCGTGTCGCTGGCCGGCCGCCACGAGCCGCTGGTCAACATCCTGATGGATGAGCTGGCGCTCCCGAACCGGCCTGACGGCTGCGCGGTGCTCGGTCGGTCCACCCGCTTGCGGATCGACGACGCGGTGCTGATCAATGGCGCGATGGGGCACGCGCTGGATTTCGATGACGTGATCATCCCCATGGGGCACCCGACCGTGCCGGTGGCGCCCGTGGTGTTTGCGCTTGCCGAGCACGGCAATCATTCGGGCCAGGACGTGATCGCGGCCTTCATCGTTGGGGTCGAAGCCGAGTGCCGGGTCTCGCATCTGATGGGGCCATCCCACTATGCGCGTGGCTGGCACGGCACCGCGACGTTCGGAACCTTCGGCGCGGCCATGGCGGCCTGTCGGTTGCTGGGCGTGAGCGATCCCCGGACGATCGCCAACGCGTTCGGGATCGCCGCCACCCAGGCGGCGGGGCTCAAGGCGTCCATCGGCACCATGTGCAAGCCTCTGCACGCCGGCAAGGCGGCGCAGAACGGCCTCTTGGCGGCGCGCCTGGCCGCCCGAGGCTTTACCAGCGATCCCGACACCCTGGGATCGCCGCAGGGCTTCGCCGACACCGCATCGACGACGGTCGATCTCGACGGCGCCCTGGCCGAACGGAACATGCCCTGGATCGCTCAGGCGCTCTTCAAGTATCACGCCGCCTGTTACCTGACCCACGATACCATCGAAGCCGCCAACATGCTGCGGATCGAAGAGACGGTTCTGCCCGCGGCAATCGAGCGGGTGACGGTGCGGGTACCGCGGGATTATCTGCGGATCTGCAACATCGCCGAACCGGCGACCGGGCTGGAATGCAAGTTTTCGCTGCGCATGACGGCGGCCATGGCCCTGGCCGGCGAGGACACCTTCGACGAAACCCTGTTCAGTGACGCGACGGCGAGGAGAGCGGACCTGGTAGCGCTCCGCGATCGCGTCATGATCGATCCGACCCAGACAGGGCGTGCGTCGAGCGTGGAAGTGGTTCTCAAGGACGGACGAACCCTGGTCCGCACGAGCGACGTGTCTCAGCCGCTCGCCGACCTCGATGCGCAACAGGCAAAGGTGGAGCGCAAGTTCCGGCACCTCACCCGATCCATCCTCTCAAGCAACGCGGTGGACGAGGTAATCGCTTTGTGTCGTGCCCTGGAGGCGCAGCCGAACCTGCAACGTCTCATATCCCTGATCGGATAGGCAGAGGCCAAGCCGGATGTCGCCTTCCGGGGCAGACAATGTCGCTTACGCCGCCGCGGACCGCCGCTTTGGCAGAACCATGTTGTGAAACGCCGCCTGGCGTTCATCAAACGCCTGGCACGCCTCGTCATATTTCTGGCCAAGCATACCGCCGCGAACCACGTTCGGCGGTGCGAGTGCTGCGTCGCCCGCAATGGATTGCGGAAGCTGTTCGCCATTCGGGACAGAAAGCCAAAGTCGGAAAAGCAGACGCTTACGCTCCGGCTCCTCGAAATCCTGGAATTCAGTGCGCGAGTGCAGGCAGCGATAGTTGTTGAGAATTTGCATGTCCCCAGGCTCCAGCATCATGCTGGCCACATGCTCCGGCCGCCGGATGACCTCGTCCAGGGTCGCCAGGGCATGCCAATGCTGATCGTCGAGTTTCGGTACACCCTCCAAGGTCTGTGCGGACTCGACGCGGTTCCGCACCCAGCGGATGAAGATGTTGTCGTTTGCTTCCATGAAGATAGGCGAACGCACGCTCGGCGGCGCGCCGGCGGGCTGCTCCCCCTGCAGGCTGAAATGATAGAGTTCGAAGAACAACGGGAGCAGGTCGGGATGATCCCGCTTCAAGGCGTTATAGACTGCACCGTTGCTTACCAATGTGCTCAGCCCACCGTGCCTGGCGACATTGTAGCAGGTCAGGGCGACGATATCGGCGCCGTCGATGTGGAAGTCGAGTTCGGCGTTGGAGGAATAGCCGCGGCCCGTTGGTGACCTGTAATCGGTCCCGATGTCGCGGACGGCGGATAGGTACTGGGTGTTTTTGTTCTGCGGGCGCGGAACACCCTGCTGAAGGCCAGTCATCCAGGTGAGAAAGGCGAACTGCTCCTCGCTGAGCCCTTCGCGCGGCAGCCGTCGGAGCAATGCCACACCTCGACCAGCGAGGGCCTCGCGCATGGCGCGCGAAACCGGCGCCGTTGCCCGCCCCAGATCGATGTCCTTGGCGTCATACGCAATGAGCGGCTTGCCCGGGACGAAGAGCCGATGCAGCTCTTGCAGAAGGTCATCGCGCGCGCTGTCGTCAAAATCGATTTTCCAGCTCGAATCCGCGGCCAGCTCCGCCGCCGTCCAGCTTGCGCGGCTTGAACGCATACCAATGTCATCGGCCACTGAAGTCATCTCCTTGCTGCTCAATGGCACGAGTGTCGCTCGCCGCGCGGCCAGACACCAATCGCAACTCGCGTTCTCATCTATAAACGCTCGTTATGGATCAGCCCCATTGACCTGCTTGCGGGCGTAGAGGGCGGCGAACGCGGCGAAGGTCTGAACGGCCTGCGCGCACGTTCCGGACTCTGGCGTGACCAGCCCATAGGCATGCTCAATGCGCGCATCCGAGATCGAGACGGTCGAAAGCGGGATGGCGAGGCTGAGCCGCACCAGGCTCTTCGGTTGCAGCATCAAGCCAAAACCAGCAGCCACCATGCTGAAGAGGCCGAAGACGGAGGACGCGTTGCGGCCTTCGTCAGCGAGACGAAGGCTCAGCCCACGTGCCTCCGCCAAGGTCTCGATGGTCCGCCTCAGCGTCACCTGCTGGTCCGCCATGAGGATTGGGTGCCGCAGCACTTCGGCCAGGGTTGTCGTCGCGCGCCCTAGCACCGGATGGCCGAGAGGTGCCACCACGACGCAGTGATCCTCGACCAGCGGGGTAAACCGAAGGCCCTCGGATTGGCCCCCAGCCGCCATGATCGCCAGGTCGGCCTTGCCTTGGCGAACGGCTTCCAGGGCCTTGGGCGGCGCGAGATCGCGCAGCCTTATTTCGATCCCCGTGTGCTCGCCGGCAAACGCGCGCAGGAGGTCAGGCATGAACAGCGCCGCCACGCCACCGGTGCAGGCCACCACGACCGCCGCCGCTCGGCTCCCGCGCGGCTGGAAAGCGTCCAGCAGCATATGCCATTCGACCATCACTCGTTCGCCCCCGAAGCGCAGGCGCTCGCCCTGCCTCGTCAGCGACAAGCGGCGCGAGGTGCGCCGGATCAACGAGACGCCCAGGATCGCTTCAAGCCGTGCAATTCGCGCGGTCACTGCAGGCTGGGTGACATTCAGCTGTTCCGCGGCCCTGCTGAAGCTCCCCAGGTCCGCGACCGCCAGGAACGTCTCCACATCGGAGATCGTCACGGGCAAGCGGGCGCGGCGAAGAGAGGAACCCATGGATCGCTGCTCAGACGTTGATCAGTTCAGGATGAGGCGCCGGCTGCATCGGAGCAAGGACCAGCGGCCGGCGGGTCTCATCGGAGAATGTCGGCGTCGAGGAACGGACGCCAACAGGTTCCCCGTTCAGGTCCTGACCGTGAGTAGGCGGACCCTAACGGTGCAATGGCACGCCGGTGAAGCGCCTGCACCTGATCGAACCCGACCCGTGGCGACAGGTCGCGAAGCCGCAGGCCGCACTCGAAGTCGATGACCGCAAGCTCAGTGTAATTCCGGCTGACGAGGCCCTGCGCGGTTTGTGGCAGCGCACCAGCAAAATCTTCGCTCGGTCTCGCCGGTCTTTCGCGTCCTCGCCGCAGGCCACGAGGACGAACGCGACGCCCGCGTCATCAACGACCGTGTGCACGCCAACATCCAACACGACGGCACCTTCTCGGTCATACCCGAGATGCCCGGCGGCGTGACCACAGCCGAAGACCTGATCCGCATCGGCGAGGTCGCGCGCAAGTACGACGTCCCCCTGGTCAAGCTCACCGGCGGCCAGCGCATCGACCTGGTCGGCGTCAGCAAGGCGGACCTGCCAAAAATCTGGGCCGATCTCGGCATGCCGTCCGGCCACGCCTACGGCAAGAGCTACCGCACCTGCAAGAGCTGCATCGGCACCGACTATTGCCGCTTCGGGCTTGGCGACAGCATGGGCCTCGCCACCAGGATCGAGAAGACATTCCGCGGCATCGACAGCCCGGCCAAGCTCAAGCTCGCCACCGCCGGCTGCCCGCGCAACTGTTCCGAGGCGATGGTCAAGGACCTCGGTGCCGTCGCCGTCGGCCACGACCGCTGGGAGATCTATGTCGGCGGCGCCGCCGGAGCCCACGTCCGCAAAGGCGACGTGCTCTGCACCGTCGAAGGCGAAGACGCAGTCATGCAGATCAGCGCCCGCTTCATCCAGTATTACCGCGAACACGCAAAATGGAAGGAGCGCACCTACAGCTTCGTCGAACGCATCGGCATCGACCGCCTACGCGCCGTCCTGATCGACGACAGCGACGCCCTCGTCGCCGGCCTGGACACCGCCATGCAGCGCGCCATCGACGCCACCCGCGACCCATGGCAGGAGGCCACCACCCCGCGCACCGCCAACCAGTTCAGCGACGTGCTGCTGCCAGGCGCCAAGTGATGGTCCCGATCGCGAACCTCGCCGAAATCCCGCAAGGCGAGGGCCGCCTGATCGAGGCCGCCGGCACGCACCTCGCGGTGTTCCACACCCGCGACGGCATCTTCGCCACCCAACCCGACTGTCCGCACAAACAAGGTCCCCTCGCCGACGGCCTGACCGGCACCAACACTGTCATGTGCCCCCTGCACGACCGCCTCTTCGACCTGCGCACCGGTGCCGGCCTCAACACCGACTGCGCCATCAAAACCTACAAGTTGACCCTGCACGAAGACGGCACGATCCTACTCAACCTTATGACCGCAATCCCGCTGCTGACCATCGGCTACCAATCGGCCCGCTTCCCCGAGGTCCGAGACGCGCTCGTCGAAGCCGGCACCAAGCTGCTCATCGACGTACGCGCCATCGCTGCCTCCAGACGCCCCGGCTTCTCCAAGCGCCTCCTCGCCGGCGGCCTGGCGGAAGCCGGCATCGACTACATTCATCTCCAGCCCCTCGGCACCCCAAAAGACGGCCGCGACGCCGCCCGCCGCGGCGATACCGCCACCATGCAGCGGATCTTCCGCGCCCATATGCAGGGCGACCGCGCACAGAGCGCACTCGAAGAAGCCCGCGCCCTGGCTGTCGAACGACCCGCCTGCCTACTCTGCTTCGAGCGCGATCACACCACCTGCCATCGCGCACTCGTCGCCGAGATGATCGTCGGACACACCGGCCAAGCACTCAGCCATCTGCACGCCAACATCGGCCTGCCTCAGCCGGCCGCGACATCAAGCGACTGGAGCGGTGCAGTTTAAGCAAGTCACTGACCTATTCCCGATTCCTCAAGCCACTGGACAAGTCTAGCCGTTTTCACTGCAGCGCAACGGCGCCTATTGCTTTCATGGACACCTAGCCGCGAATCTGTTGGATTCCGACCGTCTGCGACAACAAACCAAATGTCTTCTCAGGTGAGGCGCTCCAACTCAGCCTGAAGCGCTATAAAAAGACCATTGACGACCATCTGCTGTAGTGCAAATGGTGGATCTGACGTCTGCTCTGGTGCCAACCCCATGAAGTCTTTTTCAATAAACGACCTTAGTTGATCTTCAACATTCTTTTTGAGCATGAGATGCATTTTGTCGTGCCGGTATAACTTTGTGCGAAGAAGCGCCTGAAACAGTTCCGGGTAAGCCTCCTGTATGTCTTTCCAAAAGTACGACCTCTTGCCCGCAGCAGCCCCTCGGTTTTCCACTGGTTCTACGAAGCAACGGTTACAGACATTAATGAAATGTTCGAAATCCGCCATCGTTATACAAACAGAGAGTGCCGCAAAGCGTTCTGCTTCGGGAAAGCCGTTTTCTCCGTAAAGCCTCGCGAGGCCTTTCTCATGGGCTACGCGCTCCACTTGTCTTGTATCAATCGTGATTCTTGCGAGTCGATCCTTAAGCCATACGTTACGATGACCTTGGTGAACGAGCTGTGGACCTGGGGCCTCGC
Source organism: Lichenicoccus sp. (assembly GCF_965276875.1). GTDB lineage: Bacteria > Pseudomonadota > Alphaproteobacteria > Acetobacterales > Acetobacteraceae > Lichenicoccus. Next base: position 3,308,335 of record NZ_OZ255701.1, on the reverse strand, counting down.
CCTCTCGTCCTGAACGTACTTCATTAATATAACGACCAATCATAGGAATCTTGATTATTGGCTTCGCTCTTGACGAAACATCTATCAGCCCATAACCACGAAGGTGTCTAGTATAATCTTTTCCTTCTGACAGCTCAAAGAACTCCGCGACGTTGCCTGCGGCAAGGGTCTCGAGCATTTGATATTCCATGGGATAAAAGCTGCCGAGCTCTGAGACGACATGCCTGGAATATAGAGCGATATCCGCCTCCCTGTCATCTTCTGTGAGCTTAAGAACTTTCGCCGATACCCTTACTGGACGTCTGGTACCTCGCTGCTCAATGAACGTGTGCAAATGGGAGCATGCCATGCGCGTAAGAAGCGGGTGTCCGCCGTAACGAGCAGCGATGTATTCCACTGCATCCTCTTCAAATGTCAAACCCATCCATTTGCCGATATGATTGATAAGCGTTCCGACCTCGCGCTGACTAAGCCCAGTTATGTACTGCGGCGGTACAATGCTAAAGACTGGATTCTGCATTTCTGAAAATGTATCAGCTTCAACAACGGTAGGGTTAACACCCGCAATGAGAAAGGCGATGCATCGCAACTCACTCTGGGTCGTCCACATAGTCTGCCAAAAATTTATAAACTCAGTATGCCAGTGAAGGTCGATCTTGGCGAGTGGCGAAACCCACTCAATCTCATCGAAAATGATACAAATCTTCGCTCGTGCTGCGACTGATTTTACGATGCTTTTAAAGCGACCAGAGACATGCTGTGCGCCATCATCACTTGATCGCTTCTTGGGCAAAGTTGCTGAGAGATCCTTTATGATCCGTTCGAGGAATTGATCCCAGTGAAGATTACGGAATTCTGTATCCTTACAGTCGTAGTAAAGCGTTACCATCCCGTCCCGATCAGCCAGTCGCTTTACCTTATAAAGAACTGAAGTTTTCCCTGTCTTTCGTAGACCAAATAGCCCGCGGTTCTGGGACTGCTTGATAGCGGTAAGAGCCTCGGTCACCTGACCGTCTCTGCCAACAAAAGTTAGGTCGTTTACAAGTGGAAGTTGATCGTTGAAAAGGTTTCTTGAAAAGAGCTGTTCTGAAACTTGGCGCCTTATAAAATACCGGTCGTTTGCTTCCGTAGATATTTGCCTTGTGGTAAAAACAACGGGTATTCTTGACTGAGAATTTTCTAGAACCCGGTTTTTGATCCACCTGAGTGCACTGTCGTCGGGAGTGATTAGAAAGAAAACTGTTGGATCCACACGGCCACCCGCTGGCGGCTCATGCATCACTTGCTCCACGGCTTGGAGTGTTCTCGGCTGGAGTAGAGGAAAGTTAGAGACGATCAGAAGGACCTCGGCAACGATGCCAAACTGCTGTTTTATGTCATTGTCGCCTCGTAAGACGTAGGCCGAGATTTGAGTGTTGTGGGCTCTACGGGCATATCCGCTGTTCACGTCAAAGTTTGATAAGAATGGTATCAGGAGCTCTCGCTCATGTGGATATTGACGTAGGTGGCCCTGTAAAACCTCGTCCTTAATTACCGGCATTATATTTTAACCTCAATGTTGGGAGAGCTTCCTTGGGGTGAAGCAAGGCATGCCACCCTGTTCCTGAGCTGGCTGGAGTAAATGGCTGGTTGCTGCGGGCAGACCGACCCGGCTCCTGGACGCGGCTGTGTCGCAGTTGACCGAGACTTTCCGATTTCAAGTGAGTGCTGAACAGCCGCAATCACAAGGCGAGTGGACGCCTGCGATCCCTGATAGCAGCGCCTCGCTGTATGGAAGGGCGTCCACTTCGCAGTAGTATAACAGTTGGGTGGAAAACCGACATGAGTCGCAAAGCGGAAGCTGGGTTTGCTTGAAGGGATGCGGCGGTCTCTACCTAAAGCCACCATGTCGTAAGCTCTGGGGTTTTTCGCGGTGACGTTCGAGCACGTAGGTGCCTCAGTAGTTGAGGATGGCCTTGACAGCGAGTTTCGGCAGACCGCGCTTGCACACCACATTATGACGGCCCTAACGCAGCAACGGTACGCCCGTGAGTGCCTGCACCTGATCGAACCCGACCCCCGGGGACAGATCACGCAGCCGCAGGCCGTTCTCGACGTCGATCACCGCAAGCTCGGTGTAGATCCGGCTTACGACGCTCTGCGCGGTCAGCGGAAAGGTGCAGCGTTCGAGGATTCTCGGGGCGCCCTCTCGCGTCGTGTGTTCCATCAGGACCCAGACATTGCGCGCGCCTACGGCCAGGTCCATCGCGCCGCCGACTGCGGGGGCGCGGGTGTTGCCGTTGGTGATCCAGTTGGCGAGGTCGCCGTTTTCGGCCACCTGGAAGGCGCCTAGCAGGGCGTAGTCGATATGGCCGCCGCGGATCATCATGAAGGCGTCGTTGTGGTGGAAGATCGCGGCACCCGGTACCAGCGTGACGGCGCGCTTGCCGGCGTTGATCAGTTCCGGGTCGAGCTGCTCCGATGTCGGTTCGGGTCCGACACCGAGCAGTCCGTTTTCACTGTGGAAGATCACCTCGCGGTCGATCGGGCAATGGTCGGCGACCAGGGTGGGAATGCCGATGCCGAGATTGACGTAGGCGCCTTCCGGCAGGTCGGCTGCGGCACGGCGGGCGATGCGGTTACGGATGTCGGTCATGGTGTGGGTTCCTTCGGGTTCCGCCAGACCCAGTCGACGAAAATTCCGGGTGTCATGACGTGCTCCGGATCGAGCGCGCCGAGCGGCACCAGGGCGCGGACCTCGGCGACGGTGCGCCTTGCCGCCGGGGCCATGACGGGGCCGAAATTGCGTGCGGCCGCGTGGTAGGTGAGGTTGCCCCAGCGGTCGGCGCGCTCGGCGTGGATTAGCGCCAGGTCGGCCTTGATCGGTTGCTCGAACAGGTAGGCCTCGCCGTCGATCACGCGCGTCTCGCGGCCCTCGGCGAGGGTCGTGCCGACCGCGGTGCGGACATAGAACCCGCCGATGCCGGCACCACCTGCGCGTATCCGCTCGCTCAGCGTTCCCTGCGGCACCAGTTCAAGTTCGAGTGCGCCGCGCGCGAAGACCTCCTCGAATACGACCGAGCCGGCCGAGCGCGGATACGAGCAGATGAGCTTGGCTACCCGGTCGGCCTTGAGCAGGGCTGCGAGGCCGCCCTCGCCGACGCCGGCGTTGTTGGTAACGACGGTCAGCCCGCGCGCGCCTTGTGCCAGGAGTGCTGCCAGCAGCGCATTCGGCGTGCCGGCCTCGCCGAAGCCGCCGACCAGCACCACCGCGCCATCGGCGACGTCGCCGAGCGCTGCTTCCACTGATCCGACGATCTTGTCGATCATGCCACTCAGACCTCCAACCATTCGCGCCGGATGCTAGTGTCGGCGGCAAGGTCCGCCGGCGTGCCTTCGAACACCATCCGGCCTTGGCCCATAACATACAGCCGGCGCGAGATCGCCAGCGCGATCGTGAGCTTCTGCTCAACCAGCAGGATCGTCGTGCCGCGCTCGGCGACCGCGACCAGCAGTGCTGCGACCCGCTCCACCATCATCGGCGCCAGCCCCTCGGTCGGCTCGTCGACCATCAGCAGCGACGAATTGCCCATCAGGGTGCGGCAGATCGCCAGCATCTGCTGTTCGCCGCCCGACAACGCTCCCGCCGGCGCGTCCGCCCGCTCCTGCAGCCGGGGGAACAGCTTATAGGCGTCGGCGCGTTCGAAGCGGCCGGCGCCACCGGGACGCATGGGCCCCGGCTTTTCGCCGAGCAGCAGGTTCTGCGTTGTCGTCAGGTCGGGAAAGATCGCGCGGTCCTCGGGCACGTAGCCGAGCCCGCGTCGGGCGATCGCGTGTGGTGCCAGACGGCCGATTTCCTCGCCGGCGAAGCGCACCGTGCCGGTGCGTACCACGCCGCCCATGATCGCCTTGAGCGTGGTCGAGCGGCCGGCGCCGTTGCGGCCCAGGATCGCCACGATCTCGCCCTGGCCGACATCGAGATCGACGCCGCGCAGCACCTGGCTCTTGCCGTACCAGGCCTCCAGGCCGCGAACCTGCAGGATCGGGATCATGCGAACGCGTCCGCGGCGGTGCCGAGATAGGCCGCGCGCACCGCCGTATCGGCGCGCACCGCGTCCGGGCGGCCGGTGGCGATCACCTGCCCGTCGGCAAGCACGGTTATCCGGTCGGCAAGATCGAACACCACGCCGAGATCGTGCTCGATCATCACCAACGTCGCCGTCTCCGTCACCCTGCGGATCAGCGCCACCGCACGGTCGGTCTCGGCATGGCTCATCCCCGCCGTCGGCTCGTCGAGCAGCACGATCCGCGCCCCCGACGCCACCGCCAGGCCGATTTCGAGTGCGCGCTGCTCGGCATAGGCGAGGGCGCCGGCCGGCACGTCGCGTCGTGCGACAAGGCCGATCACGTCGAGCATCTGCTCGGCGCGCGCGTTCAGCGCGGCGTAGGTGCCGGCAGCCCGCCAGAAGCACAGACCGGCGCCGGCGCTGCGCATCGCCGCGTTGCGCAGGTTCTCGAACACGCTCATGCGGGCGAACAAGGATGTCACCTGGAACGATCGCGACAGCCCGAGTCGGTTGATCACATGTGGCGCGAGGCCTGCGATGTTGTGTCCGTCGAGCTCGATCGTGCCGCTATCGGGGGTGAGCAGGCCGCTGATCAGGTGAAAGAATGTGCTCTTGCCGGCGCCGTTCGGCCCGATCACCGCATGCCGCTCGCCCGCCGCGATCTCCAGGCTGGCGCCCTTGATGATCTCGGTGGCGCCGAAGCGCTTGCGTAGATCGCGCACGACCAAACCGATACTCATGCGGGGGCCACGATCGTCGCCTGCCAGCATGCCCGGGCGCGCGGCCAGGTGCGTCGCAGCAACGCGGCGCCGGCGGCGAACAGCACGACGCCGACAAGCCATTGCCAGGGCGCCTCGGGATGCGCCGTCAAGCCGAACAACGGTGCCGGCGTAAGGCCGTTGCGCATCGATTGCAGCCGGTAGGCGAGTTCGGCGAGCGCCACGATCCCGGCCATGGCCAGGGCCAGACCCGGCACGACCGCTAGATAGGAGGGCGTCAAGGCCTTGGCGCGGCCACCGCGGACCAGCGGCGCGTGTGCCAGGATGATGCCGGACAGCCCACCGGGCGCCCAGACCACGGCGGCCATGAACAGCAGCCCGTCATAGAGCTGCCAGGCTTCGGTGACAGTCGACAGCGCCTGTTGCAGGACCGTCACCAGCACCGCCCCCAACACGGGGCCCCAGAAGGTTCCGGTGCCGCCAATGAAGGTCATGACCAGGACCGCGCCCGACGCCGACGCCGAGATGTTGGTCGAGGTCGCGATCTCGTCGTTGAGCGCCTGCAGGCCGCCCGCGACCCCCGCGAACAGCCCGGACAGCACGAACACCAGGAAGCGCACGCGCGCCGGGTCGTAGCCGATGAAACCAACGCGCAAGGGATTGTCGCGCACCGCGCAGGCGAGCCGCCCCAGTGGTGTCGCGGTGTAGCGCCACATCAGCCAGGCGCAGACGAACGCCCAGGCCGCGATCAGGAAATAGACATGGAACTGGCTGCCGAAATCGATCCCCAGCAGTTTCGGCCCGTTCGAGCGATCACCGTCGATGCCCTCCTCGCCGCCGAACACCGAGGGGAACATCAGCACCACGGTGGCGAACAATTCGGCGAGCCCCAGCGTGATCATCGCGAACGCCGTCTCGCCGCGCCTCGTGGCAATCGAGCCCGCGACGATTGCCGTCACCAGTCCCCCCAGCGCGCCGCCCAGCGGCAGCAGCGGCGCCGGCACCCACCAGCCATTGCCCGCCGCCCGCATCAGGTGCATGGCCGTGTAGCCGCCGAAGCCCAGGAACACCGCATGCCCGAAATCCAGCATGCCGCCCTGGCCCAGTAGCATGTTGAAGCTGAGCGCAAAGACGATCGCGATCGCCATCCGGCATAACAGCGTCAGCCCGAACCCGCCGGGCAGCAGGAATGGTGCGACGAGCGCGACCAGCAGACAGCAGAGCCACGGCAGCGTGGCCCTCACCCGGACCTCGATCCGGCGATGCCTCTCGGCCGGAATGCCAAGGTCAGCACCAGCAGCAAATAGGGCACCGTCGGGCCCACCCGGGCGATCGAGAGATGCCAGAGATCGCTGAACGCGCCATCCGGCGCGACCGACCAGCCAACCGCGCGCGCCGCATGCCAAAGCGGCATATCGAGGCCGACCGAGACCGTCTGGATCATGCCGATCAGCAGCGAGGCGACGAACGCCCCCCAGATCGACCCCAGGCCCCCCATCACCACCACCGCGAACACGACCGGCCCGAGCGACTCCGCCATCCCTGGCTGGGTGGTCAGGGCGTTGCCGGCGATCACGCCGGCGAGTCCGGCCAGCGCGCAGCCGGCGCCGAACACCAGCGTGAACACCCGCGGCACGTCGTGCCCGAGCATCGAGACCATTTGCGGATGGGTCAGGGCGGCGCGCACCACGAGTCCGACCCGGGTACGCGCGAGGGCCGCGAACAGGCCCGCGAACATCGCCAGCGACACCGCCATCATGAACACGCGGTAGGCGGGATAGGCGGTCTGTCCGATGTGGAACAGCGCGAAATCGAGCAGGTGCGGGACATGGTAGGCGACCGGCGCCCGCCCCCAGACCAGCGGGACGATCTCGCCGATTACGAACGCAAGCCCGAAGGTGAACAGCAGTTCGGCGACATGGCCATGTCGGTGCACCGGCCGCAGTCCGTAGCGCTCGACCAGCGCCCCGAGGGCGCCGGTCAGCAGGGGTGCCGCCACCAGCCCCGGCCAGAACCCGACGGCGAGACTGATCGTAAAGGCGAAGTAGGCGCCCAGCATGTAGAAGCTTGCGTGTGCCAGGTTCAGCACGCCCATCATGCCGAAGATGAGCGTGAGCCCCGACGACAGCATGAACAACAGCAGCCCGTAGACCAGCCCGTCGAGTGCGACGACGATCAGCGCGCTTGCCACCGCGGGGCTACGGCTCGTCCTTGAACTTGCAGGTCGTCGGCATCTTCGTGTCCGCCGCACTGGTCCGGCTCAAGGTCTTGAAGCCGAGCCCGACCTTGGGGAACATGTGTGGCAGGTTGGGCTCCAGCGCGCTCACATAGAGCGGCTGCAGCAACTGGTGGTTGTCGGCGCGCATGATCGAGGCCCCGAGCGGCGTCGGCCGCGACATTCCGGCGAGAATCTTGCCGACCTTGGCAGGATCGGTGGAATTGGCCTGCTTGATCGCGGCGGCCAGCATGTCGATCTCGTTGACGACCTGCCAATAGTAGAAGCTGCGGTGGAAACGCTTCTGGAACGCATCGGCGATCGGCTCGATGCCTGGCACGTTGTCAGCCCAGACGGTGACCTGCGCATCACCCTTGGCCGCCGGCCCGGCGGCATCGACCGTCACCTCGTCGCCAATATAAAAGGTGAAGAAACGTCCCTTGAAGCCGCTGTCGGCGGCGGCCTTGACCAGCAGCTCGATATCCTGGCCCCAGTTTCCGGTGACCACGGCGTCGGCACCCGCGGCCTGGAACTTCGCGATATAGGGCGTGAAATCCTTGACCTTGCCGAGCGGCATGCGATCGGCGCCGACAATTGTCAGGTCCGGGCGCTTGCCGGTCAACGCCGCTGTCGCCGCCTTCTGCACCGACACCCCGAACGAGTAGTCCGGATTGAACAGATAGACCTTATGCACATCCTTCTGGGAGAGCAGATAGGCCGACAGCGCATGCATCTTCATGTCGACGTCGGCATCGAAGCGGAACTGCCACCAGGAGCAGCGCTCGTTGGTGATCGCCGGATCGACGGCGGCGTAATTCAGATAGAGCACCGTCTTGTCCGGGTTGCGCTTGTTGTTCTTTTCGATCCCGTCGATCAGCGCGAAGGCGACCGCCGAGCCGTTGCCCTGGGTGATGTAGCGGATGCCGTCATCGACCGCCTTGCGCAGCAGGGTGAGCGACTTGCCCGGGCTCACCTCGTTGTCCATCGGCACCAGCACGAACTTACGCCCCGGGCCGAGCGCGTGGGCCGCATTGGCACGATCGATCGCGAACGCGAAATGCTGCTCGCCCAGTTGCCCGGTCTCGGCGAGCGGCCCGCTAAGCGGATCGATATAGGCGATCCGTACGGCCTCCTCGGCACGCGCCGAAGCAATGCCGGTCACCAACGCAAGCATAGCCAAGCCGATAGATAGACGCATCGGACGTTTCCCCGTCGGGTCGCGTAAATCGCCGCACGGTTGATCCGTGCAGTCCGCCCGACTCCAAAACTATGCGGCCCGACCCATGGCGCGGTCAATGGCGCGGCGACATGACACATTGCCCGCGCCAGCCGCAGATCCCCTGGGTGCAGGGCGTGATGCTTGCCGCTCTCGACCGGTTCCGCCATGGCATTGGACAGATCGGCCCTCGGGTTGGTGGACCGGACGCAGCGATGCGAGATAAAAAGCTCACCACGGCGAGGGTCAATCCATGCCCCGCTTGCCTAGATCCGACCTCAGAGAGACCAAAGCAATGGGCCTTGACGCTTACGTAACGTGCCGCTGCTGGGAGGAAGGGCTCTGTGACCCACCAGCCTCCATCGCGTCACGATTACGGTACGATCCCGTAAGAGCGGAGCTCGACCGAATTGAGCCAGAAGGGCTCTCCGCCCAGGAGGGTCTTGCGCTTTATCTGGAGGATGACCTTTGGTTCGAACAGTCTGCCTGCGCCCACCCTAAGATGTGGGTTGCCCACGAACGTATTTCAAATTGGGGCGGCCTAGGCGCCTTCAGGCATGCACTCCGCAGCCTTGGCGAAAATCCCTGCGCTACCCTGTTGCGTGAGATACCAGATAGCAATGGCGGCATGACAAAGCCAGTCGACGCGCGGGCTTGCCTGGTCGAGTTAAGCCACTTCTGCGCCATGGGACCCTTCGGGCAACTTAACCAGATTATCGAGTGTAGCCATGGCGACGTGATCATAGCTGAAGGCGGCTGGCTCGGGACCAGTGGTTCGGCCGGTGTCACGCTTAGGCTGACCGCAGACGGTACGTTTCAGATTGAAAGTACCAGGGGTGGAGTTTTGGGCCACAACGATGAAGCTACAATACTATTTCGATCAAGGATGTTTCATCTAGCGAAAACCCCGCCTGGAGAATTTATCTTTACCGATTTGCATTCTGGCCAAAAGCTACTCTGCTCGTTTGCTTTCTATGGCGCGTCAGATCTTTGCCCATCCACCTTTGAAGTAGCCCAAAGCAAGGACAACCCTGCTCGCTATGCATACTGCGTCGAGCCTTTGCGCCGGATATTCCACGCGGCCCTCGCCAACAACCACCCCGTTCTCTGGTTTTGACTTCCAGGCGCGCGGCTTAGCTTATCCCTGAAATTACGGAGTGGGGTCTGGGGCCGCCGTGCAAAGCACGCCTTCGCGTGACGGCCCCAGCGGAGTCCAGAGGCGGAGCCTCTGGCCTTCTGCCGCCGAGTTGGGCGGTGATGGCGTCGGCGCGGCTGCGGACGAGTTCGCCGAGCAGCGGGATACGCGCGTCCGCGATCCGCGCCATCGGGCCGGAGACGGAGACCGCGGCGATCGGGTCCTGGTTCTCGTTGAAGATCAGGGCGGCGATGCAGCGCAGGCCGACCGCGTGTTCCTCGTCGTCGATGGCGTAGCCGCGGGCGCGGGTGGCGGCGAGGTCGGTGCGCAGGGTGGCGGTGGTGTGGATGGTCTTGACCGTGAGTTTCGGCAGGCCGCGCTGGTGCAGCACCTTGGCCAGCGCGCTGTCGGGCATTGCCGAGAGCAAGGCCTTGCCGACGCTTGAGCAATGCAGCGGCACCCTCCCGCCAGGGCGCGCGAAGGCGCGCATCATCTGCCGGCATTCGACCTGCGAGAGATAGATCGCTTCGTACTGGTCCTCGACCGCCAGGTTCACCGTCTCCTCGCTCTCCTCCATCAAAGCGCGCATGTGCGGACGTGCCGCTCCCAGCAGGCTGCGGGTCTTGAGGAAGGCGTTGCCTGAAACGAAGGCCTGCACGCCGACCGACCAGAGCCGGCGCTCGCCGTCGAAATGCACATAGCGCTCCTGCTCCAGAGTGGTCAGCAGCCGGTGCGCGGTGGACGCCGACAGCCCGACCTGCTGCGACAATTCGGTCAGCGTGACACCCTCGTCGGCGGTCGCCAGCCGGTTGAGGATGCCGAGGGCACGCACCAAAGATTGCACCTGCTCGATGCGTGGCGCGGGGGTGGAAGCGGTTTTTGGCAACGTGCAACTTCCTGGAATGATTGTGGAAGACCAAGGCGTTTCCACAATGCGGGATAATTTCCGGAAAGTCTATGCAGGGTCGGCGGCAAGCGCGATGCTGCGGGCGAAGACCCGATCAGCAGGGAGCGGATCATGGCGAGAATGAAAGCGGTCGAGGCCGCGGTGCGGGCGCTGGAGAAGGAAGGCATCACCGTCGCCTTCGGCGTTCCGGGAGCCGCGATCAACCCGTTCTATGCCGCCCTGAAGGCGCGCGGCGCGATACGGCATATCCTGGCCCGGCACGTCGAGGGCGCCTCGCACATGGCCGATGGCTATACCCGGGCCGGGGCAGGCAATATCGGCGTATGCGTCGGCACGTCAGGCCCCGCCGGTACCGACATGATCACCGGGCTCTACACCGCGATGGCGGACTCCGTGCCGATCCTGTGCATCACCGGCCAGGCGCCGCGTGCGAAGCTGCACAAGGAGGATTTCCAGGCGGTCGATATCGAGACGATTGCCAAGGGTGTGACGAAATGGTCGGTCTGCGTGCGCGAGCCGGCGCTGCTGCCGATGGTGTTCCAGCAGGCCTTCCACGTGATGCGCTCGGGACGCCCGGGCCCGGTGCTGATCGATATGCCGATCGACGTGCAGATGGCCGAGATCGAGTTCGGCGAAGCCACCTACGCGTCGCTGCCGGTCTACAAGCCGAGTGCGACCGTCGCACAGCTTGAACGCGCGATGGCAATGCTCAATGCCGCCACGCGTCCGCTGATCGTCGCCGGCGGCGGCGTCATCAATGCCGATGCGAGCGCCTTGCTGGTTGAATTCGCCGAAGCCACCGGTGTTCCGGTGATCCCGACTTTGATGGGCTGGGGCACGATCCCCGACGACCATCCGCTGATGGCGGGCATGGTCGGGCTGCAGACCAGCCATCGTTACGGCAACGCCACTTTACTGGACTCGGATTTCGTTCTGGGCATCGGCAATCGCTGGGCAAACCGGCATACCGGCTCGGTTGAGGTCTACACCAAGGGCCGCACGTTCGTGCATATCGACATCGAGCCGACGCAGATCGGGCGGGTGTTCGGACCGGATTTCGGCATCGTGTCGGACGCGGGTGCAGCACTTGCGGGACTGGTCGGGCTGGCGCGCGCAATGAAGCAGGCTGGCACCCTGGCCGATCGCGGCGATTGGGCGGCGTCCTGCCTGCACCGCAAGAGCAATATGCTGCGTCGCAGCCATTTCGACGATGTGCCCCTCAAGCCGCAGCGGGTGTACGAGGAGATGAACGCGGTGATGGACCGCGACACCTGCTACGTCACCACGATCGGGCTATCGCAGATCGCCGGCGCGCAGTTCCTGCGCGTCTATCACCCTCGCAACTGGATCAATTGCGGCCAGGCTGGTCCGCTCGGCTGGACATTGCCCGCAGCACTCGGCGTGCGCGCGGCGAACCCGGACAAGAAGATCGTGGCGTTGTCGGGCGACTATGATTTCCAGTTCATGCTTGAAGAACTCGCGGTCGGCGCGCAACACAAGCTGCCTTTTCTGCATGTGGTGGTGAACAACTCCTATCTCGGGCTGATCCGGCAGTCGCAGCGCGGGTATCAGATGGATTTCGAGGTGAGTCTCGCCTTCGACAACATCAATGCCGAAGCCGGCGAAGGGTCCATTCGCGGCTATGGCGTCGATCATGTCGCTGTCGCCGAGGGGCTTGGCTGCAAGGCGATCCGGGTGACCAGTCCGAACGAATTCAAGGAGGCGTTCGCCCGCGCCGAGGCGCTGATGGCCGAGCACCAGGTGCCGGTGGTGCTGGAATTCATCCTGGAGCGGGTCACCAACATCTCGATGGGCATCGAGGTCGACAGTATCAACGAGTTCGAGGACATCCTCTGCCTGGATCCGAATTTGTCGATCAGCAAAAGCCAGGATATGGGGCGGGTTGCCGAGGAGGTGCGCTGACATGGTGCAATTTGCCGCCAACCTGACGATGCTGTTTACCGAGCATGCGTTCCTCGATCGCTTTGCCGCCGCCGCGGACGCGGGTTTCACCGCGGTGGAGTTCCTCTCGCCCTACGAATACGAGAGCGGGCAGATCGCGGACGCCCTTGAGGTCAGCGGGCTGCGGCTGGTGCTGCACAACCTGCCGTCGGGGAACTGGGCTGGCGGCGAGCGCGGCATCGGTTGCCTGCCGGACCGCACGGACGAGTTCCGCGCGGGGGTCGCGCGTGCCATCGAATACGCCTCGGCACTTGGGTGCACGCGGCTGAACTGCCTGGCCGGAATCGCGGCCGCCGATGATGCCGCGGCACGGCGCACCTTGGTGGAGAATTTACGGTTTGCCGCCGAGGCGCTGCGTGGCACCGGCATCACGTTGCTGCTGGAGCCAGTGAATACGCGCGACGTGCCAGGATTCTTTGTCAGTCGAACGACGCAGGCTCTTGCGATTCTGGATGAGGTCGGCGACGACAAAGTCAAACTGCAGTTCGACATCTACCATACGCAGGTCATGGAGGGCGATCTCGCGCGCAGCATTGAGACGCATTTCGATCGCATCGGCCATTTGCAGCTCGCGGACAATCCCGGCCGCAACGAGCCCGGCACCGGCGAGATCAATTACCGCTATCTGTTCGGGAAGATCGACGCCCTCGGCTACGACGGCTGGATCGGCTGCGAATACAAGCCGAAGCACGCAACCGCGGCGGGGCTTGGCTGGATCAGGGAGCTTTGCGCATGAGCACGATCGGTTTCATCGGCCTCGGCATCATGGGCCGCCCGATGGCAGGCCACCTGATTGCCGGCGGCGAGACGGTGATGCTGCATAGCCGCTCCGGCGTGCCGGACGGGCTCGGCGGCACCGCCTGCGCCAGTCCGCGCGAAGTCGCCGAACGGGCTGACATCATCATCACCATGTTGCCGGACACGCCCGATGTGGAGGCGGTGCTGTTCGGCGAGCACGGGGTCGCGGGTGGGCTGTCGCCCGGGAAGATCGTCGTCGATATGAGCTCGATCTCGCCGATCGCAACCAAGGAGTTCGCAGGTCGGATCGGCGAGCTTGGCTGCGATTATCTCGATGCGCCGGTCTCCGGCGGCGATGTCGGCGCCAGGGCGGCGAGCCTGACGATCATGGTCGGCGGCCCGGAGCGCGCCTTCGAGACGGTGCGTCCGCTGTTCGAGCGGATGGGCAAAAACATCACCCTGGTCGGCGGCAACGGCGACGGCCAGACCACGAAGGTCGCCAACCAGATCATCGTGGCCCTGACCATCGAGGCCGTCGGCGAGGCGCTGCTGTTCGCGTCCAAGGCGGGCGCGGATCCGGCGCGCGTGCGTCAGGCGCTGATGGGCGGGTTTGCCTCGTCGCGGGTGCTGGAGGTTCACGGCGAGCGGATGATCGAACGCCGCTTTGCGCCAGGCTTCCGGATTGCGCTGCACCAGAAGGACCTCAACCTGGCACTGACCAGCGCCCGTGCCCTCAGAGTGTCGTTGCCCAATACCGCGACGTGCCAGGAGCTGTTCAGTGCGGCAATCGCCGCCGGCGGGGCCGCCTGGGATCATTCGGCAATGGTCCGGGTGCTGGAGCGACTAGCATGCCATGAGGTGGCCCCCGGACATGACGATGCCGCCGCCTGAGCTGCTGCGCGCGATGTTCCGGGCCGCGGTCGACGCGGCAGCGCCGGGGCTGTGCGTGCCGCCGAACCTGCCGCCGCCGCCGCGCGGACGCACCATCGTGGTCGGCGCGGGCAAGGCGGCCGCCGCGATGGCGCAAGCGGTCGAGGCGCACTGGCCGGAGGGGCGGAAGCTGTCTGGCCTGGTGGTCACGCGCTATCATCATGGGGTCGGACCGCTCGCGCGCATCGAGGTGGTCGAGGCCGGCCATCCGGTGCCGGACTCCGCCGGCCGTGAAGCGGCGGCGCGCATGCTGGATATGGTCCGCGGTCTCGGTGCGGACGATCTTGTGCTGTGCCTGATCTCGGGGGGTGCCTCGTCGCTGCTGGGGCTGCCGGCAGACGGCATCGACCTCGCCGACAAGCAGGCGGTCAATCGCGCATTGCTGCACAGCGGCGCTGCGATCGGCGAGATGAACGCGGTGCGCAAGCATCTATCTGCGATCAAGGGTGGCCGGCTGGCGCAGGCGGCGGCGCCGGCCGAGATCGTCACCTTGCTGATCTCCGACGTGCCCGGCGACGATCCGTCGGTGATCGGATCGGGGCCGACCGTGCCGGACCGCAGCACGCTGGCCGACGCGCGCGCGGTGCTGCGGCGCTACGGCATCGAGGCGCCGGAGTCGGTGCAAGCGCGGCTGCTCGATGCGCGGGCCGAGACGCCGAAGCCCGGTGATGCCGCGTTCGCGCGCGCCCGCACGGTGATGTTGGCGACGCCGCAGGACTCGCTGGAAGCGGCGGCGTCCGTGGCGCGGGCGGCCGGGGTGGCGCCGGTGATCCTCGGCAATGCGATCGAGGGCGAGGCCGCCGAGGTGGCGCGGGTGATGGCGGCGATCGCGCGGCAATGCGCGGCGCACGCCCAGCCGGCGGGAGCACCCTGCGTGCTGATCTCGGGTGGAGAGACCACGGTGACGGTCCGTGGTCGCGGTCGCGGCGGACGCAATGCGGAGTTCCTGCTGGCCCTCGCGGTCGCCCTCGACGCGCACCCGGGCATCCACGCCATCGCCTGCGACACCGACGGGATTGACGGCACCGAGGATAATGCCGGCGCCCTGCTCGGACCGGACAGCCTGGCGCGCGCCGCCTTGCTTGGGGTCGTCGCGCGCGACCGCCTGGCCGACAATGACGGCTACGGATTTTTCGCCACCCTGGGTGATCTGGTCACCACCGGCCCCACCTTGACCAACGTGAATGATTTCCGAGCGATCCTGATTACCAAGTAAACGCTCCGGCGCGAACGCCGGGCAGGAGGGTTGACGTGATCCAGATGCCGCTACCCGACCAGGAGGTGCTGGCCCGACGCGACGAGATCGTCCGGGCCTTGCGCGAGATCGTGCCGGGCGAAGGCGTGATCGACGCCGAGCTGGAGCGGCGCGCCTATGAGAGCGACGGGCTGACCGCCTACGGCACGCTGCCGATGGTGGTGGTGCTGCCGGAGACCACCGCGCAGATCGTCCGGATCATGCGCTATTGCAGCGCGCGCGGGATCAAGGTGGTGCCGCGCGGCGCCGGCACCTCGCTGTCCGGCGGGGCGCTGCCGCTGGCCGACGGCGTGTTGCTGGGCTTAGGCAAATTCAAGCGCATCCTGGAGATCGATGTCGAGAATCGCTGCGTCGTGGTGCAGCCCGGGGTGACCAATCTCGCCATCACCCACGCCGTGCAGGACCAGGGATTCTATTACGCGCCCGATCCGTCCAGCCAGATCGCCTGCACCATCGGCGGCAATGTCGCGGAGAACTCCGGCGGCGTGCACTGCCTGAAATACGGGCTGACCACCAACAACGTGATCGGCATTGAAGTGGTGACGATCGACGGCGAGATCGTACGCCTCGGCGGCAAGCATTTCGACGCCGCCGGCTACGATCTGCTCGGCGTCATGGTCGGCTCCGAGGGCTTGCTCGGGGTCGTCACCGAGGTGACGGTGCGTATCCTGCCAAAGCCGCCCGGCGCGCGGGCGCTGCTGCTCGGATTCCCGACGGTCGAGGGCGCGGGCGAGTGCGTGGCCGCGATCATCGGCGGCGGCATCATCCCGGGTGGCATGGAGATGATGGACCGGCCCGCGATCGCGGCGGCCGAGGCATTCGTGCATGCCGGCTATCCGCTAGACGCGGAGGCGCTGCTGATCGTCGAACTCGATGGCTGCGACGCGGAAGTCGATCATCTGATCGGCATGGTCGAGAGCATCGCGGCGACGCACGGGGCCAATAGTTGCCGAATCAGCCAGAGCGAGGACGAGCGGCTGCTGTTCTGGGCCGGACGCAAGGCGGCGTTTCCGGCGGTGGGCCGCCTGTCGCCGGATTATTATTGCATGGATGGCACAATTCCGCGCCGGCGTCTGGCCGAGGTGCTCAACCGGATGAAGCAGATGGAGGCTGAGTATGGCCTGCGTGTGGCCAACGTGTTCCATGCCGGCGACGGCAATCTGCATCCGTTGATCATGTATGACGCCAACAACGCGGGCGAGCTGGAACGGGCGGAGGCGTTCGGCAACGACATCCTGCGGCTCTGCGTCGAGGTCGGCGGCGTGCTGACCGGGGAGCACGGGGTCGGCATCGAAAAGCGCGATCTGATGGGCACGATGTTCAGCAAGATCGATCTCGACCAGCAGCAGCGGCTGAAATGCGCCTTCGATCCGGACAGCCTGCTCAATCCTGGCAAGGTGTTTCCCGAATTGTGCCGCTGCGCCGAACTCGGCCGTGTGCACGTACATGCGGGCCAGGTGCGCTTCCCCGAACTGCCGCGTTTCTGAGGATGACGCGTTTCGCTCCCGCGAACGCCACCGAACTCGCCGCCACCGTGTCCTGGGCGGCGGCGGAGAGCCAGTCGCTGGAAATTGTGGCCGGCGGCAGCAAGCGTGGCTTCGGCCGGCCGGTGCAGGCGGCGCACACGCTCGATGTCGGCGCGCTCCGCGGCGTTACGGACTATGACGCGGCGGAACTGGTGCTCAGCGCGCGCGCGGCGACGCCGATGGCCGAGATCGGCGCCCTGCTCGCCGAACAGCGGCAGATGCTGGCGTTCGAGCCGCCGGATTGGAGCGGCCTGCTGGGTGCCGCACCCGGCCGGCAGACGCTGGGCGGGGTGATTGCCTGCAACCTGGCCGGGCCGCGCCGTGTGCGCGCGGGGGCGACGCGCGACCATTTCCTGGGGTTTGCCGCGGTCAATGGCTGGGGCGATGCCTGGAAGGCCGGGGGCACCGTGGTCAAGAACGTCACCGGCTATGATCTGTGCAAGCTGCAGGCGGGTGCGCACGGCACCTTGTCGGTGCTGACCGACCTCAGCGTGCGGGTGCTGCCGCTGCCGGAGACATCGTGCAGTCTGCTGCTGGGCGGGTTGTCGGACGCGGAGGCGATCCGCACGCTTTCGCGCGCGCTGAATACACCGCACGAGGTTTCGGGGGCATGTCATCTGCCGGAAGCGGCGGCGGCGCGCTCGGGTGTGGCGGAGGTCGCGGGTCTGGGGGCCTCAGTCAGCGCGCTGCGCCTGGAGGGGCCGGCCCCCTCCGTCGCAGCGCGCCTCTCCGCCCTGGAGGCGCTGCTCGGCGGCGGCGTGTGTCTGCCGGCGGAGGGCTCGGCTGCGCTCTGGAACGAGATCGCCGCGGTGCAGCCTTTGCTCTCAAGCACCTCCAGCGTGGTCTGGCGGGTCTGCACGGCGCCGGCCGGATCGCCGGCATTGCTGGCGCGGCTGCGCGGCACATGGCCGCAAGCGGAGGCGTTCTACGACTGGGGCGGCGGGCTGCTCTGGCTCAGCGTCGAGGCGCCGGGTGATGATGGGGGCGCCGCCACGGTGCGCGCCGCCATCACCGGCGGCCACGCGACGCTGGTGCGCGCGAGCGAGGCGCTGCGCCACGCGGTTGCTGTGTTCGAGCCGGAAGCGCCCCCGCTTGCGGCACTAAGCCGGCGCGTCAAGGACAGTTTCGATCCCAGACGGATCCTCAATCCCGGCCGCATGCGGATAGGCACCTGATCATGCAGACACGTTTTTCCGCCGAGCAGCTTGCCGATTCCGACACCAGGGAATCCGAGAAAATCCTGCGCACCTGCGTGCATTGCGGCTTCTGCACCGCCACCTGCCCGACATACGTCCTGCTCGGCGACGAGCTCGACAGCCCGCGCGGGCGCATCTCTCTGATCAAGGACATGCTGGAGAATGACCGGCCGGCAACCGCGCAGGTGGTCAAGCATGTCGATCGCTGCCTATCGTGCCTGGCCTGCATGACCACCTGCCCGTCCGGGGTGAACTACATGCACCTGGTCGACCATGCGCGGCACCATATCGAAAAGACCTACAAGCGGCCCTGGCCGGACCGCGTGATGCGCCGCATGCTCGGCATCGTGTTGCCACGCCCGGCGCTGTTTCGCGTGGGCCTGCGCGCCTCGGCGTTGGGCAAGCCGTTCGCGCGGCTGATGCCGGCGCCGCTTCGGGTGATGCTCGATTTGGCGCCGAGACGGGTACCGCGCGCCTCGCCGGTCGATGCGCCGCAGGTGTTCGCGGCCGAGGGCGTGCGTCGCCGTCGGGTGGCGCTGCTCAGCGGCTGCGCGCAGCGCGTGCTGGCGCCGGAGATCAACGAATCGACGATCCGGCTGCTGACCCGGCATGGCTGCGAGGTGGTGGTGGCGAAGGGTGCGGGCTGCTGCGGCGCGCTGACGCATCATCTCGGTCAGGGCGGCCATGCGGAGGCGCGCGCCAACGTCCTCGCCTGGAGCCACGAGATGGAGGCTGGGCTGGACGCGATCGTCATCAACGCCTCCGGCTGCGGCACCACGGTCAAGGATTACGGCTTCATGTTCCGCGACGATGCGAAGCTGGCGGGCAAGGCGCGCACGATCTCGGCCCTGGCGCGCGACATCACCGAACTGATGAGCGAAATCGGACTGCAAACGCCAAGCGTTGCGACAGGGCAGCGCGTTGCCTATCACAGCGCCTGCTCGCTGCAGCACGGCCAGCAGGTGCGCGCCCAGCCCAGGCAACTTCTCGCCGCCGCCGGTTTCGCTGTGGTGGACGTGCCGGACGGCCATCTGTGCTGCGGCTCGGCCGGCACCTACAACCTGCTGCAGCCTAAGATCGCCACCCAATTGCGTGACCTCAAGGTCGGCAATATCGAGCGGATGCGCCCCGAACTGATCGCCGCCGGCAATATCGGCTGCATGACGCAGATCGCCTCCGGGACGGCCATTCCGGTGCTGCACACCGCCCAATTGCTCGATTGGGCCACCGGCGGTCCGCGGCCACGCACGCTGCCCGACTGAGCGCTCCGCGCCAGCAAAACCAACAAAAAAACAGGAGGACGTCGTGTTCAAGCAACTCTTGACGCCGGTCGCCAGCAGCCTGCCCCTGTCGTTCCTTGTCGCCGTCGTGCCGATCGTGGTCGTGCTGGTGCTGCTCGGCGTGTTGCGACGACCGGCCTGGCAGGCGTCACTGGCCGGGCTCGTCACCGCCCTGGTGATCGCGGTCGCGGTCTGGCGCTTTCCGCTCGGCATGGCGCTCGACAGCGTCGCCGCCGGCGTCACCTTCGCGCTCTGGCCGGTGATGTGGATCGTCGTCAATGCGCTGCTGCTCTACAACGTCGCGGTGCTGTCCGGGCGGTTCGACGCGTTTCGCGACTGGCTGCTCGACCATCTGCCGAACGACCGCAGGGTCGTGCTGGTGGTGATCGGGTTCTGCTTCGGCTGCCTGCTGGAAGGGATCGCCGGCTTCGGCACGCCGGTCGCGATCACCAGCGCGCTGCTGATCCTGGTCGGTTTTCCGCCGCTGGAAGCACTGACCTTCACCCTGATCTTCAACACGGCACCCGTCGCCTTCGGCGCGCTCGGCGTGCCGGTGACGGTGCTCGGCAAGGTGACCGGGCTGCCGGCCGTCGAGCTTGGCGCGATGATCGGACGGCAATTGCCGTTCTTCGCATTGATGCTGCCGTTCTATGTCATGGCGATCTATGGCGGGTGGCGTTCGGTCCGCGCGCTCTGGCCGGTGCTGCTGGTCGCGGGCGGCAGTTTTGCGATCACCCAGTTTGTCGCGTCGAACTTTCTGAACTACGCGCTAACCGACGTGCTGTCCTCGCTGGTGGCACTGCTCGCCACGTTGGGCTTCATGCGTCTCTGGTCACCCGAGCATGATCCCGCGTTCGCGATCGCCTCGGTGCCGAGAGGCCCGACCCCGCTGCGGGTCGCACGCGCCGTCGGCGCCGACGTCCCCTGTGGCCGCACACCGGGCGCGATCCCCACCTGGCAGGGCTGGATTCCGTGGATCCTGGTCTCCGCGGTCGTCATCATCTGGACCTATGCCAAGATCGCCACCGTCGGCCAGCAGACCATCGCCTGGCCGGGGCTCGACGGCCGCGTGTTCATCACGCTCTACCACAAGGCCTATGCGGCGAAATGGGGCTTCCAGCCGCTGGGCACCGGAACCGCGATCCTGCTCGCGGCGCTGATCACCGCCGCCATCGTCGGGTTGCGGCCAGGCCAGTTCGTCGAGGCGATCGTACTGACCTGGAAGCAGAGCCGAATCGCCATCCTCACCGTGGCGCTGATTATCGGGCTGGCCTACCTGATGAACTATTCCGGCCTGACCTATACGCTCGGCCTGGGCGCGTCGTCAGTCGGCGCGCTGTTTCCGATCCTCTCGCCGTTCCTCGGCTGGATCGCGGTGTTCCTGTCCGGCAGCGACACCTCGGGCAATGCGCTGTTCGGCAATCTGCAGGTGGTCGCCGGCAACCAGCTCGGTCTCAACCCGGTGCTGATCGCGGCCACCAACTCGTCCGGCGGGGTGATGGGCAAGATGATCTCGCCGCAGAACATCGCCACCGGCGTCTCGGTGACCAACCTGAAGGGGCAGGAGGGCGTGGTGTTCGCACGCACCTTCAAGCACAGTGTATTCCTGACATTCCTGCTCGGCCTGCTGGTGATGCTGCAGCAATATGTCGTCCCCTGGATGATCCCCTAAGGAGGCAACCATGACCGTCGCATCCATCCTGGCCTCGAAACCCAGAACCCTGGTGAGCGTGACCCCCGAGACCACGGTCGGCGAGGTCGCCCGTCTGCTACACGAGCGGCAGATCGGCGCGGCGCTGGTGATGCAGGGCGACACGCTGCTCGGCATCCTCTCCGAACGCGGCATCGTGCGGGCCCTCGCCTTGCATCCGAGCGGCGTACGGGGGATGCGTGCCGACAGCGTGATGAAGCCGAGACAGGTCGAGACGCATCTCTCGGCGACTTTGGAGGAGGCGATGCGGATCATGACCGACAACCGGGTGCGCTATTTGCCGGTCTTCGAGGACGGCCACCTGGCCGGGCTGATCAGCATCGGCGACGTTGTGAAGGCCGAACTCGGGCGGCACGCGCATGAAGTGACGAACCTGACCGCCTATATCAGCGGCGCGCATTAAGGCCATGAACGCGATGATCGATCGAGCCGGCCTGCAGGTCGCACCCTCTTTGGTCCGCTTTATCGAGGAGCGCGCCTTGCCGGGGCTGGCGCTGTCAGCGGATGCGTTCTGGCGGGGCGTGGCGGACATCTATGCCCGCTTCGCGCCGGAGAACCGCGCGTTGCTCGCGCGCCGGGACGCGCTGCAAGCCGCGATCGACACCTGGCATCGCGAGCACACCTATGACGCCGCTTCCTACCGCCGTTTCCTTGAAGAGATCGGCTACCTGGTGCCGGAGCCGGCGCCGTTCGCCGTCAGTCCGCAAAACGTCGACGACGAGGTGGCGCGGCTCGCCGGGCCGCAGCTCGTGGTGCCGGTGCTCAATGCCCGCTTCCTGCTGAATGCCGCGAACGCCCGCTGGGGCAGCCTCTATGATGCGCTGTACGGCACCGACGCGATCGCCGGCACACCGGCCGGCGCTGGCTACGATCCCGAGCGCGGCGCGCTAGTCATCGCGCGCGCCCGCGCCTTTCTCGACGCGGCCGTGCCTTTGGCGAGCGGCAGCCACGCGGACGTGCGTGGCTACAGCGTCAAGGACGGCGCGCTGTCGCCGGCACTCGCCGATCCCGCGGCCCTGGTCGGCACACGCGGCGATCCGGCCAACCCCGACGCCGTGATCCTGCGTCATCACGGTCTGCACATCGAGCTGGTGATCGACCGCGCGCACCGCATCGGTCGCGACGATCCCGCCGGCCTCGCCGACGTGCTGCTGGAATCCGCGCTGACCACCATCGTCGATTTTGAGGACTCCATCGCCGCCGTCGACGCCGAGGACAAAGTCGCGGCCTACGCCAACTGGCTCGGGCTGATGCAGGGCGACCTTGAGGCCCGCTTCGAGAAGGGCGGCCGGAGCATGACCCGCGCCCTCGCGCCGGACCGCATCTGCACCGCGCCTGACGGCACGGACGTCGTGCTGCCGGGACGCGCGCTGCTGTTCGTGCGCAATGTCGGCCATCTGATGACCACGCCGGCGGTGCTGCTGGCGGACGGCAGCGAGGCGCCGGAGGGCATCCTCGACGGCATCGTCACCAGCCTGATCGCGATGCACGACCTGAAGCGCGAGCACCGCACCAACAGCCGCGCCGGCTCGATCTATATCGTCAAGCCGAAGATGCACGGACCCGACGAGGTCGGCTTCACCAACCGTCTGTTCGATGCCGTCGAGGACGGGCTCGGTCTCGCGCGTCACACCATCAAGGTGGGCGTGATGGACGAGGAGCGCCGCACCTCGGCCAATCTCGCCGCCTGCATCGCCCAAGTCCGCGAGCGGATCGTGTTCATCAACACCGGCTTCCTCGATCGCACCGGTGATGAGATCCATACCGCGACCCCGGCCGGCGCGGTGGTGCCGAAGGCGGAGATGAAGTCGTCGGACTGGATCGCCGCCTACGAGGACCGCAACGTGCAGATCGGTCTCGCCTGCGGGCTGTCCGGGCGGGCGCAGATCGGCAAGGGCATGTGGGCGGCGCCGAACCGAATGGCCGACATGCTGGAGCAGAAGATCGGCCATCCGCGCAGCGGCGCCACCACTGCCTGGGTCCCGAGCCCGACCGCGGCGACGCTGCATGCGACGCACTACCATGCGGTCGACGTGTTCGCGGTCCAAGGCGCCCGCGCCGCCGAGCCAGTGGCCGCACTGGACAAGCTGCTCACGCTCCCGCTGGCCCAGGGGCGGAACTGGACACAAGAAGAGGTCCGGCGCGAACTCGACAACAACGCCCAGGGCATTCTCGGCTATGTCGTGCGCTGGGTCGATCAGGGCATCGGCTGCTCGACGGTTCCCGACATCAACGATATCGGCCTGATGGAGGACCGCGCGACCTTGCGCATCTCCTCGCAACACATGGCGAACTGGCTGGCGCACGGCGTCGCCTCGCCCGAGGAGGCCGACGCAGCCTTGCGTCGCATGGCGGCGAAGGTGGACGCGCAGAACCAGGGCGATCCGCTATATCGGCCGATGGCGGGGCACGAAGACACCAGCCTCGCCTTCCAGGCCGCCCGCGCCCTGGTGTTCGAGGGTGCGACCCAGCCGAACGGCTACACCGAGCCGCTGCTGCATCGCTTCCGCGCGCAGGCCAAGGCGCGAGCCTGAACTTCGGGTTGGCAGCAACGGCAGGGTGAGGGATGATCCGCGTCGGTTGACCGACGACTCGGCGAGGAGCGGACGCCATGAGCCCAACCAGATCGGCGCTGCGGCGCCAGACCGAGCCGGATCGTCTCTCGCTCTTCGATCAGCCCGGCTTCGCCGACGGGCGGGACTTCCGGGTCGGCCAAGTGCGCGCGGCCCTCGCGCAGCGTTCCGGCCAGTCCGGCGAGATCGCCGCCGAGGCGCTGCTGTCCTGGCCGCACGATGCCGAACTGCTGCTGCTGGCCGCCCTTGCAGAACTCGCGCACGAACTACCGGACCGCGCCCAGGCCCTGCTCAAGCGTTTCGCCAAGGGTTACGGGGCCGCCAACAAGGCCGCGGCGCTGCTGGCGGCGCTGGCCCTTGGCCAACAGGGAAAGCATACGCAGGCCTGGATGCTGCTCGAGGCAAACGGGCTGCGGACCGACACGGTCGCCATCAGCTGGTTCGTCGGCGACGACATCATGGAGCATTGGCTCTGCACGCAGTTGCGCGCGATACGCCAGTGCCATGTCCGGTCGTTACCGCGGGCGCGCAAGCCGCCGGTCATCAAGGCACCCAAGCCACGCGCCGCGCGCCCCGCCGCACACCCGGCAGCCCCGGTGCTGCCGCCGGTCGCGGATCTGCCGCGCCTGGAGGCACAGTTCGCCATCACCGTCGAACTCGCCAACCGGGACGCCATCGCCATCGCCGGCAGCGACGCCGACAATGATCCCGCGCCGTTTTATCTGCGCGGCGAGCTGGTCCGGCTAAGCCTGTTCGAGGGCTTCGACGAATTGCTGTGTCTGTCGGCGCTGCAAGGCGTGGAGGCGCACTGGTATCAGGTCGAGACCGTGCGCCGCGTGCTCAAGCAATATCGCGGCCGTGTGCTGTTGGCCGACGAAGTGGGGTTGGGCAAGACCGTCGAGGCCGGGATGGTGCTCAAGGAATATATCCTGCGCGGCATGGCCGAGCGGATCCTGATCCTGACCCCGGCCTCGCTGGTGGGCCAATGGCGCGACGAGATGGCCGAGAAGTTCGGCATCGCGTGCGCAACCAGCCACGACCCCCTCTTCCGCGAGGACCCAGCCGCGTTCTGGGCGCAGCCGGTGGTGATCGCCTCGATCGCCTCGGCACGGCGCAAGGAACATGCCGAGTTGCTGGCGGACATGTCCTACGACGTTCTGGTGGTCGACGAGGCGCACCATCTGCGCGACCAGTCGAGTGCCAGCTGGCGCCTGGTCAACCGTCTGCAAAAACGCTTCCTGCTGCTGCTGTCCGCGACCCCCGTGCAGAACAGCCTGCTGGAGCTGTATAATCTTCTGACCCTGCTGCAGCCTGGCATCTTCAAGACGCAAAAGGAATTCCGCTCGGTCTATATGGTGGCCGGCAAGCCGCGCGAGCCGGCGAACCGCGAGCGCCTGCGCGACCTGATGCGCGGCGTGATGGTGCGCAACACTCGCGCGCTGGCCGCATTGCGCATGCCCCGGCGCCACGCCTCCACCCTGCGCGCAGCACCCGATCCCATTGAGGCGGAGTGCTACGCAGCACTCACGACCCTGGTGCGCGAGGCGTCCGCCGACGGCCAGGAGCAGCACCGGCTGTCGCTTGCGCATCTGCTGTCCGCCGCCGGCTCCTCGCCCACGGCCGCGGCCGCCGCCGTGGCGCGCTTCATCGCCCGGCATCCCGCCTCCGAGCCCGCGACGCGCGCCCGCTGGGACGACTTGCTGAGCCGCCTGCGGGCGCTCGGAGCGGGGGCGAAGGAGGCCGCCCTGCTACGGCTGCTGGCGCAGAACCCGACCGAAAAAAAGCTGGTGTTCGTCCACCAGCGCGACAGCCTGACCCATCTCGCCGAGCGGCTGCGCCAGTGCTGCATCGCGTTCGCGCAATTCTCCGGCGACATGTCCGGCCCGCAAAAGGACGCGGCGGTGGACTCGTTCCGCGATCACCTGCCGGTGCTGCTGTGCAGCGAATCCGGTGGTGAAGGACGCAACCTGCAATTCTGCAATACCCTCATCAACTTCGATATTCCCTGGAACCCGATGGCCATCGAGCAGCGGATCGGCCGCATCGACCGGATCGGCCAGACGCGCGAGGTGTTCGTCTTCAACCTGGTGACATCGGGCACCATCGAGGACGCCGTGCTGCGTATCCTCGACGAGAAGATCAACATGTTCGAGCTGGTGGTGGGCGAGGTCGGCGCCATCCTCGGCGAAGTCGACGAGCAGCAGGATTTCTCCACCCTGGTGCTGCAAGCCTGGCTGCACACCACCGAACAGGCGCGTACCGACGCCTTCACCCAGATCGAAAACCAGCTCCTCGCCGCCCGCCGGCAATATGACGACGTCAAGCAGTTCGACGAGGCACTGTTCGGGAACGATCTCGATGCTGCATGATTTCGCGGCTCCGCCGCTGGGGCAGCATGAGCCGACACTAGGCCGAATGCAGCTTTTTACCGCCGCCTTGCTGCGCCATGAGGGGGCGTTGGTCGATAGCATCGCGCCGGAAGGCTGCGACGTGCTGGCCCCGCCATCGGTGCAGCGCGCGCTGCGGATCGGCGAGCTCTCTCGCCTCGGCTTCGGGGCCAAGTTGCCGCCGGGCGCCCAGCGTGTGGGCCTGGAGGATGACTGGCTCGAGCGCTTCGCCGAACTGCTCGGCCCGCGCGGCCGCTGGACCAGGCGGATACTGACGGCGTCCGCCCCTGCACCAAGCGATCCGCAACGCCTGCTCGAGCGCGAACTGCTGCTCGACAACGCGACCTTCCGGTTGCTGGACATCTCACCCGCCTGGACCCGCTATCTGGTGCTGGATTTCCGCGCCTCGGCGGTGTCGGAGGACAAACGCGACTTCATGCTGCGCCTGGGCATCAATCTCGCCACCGGCACCCTGCCCGACTCCGTGCTGAGCGCGCTCTCACCCCTGCTCGACGCACCCCCGCAGGACGACGAACCGCCCGCGGAAGACGCGTTGCCCGCACCCTGGGAGCGGGCGCGCCTGCTCGATCTGGTGGAGCGAGGCCTGCGGCCGCGTCTGGCGACGGCGCTGGACCCGTTCGAAAAGGGATTACGCCGCCGCCTCGGCCGCGACCAGGAGCGGCTGCATCGCTATCACAGCGATCTGCACCAGGAGGCGATGCGCCGCATCCAGGTGCTCGCCGAGGATGACCCGAAACGCACGCGCGAACAGCAGCGGGTGGAGGCGATCGCGCGCGAGTACGGCGCCAAGATCGACGACCTCGCCCGCCAGTACGCCACCCGGGTGACGGTCGAATGGGTGCAGACGGTCGAGCTCGTCATGCCGGTGCATCGGGTGTCGGTGCAGATCCGGCGCCGCAAGTCGGAGCGCACGCTGCTGCTGGACTACAACCCGCTCGCACGCAAACTGGAAACACCAACCTGCGCCGCCACCGCCTCGGCCGAACGACCACGCCTGGTCTGCGACGACGCCTTGCACCTGGTCGTCCCCGCGGGCCTCGCCCCCTGCCCGCAATGCAACCGCTCCTTCTGCCGCGCCTGCCACCAGCACTGCCCGAAATGCAACGCCGCCGGTTGACCTCCGAAGACAAATAGGGGGGCACGCAGAGGCCAACAGGCTTATGGTCCTGCTGGACGCGCCACCTGCGATGCAGCTCCGGTCGCGAAGCGTAGGATCGGCCGCACTCCGGTAACGCAATGCTCGCATTCGTGACAAGGCGCTCGTTCGGTTCCGGCGCAACTCAGGCGGGGCGCCGCTCTTGTTTGGGGACGCGCCGCCGTGGCGCGATCGATTATCAGGAGCCGCCAATGCCGCAGTTCGATGCTACCATCAAGCACCTCAAGGAGGGTGTTAAGAGTTTCTCAATCAGCGCCGCGACCAAGAACATCGAGGGCTGGGAAGCAACCCTGGAGAAGCTGGACGCACCTGGCGTCAAGACGATTGTGAAGGATCTCGAAAACCTCAAGAAACATCTTCACGCCAAGGAGTTGGATGGCGATGCCATCGGCAAGCTGGTCGTCAAGCTCGGCAAGGAGACCATAACGCTTTCCGGCAAGGCTGAGGGCAAGAACGCGGAAAAGGTGCACGCGCTCGGCGAGGCATTGCTGCACGCAGCCGGCGAACCAGCGAAATCCTAGCGCTTCGTGCGAACAGGCGGACTCACCTGTTTAGGGCGACGCTCGCCAAAAACACCTGCAATTCTTCTGCGCCCGAAAGCGAGACGCGCTCTTATCAGAACGGGCGCTTCGCGCCGGTGGTGTTCAGATAGACTGAGTAGATCGAGGTGCTGGCCGCCATGAACAAACGGTGGCCCTTCTTGCCGCCGAAGCAGAGATTGGCGCAGCCTTCGGGGAGATGGATCTTGCCGATCAGGTCGCCGTCGGAGGCGTAGCAACGCGCGCCGTCCTCGGCGGGATCGGCCCAGCCCATGCTGCACCAGACATTGCCGTCGGCATCGCAGCGCAGACCGTCGGTGAAGCCGGGGGCGAAATCTTCGGCGAAGATGCGGCCGCCGCTCAGCCTGCCATCCTCGACGTCGAAGGCGCGGATATGCGCGGGGCCGCCATGCGTGATGCCGCTATCGACGACGTAGAGCCGGCGCTCGTCGGGGGAGAGTGCGAGACCGTTGGGACGGACAAAGTCGTCGGCGACGATGCGGGCGGCGCCGGTCGCGGCATCGAGCCGGTAGACGTGTCGCGGGAGTTCTGAGTCCGCCGTATGGCCCTCATAGGGACCGTCGATGCCGTAGCCGGGGTCGGTGAACCAGATCGCGCCGTCCGCGGCGACGATCAGGTCGTTGGGGCCGTTCAGCCGCTTGCCGCCATGGCTGTCGATGAGGACGGTGATGCTACCGTCATGCTCGGTGCGGGTGACGCGCCTGGTATCGTGTTCGCAGGTGAGCAACCGTCCCTCACGGTCGGCCGTGTTGCCGTTGGCGAAGTGGCTAGGGGCGCGAAAGACGCTGACATGGCCGTCCTCCTCGAGCCAGCGCAGCATTCGGTTGTTGGGAATGTCGCTCCAGAGCAGCATGCCGCCGGCGGCGAAATAGACCGGCCCCTCCGCCCAGCGAAACCCGGTGGCGATGCGCTCGACGGCGGCATTGCCCTGATGCGCGGTGAAGCGTGGATCGAGGGATTGGATGCGCCGGTCCGGATAGCGGCCGTCCGCCAGGTCGCCGAGCGGCAGTAATGACGGCCGGCCGAACGGCGTATCGTTCTGGATCATCATTGCATCCCTCCTTGTATGATGGGGGCGCTCGCGGCCTCAGCAGGGCTCCAGCACGTGAATCGCCCGGCTCGCCAGCATTGGCGCCACTTTCTTGCCGTAGGCGATCATGTGCGGCGCCTTCGCATGCGCGCCGAGCGAGTCCATCCCGCTCCATTTTTCGATCACCACGAACCGGTCGGGACCGAACGCATCGGGCGTTCCCGCGACGTCGATTGCCGGTCCGTACTCGATGCAGCCTGCCTCGGCATGCACGGCCGGCATGATGGCCCTGAACTCCGACAGGACCGCATCCCGCTGCCCCGGCAAGGCTTCAATGATGGCGACGACATGGATCACGGCCTGTTTCCTTCCCAAGGTTCGCACTATCGGGCCTCATTGCTCACGAAACGGCAAGCCTTCACTGCCGTCGGAGGAAACAAACCATGCGCCTGTCCCTCGCCGCTCCGTTCGGAGCCTTGCTCGCGGCCGCCAGCCTGACCGCCCCCAGCCTGACTGCCAACGCAGCCACCCTGACCACTGCTCCCGATGGCACGACACCAGACGGCAAGCCCGTAAGCCTCACCACCATGACCGCCGCCGACGGTGTGACCGTCAAGTTCATGAGCTATGGCGGCATCATCACTCAGATTCTTGCCCCCGACCGCTACGGCCGTGTTGCCGACGTTGTGCTGGGCTTCCCTACCCTCAGCGACTACGAGACCAAGAGTGCGGCGGGCGGTCTGTATTTCGGCGCGCTGGTCGGCCGCTACGCCAACCGCATCGCCAAGGGCCGCTTCACCCTCGACGGCACCCCTTACCAGCTCGCGATCAACAATCCTCCGAACGCCCTGCATGGCGGCCTGAAGGGCTTCGACAAGCGGGTCTGGCACGTCCAGCCAGGCGCCACCTCCGGCCGCGTGGTCAGCGCCACGCTCCGCCTCACCAGCCCCGATGGCGACCAAGGCTATCCCGGCGAAATGAAGGTCGTCGTCGTCTATGGCCTAGCCGATGACGGCAGCCTGACGATCCATTATCGCGCCACCACCAACAAGGACACGGTGCTGAACCTCACCAACCATTCCTACTTCAACCTGGCGGGCATCGGCGCGCGCGACGGCGTCTACAACCAGGTCATGACCATCAACGCCGATAGCTACACGCCCACCGACGCCACCGCGATTCCGCTCGGCCGGAACGTGCCCGTCGCCGGCACGCCGTTCGATTTCCGCCAGCCGGCCGCGATCGGCGCGCATATCCGCGACGACGACACCCAGCTCATCCAGGCCCACGGCTACGACCATAACTGGGTCATCAACCCGGGCACCGGCCGCGGCCCCACCTTCGCCGCGCGCCTGTTCGATCCGAACAGCGGCCGCGAACTGACCGTGCTCACCACCCAGCCCGGCGTGCAGGTCTATACCGGCAATTTCCTCAAGGGTGAGTACGCCGGCAACGGCGGCATCTACCGCCAGACCGACGGCGTCACCTTCGAAACCCAGCACTTCCCCGACAGCCCGAACCAGCCCGGTTTCCCGACCACGGAACTCAAGCCCGGCCAGATCTTCGACCAGACCACGATCTTCAAATTCGGCGTCAGGAAATAGGACGGCACCAGGCGCAGGCATCCCATCGCAGCATCGTCACCTGGGCCACGGACTCCAGTTCGGCGCGGCTCGCTCCGTCGCGGGCCAGGATCGACATGCCGCTCTGGACGGTTTGCACGAAACGCGCGAGCGCGCGGACATCCGTGACAGCCGGAAGCTCGCCCACCGACACCGCCCTGCTCAGGCGCGCTTGCAGGCGCTCCAGCGTGACGGCACGCGCCGAGCGCACGCGCTCGCCGCCGACCGACGCGAGCGTCACCATGCAACCGAGGGGATTGTCGGCTAGGGATCCCGTCAAGGCTGCCGCCGAGTCCATCAGGTAGCACAGGACCGCCTCGCGGACCTTCCCGGCGGCTCGAAACCTCGCCCAGACCAGCGCTTCGTAGGTGTCGTTGTAGTGGCGTAGGGCCTCGGTATAGAGCGCCTGCTTCGAGAAGGCGTCGTAGAGGTTGGGCGGTCTCGACATCCTCGTCAACAATGCCGACATCGCGCGCTACGGTTCGCTCGCGGAGATGAGCCTCCTCGACATCGACGCACTCCTGGACGTCAACGTGCGCTCGGTTGTGCTGGCCTCCCAGGCCGCCATTGCGCATCTCGGGCCAGGAGGCCGCATCATCTCGATCAGTTCATGTCTCGCCGAGCGCGTCCCTTTTCCGGGTGACGGTGTACTCGATGACGAAGTCCGCGCTTCTCGCCTTCACGCGAGGCCTCGCTCGTGAACTCGGGCCTCGCGACATCACGGTGAACCTGGTCCAACCAGGGGGAACCGACACGGACATGAACCCGGCGGCCGGCTCCCAGGCCGACGAGATCCGCGGGCTGACGCCGCTCGGTCGGTATGGCACGCCGGAGGATGTCGCGGCGGCCGTGACCTTCCTTGCAAGCCCTGCGGCAAGACAGATTACCGGGTCCGCGGTCACGGTGGATGGTGGCCTGAACGCCTGAGCGGCGCGGGCCTCGAACTTACTCCGGCCAAACGATTGCGTTTGGCCGGAACTCTATTCGCTCGCGTTGGTCACATCGCCCCAGTCCGCGGCAAGCGTCCTGCCCTCCTCCTGCCAGAAGGCGCGGTCGGCGCGGTGCACACGTTGGGCGGCGCGGCGGAGATGGCGTGATGCCGCCTGCCTGGCGGCACCGGCCTTGCGCGCCCGGATGGCTTCGAACAGGCTGGCGTGCTCAGCCGCCACGGCGGCGGCGAAATCCTTCCGCCTCGCCTCGTTCGCCCGGGTGATCCTGATCGCGGCGCGCATCGGACCCGCGAACAGACGCACGAACTGGCTCCAGTAGGCGTTCGCGGTCGCCTGACCGATGGCGAGGTGAAAGGCGAGATCCTCCTCAACGCCGGTGCTGCCCGTGCTGCTGGCGGCGTCGATCGCCAGCAGCGCCGCCTCGATCGCGTCGCACTGCGCGTCGGTGCGACGCACGGCGGCGCGGGCCGCCATCTCCGCCTCGATGGCGCCGCGCACCTCGAGGAATCCGAGCAGCGCCTCGATGGAACGGGGCATGGCCAGACCGCTGCCTGTATGCATCGCGCAGACCCGTGCCGCGGTCCCCCTGCGCGTCTCCACCAGCCCGGATTCCTTCAGACGCGTGACCGCCTCGCGCACCGTGGTGCGGCTGACCTGGAAGGTCGCGGCGAGCGCCTGCTCGGACGGCAGCTTCGAGCCGACCGGGTATTGGCCGCCGCCGATCCGCGTGCGCAGCGCCGCGGTCAGTTGATCCGTCCTGGTTCGCATTGCACTCGTGACCCTCCGCCACTTGATGACCTTGCGCACGGCGGCAAACCGGTTAAAGCTGTCATACAGGTTTTGCGGCGATCCGCCAAAGCCGCAAGCCGAAGAGCTACGGCAAAAAAATCGGGAGTAGTCATGTCCGCCTCAAGGAACCTGTCCGGCGCGCTCTGCGCCGCCGCGCTCGCGTTCGCCGCCACGCAAGCGCGCGCCGCCGACTACGTGGTCGGCCTCAGTGTCGCGACCCTGGCCAACCCGTTCTTCCAGGGCATGACCAAGGGGGTGCAGCGCGGCATCGCGGCCCATCCCGATCTGCGCCTGATCAACACCAGCGCCAACGGCGATGCGAACACCCAGACCAACCAGGTCACCGACCTGATCAACCAGCATGTCTCGGCCCTGATCCTCAATCCGATCAACGCCAACGCGATCGTGCCGGTGGTGCGCGAGGCGAACAAGAAGGGCATCCCGGTCTTCACCCTCGACCGCGGTGCGGCATGCGGCACCTGCCAGGTCAACTTCCTGGAGACCAACAACACAGCTCTCGGCAAGCAAGGTGCCGACTTCATCGCCGATCATCTCAAGCAGCGTTATGGCACGATCAAGGGCAATGTCGTCGATCTCGAAGGCCTGCTCGGCACGACCGCAGGCGACGAGCGCGAGAAAGGCTTCTCCGACGAGTTCGAGGCGCTGCAGAAGACCAATCCTGGGCTCAAGCTGGTGGCCCGACAGGCGGCCGACTTCGACGCCGGCAAGGCGTTCACCATCACCACCCAGTTGCTCGCCGCGCATCACGACATCGACGCGATCTTTAACGGCAACGACGACAACGCCGTCGGCGCGGTCCGCGCGATCCGGCAGGCCGATCGCTTTGAGCCGATCGGCAATCCGAAGCACATCATCATCATCAGCATCGACGGCACCGAGCAGGCGCTGAGCGACATCCGCAAAGGCCGCATGGATGCGACATTGTCGCAGAACCCGCTGACGATGGCTGAGCAGTCCGTGAATTATGTGGAGATGTATCTGCACGGCGAGAAATCGAAGGTGCCGGCGCACCAGTATTGGCCGCATCTCCTGATCACCAAGGCCACCATCGACAGCCCGGCCGCCAAGGCCTATGGCCTGTGGGGGGATCAGGTCACGCAATGAGCCCTCTGCTTGCGATGCAGGGCATTTCCAAGAGCTTTCCTGGTGTCAAAGCCCTGTCGGATGTCAGCATCGTGCTTGACCACGGCGAGGTGCTCGGCATCGTCGGCGAGAACGGCGCCGGCAAATCGACCTTGATGAAGATCCTCGCCGGCGTGTTCCACGCCGATGCCGGCGAGGTGCGGCTGGAAGGTCAGCGTTTCGCGCCGCGCCGTCCGCGCGACGCGCTCGACCAGGGCATCATCGTGATCCACCAGGAACTGAGCCTGGTCGCGGAGCGGTCGGTGGCGGAGAACATCTTTCTCGGCAACCTGCCGCGCGGCCGCCTGGGCGGCGTACGACGCGCGGCGCTGCACCGCGAGGCCGGCCGGCTGCTCGAACAAGTGGGCCTTGCGGTCGCACCACAGACGCGGGTGCGCACACTCTCGGTTGCCCAGGCGCAACTCGTCGAAATTGCCCGCGCCTTGTCGCGGGCGGCGCGCGTCATCGTGCTCGATGAACCTACGGCGACGCTGACCAGCGCCGAGCAGCGCCTGTTGTTCGCGACCATCGCCACGCTGCGCGCGCAGGGCGTCGGCCTGGTGTTCATCAGCCATCATCTTGAGGAGGTCTTCGAAGTTTGCGACCGGGTCACCGTGCTGCGCGATGGCGCCGCGGTCGAGACGCGCTTTGTCACTGAGTGGAACCAGGACGCGCTGATCCAGGCGATGGTCAATCGTCCGATCGATGCGCTGTTCCCGGTGCGTCACGCACGCCTCGGCGAGGTATTGCTGCGGGTCGATGGGCTCGCCTGCGCCGGCCGATTCGAGGGGGTGTCGTTCACCGTGCGCGCCGGCGAGGTGGTCGGCCTCGGCGGGCTGATCGGCGCCGGACGCAGCGAGGTGCTCAAGACGATCTATGGCGCGCTGCCACGCAGCGCCGGCAGCGTGCGCATCGGAACTGCGACACCGCGGCTGCGCGCGCCGCGCGATGCGATCGCGGCCGGGGTGGCGCTGGTGCCGGAGGACCGCAAGGGCGAAGGCCTGGTGCTGGGATTTCCCGTGCGCGACAATATTGCCCTCTCGACGCTCCCCCGGCTCGCCTGGCTGCGCGGCCTCCTGCTGCGCGCGCGGATCGACCGGCTCGCCGAGCACGCCGTGCGCAGCCTGCGTATCCGCACGCCGAGCATCCGCCAGCGTGTGCGCACGCTGTCGGGCGGCAACCAGCAGAAGGTGGTGCTCGGCCGCGCGCTGACCACCAGCCCCAAATTGTTCCTGCTCGACGAGCCGACGCGCGGCATAGACATCGGCGCCAAGGTGGAAGTCTATCGGCTGATCAACGAACTTGCACAGTCCGGTGCCGCGGTGCTGGTGGTGTCGTCGGACATGATCGAGCTGCTCGGGCTGAGCGACAGAATCCTGGTAATGCGCGCCGGACGCCTCGCCGGCACGGTGGAACGCGGCGAGTTCAGCCAGGAGCGGATCATGCAGCTTGCGGCCCTCGGGTGATGGAGCATCAACCCGCACGCATGCGCCTCGGGGTGGTGACGCGCGCCGTCAACGAGTTGACCATCGTCGTCGGCTTTGTTGTGATTGCGCTATATCTGGCGCTCACCACGCCGAACTTCCTGACTTCGGCGAACCTGCTGTCGATCGCGCTGGCCAGCGCGCTGATCGGGATCGTCGCGGTCGGCGAGACCTTCGTCATCGTCACCGGCGGCATCGATCTCTCGGTCGGTTCGGTGGTGGCGTTCACCGGAGTGATGGCAGGCTTGGCGCTCAAGGCGCATGTCCCGGTGCCGCTCGCGGTGCTCACCGGTATCGCCATCGGCGCGCTGTCCGGCGGCTTCATCGGCTTTGCGGTCACCACGCTGAACATGAGTCCCTTCATCGTCAGCCTTGCGGTGCTGGCGATGGCGCGCGGCCTTGCTTTCATCGTCACCGGCGGCAACACGATCTTCGGGTTTCCGGATAGCTTCGACAATATCGGCGGTGGCAATCTCGGGCCGTTCCCGATCGCCGCCCTGATCAGTGTCGCTATCTTCATCGTCGGCGGCCTGGTGCTGGCGCGCACGGTGTTCGGCGCCGAGATCTACGCGGTTGGCGGCAACCGCGAGGCCGCACGTCTGGCCGGCATTCCCGTAGGGCGCACGCTCGCCCTCGTCTACATCATCAGTGGCGCCCTCGCCGGGGTCGGCGGCGTGGTGCTGGCGGGACGGCTCGACAGCGCCCAACCGATCGCGGCGACCGGCCTGGAATTGAACGCGATCGCCGCCGTTGTCATCGGCGGTGCGTCGCTGTTCGGCGGCAAGGGCAGCGTGCTGGGCACCCTGCTCGGGGTGCTGATCATCGGGCTGATCAATAACGGCCTGACGCTGAAGAACGTGCAGCCGTTCTGGGTGCAGTTCATCCAGGGTGCGGTCATCTTCGGAGCCGTGCTGATCGACAGCCTCAACCAGAAACGTCGCGGCAACTGAGGGAGAAAAAGCTATGGGTAGGATGCAGGACAAGGCGGTGGTGGTGACCGGGGCCGCCCACGGAATCGGGCGCGCCACCGCCATGCTGTTCGCCGCGGAGGGCGCGCGGCTGATCATCAACGACGTCAACGAGGCGGCACTGGAGATAGTGCGCGCGGAGATCGCCGCCGGTGCTCAGGTCCGCGGCGTTGTCGGCGACGTCTCCGACAGCAAGGATGCCGCGGCGATGATCGCGGCCTGCGTCGATGCCTATCAAAGCATCGACGTGCTCGTCGCCAATGCCGGGATCATACCGGAACTGGATGTGCTGAATGCCACCGCCGAGGATTTCGACCATGTGATGGCGGTCGACGGGCGCGGCATGTTTCTCACCTGCAAGTTCGCCGTCGAGGCGATGCTCAAGACCGGCGGCGGCGCGATCGTCTGCCTATCGTCGATCTCCGGCGAAGCCGGACAAAAGGGCCAGGCGGTCTACGGCCCGGCCAAGTTCGTGGCCTCTGGGATCACCAAGCATCTCGCGGTGGAACTCGCGACACGCGCCATCCGCGTCAATGCGGTCGCCCCAGGCACGATCGCCACCGAAGCCGTCAGGAAACTCTCCGTCGACTACATTGCCGGTGTAAAGGCGATGCACCCGATGGCCCGACTGGGACAGCCGGAAGAGGTCGCCCAGGCAATCCTGTTCCTGGCCTCCGACGCCGCCTCGTTCATCACCGGTGTGGTGCTCCCGGTCGACGGCGGCTATCTCGCCCAGTAAGGAAGATTAACGTCTTCTTGACACCCATCCTTGTCCGTTCGAGCATTGAAAAAAAGCCGGATGGGGAGGCAGACGATGCGCGGAATCCTTCATGCGACGGCGCTGGCTGGTTTGCTGCTTGCGGCCCAACCGGCGTCGGCCATCGATCCGCCGCAGCCTTTTCCAGGTGCCGCACCAGGCGGTACGGACTTCCTGAACAAGTCGGCGCTGCTCGGACCGGTCAACGACCCTGACTGGTTTCTCCACAATATACCGTTCCTCGACGTGCCGGATTCGCTGATCCAGCAGGTCTATTACTACCGTTGGCAGACCTATAAGGAGCACCTGATCTATACGGGCTCGATCTATGGCTGGCTGTCGACGGAATTCCTCGCGCCGGTCTCGTATGGTGCGCCCTATGGCGGTGTCGACGCGGCAGCCGGGCACCAGACGATCGAGGGACGCTGGCTGCGCGACCAGCAATACGTCAAGGACAACATCAATTATTGGCTGGACGGTCCAGGACAGTTCCCCAAGCCGCAAAATTACGCGGACAACCCGGATACGTCGGACTGGGCGCACGAATACAGTTTCTGGATCGCGAGTGCCGTGTGGCAGGTGTATCTGGCACACGGCGATCTGGGTTTCGCCAAGTCTCAGCTTGACCACCTGGTGACGCAGTATCGTGGCTGGGACAATCACTACAATTCGACGCTCGGGCTCTATTGGCAGGTGCCGGTCTGGGACGCGACCGAATTCACCCCCGCCTCCTATGAGTCGAGCGATCCCTATCATGGCGGCGCCGGCTACCGGCCGACCATCAATGCCTATCAATTCGGCGACGCCACGGCAATCGCCAGCATCGCGGCATTGTCGGGAGATGGCGCCACCACCTTTGACTACCTCAAACGGGCGGCTTCGCTGCGCCGCAACATGCAGGCACGGCTGTGGGATCCCAACAGGCATTTCTTCTACGACATGCCGCGCGACAACAATCCTACGATGGCGCTGCTGGATACGCGCGAGGAAGAGGGCTTCGTGCCCTGGATGTTCGATGCAGCACTGCCCCAGGATGCGATCGCTTTGGCTGAACTCAAGGACCCGGAGGGCTTTGCCGCGCAATTCGGCCCGACGACGGCGGAACGGCGCAGCCGCTGGTTCGACTACCAGGACGCGAATTGCTGCCATTGGGACGGCCCGTCCTGGCCATACGAGACGGCGCAGACCCTGACCGGGCTTGCCAACCTGCTCGACGACTACCCGCCGCAACTGACCTTCACCCAAGGCGACTATGTCAATGCACTGCACACCTATGCGGCGACACAGTTCCGCAACGGGGTTCCCTACGTCGCCGAAGCCCACGACGCCGACGCCAATGACTGGATTTACGACAGCTACGATCACAGTGAGGACTACAACCACTCCACGTTCAACGACAACGTCATTGCCGGGCTGATCGGACTGCGCGGAGAGCCCGGCGACGTGCTTGTCCTTCGCCCCTTGGCACCGGCGAGCTGGGATTATTTCGCGCTGGAAAACGCACCCTATCACGGCCACAACGTCACCGTGCTGTGGGATCGCGGGGGCGCCCGCTACAAGCAGGGCGCCGGGCTGAGCGTCTATGTCGATGGCAAGCGGGTCGCCGCGCGACCGACCCTGGGCGTGCTCGCGGTCGATGTCGGACACCCGATCACGCAAAGCAATGCCTGCGGCGTTGTCGATATCGCCACGAACAGCCAGCGCTTCGCCTACGGCACGCAACCCTTCGCCAGCTACACCTCGCCCTATGACGATGTGTGGAGAGGCATCGACGGTGTGGTGTACCGGACCGGGATTCCCGAGAACAGCCGCTGGACCTCGTATGCCTCACCCAACCCGACCGATTATTACGGCATCGATTTCCAGCGCGACGTAACGCTCTCGGACGTCCGCGTGACGTTCTACGACGATGGCGGCGGCGTGCGGGTGCCGAACAGCTACGATCTGCAATATTGGACTGGCACCGCCTGGGCCACGGTGCCGAACCAGGTACGGCAGGATCCAGCGCCCGTGGCCAACGCCACCAACAGGATCACCTTCCCGCCGCTGACCACGAGCCGGATACGCGTGCTGGCCGCCAACGCCGGCGGCGGCACCGGCTGGGGGATCCAGGAACTGCAGGCGTTCAGCCGGCCGATCTTCCAGATCAGCAACGTCAATAGTGGGCTGGTGCTCGGCGTGCAGGCGGCGTCTCGTGCGGACGGCGCGCAGGTGAAGCAGTTCCAGGATACCGGCACGAACGACCATCTCTGGATCCTGGCCGATGCGGGCGGCGGCAGTTTCACCATACGCAACATGAACAGCGGCCTGGTGCTGGGGGTCAGCGGCAATTCGACCGCGGACAGTGCCCTGATCGCGCAACAGCAGAGCGGCGACGGTGCGTCCAGCCAACTCTGGAGCTTCATCGATCGCGGCAACGGCCAGTTCCTGATCAGGAACAAGCATAGCGGCCTGGTGCTCGGCGTCAGCCAGGAGTCGCACGACAGCGGCGCGAATGTCGTGCAGTTCGAGGATAACGGAACCCCCGATCATCTGTGGCTGATGGAGAGCGCCCGCGACCCACTCAACGCCGCCGGCGACGCGGGCTGCCCCACGCCCTGAGCCGCACCCGCGCGGCCAGCTCTACAGCGTCAACAGGAACGAGGCGCCGTGATCCGGCGTCGGTGGTAACAACAGCAGTGCGCCACCGTGCAGGCGGGCAATCTGACGGGCAAGACCGAGCCCGATGCCCGTGCCGTCCGGGCGGCCGCTCTGAAATGGCTGAAAGATCGTCTCCTCAAGCCCGGGCGCTATGCCGTCGCCGCTGTCGGTCACCCGGATCGCCACGCCATCGCCCTGGGCTGAGCCATCCAGCGTTACCCAGGGCGGCCGTGCCGAGCCGTTGATGGCGGCGTCCGCGGCATTGGCCAGCAGGTTGAGCAGGGCCTGGGCGAGCTGATCGGCGTCGAGCCTGGCGACGAGATCGGGCTCCGGCAAGCATAGCGTCAGCTGCACCTCGGGCCAGCGCGAGCGGAACAGGTCGCCGGCATGCTGCAGGAGCGCCGCGATGGAGGCGGGCTGCAGGTCCGGCGGCGGCAGCCGTGCCAGGCGACGATAGTCGCGGACAAAACGTTCCAATCCGCTGGCGCGACGCAGGATGGTTTCCAACGCGTCACGGGCCTGCGCCAACTGCTCGGGTCCGCCATCAG
The DNA here is from genome assembly GCF_965276875.1 of Lichenicoccus sp. Classification (GTDB taxonomy): domain Bacteria; phylum Pseudomonadota; class Alphaproteobacteria; order Acetobacterales; family Acetobacteraceae; genus Lichenicoccus. The sequence continues at coordinate 3,268,871 of NZ_OZ255701.1, read as the reverse complement.
CCAATAGCGCGTTCGCGCTCTCGGCGAGCGACGTGACCGGCGTCAGCGAGTTCATGATTTCATGGCCCAGCACCTGCAGCAGATCCTGCGCCGCCTGCGCCTCCGCCACCTGCAGCTCGGCTTCGATGTCGGTCAGTATGGCGAGGCGCAGCATGCCTCCCGCTCCGGTGCTGCTTGCAATCGACAAGGCGTAGCTGCGCGCCTGTTCGCTGGATTTATCGACGGAGAGTTTCAGCACGGTACGCTGGCCCGGCCTGATGCGTTCGAGAGCGTCACCGATCGACGGCGGCAGCGAGGAGATGCGGTCATCGGTCGCGAACAGACGGCGGGCGGCACGGTTGACCGCCCGGACCGCGCCGTCGCCGGCAATCATCAGCAGGGCGGCCGGCGTCTGGTCCAGCATGGCGCGCAACTGGCGCCGTTCTGTCTCGGCGAGCCACGCCGCCTCATGCGGCGGAGCGGGTGCAGGTGCTGCCGCGAGACGCCGCTCCTGCCTGAGCATGACTATGGCGACCCACAACGCCGCCAACAGCATGACGAAACCGGACGCGAACAGGTGCCACGACCAGGCAAGGCAGGCGAGCGCGCCGCAGCCGAACAACAGCAGGGCGGCGACAGCGCTCGCGCGCCCGCTCAAAGCCCGTGCCGTGCCATGCGCCGGTAGAGGGCGGCGCGGGTCAGCCCAAGCTCGCGGGCGGCGTGACTGACATTGAAGCCGTGGCGGCGCAGCGCCGCCTGGACCAATGCTTTTTCGGAACGACGAAGATGCAGGTCGCCCTCTCCGGGTGGCGCCACCGCTTCCGAAACGGACGCCGGCACCGGAATGTCATGCGCCTCGATCACCCCGTCGCGGGCCAACAAGGGGGCCAGGAGTGCTGCCTGCTCAACCGCCCGCAGCAAGCCGCGCAGATTATCGGCAAAATGCCCGGCGGCGAGTGCGGCCAGGGCCGCGTCCGACAGGCTCAACGCGCCCAGGCGGTGGCGCAACGCCGCGCGACGCAGCGCATGTTCGGCGAGCCGCCGCGCATCATCGCCTCGTTGGCGCAACGGCGGCAGCAGCAGCTCGACCGCGCCAAGCCGGTCGAGCAGGTCCGGCAGCAGGGCCGCGTGAAGCGTGGATCGGTCGCGGCGGCTGGTGGTGATCACGCGCAGCGCCGGGTGCGACTGGAGCCGGTCAAGCAGGCGACGCTGCAGCGCCATGGGGAGTGCGGACACCTCCTCGATGAGCAGCGTATCGCTGTCGTCGAGCGGCGCCAGCGCTGCATCCAGTCCGCTTTCGCCCAATGCCGCCGCGTCCAGCACGTGCAGCGTCCTTCCCGACCGTGGCGACAGCCGGTGGATGGTGCGCGCCAGCAGGCTCTTGCCGGTGCCGGCCTCACCGAGCAGCACCAGCGACGCATCGGTCAGCGCGATCCGTGCGGCCTGGTCCAGCACACGACGCATGGCGGGACTGTCGCCGATCAGCGGCGTCTCGGCCTGTGCTCCGGCCACTGGACGACTACGACGGCGACGCAGTGCCGCGGCATCGCTCAGGGTGGCGAGCAGTCGTTCGTTGCTCCAGGGCTTCATGACGAAGTCGGCGGCACCCGCGCGCATCGCGGCCACCGCGATGGCGACGCCGCTATGGCCGGTCACCACCACCACGACCAGGTCGGGTTCGTGCGCCAGCAGCCGTTCGAGGGTGGCGAGACCCTCGGCGCCGGTAGTCGCACCCGGCCCGAAATTCAGGTCGAGCAGCACCACATCGACCGGCCGCTCCGCGAGCAGGCTGAACGCCTCGTCCGGCGAGCGCGCCTGCAACAAGCCGAAGCCACGTCGCGGCAGCAACAGGGCCGCGGATTTCTGCACGTCGGCATCGTCATCGACGAACAGCACACGCGGCGGCGCGGAGGCGGGACTTGACAGGGTCTGGCTCATGTTCGGTTCCGGACACCTTGTTCAAAAGCGGACAGCGACGCCAATACGACAGCGAAAACCTGTTGCCGAACAACGTGTTAGCGGGCGACCGGCAAGGCGCTAGACTAGACCTGCACGACAAGGTCCGCCATGCCTCAATCCAGTCCCGCCAGCATGGATCGCAGCGTTCCCCGAGGCCGCTGGGTCCGGTGGCGGCGATGGCTGATCCCGGCCGGCCTGGTGCTGGCGGTGCTCGCCGCCGGGTTTGCCGCAAGCTGGGTGCCGCAGGCCGGCACGCTGGCGGTGTCGTCCAGCGATATCAGCGTCGGTGAGGTCAAACGGGCGCCGTTCCAGGATTATCTGCCGGTGCGCGCAACGGTGGCGCCGCTGCACACGGTCTATGTCGGCGCCGTCGAGGGCGGCACCGTGCGGCATGTCGCGGTGCAGGACGGGGCCAGCGTCAAGCCGGGTGACGTGCTGGCCACCCTGTCCAATCCGCACCTCCGGCTCGACGTGACCGCCAAGGAGGCGGCAATCGCCGGCCAGCTCGGCGGCGTCACCAACCAGCGCTTGTTGCTGCAGCAGAACCTCACCAGCGAGGACAATGCCGTGGCCGAGGCAAGCTACAACCTGCTCAAGGCGGAACGTGAACTGTCCATCCGCCGCGGCCTGCACCGCCAGGGCTTTGAGTCCGATTCCGGCCTGCGCGGCTTTGAAGACGAAGCCACCTACGACACCGCCCGTCTGGCGACGCTGCGCCAGGCCCGGTTGCGTGACCGCGAGGTCGCCCGCCGTCAGCAGGCCGAGATCGCGCGGACGGTGTCGATGCTGCACGACAACCTCGCGGAGGTCGGCGGCAATCTGCGTGCGCTGACCTTGCGCGCCCCGGTCGCGGGCAGGCTCACCGACTTCTCCCTGCAACCCGGCCAGACTTTGAAACAAGGCGACCAGATCGGTGAGATCGACAGCATTGATGCGTTCCGTCTCGATGCCGATATCGACGAGTTCTATCTCGGCCGTGTCGCCGAGGGACAAGCAGGAACGGCCGATCTCGACGGCACGATAGCGGAGCTGACGCTGTCGCGGGTCAAGCCGCAGGTCAAGGCCGGGCAGTTCTCGGTCGAGCTGACCTTCGACCACGCACCGCCGCCGGGCCTGCGTCGTGGCGAAAACATCGATTGCCGGCTCACGCTCGGCCGCACGCAGACCGCTTTGGTGCTGCCGAACGGACCCTGGCTGGAGAGCGGCGGCGGCAGCAGCGCCTTCGTGCTGGATGCAAGCGGACGCCATGCGGTGCGCCGGCCGATCAGCGTCGGGCGACGCAATCCCGAGCAGGTCGAGATCCTCTCCGGGCTTGCTGCCGGCGAACGGGTCATCACCTCGTCCACCGCCCAGGACCAGACCTACGCGCGACTGCTCATCCGGTGAGGAATACGGCGATGATCACCCTGTCCGGAATCAACCGGCTGTATCGTACCGACGAGATCGAGACCACGGCGCTGCAATCGATCGATCTGGAAATCGAGCGCGGCGAGTTCGTCGCCGTCATGGGGCCGAGCGGCTGCGGCAAGTCGACGCTGCTCAACATCCTGGGCACCATCGACCGACCAAGCAGCGGCCAGTACCGCTTCGACGAGACCGATCTCACCGGATTGCCGGAAGCGGGCCTGGCGGCATTCCGACGCGACCATCTCGGCTACGTGTTCCAGAGCTTCAACCTGATCGACGAGCTGACGATCGACGAGAATGTCGAGCTAGGCCTAATCTATCGGAAAGTCCCTCGCCAGGAGCGGCGCGCGCGGGTGGCTGCCGCGATGGACCGGGTCGGGATCGCGCATCGCGCGCGGCACATCCCGAGCCAGCTCTCCGGCGGCCAGCAGCAGCGCGCCGCGATCGCGCGCGCCATCGTCGGCGATCCCGCGCTGATCCTTGCCGACGAACCAACCGGCAATCTCGACACCGAGAACGGCGCCCAAATCATGGACATCCTGGCGGCGCTGAACGCCGAGGGATCGACCATCGTCATGGTGACGCACTCGCCGAGCCACGCCGACCTCGCGCGCCGCCGCATCGACATGCTCGACGGCCGCGTCGTGCTCTCCGTTCGGGGCGCGATCTGATGCTGGCGCACGCCTTGCTCAGCTTTACCCGCAATCTGGCCCGGCACCGGTTCTATGCCGCCATCAACGTGCTGGGACTTGCCGTGGGCATCGCCGTGTTCCTCGTATTGATGCTGGTGGTTCGTTACGAAAATAGCTTCGACCGCTGGCTGCCGCACGCGAACGACGTCTACCGCCTCGACACCACCTGGACGCTGCCCGGCGAGGCCACCGTGGAGTTTCCCGACACCTCTTACGTGGCTTTGCCCCTGCTGCTTGCCGACTTTCCGGAAATCCTCGCCGGCGCGCGCCTGTCAGGCACTCGCGAGACGATCTCGATCGGCAGGACGGTCGACAGCCAGATCGTCCAATACACCGACCCGAGTTTTTTCAACGTGATCGCGCTGCCGCTGGTGGCCGGCAGCCGGCGCGACGCCCTTGCGGCACCCGGCGATCTCGTCATCAACCAGAGCCTGGCGCGAAAATATTTCGGCACGACCCGGGTGATCGGCCGGACGCTGGACATGACACGCGACGGTCATCGCGCCTCCTACATCATCTCGGCGGTGATGAAGGATTTGCCGACGAACACGACCCTGGAAATCTCGATGCTGACCCCGCTCACCCCGGCCGTCGAGAAGGATGTGCGTGCCTTTCGCGCCTGGGGCGACGACGCCGGTCCGACCTATCTTCGCTTCAAGAACCGTGCGGACGCGCGAAGGGTTGCGGCGGCCCTGCGCGCCTTTGTTGCACGCCGCGCGGCGGGAAGCGGCCAGGATCAATTGGGCGTCCATCCTGAGGATCAGTTAAAACTGTCCCTGGTCAAGCTGACCGATGCGCATTTCCATCTGGTTGGTTTGGGAATGGGCGGGCTCATCGTGGACCCGCGTGTCGTCTTCAGCCTCGGCGCGGTCGGTGTTCTTGCCTTGCTGATCGCGGCGATCAACACCGTCAATCTGGCGACGGCACGCGCCGGTCTTCGCGCCCGCGAAGTGGCCCTGCGCAAGGTGATGGGAGCGTCGCGCCGGGCGCTGCTGGTGCAGTTCCTGGGCGAGTCCACAGCCCTCGTCGCGTTGTCCGCCGTCATCGGGCTCGCGGGCGCGGAGTTGGCGGTGCCGATGCTCAATACGCTTGGCGGCTGGAGCCTGCGCATCGACTACCCGGTGGTGCTGTCCTGGCTCGCGCTGCTCGTGCTGGTGGTCGGCATCGGTGCCGGGCTGTATCCGGCGCTGCTGCTCGCAAACTATCGACCGGCGGCGGTGCTGGCGTCGGTTCGGCTGCCGTCCGGCGGACGGCTCGGGCAGCGGCTGCGCACCCTGCTAGTGCTGATACAGTTCGCCTGCGCGACCGGCTTTGCGATCTGCACGCTGGTGATCAATGTGCAGGCGAACTTCCTGCGCCGTGCGGATCGCGGGTTCGATCGGCAGGGCCTGATCCTGGTGCTGAGCACGGCGCCCGAGGATTTGGAGCCGAGGCAGCGCGTCATCCTGGATGCCTTTCGCGGCGTGCCCGGCGTTACCGCCGTAACAGAATCGGACCGCATGCCGGACAGCACCAATTCCAGCAATCAGACGATCTTTCCGCCCGGCTGGACCGGACAGGCGCCGAGCATGCAGGACGAGCAGGTCGGACCGGACTATTTCCGCACCTACGGCGTTCAACTGCTCGCTGGCAGAGTGTTCGACGCGGCCCATGGCGATGACGACCAGGCCAATCGCCCGACCAGCACGCGGCTCTCGACCGTCCTGAACCGCAAGGCGGCGCTCATGCTCGGCTGCGCCAACCCTGGTAACGCGATCGGTCACAGCTTCGGCATGCAAAGCCCGACCGGACGAAAGACCCTGACCATCATCGGCGTGGTGCGGGATGTGCGCTTCATGTCGCCACATGATCCGATCGCGCCGGAATTTTATCTCTACAACTCCCAGCGGGTCGAAGGCGGCATCGCGGCAGTCCGCTTCCAGGGCGTTTCCCGACAGGAAATCCTGGGGCGCCTGCAAGCGGTATGGCGCAAAATGGTGCCGGGACAGCCGTTCCGGGCGGAGACCGCGAACCAGCGACTGAGCCGCTTCTATCGTCCGGACCAGCAGCGGGCGCGGCTGTTCTCGATGGGGTCGATCCTGGCGCTGGCGATCGCCGCCGGGGGGCTCTACGGGCTTGCCGCCTTCGGCACTGCGCGGCGGATGCAGGAGATCGGCATACGCAAGGTGCTCGGCGCCAGCGCCACCGACATGCTGCTGTTGCTGGTCGGGCAGTTCGTCCGGCCGGTGCTGTTCGCAAACCTGATCGCCTGGCCGGTTGCATGGGCGGCAATGCGCATCTGGCTGTCAGGCTTCAACCAGCGCATCGGGCTGTCGCCGGGCTACTTCGTTGTCGTAACGGTGATTGCCGTTGCAATTTCGATCCTCACCGTGTTGGGCCAGGCTTGGCGGGTGGCCAGGGCAGAGCCGGCCAGGGCGCTGCGCTATGAGTAGGTGGCAGCTTGTTATGGTGTGCCTGTTGTGCGCGGCCGGCCCAGCGCGGGCGGAGACGGTGCAGGACGCGCTGGCGCTCGCCTGGCGCGGCAATCCCACGTTGCGCGGCCAGCAGGCGACGCTGCGCGCCACCAGCGAGACCGCGGTTCAGGCACGCAGCGGATGGCAACCGGTGGTCACCGCGACGCTGGATGGCGGCTATCTGCGCGCACCCTTCGACATCTTCGACTACGCGGCCGGGACCGGCGAGAGCAATGACGTGGAGGCGCTGCTGACCGTGCGCCAGCCGCTGTATAGCGGTGGCCGCATCGCGGACAGCGTGCGGGCCGAAGAGACGCGCATCAAGGCCGGGCGGCAACAGTTTCGGCTGGTGCAGGCACAGGTTTTTCGATCGGTGATCGGCGCCTACATGGACGTGCTGCGCGACCAGGACATCCTCGCCGTGCGGCGCGCCGATATGACGACACTGGCGCGCGAGGTGGCCGAGGTCACCGCGCAGTACCGGCTTGGCGCGCGGGTGACACGCACCGATGTCGCTCAGGCCGAGGCGCAGCGGCGACAGGCGGTGGCGTCTCGCGATGATGCGTCGGCGCGGCTTGAGGCGAGCCAGGCCGCCTTTCGCGCCGTGGTGGGGGAAGCCCCCGGAGACCTGGTGGCACCAGCGGTCCTGCCCGGTTTGCCGAACACGCTCCGTGGCGCCCTGGCGCTGACCGAAGCTGACGGGCCGGCAGTTCTGCAGAGCCGGCTTGCTGCCCGTGCCGCGAATCAGGACGTGTCCACGACGCGGGCCGCCTACTTCCCGACGATCAGCGCGCAAGGGTCTGTTGGATATATCGGGCCGGCCGCGCCGTTCCGCGGCCGCGGCTACGATCGCGAGGTCACCGGGCTCGTCACCCTGACCCAGCCCTTGGTGACCGGCGGCCTGATCGCCTCCGAGGTGCGCCAGGCGAAGGATCATGCCGAGGCATTCGATCAAGCCGCCGACACGGCCCGTCGCCAAGGCATGCAAACGGTCGTCACCGCCTGGAGCCAGGTGCAGCGGGGCCTGGATGCGACGCGTGCCAATATCGCGCAGGTCCGGTCGGCTACGGTCGCATTGTACGGCACCCAGCTCGAATACGGGGACGGCCTGCGCAGCACGCTCGACGTGCTCATTGCCGACCAGACCCTGCGTGCGGCCCAGATATCCCTCGCCGAGAGCAGGCACGACACCATTGTCGCCGAGGCAGCGTTGCTGGCGGCAACGGGTCGACTGGACGTCCGGCTCCTGGCTCAGGCGGCCGGGCTCAATCGAAGGCGCCGATGACCACAGCCGGAACGACGTCGTTGGGGGCGGAGTCGTCGACCAGGGTTGCGATCAGGGCAAGCAGCGCCTGTTGTTCGGGACCCTGGCCGCGCGCCAGGAAGGCGGCGATGTCGAGCATCGACGCGCTGCCGCCGGAGGGCACGTTGGGGGTGTGGCGGACGAGGACGCGGGGGCGGTCGTGGATGAGATGCCACTGGTCGCCATTGGCGCTGGCGTAGAGCAATCTCGAATTGGGCATCATACCATCCCTTCGGGCTCGAGTTCGGCCAGGACCTTCAGTCGCGCGGCTGGCCTTGCCTGCATGATATGGCCACGCCAGACCACCCGCGCACCCAGGAAGCTCACCACGATCTCGGCCACCGACATCAGGTCGCGCAGCGGCAGCAGCCAGAGCGGCAACGGCTGCCGCGACGATACCGCGCGATCGATCTTAATGGCGCAGCCGGCGCGCACCGCCCAGGCGACACCCAGCAGGATGGCGCTCCAGTCGGCGGCGCCGCTCAGGGTCAGCGCCAGCAGGCACCAGAACAGCGGGTATTGCAGGGTCGAGGCGGCAAAGCCGCACGGCTCCAAGGTGCGTATGGTGCGCGCCCAACGGAGTTCATGCTGCCAGAGTGCGGCGAGGCTGGGTTCGGACACCGCGGTGGCCGGCACCGTATCGGCCAGCGCGATGTTCAGGCCAAGCCCGCGCACCCGCTGGCCGAGCACGTTGTCTTCGGCGAGATGCACAGCCAGGCCGCCCAGGCCGCCGATCCGCGAGAGGGTGTCGCGACGCAGCGCCATCGTGGTGCCGAGGCAGTCCTGCCGCCCCAGCGCGCGCGACAGCAGCGCCCCGGGGAGAAAGGAGTGGGTGATGTGCATGACGCCCAGAGCAGCGCCGAGACCGGAGGCCGTGGGCAGGCCAGAGCACAGGGTGGTGACCAGCCCCGTCCCCGGCACGGCCAGAGCCGTGACGAGCCGCTCGAGATAGTCGTCGGCCACATGCAGGTCGCTGTCGGAGAACACCAGCAGCTGGTGACGTGCGGCGGGCAGCATGTTGATCAGGTTGCTGACCTTGCGGTTCGGACCGTGTATCTCGGCGTCGACGATCACCGTGATGTCGCAGGCCGGGAAACGCGCCCGCAACCGGCGCACGCAAGCCAGCGCCGGGTCGGCCGCATCCTGCACGCCAAAGACGATCTGGAATTGCGGATAATGCTGGGCGCAGATCGAGGCGAGCGCCGCCTCCAGCCTCGGCTCGTCGCCGCAAAGCGGCTTGAGGACGGTGACCGCGGGCAGCGAGGCACAGAGCTCCGGCTCGCGCGCATAGAAGCGGCGCACCAGGAGGGCGCCGCACAGCGCCAGCGCCAGGCTCGCGATGGCGGCGAGCCCGGCGAGCCATGCCAGGAGCGCGCTCAGGAATTCGGCGTCGTGCAGCATCATGCCGGCCGCCACCGCCACAGGCCGATACCAATCAGACCGACCGCGATCTCGCGGGCACGCTTGACCAGGGACAGCGACAGCCCCGCATCGGCGGGCAGACCAACGGCGAGTGCGGCCACTACGAAACCGCCCTCCTGCACGCCGATCGCACCGGGTATGAAGAAGCCGGCGCTGCGCGCGGCCATGCCGAGGCTCTCGATCACCAGCGCCTGCAGGACCCCCACGGGTACTCCGAGCAGATGCAGCACGATCCAGCTTTCGATGGTCCCCATTGCCCAGGCGGCGCCATGCAGGGCGACGCACCCGAACATGGCAGCCGGTGCGCGGTAGACGCGCTGCACCTCGGCATGCAGCCCATCGAGGGTGGCGCCGGCCAGTGCCGGCCAGCGCCGGGCGATACCGCGCGCCAGCGCCTCGAGCGCCCGCAGCAGGCCGAAGCGCTGCGCCAGCAGCAGGCTCACGGCGGTGACGACACCCGCGGCCACCGCCTCCCATTGCCCGCTCCATGTACCGGCGTGACCGGAGATCCAGGCAAGGACGCACAGGCCGGTCTGCAGGAACAGGATCTGCGTCAGCAGTTCCACAGTAACGTCTACGACGACGCTGGCCGCGGCCCGGCTGGACGGCACGCCGCGTCGCGCGAGCAGCTGCACGCCGACGATCTCGCCGCCAACCCCTGCCACCGGCAGCACGGAGTCGATCCCCTCACGCACCACACGCAGGCGCCAGAATGCGAGGACACCGGGGCGCTTGCCGCAGAGCAGGCTGCGCCAAGCCAGGCCGGCAATCAGCAACTGGCTGAGATGCAGCGCCACCAGGCCGGGCACCACCCAGAGTACCCGCGCCGCGTTCGCACCGACCACCGCGCCCCAGAGGGAATAGGCCGCTACACCGGCGAGCAGGACGAGCAGCAGCAGGATCGCCCATGATCGGCCCGGCGAGCGGTGCTGCATGGTGGTGGCACCCGGCAGCACCGCAAGGGCCGGGTCAACCGGCATAGCAGGCCAGTTCGACCAGGTTGCCGTCGGGGTCGTGGCAGTAGACGGAGGTGGTCGGGCCGAGCGCGCCGAGACGCGCCACCGGGCCTTCGATCACCGCGACACCGCAACCGGCGAGATGCTCGATGACATCATCGGCCTGCACGGCGGTGACGAAGCAGAGATCCTGGCCGCCCGGGAGGGCCGCGTCGGCCGTGGTCCAGCCTTCGGCGTCGGCCGGTCGCAGATTGAGCTTCTGGCCGCCAAAGCGCAGCGCGCAGCGGCGGTTGCGGCCATATTCCTCGCGCTCCATGCCGAGCACGCGCTGGTACCACGACGCGCTCACCTCGACCTCGCGACAGGTCACGACGACATGATCGAGGCGGTCGACAGTGAAGCGCATGGTCAGGTCAGCCCGTCGTAGAAATCGTGACCCTTGTCGTCGATGACGATGAAGGCGGGGAAGTCTTCGACCTCGATCCGCCAGACCGCCTCCATGCCGAGCTCGGGATATTCGAGCGGCTCGACGCTGCGTATGCAGTCCTGCGCCAGTCGGGCTGCGGGGCCACCGACCGAGCCAAGATAGAAGCCACCGTGACGCTGGCAGGCGTCGCGTACGGCGCGCGCGCGGTTGCCCTTGGCGAGCATCACCAGGCTGCCGCCGGCCTCCTGCAAGGCCGCGACATAGCTGTCCATGCGTCCGGCGGTGGTCGGGCCGAACGAACCGGTCGGCAGGCCGTGCGGCGTCTTTGCCGGGCCTGCGTAATAGACTGGATGGCGCTTGAGATAATCGGGCAACCCCTCACCGCGATCGAGCCGCTCCTTGAACTTGGCGTGGGCGATATCGCGGGCGACCACCACGGTGCCGCTCAGCGACAGCCGGGTCTTGACCGGATGGCGCGACAGCAGCGCGCGGATTTCGTCCATCGGCTGGTTGAGGTCGACCGCGACCACGTCACCGCCGAGCGCCTGGGCAGTCGCCTCGGGCAGGAAGCGAGCCGGATCGGTCTCGAGCTGTTCGAGAAACACCCCCTCGGGGGTGATCTTGGCCCTGATCTGGCGGTCCGCCGAGCAGGAGACGCCGATGCCCACCGGCAGGCTGGCGCCATGCCGCGGCAGCCGCACGACGCGCACGTCGTGGCAGAAATACTTGCCGCCGAACTGCGCGCCGATGCCTAAGCCCTGGGTCAGGCGGTGCACGTCGGCCTCAAGTTCGAGGTCGCGGAACGCGTGGCCTGCCTTGCTGCCCGCGGTCGGCAGGCCGTCCAGCCAGCGGGTGGAGGCGAGCTTGACGGTCTTGAGCGTCAGTTCCGCCGAGGTGCCGCCGATGGCGATCGCCAGGTGATAAGGCGGGCAGGCCGAGGTGCCGAGGGTGCGGATCTTGACCGCGAGCCAGTCGAGCAGCGTCTGCCGCGAGGCCAGCAGCGCCCGGGTCTCCTGATACAGGAAGGTCTTGTTGGCGGAACCGCCGCCCTTGGCGATGAACATCAGCTGCAGCTCTTCTGCATGGTGCTCGCCGGGGCTGGCCGCGATATCGAACTGCACCGGCAGGTTGTCGCCGGTATTGACCTCGTCGAAGGTGGTCAGCGGCGCCATCTGCGAATAGCGCAGGTTGGTCTCAGTGTAGGTGCGATGCACGCCGTGCGAGAGCGCCTCCTCCTCGTCGCCCTTCACCCAGACCCGCTGGCCCTTCTTGCCGAAGATGATGGCGGTGCCGGTATCCTGGCACATCGGCAGGATGCCGCCAGCGGCGATCGAGGCGTTCTTGAGCAGATCGAGGGCGACAAAGCGGTCGTTGGCGGACGCCTCGGGATCGTCAAGGATGGCGCGCAGCTGCGCGAGATGGCCCGGACGCAGCAGATGGCTGACGTCGCGGAAGGCCGCGAAGGCGAGCGCGCTCAGCGCCGCGGGCGCAATGCGCAGCACCGTGCCATCGCCGCAGGGTTCGCTGGTGACGCCCGCGATCTCGAGCTTGCGCCAAGGCGTTGCATCGTCGGCGAGCGGGAACATCGGCGTATAGAGAAAGTCCCGGCCGGTCGGGCGGGGTAATGTCGCATCCATCTCGTATGGTTTTCCTGGCGGTCGTAGAGCGTCTCAGTCGGGGGTGGGGCCACGTCGCCGAAAGGCGTCGAGGCTGACGACCTGAGTCGGCTCGTCCGCCCGTTCCGGCGGTGCGGCGGCAGCCGGCGGCGGCGGCTCGGAGGCAGGTCGAAGCGGCTCTGCCTCGGCAGGCGGTTCGGCGACGGTGAAGCGCAGCACCAGACGCACCTGCGGGTCGGCAAAGCCTGAGATCGCGTTGAAGGGGATCACCAGGGTGGAGGGCACCGAGCCGAACGACAGCCCGACGCTTATCCGACCGGCTTCGGGATCGACCTTGAGGTCCCAGTACTGATGCTGCAGGACGATGGTCATCTCCTGCGGGTATTGCGCGAGCAGACGGGTCGGAATCTGCACACCAGGGGCGGCAGTGCGGAAGGTGACGTAGAAATGATGGGCGCCGGGCAGGCCCTCGTTCTGCGCGTGCAGAAGCGCCTTGACCATCACCTCGCCGTAGGCCTGCTCGATCCATCGCTCGTAGGGCAACAGACTGGCCGGCAGCTCGGCATCCTCCGGCAAGCCGTCGCCGTCCGTCTCATCGCGCATCGGCCACTCTCCGTCGTCCGTGCACCCCCTGGTGCCACGTGCCTGCGGGGCCGGCAAGGCGGCGGGGACGCTACCGGCAACGTCAGTGGGGGGGCTTCTGTTGCCCGGTGCCCCCCCGAACCGCGCTTGTCACTTACGCAGCGACAGCGAGCGCCTCGAAATTATCGTTGGCACCTGTGTTTTAGCCCGATAACGGCGGTACAATGCCGGGCAAAAGATGGGTCTTTACCACGCGTGTCGAGCCTGTTTCGCCCCCATGCTCGTCCCTCCTTGTGACAGGAGCCGCCGAGGTATGGTGGAGGCGCCGGGCACTGCCCCCGGGTCCACAACGATTATTCCACGCACCGTTTATCGCCATAGTCGGATCAATTGACCTGACAACGCCATTATAGTGACAGACGCGCGACGATGCTAGACCGCTCGCATGAGCACGAGCATTGATCCCCAGACAAGCGAGTCGCAGACCGCGCCGTCAAGCCAGACCCGACGTGCCACGGTCCCTGCCCTCGAAGCGATCCTGGGCGACGGGATTGCGGTCCTCGACCACGGCTTTGTCCGGGTCGTCGACTATATGGGCGATGACGCCGCGATCGTGCAGGCGGCACGGGTGTCCTACGGACGTGGCACCCGCAAGGTCAGCGAGGACCAGGGCCTGATCCGCTATCTGATGCGCCACCGGCACTCGACCCCGTTCGAGATGTGCGAAATCAAATACCACGTAAAGCTGCCGATCTTCGTCGCGCGCCAGTGGATCCGTCATCGCATGGCCAGCGTGAACGAGGTGTCCGCCCGCTACTCGATCCTCGATCGCGAGTTCTACATCCCCGCCCCTGAGCACCTGGCAGCGCAGAGCCAGAGCAATCGTCAGGGCCGGGGGGCTACGCTGACCGGCGAGGCCGCGGCCTCGGTCATGGCGCTGCTGCGCGACGACGCGACCCGCAGCCATGCGCATTACGCGCTGATGCTGGACGAGCAGGACGGCTTCGGCCTGGCCCGCGAGCTCGCGCGGATGAACCTCACGCTCAACACCTATACCCAATGGTATTGGAAGGCTGACCTGCACAACCTGCTGAACTTCCTGGCGCTGCGCCTGGACGGGCATGCCCAGTACGAAATCCGTGCCTATGCCGAGACCATGCTGGACACGGTGCGCGCCTGGGTGCCGGCGGCCTGCGCCGCGTTCGAGGACTACCGTCTCGGCGCCTTCAGTTTTTCCGCCGCGATGCTGACCGTGCTGCGCCGGATGCTCTCCGGCGAGACCGTCATGCAGAGCGAGAGCGGCCTGACCAGGCGCGAGTGGGATGAGATGATGACGGTGCTCGCACCGACCCCTGCGCCTTGAAATGGACCAGCCCGACCGACCGCCACCCAAGCGCGACTATCTCGGCTTGATCGTGCTGGCCGCGCTGCTCGGCCTGATCGCGCTCGGGATTGCCATCTTTCCCAGGATCGAACGGATGATCGCCTACCAGGACTGCGTCGCCAGCGGGCATATCAACTGCGGCGGCCGGACAGGTCCCTGAATCGGCTACCGAAATCGCAGCAGCGCGCGCACCCGCTCGGCGACCGCGGCATAGGCACGGCCCGCGGGACTGTCCGGAGCGGCCGCCATCACCGGCGTCCCGGCGTCGGCACTGGTGCGTATTTCAAGCAGTAACGGGATTTCGCCCAGGAACGGCACGCCGAGCAGCGAAGCTTCGAGCCGCGCGCCGCCATGGCCGAACAGGTCGGTGCGGGTCCCGCAATGCGGGCACGTGAAGTGCGACATGTTCTCGACGATGCCCAGCACCGGCACCCGGGTCTTCTCGAACATCGCAACCCCGCGTCGCGCATCCAGCAGGGCGATGTCCTGCGGTGTCGAGACGATCACCGCACCGGCCAGCGAGACCTTCTGCGCCATGGTCAGCTGCGCATCGCCGGTGCCGGGCGGCATGTCGACCACCAGCACGTCGAGTGCGCCCCAATCGACTTCGCCCATGAGCTGGCCAAGTGCTCCCATCACCATCGGGCCGCGCCAGATCATCGCCGTGCGCTCCTCGACCAGGAAGCCGATCGACATCGTGCGCAGGCCCCAGGCCTCGATCGGCAGCATCAGCCCGTCGCGCACCTCCGGCTTGGTTGTGACCCCCAGCATGCGCGGCAGGCTCGGGCCGTGGATGTCGGCGTCGAGCAGCCCGACCGCGAGCCCCAGGCGCTGCAGACCGATCGCCAGGTTGACCGCGGTGGTGGACTTGCCGACGCCACCCTTGCCGGAGGCGACGGCGATGACCGCGCCGACGCCCGCCAGCAGCGGCGCCTTGGCGGCAGGCGCCGTCCCGGTGCGGATCGGCGCGTGCGCGGGCGGCGAAGGTGGCGGAGGTGGCGTAGAGGGCGCAGGTCGCGCCGGGCGATGCGCGGTCAGGATCGCGGTCGCCTGGCGCACGCCGGCGACCCGCGCGAGCGCCGCCTCTGCCTGCGTGCGCACCGCCTCCATCGCGTCCTGCTCGTCGCGCGCGGCACGGATGGCCAGATGCACCACGCCGTCGCGTTCGCCTAGGCTGTCGATACGCCCGCTCGCCGGGAGGTCGCGTCCGGACGCGGGATCGCTGACCTGCCGCAGGGCCTCCAGCAGAAGCTGTTCGATCATCACGGCTCTCCCCATCCTGTGACTTAAGGTAAGCAGCGGATGGTTCCACTGGAAGCAGCCGGTCCAGATTGCCTATGTTGAGGGCGATGGGACCCGACCGAGCATGACGAACAGCAACAGCTTCCCACGACCCCGCCGGGACCACCGGGTCGACGCCCTGCGTGGTGCTGCGCTGGCGATGATGTTCGTGGACCATATTCCCGACAACCTGCTCAACCGGCTGACCTTGCGCAATTTGGGCTTTTGCGACGCCGCGGAGATCTTCGTGCTGCTGGCGGGTTTCGCCTCGATGCTGGCCTATGGCCGCGCGTTTGCGCGTGAAGGCGTCGGCGCCGCGCTGAGCAAGCTCGGGCGCCGGATTGGACGGCTCTATGTCTATCATATCGGCATGCTGCTGGTCAGCATCGGCGTCGTCACCCAGTGGCGGCACTATTACCCGGTGCCGGTGCGCTTCCTGGAGCCGGAGCTGGCACACGGGTTCGCCAGCCTTTGGCGGGCAATGCTGCTTTATGCCCAGCCCGCCAGCCTCAACATCCTGCCGCTTTACATCGTGCTGCTCGGCCTGTTCCCGCTGGTCTACCTGACCAGCCGTGCCGGGATCGGGGTGGCGCTGGCGCTGAGCGGAGCCCTCTGGGCGCTGATCAATCTCTACCCGCAGATCAATCTGCCGAACTGGTTCGATCCGGATGGCTGGTTCTTCGATCCATTCGCCTGGCAGTTCCTGTTCACCCTTGGCGCCATGGCGGCGATCACGACCCAACAGAACGGCGGCGACCTGCCGCGGCATCGCTGGATCGTCACGGCCGCCTGGACCTATCTCGGCTTCAGCGCGATGCAGGCGTTCCCGTGGTCGGACTGGAACCTGCCAAACCTGGCTCCGTTCGATATCGCGCCGCCGCAAAAGACACCGCTCTCACCGCTGCGGCTGATCGACGTGCTGTCGATCTTCTACCTGGTGCAGAGCAGCGCGCGCATGAGCCGGGCGGCGGCGTCACGCGGTGGACAGGTGCTCGCCGTGCTGGGCCGGCATTCGCTCGAAGTATTCGCCGTCGGCACCACGCTCGACCTGCTCGCCCAGCTTCTGTTCGTGACGTGGGGCAATCCCTGGCTGCTACAGATCGGCATCAATGTGGTCGGGCTGGGCGGGCTGCTGCTGCTGGCGCGTTGGCTCGACAGACGCAAGTCGGCACGACGTCCGGCGATGGTTCGCCATGCGGCCGGCCACGCGCCGCATCATGGCGCCGCCGCCTCCTGACCCATGCCGGACGTCACCCTGCCGCCCCTCGCGCTCCGCCGCTCGACCGCGCGACAGGGTGCGGGCCTGCGGATCACCGCGTTCGGGTCCTCGACCACCGAAGGCATCGGCGCCTCATCGCCACGGTTGGGTTTCGTCGAAATCATGCACCGCGCGATGCAGCCCCACCTGCCTGGTCTGATACTGCGTAACCGCGGCATCGGCGGCAACAATGCGAACGACCTGCATGCCCGGCTCGATACGGTCATCGCCGACGCCCCGGACCTGGTGCTGCTGCAAACCGGCAGCAACGACCCGCTGCAGGAGGTGCCGCTCGCGCACTTCGAGGCGCTGACCCGCCAGGACATCGCAGCCCTGCGCGTGGCGACCGGTGCCGACATCGTGCTGATCGACCAGCAATATTGCCGTGCCCTGGACGAATGCGCGGCCTTCCCGCCGTTCCTCGCCAGCCTGCACCGGATCGGGGCGCAGACCGCAACCCCGGTGTTCCCGCGCCATGCTCTGATGCGATCCTGGTGCAACCGGCCAGGCATGGACCGCGACCGCCTGTCGCCGGATGGGCTGCATATGGGCGACGAGGGTTACGCCCTGCTCGGCACCGCGCTAGCCGGCTGGCTGCTCGGCGGGATCGCCGGCATACGAGCGGCCGGCGCTGTTTGACCACCAGGCGGGAGGCTGTGGCGGCGCTGCGTCGTGCCTTCGCGAACGCCTCCGCGGACTTCCGCGACGGGTGAACGCAAACGATGCCGGCGCCGCAGGTCGGCGGACAGTCTGAGGCGGAACCTCTGAGCCGGACGGGATTGCGGATCCCGACCGCCACCCTATGTCTCGCCGGCTGAATTCTCGCTGCCGCGACCGGGAGAGACGTCGTGCCCAAAACCACCTTGATGTTCGGTTCGATCGGCGCGGTCGTGGAAACTTCTGACATCCAGCGTCGTGCCTACAACACAGCGATGCAGGAGGCCGGGCTGAACTGGCATTGGGAGCCGGAAATCTATGCCGACCTGCTCAGGCAGGCGGGCGGAAAGGAGCGGCTCGCTCATTTGGCCGCAGCGACCGGCACGGCGCTGTCGCAGGATCAAATCGATCAAATCCATGCGAGAAAGACCGAAATTGCGGCTACCGAAGTGGCGGCCAGGCGGGTGGCGCTTCGACCTGGCGTCATGGATCTGGTGGAGCTGGCGAAAGCGCGCGGCATGAAGCTTTCGTTCGTCACGACGACATTCAAGCCAAACATCGAGGCTATCTTCAAGGCTACGGGAAATACCCTCTCGGCTGATTCTTTTGACGTTATTATCACGCGCGATGATGTCCAGCGCGGTAAACCCGCGCCTGACGCCTATAAGCGGGCACTCGCAATGTTGGGCGTGAGTCCGCAACACGCTGTCGCGATTGAAGACACGGCGAACAGCGTGATGGCGGCCAAACGCGCGGGTATCGCGGTCATCGCGACACCAGGCGAACTCACGGCTGATCAGGATTTGTGGCAGGCGGACTTGGTCCTTTCCAGCCTTGCCACCGGCTCCGGCGTGGATCGTCGCGTCCTCGAAATGCTCGACTAACCTCATGCAGAGCCGTGCCCTGTCCCCTTTCGGAATCGAATTTGGCGATATTCAAATCGGGCGTATCGGTCCGCACCATGCCAACGACCTGATCCCCGGCTTATGTGAAGCGATCGCGCGACATCGCGTGGCGGTATTCCGCGACCAGGAGGCGGACGACCCCGACCTGACAGGTTTCCTGATGCTGCTTGGCGACCTTATGTTTACCGAGGGCGAGGCGCCGGTGGATGGCGCGCCCTCCCTGAACATCGTCTCGAACGTCGGACGCACGACGCCGCCACGGAGCGTCTTTCACAGTGATACCAGCTATGTAAATCGTCCGCCGGCGTTTACGGCAATGCGTACTGTCGTTCTGCCCGAAGTTGGGGGGGCCACACTTTTCAGCGACCAGGTTGCGGCGGCGGCAAGCCTGCGCCCGGCGACCGTAACCTGGCTGCGCGACCGCACACTGCTCCATGGCACCATCGGGCACGACGGACGCCGGCACGAGCAGCGGCATCCTGTCCTCCGGCGTCATCCCGCCACAGGCGAGACGGCCTTGTTCCTGTCCACACCAGAACGGTGCACACAACTGAGCGGCGTCGACGAACAAACAAGCCGACGTATGGTGCGTGCGCTTTACCAACGAAGCATTCGACCATCACATCTCTATGCCCATCGCTGGCAAAATCGCGATATTGTCGTCTGGGACAACCGCATCACCATGCACCGCGCCGATCACGCCGGGGTTGTCGGAGACCGGGTGCTGCATCGTGGCCTGGTCAAAGGCGAGGTGCCGATCGCGGCATGAGTGTCTCTCACAACTCCTTGCCGCAAGCGTCCATCCGCCCGGTTGCGCCACTTGGCATTGTTGCCGCCGAACTCACCGAGCTGCTGGCCATGATCGAGGGGAGTGCCGCCCTTGAGCCGGGTCTCGTTGCACGATTGCGTCGAATTCAACAGCTCGCGAGCGGGCTCGATCCCTACATTGCAGCCTGTACCACGCCTGAGTCGCAGGCTCTTGCCGCCCTCGCCGAGCGCACGCGGGCGGAGCCCTGGCCGGATCGATTTGCAACCGGCCACACCGCGGTCGCGCTGGAAGCGGAAATGCGTTCCGGACATGTGGAAGGGCAGTTTCTCAAAACGCTCGTGCGTGCGACAGGGGCGAAGCACATCCTTGAGATCGGCCTGTTCACCGGCTATTCCGCTCTCGCCATGGCCGAGGCGCTTCCCGCGGACGGCCGTCTTGTCGCACTCGAGCTCGACCCGTTTGTTGCGAATTTCGCACGCGAAAGCCTGGTTGGCGCGAGTGGCGACAGGATTACCATTGAGGTCGGTCCGGCGCTGCACGCCATGCAGCGCCTCGCCGGACACGGAGAAAGCTTCGACCTGATTTTCATTGACGCCGACAAGGCCGGCTATGCCGACTATGTCGCGACAATCCTCGATCATGGGCTGCTCCGCACGGGCGGCCTGATCTGCGTCGACAACACCTTGATGCAGGGGCAGCCCTATTTGCCGGAAGAGCCGAGTGCCACCGGCCGCGCCATTGCCGATTTCAACCGCCGTATTGCCGATGACCCGAGAGTCGAACAGGTGATCCTGCCGCTGCGGGACGGCCTGACGCTGATCCATCGCGTGTGATCCGTCAGGCCCACGACATGCCAGCAGGCACGTACCCACGATCGAACCACGCCAATCGGCCAAAGACGGTCGCGACATTGCTCGCGCTTGGTGTTGTGATGCCTTTCAACCTCGCCGTCGTTCTCGCCAGCCTTTGCGCAAGCGCGGTCGCCAAAAAGCCGCGCGCGATCGCAAGTAGGCGGCCAAGGACGGTCCTGATCAGCGGCGGTAAAATGACCAAGGCGCTGCAGCTTGCGCGATCCATCCACGCCGCCGGTCATCGCACGATCCTGGTCGATACCCGAAAATACTGGCTGACCGGGCATCGGTTCTCGCGTGCGGTCGATCGCTTCTACACCATCCCCGAGCCGCGCGACCCAGGCTACGCCGAGGCTCTGCTCGAAATCGTGCGTTCCGAAGGCGTTGAAATCTACGTGCCGGTGTGCAGTCCGGTGGCCAGCGTGTTCGACTCACGCGCCATCCCGCTGTTGCGTCCCACCTGCGAGGTCATTCATCTCGATCCCGAGATCATCGGGCAGGTCGATGACAAATTCCGCTTTGCCGAACTGTCGGCCTCGCTCGGCCTGCCAGCGCCGAAATCATTCCTCATCACCGATCCAAGAGATGTCGAGACCTTTGATTTCTCGCATGAGCGGCGTCGCTTCATCCTCAAGAGTATCGCCTACGATTCCGTCCGGCGGCTCGACCTGACACTGCTGCCGCGTCCGACGCCTAAGGAAACCAGCGCCTTCGTCCGTTCACTGCCGATCTCTCCCGATAATCCATGGGTGCTGCAAGAGTTCATCGCGGGTCGCGAATACTGCACGCACGGCACGGTGCGTGACGGCACCCTGGTCGTCCATTGCTGCTGCGAGTCCTCGCCCTTTCAGATCAATTACCAGCAGGTCGACAAGCCCGAGATCACGCGCTGGGTTAAACGCTTTGCCGCGGGGCTGGGTCTGACCGGCCAAGTGTCGCTCGATTTCATCGAAGCCGATGACGACGGCCAGACCTACGCCATCGAGTGCAATCCGCGCACGCACTCGGCGATTACCATGCTCCACGACCGACCCGACCTCGCCGCCGCCTATCTCGGCGAGCCGACACTGCACAACCCGGTCCAGCCAGGCCCGCAAAGCCGCCCGACCTATTTTCTGTATCATGAGGTGTGGCGGCTGATCATGTCGCTCGCGAGCGCATCCGGCGTGCGTGCGCGGCTGCGGACCATACGCGCCGGCCGCGATGCCGTGTTTGACTGGCGCGACCCGTTGCCATTTCTCATGCTTCATCATTGGCACATGCCGCTGCTGCTGCTGGCCGATCTCAAGCAAGGCCGCGGCTGGCACCGGATCGACTTCAATATCGGCAAGCTTGTCCAACCCGGCGGCGACTGAGCAGTGGCCGCGCTGGAAATCCTCTGCCTCGTCGGATCACCAACAAACGATGCCCTGCGGGAGCTTTCGGAGCTGTATGCGCGCGGGTGCATCGAGGCGCTCGCCGATCCGCAGCACTACGCATTCACCCTGGCGCATGTCTCCCCCGGCCCGGTTTGGCGTCTGCCGGAGTCGCTCGACCCGGCGGCGATCGCAGCAGTATCGCCGCTTACCCTGGCCGCGGCATTGACCGCCCTGGCGCCGCGGCACTTCGATATCGGGCTGCCACAGATGTTCTGTCTCACCGGGATGACCGATTACCGCTCGCTCCTCGCGCTGATGGGACTGCCCAGTCTTGGCAACCGTCCGGCGCAGATGGCGCTCACGGCAAACAAGTGGCGTGCCCGTGCCCTGGTCGCAGCCGCTGGTGTGGCGGTCCCGAATGGCGAGCTGCTGCTGCGGGGCGCGCAGCCGCGGCTCGCACCTCCCGCGGTGGTGAAGCCGAACGCCGCCGATAATTCGGATGGCGTGTCGCTCGTGCTGACCCGGGAGGCGTTTCCTGCCGCCCTTGAAGCCGCGTTCGCACATGGGCCGGCTGTGATTGTAGAGGACTATATCGAACTCGGACGCGAGGTGCGTTGTGGCGTGCTTGAGCGTAATGGCGCGCGGCACTGCCTGCCGCTTGAAGAGTATTTCGTCGACACTGCCGAACGGCCGATCAGACAACGCAGCGACAAGCTGAAGCGCGATGCGCACGGCATGCTCAGCCTGGCCGCGAAGGCGCCAAGGGAATCCTGGATTGTCGATGACGACGATCCGATCGTGGCCACCGTCCATGCCGCCGCGCGACGCTGTCATGTGGCACTTGGCTGCCGTCAGTACAGCCTGTTCGATTTCCGCGTCGATCGCGCCGGGCGCGTCTGGTTCCTTGAGGCCGGTCTGTATTGCTCGTTCTCGCCGCAAAGCGTGATCACCACGATGGCGGCGGCCGCGGGCATCGGCCTCCGTCAGCTCTTCGACAGCGTCGTCGCCGAGGCAATCGATCAAGACCGGCTGTCCGGCCGTATGGGAAGGAGCGAGACATGGCCAGCACTGTAGCGCGGATCAGGCGTTTTCTCGGTGAGGCGGGCGGCGCGATTGCACCGCACGCGGATGTCAGGGAGGCAATCGACGCGCTCTTGCGCACACCGCAATTCGGCGCGTTGGTCACCACCTTGATCGAGGCGCCGGCTTTCTCGGAGGCGCTCGGCCGGGATTTTGCCGAAAGCGGCGCGGTTGGTGCGATTTCGGCATGCCGCATGCTGCGGGGCTGCCTGAACATGCCACTCGGCCAGTTCTTCCTCAGCCTGGGTCAGGTGCTGTCCGCGCTCGAGGGCGCCGACGAATGCGGTCGCGCGCGCGGTGCTGCGTGGCTCGCATTCGCGGACCGGGTCGCCGACAGTTTCGACATCACGGAAATCAAGCTGCTTGGCTACCTCACGACCGTGATGGATGACGAGGCAATCAACCGGCGCTACCGCGACCTTGCCGACGACCTCGTCGAGGGTAATCCGCATGCCCTCTATCCGACCTCGGCCTACCGCGCCTGCGACGGCCATGTGCAGACAAGCGCCGACCAGCGCACGGTGGAAGCCGTGATGAGCTTTTCCACGTTTTCATCGATCAGGGTCGTCGACCGCGTTCTGGATCCCGCCGATCGCACCCTGCGGGACATCTATCGGCCGCTCGGCCGCTGCGTCTGCATCATCGATCGCAATGTCGAGGACTCCTACGGCGACGAACTCGATGCGTATTTCCGGCATCATACTATTAAGTTCGAGAAGCTGGTCTACCGGGCCATGGAGGTGGACAAGGGGATCGCCACCGTCGAGCGGATGCTCGGCGACCTCAAGCGGGTGGGCATCGCCCGGCACGAACCGGTGCTCATCATGGGCGGTGGCGTGCTGGCGGACACCGGCGGCCTCGCCTGCGCGCTTTATGGCCGCAACACCCCCTATGTCATGCTGGCGACGTCGATCGTGACCGGGATCGATGCCGGCCCCTCGCCGCGCACCTGCTGCGACGGCTTCGGCTACAAGAACCTGCTCGGCGCCTATCATCCGCCGGTAGTGTCGATCACCGACCGGTTCTTCTTCAAATCGCTACGCGCCGGCTGGCTACGGCATGGTGTCGCCGAAATCGTCAAGATGTCGGTCGTCAAGAACGCCGCGCTCTTTGCCGATCTCGAGCACGCCAGCGACGGCCTGGTCGAGACCCGGTTCGGCACGATGGCGTGCGGTAACGCCGATCCGATGCATGCGCTATCCCAGCGTATCCTCGGCGGCGCGCTCAAATCCTACATAGAGGCCGAATACGACAATCTCTACGAGACGCATCAATGCCGGCCGCACGCCTACGGACATACCTGGTCGCCCGGATTCGAAATCGAGGCCGGCCTGCTGCACGGCCATGCGGTGTCGGTCGATATGGGGTTCGGCGCGTATTTGAGCCGCCGGGCGGGATGGATCGGGCAGGACGATTTCGAGCGGATCCTTCGTCTGATCGCAGGCTACGGATTGAGCCTGTGGCACGACATCCTGCGCGACCGTGGGGTCATGCGTGAGAGTCACCGCAAGATCATTCAAAAACGCGGCGGCAACCTGGTCGCACCACTGCCCAAAGGCGGGATCGGTCGATGCGGCTATCTCAACGATCTCTCCGAGACGGCGCTGTTCCTCGCCTTGGCCGAATACGAGGCGATCTGCGCCGGCTATCCGCGTCATGGAAGGGGAATCGAGCCGCTCTGCCGCGATGTCGGCCTTGAAGATCCATCAACGGTGGTGCGTTCCTCGCTCGTGGCGGCGGACTGACCGCTTACCTCGCGCCATGGACACGCCGACGCACGTCTACTGCTATCCCGTGAGCCGCGAGAGCGCCTATGTGCCGCTCCTGTTTCGCGGCATTGAGGCGCAATATTGTCCGATCTATCGGCAGGAAGGGTTTTTTACCGAAGCGATCGCGGAGCTTGCAGCCGGCCGGCGGGTCATTGTCCATGTCCACTGGGAAGAGTTTGTTCTGCGCGCGTGCCGCACCGATCAGGAAGCGGCACATGCCGCGGAAGGCTTCGAGCGCAGCCTTGGCGAAGTCAGGGATCGCGGCGGGATAATTTTCTGGACCGTGCATAATGAGGTGCCGCACCTCATTGGCTTTGGTGAGCAGTTCCTTCGTCTTCGCGCCTATCTGGCACGCATCGCCGACGTCATACTCGTGCACAATGCCACGACGACGGAAATCCTTGCAGCGCAGGTCAATTTGGACCGGGCTAAAGCGCGTTTGCTGCCGCACCCGTCCTATGTAGGTGAATTCGAGGACGAGACGGCGCTGGTCGCCGGACTCGATACCTGTCCGGACCGGATCATCCAGGGCTTCGGCTGGGTGCGCGTGCAAAAGGGCTTTGGCGAGATGATCGGCATGCTGCCGCCCTCGTTTGTTGACAGCCGAAGCGCGAGAATCCGTATCAGCGGCGAGGGGGTTGAAGCGCCGGCGGTGATCGCCACGAACCCCGGACGCGAGGACGTCGTCTGGGATTTGCGGCATGTGCCGAATCGCGAGGTCCCGGCACTGCTCCGCTCGGCCTGTTGCCTGGTGCTGCCCTACACGCGCGTTCTGACCTCCGGCATTGCCCTCGTTGCGATGAGCGTGGGCGTCCCGCTCGTCGCGGTCGACATTCCGCAATTCCGCGACCTGCTGCCGCCCGAAAATCATCCGCTGCTGTTCCCGCGCGGCGACGCTCATGCCTTCAGGCGCTGCATCGATCACGCATTGTCGCTCTCGACGGCACAGCGCCGCCGGCTGGTCGAGGCCAACCTCAAACTGGCCCGGCTGCTTCGCCCACATAGGATCGCGCAACAGCTTGCAGCCTTGTTTAACGCCGCTCGACGGGATGGCGTCCCGGGCTGACGCCGGCTATTCCGTCTCCGCCGAAAGCAGGGCGGCAAGACCGTTCAGGTCGGCAACCACGTGGGACGACGGACCTGGTCGGGAATGCGGCCGTGTGACGAGCACGGTGGTCAGTCCCAGGGCATTGGCGACACCAAGGTCGTAATCCGCATAGGCGGAGACATGCCACCAGTCGGCAGAGGGCGAGAGACCACGAAGATCACCCATTCGCAGCCAGAACTCGGGGTTCGGCTTATAGAGCCGGATATCCTCCGCGCAGAGCCAGATATCCAGGGAGAAGCCGAGCCGCGCCTGGATTTCCTGGCCGTGATGACGGTCGCTGTTCGTCATGGCACCACAGGGCGCGATCCGCATGAGCGCGCGCAGAACAGGCGCATCCGGATAGAGCGGCCAGGTTCCGGCCGCAGCACCGATGACCGCCGCCTGCGTCTGGTCCAGGCCAAGCACGTGGGTGAGGCTAAGCTGGGTCACCGTGGCATAGTCGAGGTCGCCTTGTTCAAGTTCGCCCTGAACATCGACGACGCGGTCGAACTCGCCGTCCCGCAAGGGACGACCAGCTTTCCGGCAGGATGTCTCCAGGCCGGTCCGCCAATCGATAACAGTCCCAAAGATATCGAACGTGACGAGGTGTGGGCGACGCATCATGGTCCTTTGCAGCGTGCAACTGTTGGATGTGTGTAATGCGAGAGCGCAAATGACGAGGCGACTTGGACGCAGGCCCCTTCTCATAACCTGCGCCGCCTCGCTCAGTTTGGTTGGCGGTCGGCAAGCGTTGGCTGCAGTACCGTCTTTGGCGGCAATTGAAGCACGCCATGGCGGCCGTCTGGGTGTTTTCGTGATCGAAACCGGCTCGGGACGGATCCTCGCTTACCGGCCCGATGAGCGGTTCACGATGTGCAGCACGTCCAAGCTTCTGCTCGCGGCTCAGGTGCTGTCCCGCGTCGAGACCGGGCGCGAAAGCCTGGCGCGCCTGGTCCATTATGACACGCGCGACCTCTCCCAAGCCGGCTATCCGGACTTCCTCTGTCCTGTCACGGCGGCGAACGTGCAGCGTGGGGCGCTCACGGTCGGCACGCTCTGCCGGGCGATGGTGGAGGTCAGCGACAATCTCGCCGCCATTCTCTTGATGCGTACGATCGGCGGCCCCGCCGCGCTCACTGGCTTTCTTCGCAGCCTCGGTGATGACGTCACGCGGTCGGATCGGTATGAGCCTGCTTCCAACGCCTACGACGGTCCGCGCGATACGACCACGCCACGGGCGATCACCACGACCATGAAAACCATCCTGCTCGGGTCGACGTTCAGCCGGCAATCGCGCGAACTTCTCGAAAGCTGGATGATTGACGCAACGCCGGGCTTACGGCGCCTGCGAGCGTCGTTTCCTTCCAGTTGGATGGTCGGTGACAAGGCTGGAACCAATGGCCCAGATGAGACGAACGATGTCGCGATCGCCTGGCGACCTGGACACAGCCCATTGCTCGCTGCCGCCTATTACGACGCACCCAGGGTCGATGCTGACGCGCGTGACGCCGCCTTACGTGAGATTGGTGCCGCAATCGCGACGTGGACCGGCTGACCTGACGCGCGGGCACCGCAAGCAGACCCAATAAGGATTGGACGAGACAGCCATGGCCATCTCAGAGATGCGTGCCACACCGCCGCCGGCGAAGGGCGTGGCCCCCGCCCACACGCCGGACGCCTCAAGGGCTGTCACCCTGTTCATCGGCGTCGTCGCCATCCTGTATTTCGGCAAGGCGGTGCTGATGCCGGTGACGCTCGCACTGTTGCTGGCGTTCCTGCTGGCCCCGCTGGTGGAGCTGTTGCGCCGCCTGCATCTCGGACGCGTGCCGTCGGTGCTGCTCGGCGTCATCGTCGCCCTCGGCGTGGTGGTCGGCATCGGCGGCGTCATCGGCACCCAGGTCGCCGACCTCAGCGCCGATCTTCCGAAATATGTCGGCACCGTGGAGGCCAAGGTCTCCGCGGTCCGGCACTACACGGTCGGACGGCTGTCCCGCCTCGCTGATTCGGTTGGTGTCCAGCACAAGGATCGCGCCGCAACCCACAGGCAGGCCACCGCTGTTGCCTCGGTGCCGGCGCCGCAGGCTCAGCCGGAGACGCCCGGGGCTGCCGACATGTCGTCGGGATCGAGCCCGCTTGCCCTCGCCGAACGCTATCTGTCGCCGGTGCTGTCGCCGCTTGCCACCTTCGGCATCGTCTTCGTCGTCGCGGTGTTCGCCTTGTTGCAGCGCGAGGATTTGCGCGACCGGCTGATCCGCCTGGTCGGCTCCGACGACCTGCACCGTACCACCCTGGCCATGGACGATGGCGGCCGCCGCCTGGGCCGCTACTACATCACGCAGCTCAGCATCAACACGCTGTTCGGCGTCGTCATCGGCATCGGCCTGCTGATCATCGGCGTGCCGGACCCGGTGCTGTGGGGCATTCTCTCGGCCCTGCTGCGCTTCGTGCCCTATGTCGGCTCGTTCATCTCCGCCGTGCTGCCGATGACCCTGGCCGCGGCGGTCGAACCGGGCTGGTCGCTGGTACTGTGGACCGCGGTCCTCTACATCGTCATCGAAGGGGTCACCGGACAGGTGATCGAGCCGATGGTCTATGGCCACAGCACCGGCCTGTCGCCGTTCTCCGTCGTCGTCGCGGCGATCTTCTGGTCGTGGCTATGGGGCCCGGTCGGCCTGATCCTGTCGACGCCGCTGACCCTCTGCCTGGTGGTGATGGGCCGCCATGTCAAACGGCTCGAGTTCCTCGACATCATGCTTGGCGACAGACCGGCGCTCACACCGGTCGAGAGCTTCTATCAGCGCATTCTGGCCGGCGATGCCGACGAGGCGATGGATCATGCGGAGCTGCTGCTCAAGCAACGCTCGCTGTCGACCTACTATGACGAGGTGGCGCTCAAGGCGTTGCAACTCGCCGCCAACGACGCCGAACGCGGCAGCCTGGATCATGCCGGCCTCGACCGCATCAAACAAACGGTCAAGACCCTGATCAACGGTCTGCGCGACCATGTCGACCGTAAGCCATCCAAATCCGAGTCGGACGACGACGCGATCACACCCCCCGGGGACGGGCGCCCGCTGCCGAACAACGCGCTTCCCGCGAGCGTCGAAAGTGAGGACCTGCCGGAGGACTGGCGCGGAGCGTCCGCCGTGCTCTGCATCGCCGGCAAGGGCCCGCTCGACGAAGCCGCATCGGCGATGCTGGCGCAGCTGCTCACCAAGCACGGCATGGGCGCACGCCTCGTCGGCTACGCGGATGTCTCGCGTGAGGGCATCGACAGCCTCGCCACCGACGGCGTGGCGATGGCCTGCATCTCCTACCTGGACATCAGCGGCAGTCCGGCCCACCTGCGCTATCTCGTCGCACGCTTGCGGCAGCGCCTGCCGCGCGGGGCGCCGGTTCTGGTCGGGCTATGGCCGGCGGAGGACGCGGCACTCACCGACAAGACGATCCAGGCCACCGTGGGCGCGGATTATTTCACGAGTTCGCTCCAGCAGGCGGTCTCCGCATGCGCCCAGGCGGCAGTCCATTCCGAGCCGGCGTGCCAGCGCGTTGTTGCGTAGTCTTGGCTGGCGTGAACCGGCATCCTAAGTCTTCGAACGCCGGAACAGTCCGGCTGCTCAAGGATGCTGCCGTCATGCGCTCTTCCCTTCGACTCGCATGCCTGCTGGCGGCGTCACTCGCTCTGGGCTCACCGCCGCCTGCGGTGGCGCGCGGCGCGCCCGACAGTTTTGCCGATCTCTCCGCCGCCCTGCTGCCGGCGGTGGTCAATATCTCATCGACCGAGACGCTCAGCGCCGACCAGCCCGACGGCGAGGACAATAGTGGCCAGGATGGGGACGGACCGCCGGACAATGGAGCACCGAACGGTGGGGCTCCGGGGCCGACGATGCCGTTCCCGCCCGGCTCGCCGATGGAGAAGTTCTTCCACGATTTCATGAACCGTCACGGGATGGGCGGACCCAACGATCCGAACGCGCCGCCGCGCAAGATGCAGGCGCTGGGATCGGGCTTTATCATTGATGCATCCGGCATCATCGTGACCAACAACCATGTCATCAAGGGTGCGGACTCGATCACGGTGACACTGCAGGACAACACCGTCCTCAAGGCCACGCTGATCGGCCACGACGCGCGCACCGACCTCGCGGTGCTGCAGGTCCACGCCGATCACAAGCTGCCCGCGGTGAGCTTCGGCGACAGCGACAAATCGCGTGTCGGCGACTGGGTGCTGGCGATCGGCAATCCGTTCGGCCTGTCCGGCACGGTCACCGCCGGCATCGTCTCCTCGCGCGGCCGCGATATCGAGCAGGGCCCGTATGACGACTTCATCCAGACCGACGCGCCGATCAATCGCGGCAATTCCGGCGGCCCGCTGTTCAACATGGCGGGCCGGGTCATCGGCATCAACACAGCGATCTACTCGCCCTCGGGCGGCTCGATCGGCATCGGCTTTGCCATCCCGTCGAACGATGCGAGCCTGGTGATCGCGCAGTTGCAGAAGTTCGGCCACGCCCGGCGTGGCTGGATCGGCGTGCGTATCCAGGAGGTCACCGCCGATATCGCGCAGTCCCTCGGCCTGTCTGGGGCGCACGGGGCGCTGATCGCCGGTCTCGAGCCGAAAGGACCGGCGCAGAAGGCGGGCCTGCGCACCGGCGACGTGATCGAGCAGCTCGACGGCAAGACAGTCGACGGCCGCAGCCTGCCGCGACGTGTGGCGGAGACGCCGGTCGGCGAGGTGGCGCAGATGGCGATCTGGCGTGACGGCAAGACGCTCACACTGCCGGTCACCATCGGCAAATTCCCCGAGGAGGCGGGCAAGCAGGCGTCGGACAAGCCGCCGCCGCCGAAGGTTTTGGAGACCAGCATCGGCGATCTCGGCATGAAGGTCGCCGCGATCACCGATGCGCTACGCCAGAAATTCCAGCTTCAGGGCAGCCAGAAGGGGGTCGTGATCACCGAGGTGAACTCTGGCGGCAAGGCCGCCTCACGCGGGCTGCAGCCGGGGGATGTGATCGCCGAGGTGCAGCAGTCGGAGATCGACACCCCGGCCGAGATGCAGGACCGAATCGCCCAGGCACGCGCCGACAAGCGCCCGTCGGTGCTGATGCTGGTGCAGAACAGCGACGGCATGCGCTGGGTGCCGCTGCCGATCGCAACGGCGGAGGCCCCCGCGCATCCGGGGCGCCGCAAGCAGCAGGATCAGCGCTGACCTACTTTGTCGTTATTCGGTGGGTCGCTGACTTGTGGGTCGATGTCCGGTGGTGCCGTGCGTGCGGCGGCGCCGGCTTGGCGGCAGGTGGCGGCGGCGCTGGCTTGGCCGGCGGCGGCACGCCGGTCGCATCAGCCGTGACCAGGACCTTCAGCGCCACCCGCTGCTCGCCAGCCTTGGGCACGAGGCTCACGGTGAAGCTGTCGATGCCGGCATAGGCGGTGGCCGCGGTGTAGGTCACGGCGGTATGGTTATTATAATTGTAGATGAAGCTCTTGCCGTGCGCCGGCAACGCCGTCAGCACGAACGATGTGTAGGCGCCACCCGCCGGTGCCTGCAGGTCGACCCCGCAATAGCCGTCGTCGCTGCGCAACGTCATCGCCACCTCCAGTCCCGCCGCCGTCTTGGCGACCGGGCCGTGCTTGCAGAGCCCGGAGGGCTTGAGATAGCCGAATGGGTTGGGTGGCACGGGCGGCGCGGGTGGCCGTGCCACGCAGCCGACGAGCGCTCCAGCCGCGATCAGACAAGGTAATATTGGCGCAACACGCAGGCTCACTCGTTGGGATCCCCTTCACCGCCGGGGGTTCGTGTAGAGCAAGCCCGACCAGTGCGGAAGCCTGCATGCGTCACTCCGTGCTTGCCTTGCGGCCTCGGCCCCGGCCTATACACTCAGCCACTCAAACGAATCCGGTCCGGAAGTCTGTATGTCGACCTGTTCCACCCTGCTTGCCGCCACCCTGCTGATGATCGCAAGCACCCTCGGGTCGGCCGCGTCGGCGGCGGAACTCTGCGGCAAATCCGCGGCGCGCCAGGCCTTCGACGTTGAAGGGCTGAAGAGCGAACTGATGGTGACCGCGCTGTCGTGCGGCGAGCAGGACAGCTACAACGCCTTCGTCGCCAAGTTCCGGCCCGACCTCACCGGCCAGGAGCGCGACCTCATCGCCTACTTCAAGCACACCTACGGACGACATGCGCAGACCGAGCACGACGACTACATCACCCAACTCGCCAACGTCCAATCCGAGCGCGGGCTGGCCGCCGGCACGCAGTTCTGCGCGCAACGCGCCAATATGTTCGGCGAGGTCATGGCGCTCGACAATGCCAGCGATCTCGGCGGCTATGCCGAAGCCAAGGACATCGCGGAACCGGCGGTCTATGAGACCTGCGACGCCCCGGCCGCATCGCAAGAGCATGGCCGCGTGCGCCATATCCGCAGTACCCGACGCATCCATCCCCGCCACCGACACTAAATGGCCGACCTGTTCTCGCGCGACGAGCCCGAAAGCGCGCCCGGACGCGCGCCCTCCAAGCGTGCGAACGGGCGCTACGATGCCCGCGACATCGAGGTGCTGGAGGGCCTCGAGCCGGTGCGCCGCCGGCCGGGCATGTATATCGGCGGCACCGACGAGACCGCCCTGCACCACCTCGCCGCCGAAATCCTGGACAATGCCATGGACGAGGCGGTGGCCGGCCACGCCAGCCTGATCGAGTTCGCGCTCGACGACGCAAACCAGATCACCGTGCGCGATAACGGCCGCGGCATCCCGGTCGACCCGCACCCAAAATTCACCGACCGCTCGGCGCTTGAGGTGATCTTCACCACCCTGCACTCCGGGGGCAAGTTCTCCGGCGACGCCTATGCGACCTCGGGCGGCCTGCACGGGGTCGGCGCCTCGGTGGTCAATGCGCTGTCGTCGCGGCTGGAGGTGGAGGTCGCGCGCGACCGCGAGGTGTGGCGGCAGGACTATGAGCGCGGCCGCCCGACGACGAAGCTGACCCGGATCGGCGCCACCCAGAACCGTCGCGGCACCCAAATCCGCTTCACCCCGGATACCGAGATTTTCGGTGCGCTGCGGTTCAATCCGCTGCGGCTGTATCGCCTGTGCCGCGCCAAGGCCTTCCTGTTCCGCGGCGTCAGCCTGCGCTGGAGCGTCGATCCGAGCCTGGTCACGGACCGCGACGACCTCCCCGCCGAGGCGCTGCTGCACTTCCCCGGCGGCCTCGCCGACAGCCTGCGCGACGAACTCGGCGACGCGGCCGGGATGCTGGCCGAGCTCTGGTCCGGGGAGGCCGAGCTGCCGGCGGCGGCGGACGGCAGCGCCACCGGCCGGCTCGAATGGGCCATTGTGTGGCGCGACTCGGGCGAAGCGTCGCTCGCCTCGTTCTGCAACACCATCCCGACCCCGCAGGGCGGCACGCACGAGACCGGCTTCCGCGCCGCCCTGCTGCGCGGCCTGCGCGGCTGGGGCGAGCAGCGCCACAACAAACGCGCCCAGCTCGTCACCGCCGAGGACCTGCTCGGCGTGGTCGCGGCCAAGCTGTCGGTGTTTATTCGCAATCCGCATTTCCAGGGCCAGACCAAGGAGAAGCTGACCAGCCAGGAGGCAGCCAAACTGGTCGAGACGGCGCTGCGTGACCGCTTCGACCATTGGCTCGCCGGCCATCCGGCGCAAGCCGACACCCTGCTCGGCGCCCTGGTCGAACGTGCCGAGGACCGCAGACGGGCGCGCGAGCTGCGCGATGCGCCGCGCAAGTCGGCGACGCGACGGCTGCGCCTGCCCGGCAAGCTGATCGACTGCACCAGCGAGCGCGCCGCCGAGACCGAACTCTTCCTGGTCGAGGGCGACAGCGCCGGCGGCTCCGCCAAGCAGGCCCGCAACCGCGAGACCCAGGCGGTGCTGCCGTTGCGCGGCAAGATCCTCAACGTGGCGAGTGCCACCCTCGAAAAGCTGCGGCAGAACCAGGAGCTACGCGACCTTATCGAGGCGCTGGGCTGCGGCAGCGGCGCCGGCGCCGACATGGCCCGCCTGCGCTACGGCCGCGTCATCATCATGACCGACGCCGACGTCGACGGCGCTCATATCGCCTCGCTGCTGATGACCTTCTTCTATCGCGAGCTGCCCGGGCTGATCGCGCAAGGCCATCTCTATCTCGCCCAGCCGCCGCTCTACCGGCTGACCCAGGGGGCGAAGACCGTCTATGCGATGGACGACCGCGACCGCGAGCGAAAGCTCAAATCCGCGTTCAAGGCGGGTGCGAAGGTCGAGGTGAGCCGCTTCAAGGGCCTCGGCGAGATGCCCCCCGGCGACCTCAAGACGACGACCATGGACCCGCGTCACCGCACTTTGCTCAAGGTGGTCGCCACCGACCGCGAGGCCACCGGCCTGATGGTCGAAAGCCTGATGGGCCGCAGGCCCGAACTGCGCTTCGCCTTTATTCAGGAACACGCGAAAAGCGTCGAACTGCTCGACGTCTGATCCGCGCGCCCGTTTTAAAACTGTCACGCCGCTGCCTCGGGTTTGTCTGGTAGGAGGTTTATCCGAACCGACACCGGACTGATGTGGAACGCGGTGGCATGACAGCCGAGATGCAAAGTGCCCGCGTCGCCACGGCCTACAGCCAGTGGGCGCCGGTCTATGACGCGGTCTTCGGCCCGGTGTTCCGCGCCGGCCGGCTCGCCGCCGTGGCGGCGGCGGAGCAAATCGGCGGCCGCATTCTCGAAGTCGGCGTTGGCACCGGCCTGTCGCTGCCCGCCTATAGCCGCAGCAGCCGGATCATCGGCATCGACATCGCGGAGCCGATGCTTGCGAAGGCCAGGCTGCGGGTGAAGCGCCAGTCACTGGGCAACGTCGAAGACATCATGGTGATGGACGCCGAATGCCTGGAGTTTGCGGACGCTGCCTTCGATGTGGTCGTCGCGCACTATGTCGTCACCGCCATCGCCAATCCGGAGCGCGCACTCGACGAGTTCGCGCGCGTGGTCAGGCCGGGCGGCGAGATCATTCTCACCAGCCGTATCGGTGCCGAGTCCGGTCTGCGCGGCAGCATCGAGAAATGGCTGATGCCGGTGACCACCCGCCTCGGCTGGCGAACCGATTTCGCCTGGTCGCGCTACGCGGACTGGTGCGCGCATCGCGCCAACGTGCGCCTGCTGGAGCGCCGTCCGCTGCCGCCGTTCGGTCATTTTCAACTCATTCGGTTTCTTCGAACTTGAGGGGATTTCATTGACCCGATTCCTGCGAGACCTCAAGGAACAGCGCTGGGACGACCATCGCTACTACCACCACAGCCGGATCAACCAGTCGCTGCATCTGCTCAGTGCCGTGACGTTCGTCGTGGCCTACGGCGTCGCGTTCAAGGATCCGGCAGCGGCCGCCCTGCTCGGCTGGCTGATTGCAATGACCAGCCGGCAGATCGGGCATCTGGTGTTCGAGCCGAAGGGCTATGACAACGTCAATCAGGCCACGCACGACTACAAGGAAGCGATCAAGGTCGGCTATAACCTCAAGCGCAAGATCGTTCTGATGGCAGTCTGGGCGCTGTCGCCACTGCTGTTCGTGTTCGATCCCACCCTGCATGGCCTATGCGCCGCACCCGCCTCGGCGCTGGCGTTCGCGCACCATGTCGGCATGCTGTGGCTTGTCATCGGCGTGGGCAGCCTGCTGTTTCGAATGGCGCAACTGCTGGCTGCCCGCGACCTGCGAACCGCGCTAGTCTGGGCCACCAAGATCCTCACCGATCCGTTCCATGACATCGGGCTGTATTACCGTGCGCCCGCTTCATTGTTTGGCAGGCGACGGGCGAGCACGGATGCGGAGGACTTCCAGGCGTGTCATCAGCATCTCACGGAGCACCTGGCGTCGCAGTGAGCGGTTGCTGGTGCCGCCGGTCCACCACCAGCCGTCGGCCTGCATGGCGCGGCAGGCCTGGATGAAGCGGACGCTGATCGCCTCGAACGCATCATCGTTGGTGTTCAGGCTGAAAATCAATCGCCCAGTGCCGACCCAGCTCAGCGCGATTCCAGCGGCGCGAAGATAATATTGCAGCATCCAGTTATAGCGCGACGGGACACTATAGCAGACGGTCCAGATCGAGGAGAGGTTGGCCACCCTGACCGGCAACATGGCGTCGTGCAGCCGCCCATTGAGCGCCGATGCACGGGCGTCCCAAAGCCGGTCGAGATCCTGGTACAGCGCCGCGGTGGCGGGCTGGTCCAGATGATCGAGAAACGCCGCCATCGCTCCCATCACATAGGGATGCGCATTGAAGGTGCCGCGTGCCAGGCAGACGTCGACGGGCCGGTCGTCACGGAAGCGTTTCATCACCGCCGCCCGGCCGCACAGCACGCCGACCGGCAGTCCGCCGCCGAGCGTCTTGCCGTAGGTGACAAGATCGGGTTGTACATCGAAATATGCTGCCGCCCCGCCTCGTGCCAGGCGAAAGCCGGTGAACACCTCATCGAGGATGAGCACGATGCCGCGCGCATAGCAGACCGCCCGCAGCGCGCGCAGCCAGCGCGTGTAGGCGTCGCGGTCGACACCGGCGCCGCGCGAACTGTCGAGCAGCGCGCCGTCCGCAGGGGCGGCGCGATTGGGATGCAGCGCCTGCAGCGGATTGACCAGCACGCAGGCGATGTCGCGACGCTGGCGGAGCACGCGCAGAGTGCGCTCGGACATCTCCGCCAGCGTCAGCGTGCGGCCGGGGAGTGTGGGGTTGCCGATGCCCGGCTGCACGTCGTCCCACCAGCCGTGATAGGCGCCGCAGAAGCGCACGATTCGCGGGCGTCCGGTGTGGTAGCGCGCAAGCCGCACCGCCTGCATCACCGCTTCGGTGCCCGACATGTGAAACGACACCTCGTCGAGACCCGACAGCGCACGCAGCCGCGTGACGTTCTCGGCGACGACCGGGTGATAGGCGCCGAGCACCGGGCCAAGCTCGGCCACCCGTTCGGCGCCGCGCGCGATGCAGCTCTTGTAGACATCGTAGCCGAGCAGATTGACCCCGTAGGAGCCGGTAAGATCATGGAACATATTGCCGTCGAGGTCGGTCACCGTGGCCGCCGAGCCGGCCGCGAGAAAGCCGCCGACCGGCAGATGCTCGCGCACCAAGTCCCTGAACTGGAACGGCACGCGGTAGCCGGAAGTGAATTGCAGGTCGGACAGCGCGGGCGCCGTCGCTGCCGTCAGCGCATTCGTTTTCTCGAATTTAGCGGCGTAGAGCTGCGCCAACCGAAAAAAGCCGTCGCGGCGCAGCTCGGCGATCGGCGGGGGCGCCTGATCGACGCAAAACATCCGCGACGCGTCATAGCCATGATACGGGATCATTCCAGCCACGCGCCGTGCCAATCCGGCATGTCCGGCGAGCGAGGGGTGTTTCGCTTGCGACAGCAGCAGGCGCTGCCTGCCGGATTGCGCAAGGGCCACGACGCTCCCGGTCGCGACAGCAAGCAACCAGGGCCGCATCAGCACTCCCTCATAGCGCGCGTCCGCACGAAGCAAGCAATGCGATGACGCGGGCTTCCATCATAGCCCGCATCACGCGGCAGGAAGATGTGAACTTCCTGCTAACAAATGCCATGCCGCGACGCCTGGCGACCCGTCTGGTAGGGTGGCTCAGCCGGATCAAACAACCGCTGATTTGCAGCCTGTTGCTGCGACTCTGGCAGGTGTTCGCCGAGATCGATTTCAGCGACGCCGCGGAAACCCGGTTCAGGAGCCTGCATGACTGTTTCACCCGCACGCTCAAGCCGGGCGCGCGGCCGATCGATCCGGACCCGGCAATCCTGGTCAGCCCCTGCGACGGCATCGTCGGCGCCCATGGCATCGTCCGCGACGGCGCGATGCTGCAGGTGAAGGGCTCGACCTATGGACTGCGCGACCTGCTCGACGACGATCGTCACGCGGCGTCTCTCAATGACGCGCGCTACGTTACCCTGCGCCTGACATCGGGGATGTATCACCATTTCCATGCGCCGCATGACTGTACCGTGGCGGCGGTGTCACACATCCATGGCGACGTCTTTAACGTCAATACAGCGACCTTGCGACGCATCGACAGGCTGTTCTGCCGCAATGAGCGCGCCGTGATCAGCGCCCGGCTCGCGGATGGCGGGGAGCGCCTCACCTTGATCGCGGTCGCGGCGATCCTGGTGGCCGGAATCCGACTGCGCGCCATCGCTTTGCCCCCCGCCGGCGCCCGCGTGACGTGCGACGTGCGCGTTCGTAAAGGCTGCGAACTTGGCTGGTTCGAGCACGGCTCGACCATCATCGTCATCGCACCCGCGTCCTTCGAGGTCTGCGCGGATGTCGAAGCAGGCACGATGATCCGGGTCGGCCGGCCGCTGCTGCGCCGGCGCGCGCCGCACGCCTGAGCGCCTCGGGACGCTCACGTCCAGTTTTACGAAAATGTTTTGCTTTTCGACGCATTTCGGCGGAGATTATCTCCAAGTCGAGACGTTGGCTGGCTCCAAGCGAGGCTCCTGATGCAAGACATGCAGCGGCGTTTGGCCGCGGAATTTCTGGGAACGTTCTGGCTGGTGTTTGGCGGTTGCGGCGCCGCGGTGTTCTCCGCCGCGTTCCCGCAATACGGCATCGGCTTCACCGGCGTGGCATTTGCCTTCGGCCTGACGGTGCTGACCATGGCCTACGCGGTCGGTCACATCTCCGGCGGCCATTTCAACCCGGCCGTGACGCTGGGCCTATGGGCAGCCGGGCGCTGCGCCAATAAACACGTACTGCCCTATATCGCAGTCCAGTTGGCCGGCGCCATCTGCGCCTCGGCGGTGCTGTGGACAATCGCGTCCGGGCAGCCCGGTTGGGAGCCCAAGGGCTTCGCCGCAAACGGCTACGGCGCGCTCAGTCCGGGGCACTATTCAATCGGCGCCTGCTTTCTGACCGAGCTGATACTGACCTTCTTCTTCCTGATGATCATCGTCGGTACGACCTCGAAGGGCGCCGCGGTCGGCTTTGCCGGCATTCCGATCGGCCTCGGCCTGACCTTGATCCATCTCATCGCGATCCCGGTTACCAACACGTCGGTCAATCCGGCGCGCAGCACCGCGCCGGCCTTGTTCGCGGGTGGCGCCTATATCGGCCAGCTCTGGATGTTCTGGCTGGCGCCGCTCGCCGGCGCCATGCTCGCGGGCTATCTTGCCCGGATCCTATACGGCCCGGCCGACGTCATCGACACCGTGGTGACGCGGGCGAGGCCGGCCTGAGCTCGTGCAGCTAAGGCCTCAGGCGGCGTTGAGCTTCGCGTAGTCGGTGTAGCCTTCCGGGCCCTGGCTGTACCATGTCGCCATGACGTCCGGGTTCAACGTGGCACCGGTCCGGATGCGCGCCGGCAGGTCGGGATTGGCGAGGAACGGACGGCCGAAGGCGATTGCGTCCGCAACATTGCTGTCCAGGGCGGCTTGGCCGCGGGTGCCGTCATAATCCGAGTTCAGCACCAGCGGGCCGCCAAACGCGGCCTTGATCGCGGGGGCCACGGCCGGGTGGGCGGCGCGGCCGAAGGTGCCGTGCTCGCCCGGCTCGCGCAGTTCAAGAAAGGCGATGCCGATCTCGCCAAGCACGCGGGCGGCGGCCGTGAACAAGGCGGCCGGGTCGCTGTCGTCGACACCCTGGATCGCCTCGTTCGGCGACAGCCGGACTGCGGTGCGCCCGGGCCCGACCGTCTCCGCCACCGCCTGCGTCACCTCGCGCAGCAGCCGCACGCGGCAGGCCACATCGCCGCCATAGTCATCGTCGCGGTGATTGCTGTTGTCGCGCAGGAACTGGTCGATCAGGTAGCCATTGGCGGCGTGGATCTGCACGCCGTCGAAGCCCGCATCCATGGCGAGGGCCGCGGCGGTGCGGTAGTCCGCGAGCAGGCGCGCGATTTCGCCGGTCTGCAGGGCACGGGCCATGCCGTAGGGCTGCTTGCCGGCATAGGTATGCGCCCGGCCGGGTGCGATGGTCGCCGAGGAGGATACCGGTGCGGCACCTTCAAGGAAATCGGGATGCACCAGCCTGCCCATGTGCCAGAGCTGGCACAGGATCCGGCCGCCGGCCTGGTGCACGGCCGCGACCACTGGCGTCCAGGCACGCCTCTGCGCGTCGTTCCAGATGCCGGGGGCGTAGGGCCAGCCGAGTCCCTCACGGCTGATGCCGGTGGCCTCGGAGATGATCAGTCCCGCACTGGCGCGCTGGGCATAATACTCGGCCATGATCGGCGTGGGGACATGATCCGCACTGGCGCGGCCGCGGGTCAGCGGCGCCATCAGGATGCGGTTGGGTGCCGCGATGGCGCCGAGCTGGATCGGGTCGAACAGAGAGGGCATGTGGG
Source organism: Lichenicoccus sp. (assembly GCF_965276875.1). Taxonomy (GTDB): domain Bacteria; phylum Pseudomonadota; class Alphaproteobacteria; order Acetobacterales; family Acetobacteraceae; genus Lichenicoccus. The sequence goes on along the minus strand of NZ_OZ255701.1, from coordinate 3,229,365 downwards.
TCTCGCTTACGAATCGCTTGAAGGACATGTCGGCCGTGTCCTAATCTGCCACGAGCAACAACTGAAAGGAGGTGATCCAGTGTCTCATTGTTTGACGAAGGTGTCGCTTACAGCGGCCGGGACGATTGATACCGTGATCACCCGGGTTGGGATTGCCGCCAGCGCCAACGCACTGCCGGCCTGACCGAACGCTTCACGCGACGGGCTTCAGACAATGGAAGGCTCCGGGGCGCTCCCCGGAGCCTTTATTGTATGGAGCCTTTATTGCATCCGGCTGGTCAGCAGGAACGGCACCGGCCGGTCCGGCTGGGTGGTGATCAGCCCGCGCGGACGCACCTGCGTCGTGCCGATCAGGTCGAGCTTGAAGCGGCGCAGCAGGCTGGCCAGCACCAGCACGCCTTCGTTCAGCGCGAACTGCGCGCCGACACAGACACGCGGACCGGCGCCGAACGGAATATAGACCATCCGGTCGGGCGGCGGCGCACCCGACATGAAGCGTTCCGGATCGAACCGCTCCGGCTGGTGCCAATGCGCATGATGGCGATGCAGCACCCAGGGCGAGATGCTGACGATGGTGCCGGGGGCAATCTTGTGGCCGGCGATCTCGTCCGGGCCCTGCGCCTCGCGCACGATCAGGTAGGCCGGCGGATACAACCGCAAGGTCTCGTCGAGAAAGGCGCGGGTGAAGCGCAATTTGCCGACCGCGCCCTCGGCGGCGAGATCCACCGACTGCGCCTCCTCGGCGATCCGCTCCTGCATCCGCGGCCGCATCGCGGCAATGGTGGCGGCCCAGAACAGCGACACGGCGGTGGTCTCGTGCCCGGCGAGGATCAGGGTGGAGACCTCGTCGCGCAGCTGCGCGTGATTGAAGCCCTCATTGGTCTGCGGATCGCGGGCGTCGCGCAGCAGATCGAGCAGGTCGCGCGGTTCGTCCCCGCTCCTGGCATTTGCGTCGCGCGCGACGATGATACGGTCGATCAGCGCCAGCCAGTCCTCGCGGAACGCGGCACGGCCACGATCCAGCGGCGAGGCGACGTCAGGCGGCAGCATCAGGTCGAGCACGCCGACCTTGGCGTAGTTGAGCGCATAGCGCAGCATCAGCGCGCGCATGTCCGCGCCGAAGCGGCCCATCTCCAGCGAAAACATCGACTGCCCGGCGACATCCAGGGTGAGCCGCTGCAGCGCGCCGAGCAGGTTGAGCGGACGTCCGCGACGCGCCTCGAGTTCGACCAGGGCGGCGTTCGTCACCCGCAGGATATGCCGGGTCAGGATCGGCATCACCCGTGGCGCCAGGCTGGGCGCGATCGCCCGGCGCTGGTGACGCCACGCCTCGCCCTCGGCGAGAAACAGGCCCTGGCCCAGGATCGGCCGCAGCACACGACGGGTCGGGGCGCTGCGCTGGTAGTTGTCGTGATTGCCGAGCAGCACGTGACGGATCGCGTCCGGATCGTTGAGCAGGATCTGGCCGCGTCCAAGGAAGCGGCCGGGCAGGATTGCCTGCTCGTAGGCCTCCGGTCCCCAGAGTTCGAGCGGATTGCGACGCAGCACGAGGAAGGCTTCGAGCTGCGAACGCCTGCCAATACGGAGTGGCGGCGTGGGGAGCGGACGGTCGTGATGTGCAAGCATGATCGTCAAATGAAGTGGCGGCGGCCGAAGTTGCAAGCCGCCGCAACCACGGGCACTGTCTTGCTCGTTAGATCAGGATCGATGGCCCAGCGTGAACCCGGCAGTGCCCGCCTTGTTCGGCAGTGTGGCGACGGCGATCGCGATCTTCGGCGGCGGCCTCGCCGTGGAACTCTTCCGGCATCGTCGCGCCCGGATCGGCATGGCACTGGCCTTGGCCGGCGCCATCGACGCGCTACTGCATCTGGTTGAAGCGCGCGACATTTCCGGTAAGCTCGCCACGATGCATGACGACTTCGAGGCCGGTCGCCCGGTCAGGAGTGCGCCCGTAATGGGGCCCAACCAGCCGTTCCAGACCATCACCGAAGCCTATGCCGGCGACCTCGGCAATCTCGGTGGCGACCTGCCCTTTCGCGTGGCCCGCTTCGTCACCCACAGCTACGGCATCCAACTCGACCTGCTCCGGCTCAGCGGCGATGCGGACGACGTCAAAATCAAGCTCGCGTTGATCCGCGAGATCGGAACATTGTGGCAGGAGACCAGTGCGGTCGGGCAGGCGCTGGTGGCGGATCTCAGGTCGGTGGCAGGTCTTGGTGCGGTGGCAGGTCTCAGCGCGCCGCCACCACGGGATGCGGCGCCGGATAGCCATGACCGTAGGACTGCGCCAGAACCTCCACGGTCGGATTGAACACCCGGGTGAACGAGGACGGGTGCACCCCCATCCACAGGGTGACCACCGCGAGCGGCACCAGCACGGCGCGTTCGCGCGCATTCAGATCGCGCAAGGCCGCGACCAGGCCGGAGGCGGCGCCGAACATCACCCGTCGCACCATCACCAGCATGTAGACGGCGCCCACGATCATCCCCATGCCGGAGAGCAGCGCCACCCAGAAACCGATCTGGATCGCGCCGATCATCACCAGCAGCTCGCCGACGAAGGCGCCGGTGCCGGGCAGTCCGACATTGGCCATCGCAAACAGCATCAGCAGCGTCGCCAGCACCGGCATGCGGTGCGCCACGCCGCCGAAGCGGGCGGTCTCGCGCGAGCCGATGCGGCCGCCGAGCATGCCGACCATCAAAAACAGGGCGGCGATGATGATGCCGTGGCTGAGCATCTGAAACAGCGCGCCATTGATCCCGGGCCCGTTCAGGGTGAACAGCCCGACCAGGATCAGGCCCATATGCGAGAACGAGGAGTAGGCCACCAGGCGCTTCATATCGGTCTGCACGAGGGCGATGATCGCGGCATAGATCACCGCGATGATGCCCAGGCCGATCATCCAGGGCGCTGCGCGCTGAGCGGCATCGGGCAGCATGCCGATGGAGAAGCGCAGGAACCCGTAGGCGCCGGCCTTGGACAGCACGCCGGAGATCAGCACCGCCGCCGGCGCCGGCGCCTCGGTGTAGGCGTCCGGCATCCAGCCATGCAGCGGGAACAGCGGCAGCTTCACGCCAAAGGCGAGGGCGAGACAGACGAACATCCACATCTGTGTGGCGGGCGCGAAATGCGTGCGCAGCAGCACCGGGATATCGGTGGTGCCGGCGATATGCCACATCACCAGCAGCGCGATCAGCATGAACAGCGAGCCGCCGAAGGTGAACAGGAAGAACCGCACCGACGCCGTGACCCGTCGCGCGCTGCTGCCCCAGATGCCGATCAGCAGGCTGGCCGGGATCAGGGTCGCCTCGAAGAACACGTAGAACACGATGAAATCGAGTGCCGAGAACAGACCGATCAGGGTGGTCTCGAGCAGCAGCAGAGTGAGCATGTAGTCGCGAACGCGGTCCCCCGCGATGCGCCAGGAGCCCAGAACCGCAACCGGGGTCAGCGCCGTGGCCAGCAGCACGAACAGCAGGCTGATGCCGTCGAGGCCGACATGATAGGAGACGCCAAAGCCGCTCATCCAGCGCGCGCGCTCCTGGAACTGAAATCCCGGCCGGTTCGGATCAAAGCCGAGCCACAGGAAGATGGACAACACGAACACCACCAGGCTGGTCCAGAGTGCGACCTGGCGGGCGGTGGCCTGAGCGGTCTCGCCGCGCAACAGCAGCAACGCCAGCGCGCCGAGCAGCGGCAGGAAGGTCACCAGGGAGAGCAGGGGCAGATGCACGTGGCGGTCTCGATCCTCGGGGCGGCGCATCCTAGCCAGCTTGGCCGGCTCTGCCCAGATCAGGTCCCGCCTTCAGGCCCCACCTTTACGTACGCCCGAACATCCGCTCGAGCTCGTGGCGGCTGAGCCGGAGATAGGTCGGCCGCCCGTGCGAGCAGGTGGCGGCGCGCGGCGTCGCCTCCATCTGGCGCAGCAGCGCGTCCATCTCCTCGCGTTGCAGCCGACGTCCGGCGCGAATGCTGCCGTGGCAGGCGAGACGCGCGATCACCGCGTCGAGACGCGCGGTCAAGGCCGAGGCTTCGTTCGGGTCGGCCAATTCGTCGGCACCAAGCTCGTCGGCGAGATCGCGCAGCAGGACGGCGGGATCGGGACTGCCGAGCAGCGCCGGCAAGGCCCGCACCAGCAGCGCCTCGCCGCCGAACGCCTCGAAGGCCAGACCCAGCCGTCCCAGCATGTCCGCATGCACGAGCAGCCGGGCCGCGGCACCACGCGGCAGCTCCACCACCTCCGGCAGCAGCAGCCGCTGCGACACGACCGTGCCGGCCAGGCACTGCGCGCGCAGGGTCTCGTGCGTCAGGCGTTCGTGCGCTGCGTGCTGATCGACCAGCACCAGGCTCTGATCGGCGGCGACCGCGATCACATAGGTGTCGAGCACCTGGGCCACCGCCGCCCCCAGCGGATGGTCCGTCGTGGCGATCGCGGGAGCAAGGTGGCCGCCGCGGGCTTGCGGCGCTGTGTTGAAATCCAGGGACGCAATCGGCGCGGCGGCCTCGGCAAAGCCCGCCTGGACCGCGGCAGGCTCGGGCGGATACCAGATCCGCGCGGCGGCGGCGCGCGGCAGCGGCGACAGCCCGGCACGCCCGGCGCCGCCGCCCAGCGCCCGCTGCAAGGCGGAGATCACCAGCCCGCGCACCGACGCCGCATCGGCAAAGCGCAGCTCGGTCTTGGCCGGATGCACATTGACGTCGACCCGCTCGTGCGGGATGTCGAGAAACAGCGCCAGCACCGGGTGCCGCCCGGCGGCGATCACCATGCGATAGGCGACGCGCACCGCCGTACGCAGCACCGGATCGACCACTGGCCGGCCATTGACGACCAGATATTGCCCAGCCGCGGTGGCGCGACTGACCGAGGCGGCGCAGGCGAAGCCGCGCAACGCCATGCCGTCGCGGTCTGCTTCGATGTTGAGCAGCCCGTCCGGCGTGGCACCCGACTCCGCAAGCAAGGCGGCACTGCGGGCCGCGCGGTCGGTGGGTGGCAGCGCCAGCACGTTTCTGCCGTCGATGGTGAGGTCGAAGCCGATCCGCGGCGCCGCCATCGCCAGCCGGCGCAGCACCGTCTCGGCATGCGCCGCCTCAATCCGCGGACTTTTCAGGAACTTGCGGCGCGCCGGCGTGGCGAAGAACAAATCCTCGACCAGCACCCTGGTGCCGAAGCTGCCGGCGGCCGGCATGCAATCGCCCACGACGCCACCCTCGACCCGCAAAGCCCACGCTTCCGCAGCCCCCGCCGATGCTTCCCCCGATGCTCCCCCCGATGCTTCCCCCGATGCTCCCCTCGGGCGCGAGGTCAGGCAGAGCCGCGCGGCCGCACCAATTGCGGGCAGCGCCTCGCCGCGGAAGCCGAGGGTGGCGATGCGCACCAGGCTTTCGTCGGCGAGCTTGGAGGTGCAGTGCCGCAGCACCGCCAGGCCGAGTTCGGCTGGTGTCATACCGGCGCCGTCGTCGGTGACGGTGATGCGCTCGATGCCGCCGCCATCGAGGCCGACCGAGATGTGCGCGGCACCGGAGTCGATCGCGTTCTCGACCAGCTCCTTGACCACAGCGGCCGGCCGCTCAATCACCTCGCCGGCGGCAATCCTGTCGACCAGTATTGCGGGCAGCAGCCGGATCGCGGCCGCTTGGCTCACCTTACTGGCCGCCGAACCAGCCCGGCTTGCTGATTTTCCGGGTGGGCGTCGCGCCGTCGGTCGGTGGCCGACCGAGGGCGGCATTCTCCTCGAGACGCTGCTTTTCGGGGCCGGCGTCCACCACCGAGCCGGCGCGGCCACCGTGCCAGAACATCAGCTCGTTGACGAAACCGGTTCCGGGCTGGTCGAGCTCGCCATGCCCGGCGCCGACTGGTGCCGCGGCCTTGGCGCTGGCGGAGGCGACCAGGGCGGACTGGCCCGCGGAGTTGGTCCCGGCGTCGCCTTGCAGGGCCACGTCCGGCGCCAGCGTCTCCTCTGCCTCCAGGCGGGAGCTCTGTTCCTGCGGCCGCGGCGCGCCGGGTTGCGGGTTCGGCAGTTCGGATTGCGGCGGCATCGAGAGCGGCGCCCGCGTGGTCACCGTGTACTCGTCGGGGGCGTCACGAACCAGGCCGAAATCGCGCTCGATATCGTGCCCGGAGCAGCCGGCCAGCAGGGCGCAGGCCAGCACTCCCGAGAGGGCGGCTGGTCGAACGGAAGCTCGGACTCTGGGGCGAGCCGAAGGACGCGTTGTGCGCATGGCGCCTCTTTAGCCCCGATTCGCAGGTTCGGGCAAGCAGAGGGAAGCCGATATCAGCCGTCCGACATTCTGTTGTCAGACGCGCGATCGATATGACTTGTATCTCCGGGCTGCGACAGAAACTGTCTGGGCTGCATGAGTTTGGAGCGGCGGACTACCAAGCCGCCTGGTTGGACCGGTCCGACGCACTAGGCATAACCTCAGGGAGCCACGGTGAGGACACGAAACGTTCCGCGGATGATAAACGGCAGGCCGTCCGGGCCGGTCGGTCCAGCGTCCGCCGTGTCGGTGAAAATCCTGTGTGTCCTGAGATCGATGGTCAAGCTGTGGGTGCCCGGCTGCGTGGTGGCAACCTGAAGCAGCTCTTGATGGATTGAGCTGTCGACTTCGACTGCCGTAATTTTCCCGTCAACTGTGGAGGCAAATACCGTGCGGGTGCCCGGATCATATTCCACACTGTCCGGCAATGGACCGGTCGGGAACGTCGAGACGGTGCGACCAGTCCGCTGATTGATCACATCCAGCTCGCCGCTGAAACAACCGACGAATAACAGATGGTCGGCCTGATCGATGTCGATCGAGGAATTGGCGTGGCAACTCGGATCAACGGTATATTGGGCGACAACCCTGTCGGTGCGGGCATCGATCCTCGCGACCTTTCCGGTCGCGGGAAGATTGACGTAAATTGTGCCCTCGTGATCGTCCACGGCGAATTCCGGCGCAGAGCCAAGCGGAATATGATCGATAACCGTACGGCTTCGAGGATCGAAGACAAGGGCATCCTGACCTGCTGCACTGAAAAACACCGCATGACGGGTTTCCTCGTCATAGACCGCGGCGTCGGTTGCTTCGCCCAGCGGAAACACGCCTTTGACCTTGAGATCGGAGAGCCGGAACAAAGTCGTGCTGTCGGCGGGCCCGTTGCTCGTAAAACCAAGGTCGCGGCTCTCGACAGGAACGGCGCGATTCACCAACACGCCGGGGCCGCCAGGGATAGAACCCGCGCTGGCCAGCACGGAACCACTCGCGTCAAAGACGTCGACGCCACCGACACGGGTGACGAACAGTCTACGGTGCGACTGATCGAACGTAAGATAATCCCAAAGTCCCTCGCCAGGGACCGGCAATATATTTGTAATGTGGTATGTTGCGGGAGGTTCGCTCTTCGCTGTATTTAATGGTGCCAAAGAGAGACCCAATACAGCCGAGCTGATAATCGCATAACGGATCATGGCGTTTCCCGGACGTTTTATGGTTGATTTTAATTGGTCGTGTCAGGCTTTGAAACTATGGCGGGCTCGTAGAATACAATTTTGTATTATCTACTTCATAGTGCATAATGTTGCAACAGCAGCCTGAGCGCGATCTGCGCCGTCACCGTCTGGTTGATCAGGCCGAACCTGGTATCGGCGAGAACTGAAGCTCCATTCGTTGAACAGGCGCTACAAAGACGCTCTCGATGGTGCGGTCGCGACACGGCCACTGGACGCGGTACAGATTGAGCGGCCGGGAGCCGCCGCGCAGCGCCTCACCGGCGATGCCAGTGGCGCGATCTGCCAGACTCCCTAAGCAGGGGGGTGCCGGCGTTCAGCTGATGGTCGGCGCGTGCGGCATGATGCCCTGGCTTCAGCCGGCGCGTCGGCGCTCGAACAGGCTGTCGATCATCAGCACCGCCACGCCGCAGACGATCGAGGCGTCAGCCACATTGAACACATACCAGGACCAGCCAAAGGCGTGCGCATGGATGAAATCGACCACCGCGCCGTAGCGGATGCGGTCGATGACGTTGCCGATCGCACCGCCGGCGATCGCGCCCAATGCGATGGCCACGGAGGCGCGGTCGGTGCGCGCCATCCAGACCAGCAGCAGCGCCACCACCGCGACCGCCACCCCGGTCAGCAGCCACGGCCCGACACCGCCGAGCCCTTTGAACAGGCCGAAGGTGACGCCATGGTTCCAGACCATGGTCAGGTTCAACACCGGCAGCAGCGCGATCGAGCCGAGGGCCGGCAGGTCGAGGATATTGAGGATCCAGTATTTGCTGGCCTGGTCACAGACGAGTACGAGCAGCGCCACCGGCAAGCCCAACCTGATCATGCCCCCCCGGATCATGCCACCACGTCGGCGCACCGCAGGCACAAGGCGGGATGGTCGTGGCGGCTGCCGACCTCCTCGAGCACCCGCCAGCAGCGCGCGCACTTGGCGCCGGGTGCGGCGCGCACCGTCACCGTGACGGATGGCGACGGTGACAGCACGACCTTGGAGACGATCGCCAGCTCTTCCCAGTCTACCCCGCCGAATTCCCGCGCGTCCGCGTCGGGCATACCGAGCACGATCTCCGCCTGCAGCGAGGAGCCGACCACATTGTTGCGGCGCGCCGTCTCGATCTCGCTGGTGAGCAGCCGGCGCACGGCGCGCAGCCGGCTCCAGCGTTCGGCCAGCGGCGCATCCAGCCAGGCTTCCGGGATCTCCGGCAGACGCTGCAGATGCACGCTGTCGGTCTCGCCGTAGCGCGCGGTCCAGGCCTCCTCGGCGGTGAAACACAGCACCGGTGCAAGCCAGCAGCACAGGCAGCGATGCAGGATGTCGAGCACGGTGCGCGCGGCGCGCCGGCGTGGTGAGCCCGCGGCGTCGCAATACAGGCTGTCCTTGCGGATATCGAAATAAAACGCCGAGAGGTCGCCGGCGCAAAACGCGTGCAGCGCCGGATAGAAACCGACCCATTCATGCGTAGCCACCGCGTGGCGGAACTGCGCATCCAACGTCGCCAGCCGGTGCAGCACCCAGCGCTCGAGCTCGGGCATCGCGGCCGTCTCGATGCGCTCCGCGTCGCTGAAGCCGTCGAGTGCCCCGAGCAGCCAGCGCAGGGTGTTGCGCAACCGGCGATACAGTTCGGCTTGCTGCTTGAGGATTTCGGGACCGATCCGCAAATCCTCGTTGGTGTCGGAATTCATCACCCACAGACGCAGGATGTCGGCGCCCAGGGTGTCGCTTACCTGCTGCGGTGCCGTCACATTGCCGAGCGATTTGCTCATCTTGCGGCCCTGCTCGTCGAGCACGAAGCCGTTGGTCACCAGCGCCCGGAAGGGTGCCGCACCACGGGTGCCGACACTCTCCAGGAGGCTCATCTGGAACCAGCCGCGATGCTGGTCCGAGCCTTCCAGATAGAGATCGGCGGGGAACGGCAAATCAGCATCGCCCAACACGAAGGCATGGGTGGAGCCGCTCTCGAACCACACATCGACGATGTCGCGCACCTGCTCATAGGCGTTGGGGTCGCGTCCGGGACCGAGAAACCGCGAGGCCGGCGCGCTGTACCAGACGTCGGCACCCTCGTCGGCGAAGGCGTCGACGATGCGCGCCATCGCCTGGGGATCGCGCAGCACCTCCCCCGTGGCTTTTTCGACGAACACCGCGATCGGCACGCCCCAGGCACGCTGTCGCGAGATGCACCAGTCGGGCCGTCCCGCCACCATCGCGGTCAGCCGGTTGCGCGCCTGCGCCGGCACGAAGACGACCTGATCGAGTGCTGCGAGTGCCTGCGCGCGCAACGACTCGTCGCCGTCCATGCGGATGAACCATTGCGGCGTCGCCCGCCAGATCACCGGTGCACGCGAGCGCCATGAGTGCGGGATGGAATGTACCAGGCTGCCGCGGCCGAGCAGCGCGCCCGCGGCGTCGAGCGCCGCGCAGACCGGGTCCGCCGCCTTGAACACATGCCCTCCTGCGAGTAGCGGCACGGTGGCGGCATAGCGGCCGTCATCCTCGACGGTCTCCGGCACCGCGATACCGTGCGCGCTGGTCAGCGCGAAATCGTCCTCGCCGTGCCCTGGCGCCATATGCACCAGACCGGTGCCCTGCTCGGTGGTGACGAAATCGCCCGCCAGCAGCGGCACGTCGAAGTCGTAGCCCTGGCCGCGCCAGGGATGCGCGCACAGCACACCAGCCAGATCGGTGCCGGGCAGACGGTGCAGCACAGTGCAGGAGGCCGCGCCGGTCGCCTGCGCGAAGCTCTCGACCAGCGCGCTCGCCACCAGCAGCCGCCTCCCGTCGGCCTCGATCACCGCGTAGTCGATCGCGGGGCCGTAGCCGATGGCGCGGTTACCCGGAATGGTCCAGGGCGTCGTCGTCCAGATCGCGACACTGGTGTCGGCCAACACCCGGCCCGGCGTGGTGTCGCGGATCACGGCGAACGCCACCCAGATCGTGCTGCTGGTATGGTCGTGATATTCGATTTCGGCCTCGGCCAGAGCCGTCTTCTCGACCGGGCTCCATAGTACGGGACGCAGCCCACGATAGAGCTTGCCGTTGAGCAGGAAGCGGCCGATTTCGCCGGCGATCACCGCCTCGGAGCTGAAATCCATTGTTGCGTAGCGGTGCGCCCAGTCCGCCTGGATGCCGAGGCGGCGGAACTCCTCGGCCTGGATGTCGAGCCAGCGCTGCGCGTAGGCGCGGCACTCGGCACGAAACTGGCCGATCGGCACCTGGTCCTTGTCGCGGCCGGACTTGCGGTATTCCTCCTCGATCCGCCACTCGATCGGCAGGCCGTGGCAATCCCAGCCGGGCACGTAGCGCACCGCGAAGCCGGCCATGCGATGCGCGCGATTGATCACGTCCTTGAGGATCTTGTTCAGCGCATGGCCGATATGCAGATGACCGTTGGCATAAGGCGGCCCGTCATGCAGGGTGAAATTCGGCCGGCCGGCCGCGGCTTCGGCAATCCGCCGGTCGAGCCCGGTGGCTTCCCAGTGCGCCAGAATCGCGGGCTCGCGCTTGGCCAGGTCGCCGCGCATCGGGAATTCGGTCGCGGGCAGGAAGACGGTGTCTCGGTAATCACGCATCATGGGCACCCTGGTATGGCGTCCGTGCTGCCTCAGCCGCCCAGCTTGCGCAAGAGATACGCACGCGCCTGCCCCGCATCGCTGCCGATCTGTGCACGCAGCGCCTCCAGACCCTCGAACTTGTGCTCGCCGCGCAGCAGCGTGTGCAGCGCCACCGACAGCTCCTGGCCGTAAAGGTCACCCTCGAAGTCGAACAGATGCACTTCAAGCCGGCTCTCTGTGGTGTTGCTGACGGTGGGACGGCGGCCGATATTGGCAACACCGGGGTGGGTCGCGCCGTCCGGCAGCCGAATGGTCGCCGCATAGACGCCGCGCGCCGGCTCCAGGTGGCGGCCGAGCTGGATGTTGGCGGTGGGAAACCCGAGCAGGCGGCCGCGCTTGTCGCCGTGCTGGACGACGCCGCGCAACGCCCAGGGCCGGCCGAGCTCCTCGGTCGCGCGCTCCGGATAGCCGTCGAGCAGCGCCCGCCGGATCCGGCTCGAGGAGAACGGGCCGCCACTATCGGCGAGCGGCGGCACCAGGGTCAGACCGATGCCGAGACCCTCGGTCTGGGCGGCGAGCGAGACCACGTCACCGCCGCGACGGTGGCCAAAGGCGAAATCCGGGCCACAGGCGAGGTGACGCAGACCGAACGCCTCGTGCAGCACCTCCTGGACGAACCGCTCGGCGGAGAGGTGCGAAAAGGCGGTATCGAACGGGATTTCAAAGATGCGATCGACCCCGAGTGCTGCCAGGGCCGCATGGCGCTCGGACGGCAGGCTGAGACGGAACGGCGCGTCGTCTGGTCGGAACAGCTCACGCGGATGCGGCTCGAAGGTGACAACGCTGATCGGGGCGTCTGGCCGTGCCGCGTGCAAGGTGCGCAACAGATGCGCGTGGCCGAGATGCACGCCGTCAAAATTACCCAACGCGGCGATTGCGCCACGGGCGGCCTCGGGAATAGCCCGCCAGTCGGTGAACAAAGTCGTCATTCAGGCGGTCCACGGCACGTGGCTGCATCCGCGGCCCTGCAGGGTGGGCGCCAGCCTGGTCAGCCCAGCAGCCTGGTCAGACGTGCCGCACCGGCTCCTGCTGAACCGGCTGCGGAGCCGCACCTGGTGTCGGACGCGCCACCGGCGATGCCAGCGAGCCGGTCTGCGTCTGCGTGCCAGGGTGCGAGGATGGAAGCTGCGACCCCTGCGCCTCCATCGATTCGTCGTCAGCCATGTTGCGCTTGAACGACTTCACGCCCTTGGCAAAATCCCCCATCAAGGTGCTGACCTTGCCGCTGCCGCCGAACAGCAGCAATACGACCGCGAGCACGATGATCCAGTGCCAGATGCTCAAGCCACCCATGATACCCTCTCTCCGCCAGGCGGCGGAATGCCATCCGTTCGAGTCCTGCAAATGGCGCCATGCGCCGGACCATGCAAGCCTCTTATACGCCGCAGCCTTGGTCGCGGATGCCGGCGGTTCCCAGAGCCGGCATTCCGTGCCAACAACAATGTGTCACCCCCTCGCTTGGAGCACAGCGATGAGCATGACGACCACCGTCCGGCGCTACACCCTGACGGCGCAGGCCCTGCACTGGCTGACGGCGCTGCTGATGCTGTGCGTCGTGCCGCTGGCCTGGATCATGGTCAACATGGCCAAGAGCAATCCGTCACGCGGCCTGCTCTACGACCTGCACAAATCCTTCGGCCTGACTATCGTGTGCATCGTCGCGGTGCGCCTGGTCTGGCGTGCCAGCCATCCGGCGCCCCCATTGCCGACCGGCTTCGAGCGCTGGAACCGGGCGATGGCCTTCACCTCGCACTGGCTGCTATATCTCGTCCTGCTCGGCATGCCGATCAGCGGCTACATCCTGTCCTCCGCGGCAGGATACCCGGTCAGCTATTTCGGCCTGTTCACCCTGCCGCAACTGCCGAAGAACCCGGCGATGGCGCAAACCGCCACCTGGATCCATGTCGGACTCGGACAGTGGCTGGTCTATGGTCTCGTCGCCTTGCACGTGCTCGCCACGACTTGGCATGTCGCAATCCGCCGCGACGGCGTCCTCGGCCGCATGCTGCCGGAGCAGCACGAGCAGGTGTAGCGTCATCGCGTCAGCACCAGCAGCACGAACAGCGGGTAGGCGGTGAGCAGCAGCACGCCCTCCGCGCGCGCCAGCCGACCACGTCGCGCCGCGAGGGTCACGACCAGAGCTAGGGCGCCGAGCATTAGCAGCAGCGGCAGATGCAGGAGTGCTGGCGCGCGCAGCACCAGCGGGCGGGCGAGCGCGCCTGCGCCCAGGGTCATCGTACCGTTATAGGCATAGGAGCCGAGCACGCCGGCGAGCACCGTATCGGCGATCCCTCGACGTGCCGCCGACCAGGCGAGCACCACCAGCTCGAAGCCGGTGGCAAAACCTACGAGGGTCAGGCCGAGGCGAGTCTGCGTCGAATCGACGCCGCTGATCTGCTGGACCGCCGCGACCAGCAACGTCGCACCGGCGGCCATCGCGACCACACCGGCCAGCAAAACCAGCAGGTCGCGGCCAACGCTCCGGCGGCCGCCGCTCGCGGCCGACGCGCGTGCCTCGGCCAGCTCGCCAACCTCGCCAAGCGCCGGCGGTGCGCGCTCCAGCCACCAGATCGCGGCGACGAACACGGCGTAGAGCACGACCAGCACCCCGCCCTCGGCACGTCCGACCCTGCCGTCCCAGGCGAACCAGGCGGCGATCGCGCCGAGCGGCAGCGACAGCAGCGCGGTGCGCATCACCGGACGGCGAAAATGCAACGGCGCGATCCAGGCGCCGACCCCCAAAGCCACCAGGCAGATCGCGACATTGGCGCCGATCACATCGCCTAGCCCGATGCCGGGCGCGCCGCGGAGGGCCGCCGTCACCACCGTCGCCAGCTCCTCCGGTTCGGCGCCGGCGAGCAGCAGCGCCAGGGCGAAACTGCTGACCCCCAGCCGCACTGCGGCGGCGCCAAGATGCTCGGCGAAGGCCTCCGCGCCCCACACGATCATCGCCACGCCGGCGACGAAGGCCACCAGCCATATAACCGTCATCGGCGCGCCGCCGCCTCGAAGCGGCCGAAACGCAGCGCCAGGGTCGGCAGCAGCAGCAGGGTGAGCAGCATCGAGGTCAGCAGGCCGCCGAGGATCACCACCGCCATCGGCCCCTCGACCTCGCGCCCCGGCGTGCCCGCGCCGATCGCCAACGGCAGCAGCCCGAGTGCCGTGACCAGCGAGGTCATCAGGATCGCCGGCAGCCGATCGGCGGCACCCGCGATCGCCGTCTGCGTCGTCCAGTCGCGCCGCTCGACGCGCACCAGATGCTCGAAATGGTCGATCATCAGTACCGCGTTGCGCAGGGTGATGCCGAACAGGGTCACGAAGCCGACCATGGCGCCGAGCGAGAGGTCGCTATGCAGCGCGAATACCGCCAGCACGCCGCCGGCGAGTGCCATCGGCAGGTTGCACAGCACCAGCAACAGCCGGCGCGCGGTACGCATCGCCACCGAGAGCAGCAGCACGACACCGATTGCCGCGACGAGGGCGTTCAAGGTCAGGTCGCCGCGTGCCTTTGCCGCCGCCTCCGCGCTGCCGGCGAAACGCAGATTGGTGCCGAGCGGCAGGTGGAGACGCGCCGCGACGGCAGCACGTGCGTCATGCACGAACCCGGCAATCGCGCGGCCGGTGACCTCGGCGGTGACGCTCTGGGCGCGCAGGCCGTCCAGATGCGCGATCCGGCTGCGGCCCGAGGCCTCGAAGATGTCCGCGACCTGGCCGAGCGAGATCAGCGTACCGTCAGGGGTGCGCAGCGTCAGTGCGCCGACCGCGGCGACGCTGTTGCGCGACGTCGGTGCCAGCAGGGTCAGCACGTCGAAGATTGCGTTGTGCTCGTAGACCTGTCCGGAGACATCGCCCTGGTAGGCGGCGCGTACTAGATCGAGGACATCCACGGGGTCCAGTCCCCAGCGCTCAAGGTCCGCGCCACGCAGCCGGATGGTCAGGATCGGCAGGCCCGGCGGCGAGGTCACCCGCACGCCGCTGGCGCCACGCACGCCGGTGAGCACGCGCGCGACGGCGGCGGCGGTGCTGTCGATCGTGTCGAGATCGCCGCCGGTGACCTGCACCGCCACCGGGGCGGCGTCGCCGGAGAGCGTCTCCTGGATTCGCTCGGTCAGGAAGCTGTTGACCGACAGGGTGACGCCGACGAAGTTGGCGAGTGCTGCGCGGATGTCGTCCTCCGCCCGCGCCGATGTGCCGCGCCTGAGATCGACCTCGAACTCGCTTTCGTTGGTGCCAGAGGTATCGACCCCAAGCGCCGCGCGGCCGACCCGCTGCGCCACCGAGCGCACCTCCGGCAGCCGCAGCAGGACGGCGCTGACCGCATCACCGAGACGCAGCGATTGCGCCAGCGAGGTGCCCGGCACCGCGGTCATATGGACGATGAAGTGGCCCTCGCGCAGATCCGGGATAAAGCTGGGCTCGAACAGCGGCAAGGCGACGCATGCGGCCAGGGTGACGACGAGGGCGCACGCACTCGCCGCGCGCGGCCGTGGCACCAGGGCGCCTAACAGCCGCTCATAGCCGCCGCGGGTCCAGCGCACGACTGGGGGCGCCTGCGTGCGTCCGCTGCCGCGTGCGCGTCGGCCGGTCAGCAGCAGCACGCACAGCGCCGGCACCACGGTCAGCGCCACCACCAGCGAGGCCAGCACGGCCAGGATGTAGGCGAGACCAAGCGGGGCGAACAGCCTGCCACCGACCCCTGACAGAAAGATCACCGGCAGGAACACCGCGATCACAGCGAACGTCGCATAGACGACCGCGCCGCGCACCTCCAGGCAGGCCTCGATCACGACCAGCGCCTCGGGACGCGGGGCGGACAGGCCGCGGTTCTCGCGCAGCCGGCGGACCACGTTCTCGACGCCGATCACCGCATCGTCCACCACCTCGCCAATGGCGATCGCCAGGCCGCTCAGGGTCATCGTGTTGATCGTCGCACCCAGCCGCTCCAGCACCAGGGTCGCGCCCAGCAGCGACAGCGGGATCGCGACAAACGAGATCGCCGCCGTGCGGAGGTCGAACAGGAACAGCAGCAGCACCGCCACCACCAGGGCGCCGCCGAGCAGCAGCGAGACGCCGAGATCGCTCAAGGCGACATGGATGAAGCGGGCGGGACGGAACAGATCGGAGCGCAGGGTGATGCCCTGTTGCGCCAGCTTCACGCGCAGGGGGCGAAGTGCTGCTCTCACCCTGCGGCTGACCGCGAGCGTGTTGGCGCCATATTGCTCATTGACGTTGAGCACCACCCCCGGCCTGCCTTCGACACCGCCGGCGCCGATGGCGGGGGCTGGAGCCGCGATCACCCGGGCGACGTCGCCGAGCGTGACCACGCCGCTGCCAAGCCTGCGGATCACCGTGCGACGCAACGCCGCCGCGGTCGCCGCCTGACCCTCGGTGCGCAGCAGGATGCGTTGGTTGGGCGTGTCGATGAAGCCCGCGCCGCGCACCCCGGTGGCACGATCGGCGGCGGCGAGCACGTCGGTCAGCGCGAGCCGGTAGCGGACGAGCTGATCGGGATCGACCTGGATTTGCAGCGTGCGCACGTCGCCGCCGAAGATCTCGACCGCCGCCACCCCCGGCACCGCCAGCAGGCGCGGGCGGATCGTCCAGTCGGCCAGGGTGCGCAGCCGCATTAATGACTGCGAGGACGCGCTCAGTCCGGCGACCAGGACGATGCCGGTCGAGGAGGTGAGCGGGGTCATCGTCGGCACCGCCGCCAACGGCAACGCCCGCGCGGCCACCGCGAGCTGTTCGCCGACGAGCTGACGGGCGCGATAGATGTCGGTGCCGAGCTTGAAGTAGACCGTGACCGCCGACAGTCCCGAGATCGAGCTGGATTGCAGGCGCTCGATTCCGGGCAGCCCTTCGATGGCGAGCTCCACCGGCCGCGTCACCAAGATCTCGACCTGCCGCGGTGTCAGCCCAATGGCCTCGGTCTGTACCCCGACCTGCGGCGGCGCGAATTCCGGGAACACATCGTAGCGGGCCTGGACCAGGCCATGCACGCCATAGGCGACGACGATGCAGGCGAGCACCAGGACGACGCCGCGCAGGCGGATGGCGCCGCGGATGATTGCAGCCTGCATGCCTTGGTCGCCCTGCCTAATCGTCCTGGCCCTAGTCGCTGGCGTCCTGGAACTGCGCCCGCGCCGCCTCGGAGAGCAGCAACTGCGCGCCTCGGACCACCAGCCTGGCGCCGGGCGGCAGGCTGGTGACGATGGCGCCCCCATCCGGGGCCGGGTGCGACATCGCAATCCGTGTCGGCACGAAGTCGTCGGCGCCCTGCGCGCGGTAGGCCCAGGCCTGTCCGTGCGCCCAGACGATGGCCGTGGCCGGCACCAGGACGCCTACACGAGACGGTCCGAACGGCAGCGAGACGGCCAGGTGCAAACCGGGCAGCAGGCCGCTTGAGGCAGGCACGACGTAGAAGTAGCTCGGCGCCTGGATGGCGGGATCGACCCGTGCCGCCGGACTGACGAAGCGGGCCAGGACGAGCGGGCGCCCCGGGATGTGCACCTCTGCCGTGTTCGGGGCTGCGTTTCCGGCTGCTGCCGTGGGCGCCTCGCCGGGTGCCAGCGTCACCTGCAGCAGCAGCTCCTGGCGTTCGAGCAGCCGCTGCGCGAGCGGTGCCGCATCGATCACCGCCGCTCCAAGGATGGGTCCCCAGCGCAGTCGCGCGGCCAGGGTCAACGCTTGCAATGCCGCGTCCGCGGCGGTCCGCGAGGCCTGCGCGCTACGGGCGGTGGCCTCGCTGACTTGGAGCTGTGCGAGCGAAACGTTCGACTGTTCGCCGTAGAGCACGCGGCTGCGTTGCTGCGTCTGGTCGGCGGCACTCAGTTGCGACTTGGCACTCAGCGCCTGGGCGCGCGCCACGGCGATGCGCCCGACCGTCTCGGCGAGCGATGTCGCATCGAGCACGGTGGCGTAGGCCGGACGCAGATCCTGGTATGAAGCGGGCGCGAGCCTCGCCACCTCGATCCCGGCGCGCGCGCGGGTCGCCTGGTCGAGGCGCAGAGCAGGGACGCCATCGATGCGCGTGGCATGATCCGGCGCCTGAATGGCCGTGTCGGCGTCCGGGTCCGCGGCCGCCTGACGGGCTCCCCCGAACAGAACAGCCAGGAGCAGAGCGGCGCGCACGGGCCTTAATACAATCACGGGCTTATTCTAGCGCCGATGACTGACGGCGCACTGACAGGCCCGTCACATAATTGAAGCGATCATGAGCGGTTACAGAAACGAGCGAAGCCCGGCGATCAGCCGCTCGGCGGTCTCCGGGTCGCAGGCCAGCGCGGCTGCCGCGATGTCATGGTCGAAGCCGGCGCGCGCCAGGGCCGCCAGCGCGCGCTGCTGCTCGATCGGCGTCAGCGCGGCGTCGCCCGCGCGGAACGGACCGATACGACGCCTGCGTGCCTGCACCAGGGCGGCGGCGAGCTGCGTCGCCTCCGCCGAGTCGGGCAGATCGAGGATCGCCGCCTGGATTTGGTCTGCCGCCACACCGCGCGTTGCGAGATGGGCGGCGACGGCGCGGCGCGACCGCCCGGCGCGGGTGAGGGCCCGCGCGCGACCGGCGGCAAAGGCGGCATCGTCGATCGCACCTTTGCGGACCATTTCAACGGCGACAATTGCGGCGAGAGCGCGCGCGTCGCGTGCCACGTCATGCACCGCGTCGGGCTCGTCGCCGCGGTCAAGCGCCTGACGCGTCCAACGGGCAATCCGTCGCGTCAGGACGCGCAGCAACCCGGCCTCGGTGGTGGCAAAGCGGGCAAGGTGCGTGAGTGCTGCTTCGCGCAGTTCAGCTTCCGAAAGGCCGCCGACAGCCTTCAGCGGCGCGCCTTGCGCGCGGCATAGCGCCTGTCGCGCGCGGCCTTCTGCTCCAGGCGAAGCAGCGCCTCCTGCCGTGCCGCCTCGCGCGCGGCGATCTCGCGCTCGGCCTGCGCCGCCGCCGCCGCGGCGGCAGCGGCGGCACGCTCCGCGGCCAGCTGGACCGCTTCCGCCTCGCGTTGCTTGCGGCGTTCCGCGGCACGGATTTCGCGCGCCTCGGCAATGGCGCGCCGCTCGGCCTGCTTGGCTAGGAGTGCTGGATCATCCGGCGCCGGCCGGGTCTTGAATTTAGCAAGCAACGCCGCCTTGGCATCAGCGGAGGTCTGCTGGCGCTCGTCGAATTTATTGCCTTTGAAAATTGTCGTGACCCTCTGTCTCGTTTGAACACCCAAGCTGGTGTCAAGCCGGGGCGGCTTCTAGCCGTTGCGGCACTGCGATGTCACCACCATATGCGTGAAGAGCATTTTATGCGACACTCCGGGCGCGGGTCAGTGTCGCGCGTGCCGCGCTGATGCCGCAAGCCGGAGCGGCGACCTCGGCGCCATAATTTAGGGGATCATGATGCCGCATTGCCCACGTCATGCCGAAATGGCGGGAGGCCTTTGATGAACGTCTTCAAACCAGCCACCAGGACCGCGATGACCGAGGCGCAGGTGCGCAAGGCCGCGGGCAACACCGCTGCCCACGAGAAGACGGTCGATGACGATCCCTTCAAGGAAGGCGACGCGGTCGTCTATGCGGCGCATGGCGTTGGCCGGATCGACCGCATTGGTCTCGAGGAGATCGCGGGGCACAAGCTCGAGGTCATCCAGGTCTCGTTCTCCGATAACCAGATGACGTTGCGCATTCCCCTGGCGCGCGCCCGCGCGTCCGGCCTGCGCAAGATCGCAAGCCGGGAGATCGTGGAGAAGGCGATGGCGGTAATCCGGGGCAAGCCGCGGATCAGCAAGGCGCTCTGGGCGCGACGCGCGGTCGAGATCCAGGCCCGCATCAACTCTGGCGACCTGTTGCAGGTGGCCGAGGTGGTGCGCGACCTGCAGCGTCACGTCGACAATCTCGAGGGCAGCTTCAGCGAGCGCAAGCTGTTCGAACTGGCGCTGGACCGGTTCGGCGCGGAGATTGCCGTTGTCGAGGGTGCGGACAAGACGGTCGTTCTCGACCGGCTGACGGCAACGATGAAGGCTGCCTGAGCATACGCTCTCCGCGGTTTGCGCGGAGAGCGCGCTCCGGTTGGAGCGTGCGGTAATGGACCGTCTCAGGAAGGTGTGGACTCGCTCTCCTCTCCAGGCGCGTGTTCATCCGGCGCCGTGCCATCCACCTTCGACGCGGCCTCTTCCTTTTCGCGGCGCTTGGCTTCCTTCTTGGCCTGCTTCGCCCGGTCGCGTTCCGCCTTCTGAAATCCGTAATTGACCTTGAAGGTCATCGATCCTCCTTCAAACGACCTTCAGGTTCACCGCGGAAACACGGCCTTTCTGGCCGCTCTCCAGGTCGAAACTGACGGCCTGTCCGTCATTGAGCCCTTGTAGGCCGGCGCGTTCCACAGCGGAGATGTGCACGAAGACATCGCTCGACCCATCCGCAGGCTGGATGAAACCATAGCCTTTGGTCGCATTGAACCATTTAACCGTGCCGTTCGGCATGGCCAGTCTCCCAGTTTCGGAGGTCCTCGCAACGACGACCCATCTGCCCGACCGTAAAGGAATGAAGCACCGAGCGTGCAGTATGGCGACGATCCGGTGAGATGCCTACCCCTGTGCACCGTCCCTGGGCGCCGTCCGGCTAAACCGCCGCGTACCGCCGGCCGTTTGACTTGCCTTCCTCGCGCACGGCATCCTTGCACGCTGGCACTGTCACGGTGCAGGACGACGCGATGATCCCTTCTTTGATGCCGACCTATAACCGCGCCGACATCGCCTTCGAGCGCGGCGAGGGTGCCTGGCTGTTCACGTCGGACGGACGCCGCTTTCTCGATTTCGGCGCCGGCATCGCCACCTCCTCGCTCGGCCACGGACATCCCCACCTCACTTGCGCCATCGCCGAGCAGGCGTCGCGGGTGATGCATGTCTCGAACCTGTATCGTGTGCCGCAGGCCGAGCGTCTCGCCGCCCGGCTGGTCGACGCCTCTTTCGCCGACAGCGTATTCTTCTGCAACTCGGGGGCGGAAGCCAACGAGGGCATGGTCAAGCTGATCCGCCGGGCGATGCATGGCCTCGGCCAGCCCGCGCGCACCCGGATCCTGTGCTTCGAGGGCGCCTTCCACGGCCGCACCCTGGCGATGCTGGCCGCCACCGGCAACGCCAAATATCTTGAAGGTTTCGGCGAGCCGGTGGCGGGCTTCGACCATGTGCCACTCGGCAACCTGAACGCCGTGCGCAACGCGATTACGCCGCACACCGCCGGCATCATCGTCGAGCCGATTCAGGGCGAGGGCGGCGTCAGGACGTGCGATCCGCGCTTCCTGCGTGAGCTGCGCACCGCCTGCGACGAGTACGGCCTGTTCCTCGGCTTCGACGAGGTGCAGTGCGGCATGGGCCGCACCGGGCGGCTGTTCGCGCATGAATGGGCCGAGGTGCGTCCCGACGTGGTGTCGTCGGCCAAGGGCATCGGCGGCGGCTTTCCGCTCGGCGCCATCCTGGCCACCGAGGAGGTCGCCCGTCACCTCACCCCCGGCTCGCACGGCACCACCTTCGGCGGCAACCCGCTGGCCTGCGCCGCCGGCAACGCGGTGCTCGACGTCGTGCTGGCTCCGGGGTTCCTGGATGGCGTCGGCTGCCTCGGCGACCAGCTCGCGGAGCAGCTCGGCGGCCTGGTCGCGGACAACCGCGACATCTTTGCCGGCGTGCGCGGACGCGGGCTGTTGCTGGGGCTGGAGTGCGTCGCCTCGAACGCGGCCCTGCAGGCGGCCTGCCTGGAGGAGGGCCTGCTGGTGGTCGCCGCCGCCCAGAACGTGCTGCGCCTGGCGCCGCCGCTGGTGATCACGCAAGCCGACGTCGACGAAGCCATTACCCGCCTGCAACGGGCCGCGGCACGCCTGCGGCGGCAGTAGCACATGGCACCAAGGCACTTTCTCGAGCTGCGCGACCTCGATGCCGCCACCCTGCGCGCCATCCTCGCGGTCGCGGCCCGGATTAAGCACGCCCAGGCCGGGCGGCGCCGGCCTCTGCATCCCGGTCGCCCGCTGGCCGGGCGGGTGCTGGGGCTGATGATGGAAAAGCCCTCGACCCGCACCCGCGTCTCCTTCGAGGTGGCGATGCTGCAGCTCGGTGGCGAGGTGATCGTGCTGTCGCCGCGCGATACCCAGCTCGGCCGCGGCGAGAGCATCGCCGATACCGCACGCGTGCTGTCGCGCTTCCTCGACGCACTGGTGCTGCGCACCGACGACACCGCCAAGCTGGCGGCACTGGTCGCGCATAGCAGCATTCCGGTGATCAACGGCCTGACCGCGCGCTCGCACCCGACGCAGATCCTTGCCGATATCCTGACCTTCGAGGAGCATCGCGGGCCGATCGCCGGCCAGATCGTCGCCTGGTGCGGCGACGGCAACAACATGGCGCGGTCCTGGATCGAGGCGGCGCCGCGCTTCGGCTTCACCCTCAACCTCGCCACGCCCGCCGCATTGGCACCCGACCCCGCAGTGATCGACTGGGCACGGGCGCAGGGTGGTTCGATCATCGTCGCCGGCAATGCGCGGGAGGCCGTCCGCGGCGCGCGCTGCGTGGTCACCGACACCTGGGTGTCGATGTCCGACGATCCGGCCGCGGACCGCGGCGCCATCCTCTCGCCCTACCGGGTCGATGCCGGCCTGATGGCGCAGGCGGCGGCGGACGCGCTGTTCATGCACTGCCTGCCGGCGCATCGCGGCGAGGAGGTCACCGACGCGGTGATCGACGGGCCGTGGTCGGTGGTGTTCGACGAGGCGGAGAACCGGCTGCACGCCCAGAAAGGCCTGCTCGCCTGGGTGCTTGGCGGCGACGACTGGACCACGATTGGAGACATCGCCGCATGACCCAGCCGCCGGCCAATGCCACCCCCTCGAGCACCGAGGAGGTGCCGGCCGCACCCGGCTGGGTCGAGCAGGGTGTCGACGAGATCCTCGGCGATCCCGCCCTCGGGCTGCGCCAGGGACCGGCGCTGACCGGCCTGCGCAATAGCTATCTCGACTGCCTGGCCTCTCCCGGACGCGGCGGCGACGTCGATGCGGCGCATGATCGCTGCCGGCTGGCGCTGCTGCGCGACCTGGAGGCGCAGCAGGCGATCGCGGCACACGCCCGTGCCGCGCTCGAACAGAAGCTGGAATCGCTCGAGGCGGCCCTCAGCGCCGGGATTTGAACGGGTATCTGGCGAGGCTTGCCGCCGCCACCTATCTTGCGGGCATGGTCGATACACCCGCCTTCCTTGATACAAACCGCCCGGACGTGCCGGACATCGTGGTGCCGCGCGGCATCACGCCGTTTTTTTTGCCGGACCGTCCGGTGCGCGGCCGGCTGGTGCGCCTGGGCCCGCTCGCCGAGGCGCTGCTGGCGCGCCATGCCAACCCGGCACCCGTCACCCGCCTCGCGGGCGAGGCGTTGGCGCTGGTTGCGGGACTGGCCTCGGCGCTGAAATTCCGCGGCAGCTTCAGTGTCCAGGCGAAGGGCGACGGGCCGGTCTCGATGCTGCTTGCCGACTGCACCGATGCCGGGGCGCTGCGCTTCTATGCGCGCGCCGACCCGCAGCGCCTGGCGGACCTTGAGTGCCGCGACACTCAGCCGAGTGCCGCGACCCTGCTCGGCGCCGGCTATCTGGCCTTCACCGTCGAAGGCGGCGGCGACAGCGAGGACATGCAGCCGCACCAGGGCATCGTCGCGATCACCGGCGACAGCCTGGCTGCCATGGCGCAGCATTATTTCGAGACCTCCGAGCAGCATGACTGCGTCGTCCGGCTGGCCTGCCGACAGACCGGCGCCGGCTGGCGTGCCTCGGCGCTGGTCCTCGAACGGATCGCGCAAGACGGCGATGTGGTGGGCGAAGTTGGGGAGCACCTGCCCACGGCCGAGCAGCAGGAGCGCTGGCGCACCGCCCTGACGCTGGCCGCCACGCTCAGTGACGACGAGCTGCTGAATGACGAGCTGGCGCCGGAAGACCTGCTCTATCGGCTGTTCCATAGCGAGGGTGTGGCCGCCGACCGGCCGCGGGCGCTGGCCTATGGCTGCCGCTGCTCGCGCGCCCGACTCGCCGGCATCCTCGAAGGCTTCCCCGCCGACGATCTCGACCATATGGTCACGGGCGGCGACATCGTCATGACCTGTGAGTTCTGCGCACTTGACTTCCGCTTCGCGCGGGGCAGCGTGCACGGCACCGCCTAGGGAGAACGAGAGTGCCGTGCTGGCCAGTGTCGTATCGCGACGGGATCTACCAGGTCACCGACGACGACGGGATCATGCGCCCGATCACCATGGGCGGGGCGCCGGTCTCGACCTTGCAGCCGGGATGGTCTCCGGTCGGCCTGCAAACCGGTCTGCCGCCGTTTTATCTGCTCGAACTGCGCCATGACAGTGGCCAGGATGCGGTCTGGTATCTGACCGACCAGCTCGCCTTCATCACCCACACCACAATCCATTTCGGCCAGGCACGGACCGACGAGGCGGTGGCGCACCTGTTGCCGCTGCTGCGCGACATCTACGACACCACGCTCTGCGCCGAACGTCCGGCGGTGGCCGCCTCCAGCCATCGTTTCGAGGGCATCAATGCCTTCATGCTGCGCGAACTCATTGACTTGGTGGTCGAGACCGCCTTGTCGCCGCCGGACGTGGTGATGGCCGACCGCCTGGGCGCGGTCAGCGACACCTACGCGGCAGGCGACCAGCAGCTCTCCGCCGGCCTGATCCGGCACAGCCTGGATGTGGCGCTGCCCGAGAGCGCCACATCCCCGCCGCACGAGGCCACACTCAGGCTGGCCTCGCCGTTCGATGCCGGCCTGCTCGACGCCCAGGAGTATTTTTCCCTCGGCGGCAAGGCGGTCGCGCGATTCTGGCGCTTTTTCGATACGGCCGCCGCGACTCCGCTTTATCTGCTGGTCGGCGACGACGGCGCGCCGGCGCTCTATATCCCGACGATGAACACGATCTTTGCCAGCCGGCACGAGATCTCCGGTGCGGAGGCAATGACGACCTTGTTCACCACCTATGCCAGCCACACCGACCGCGAATTGGCGGCACCTTTGGCGGCGCCCGCATGGCCGCAGCCCATGCCCGCGAGCCCGGCCAGGGCCGAGCCAAAGCCGGCGCCACCCACCGCCCCTCCGGCGAACTGGTGGAAACGCCTGTTCGGCCTGGGGCAGCCGTGATGGCGCGGTCGCGCGCCTGGACCGCGGCACCGCTCGTCGGCTGCCTGTTGCTGTCGGCCTGCGGCGGATCAGAGGGTCCAACCAGCTTCCCGCCGCCCGACTACAGCTACCTGCCGAAACTCAGGCTCAATGTCGGCAGCCTGAGCATCGTCGATAATGCGGCGGCGAGCCCCGATGATCTGGCACGGCACGCCCCAACACCGCCCGACCAGGCGCTCCAGACGATGGCCCGCCAGCGGCTGATCGCGGCCGGCAATTCCGGCAGCGGCGTGTTCACCATCGACCGCGCCTCGATCACCAGCGCCGGCGGCGGCGCGCTTGACGGCAGGCTCGCCGTGCACCTCGATATCCTGACGGGCAACGGCGGCCATGCCGGCTATGCGGAGGCGCATGTCTCGCGCCAGTTCGTCCCCGGCGACGGCGGCCCCGACGACGGCACCCGCGCCGAACTCTACGATCTCACCCAGCAGATGATGCGCGACATGAATGTCGAGATCGAATACCAGGTGCAGCGCACATTGAAGGACTGGCTGGTCGATGCCTCCGGCGCGCCGCTCGGCGGCAGCGTCGAGCAGCAGGCCTTGCCGCCACCGAATGGCGCCTCCGCGGCACCGGCAACCAGCCTGCCGGTCGGCGGCGCCTCCGTCGGCACGACGCCGCTGGGTGCGACACCGCTGGCACCGACACCGCTGGCACCTGCCCCAATCGCGCCCCCGCCCCAGGCCCCCGCCTCGCTACCGTCGCCCGCTTCCCCGGCACCTCAGCGTTCGCCGCCGCCGGGATTTTTGCAGCCGCCGGCGGGCACGGCCCCTAACGGGACGTGACCCTTGCCACCGGCAATGTTGTCGAACGTGTTCACATGACCCGTCCTGTGGCCTTGAAGAACGTGTAGCAGAACACACCGTCAGGCTCGGCCGCCCGGTGTAGCGCGCGGATGCCAGCATCGAAGGATTTGGGCGTTGTGAGGCCTGCGGCAATTGCCGGCTCCCGGACGCCCGCGACCATTGCAATAAAGGTGTTGCGGATAAAGCCGTCCGCCAACTCGGGCGTGCTGCCGTCCACATAGACCAGACGTGGCGAAGCATGCACCGCCGTGAAGCCCGCTCCGGCCAGCAGCGGGAAGAGGCTGCGCCCGATCATCGCGTCGCCTCCTGCCCGCCGCTGCAACTCCACCTGGCACGAAATGGCAGCGCGCGCGACCGTGCTTTCCGGATGCAAGCAGGTGGAGGCGTGGTCGCCCTCAATGACGGTGATTGTGCCGCCCGAGCGAAGCAGGGCGCGCAGGCTCGCGAGCGCTGCTGCAGGATCAGGCAGATGTTCCAGCACGAAGCAAAGAAAGATGTGGTCGAAGGAAGCCGGCGCAAACGGGGCGGCAAGAAGGTCCGCCTGCTGGAGCTCGACATTGCACAGGCCCGCTGCCGAAACCCTCGCGCGCGCCTTCGCCAACGACTCTGCTGAAATGTCCATTGCAACGATGTGCGCGCCCGGACTGCGCCGCGCGAGCGCCACCGTCTGCGCGCCTGTGCCGCAACCCGCTTCCAGCACTGCGCTGCCGTGCGGGAAGCAGGAGCCCGCGTGGAGCAGCTCCTCCAAGGTGCGCGCCTGGTCCTCCAATCGGGCCGCCTCCCGGCCGTCGTAGCCGTGAACGTAGCCACTCATGCGCCTGCCCTCTTTCGGTTCAGGCCATTCTTTCCGAGGCGAGGCGAGGCTGTCTTGAACGGGATTGCGGCCCTGCCTTCATGCAACGGCGGCTTGGTAGCGGGCCGGCGTGACGCCGAACTGGCGGCAAAAGGCGCGAGTCATGTGGCTCTGGTCCGCGAAGCCGGCTTCCTGCGCCACTTCGGCCGGAGTGCGGCCTGCAACGAGGAGTTGCCGGGCAAGCCGCACGCGGCGTTGGAGAAGGTAGGCGTGCGGCGTGACGCCCGTCTGGCGCGCAAAGCCGCGCAGGAACTGGAAGCGGCTTACGCCTGACAGCGCCGCCAACTCGGCCAGGGTCACCGGTGACTCCGGCGCGCCGTCGAGGCGCCGCCGAGCCATCGCTACCGCTGGGGATTCGCTGGGCACCAGGCGCTGACGTGTCCCGTGCCGCCGAGCGAGCCAGGCCAACATCCGCAGCAGGTCCTCTTCCAGAGCAAGTGGCTCCGGCACCACAGCGGTCGCGCGCGCAAAGAGGCAGGCGAAAAGCCTTGCCAGAATCGGGTCGCGCAGGGCGGGACGCGTGAGCTCCAATTGGTCCTCGCCTTCGTCCAACAGCGCGGATGCAACGACGGAGGGGTACAAATAGAGCATCTGCCAGCCCCGTGTCCCGCCGATCGGAACGCCATCGTGCATCTCACCAGGGTTCACCGTGATGACGTCGCCGGCCTCAGCCTCCACCCAGCCAATCCCACTCCATGACCGCTGCGCTCCAGCAGCCATGACACCAATCCCGAAGCCGTCATGCGAATGGCGAGGAAAGGCGTGGTCCGTCAGCAGCGTCATTGCCTCGACGCCAGGCAGCGCGGAGCGGTGCTGCGCGACGATATGCGTTCGCTTGGAAATCAAGTCGGCGTCCTTTGTAGATGTCAGCGCTAATTGGCACAGCTATGTCAGCGCTAAGTGACACCGATCACGAGGGTGCTTCGGGCCGCTTCTACAACGTCGTCGGTGATCGCGTTCAGGCCATTGATCCGCAAGATGCGCTCGATCTGAACGAACAGCCGGTGGAGCAGGCGGAAGTTGCCACCCGTGATCCGCACGATGGTGGCGACCGCCTGCGCGTCTGTAAAATCCGCATCGTCCATCGCTAACCCGAGGTCGCGCCTACGCCGCGTTAGAACGAAGGTCAGTTCCTGATCCTGTAATGGCCTGTAATGGTGAGCGAAGCCGACGCGGCTGAAAAGCTGAGGGTATCGTTCCATCCGCTTTTCGATGCCGGGCATTCCGATAAGGAGGAGGCCGACGCCCTGCCGATCGAACAGGTCACGCAGATATTCCAGCCCCGTGTTGGACAGGCGGTCGGCTTCATCGACGATCACCAATTCGACATGATTTTTGCGAGGCGAAACGAAGATCTGGTCTTTCGGCCGGATATGTTCGTCGATGCAGACATCGACCCGATCGATGAGGCGGGGCAGGTCCTGACGAAGCTCGCGCAGCGTGCTTCCGACTGTCGGTGTGTAGAACACAGCACGGGCACGCGCGAGGTCCGCATATATCTTGAGGTCGGATGGCTGTCGCGGACCCCAAGTCATAAGTAGCTCGACTGCGCCGTCCCAGCGGGCGTAGCGTCGCGCAGACAGGGTTTTGCCGACGCCGGCCGCGCCGTGGCACAAGCCGATGTAGCGGTGCTTGCGGACGGCGTTGGTGAATTCGGTGAAGCGGCGATGTTCCTGCGTCGAGATGAAGCTGGTGGCGCGGGCGCTGCCGTCTGCCATCACTCGCCCTCGTAATAGGTGCGGAGGCGCAGCTTGTTCGGTATCGCTACGGGTTTTACGGCACGCGCGGATTTCAATGTTGGCCCCTGCGTCGAGCCGGAACCGGGCGGACGCAGGATCGCGGGCAGATAGTCCGCAACGCGGACCTTCCGCTCTCCAATCTCACTTCGCAGACGACGACGATAGGCAAGGCGCGCAGATTGAACATCCTTGAGGGTGATGTTCAGACCGGCATGGTCGGGGCTGACGGCCCGGCACAGGAAAACGTTGCGATGGAATACCCGCACCTCGCCCACGTCGCGAGGATCGTAGCGGATCGTCACGGGCTCGCCGACATAGGCG
The DNA here is from genome assembly GCF_965276875.1 of Lichenicoccus sp. GTDB lineage: Bacteria > Pseudomonadota > Alphaproteobacteria > Acetobacterales > Acetobacteraceae > Lichenicoccus. The sequence continues at coordinate 3,200,364 of NZ_OZ255701.1, read as the reverse complement.
GCAAGCGTAGGGTTGAAGTAGCGCAGCCCTTCGAAACGGATGCCGTCACGGTGGACGATGCGCGGCTTGGCGACCATGACCAGCAGCGCGTCCAGTTCCTCCAGTGTTTCCGGCATCCGGGACAGCCAGCCATCCCTGCGCCAGGCATCTACGGGTGGCACACCGATCGCACGGTGCGGGCGGACGTTATAGGTCGCCACGATGTAAACACCGATCGCGGCGTCCAGTTCGGGCAGCGTCAGGCGAGGAGGTGAAACGGGTTTGCCGTTGCGGATATTGCCCGGCAGTTTCGCCAACAGTTCGGTGTTGATGGTGCGGAACAGCCGCTCGATCTTGCCGCGCCCCTGTGGACGCGCGACGGCGGAGTAGATCAGCCGGATACGAAGATCGGCCGCAGCTTGTTCGAGGTTGAGGCTGGTGAAGTCCGATCCGTGATCGACGTACAGCACATCGGGAATGCCGCACACCGGCCAAGCCGGATCGACCTTGCGCCAGATCGCCTGTCGCAGTGCGAGCGACGTGTTGAGCGCGGAGGGCGCGCCGAGAAAAACCATGTAGCCCGCGATCACGCGCGAATGATCGTCCAGCACCGTCGTCAGCCACGGCCGCACCGGGCGACCTCCTGCATCGAGGATCAGGACATCGAGCTGGGTATGATCGGCTTGCCAGATCGCATTGGGGCGTTCGGCGCGGTGCCGATGCACCAACTCGAATTTGTCGCGGAAGGCGGCAGCACCTTCATGTGCCAAGGTCAGCATCGCCGGATCGATCCGGCGCACGATATCCCGCACGCTTCCGTAGGACGGCATTCGCCATTTCCGTTCGCCGACGATGCCGGCGAGGCGGCGATGGATGGTCACGATCGATGGCGGCGGTTTGATCAGTGCCATGCCCTCGATCAGTTCGACCAGTTCCTTCGGGAAGGTGCGCTTGCCGGCTTCCGGTCGGGTCGGACGCGCTAGCCCGGCCGGACCATCGGCACGGTAGCGGGTGAGCCAGCGGCGAGCAGTGCGGAGCGATATGCCGGCATCGGTCGCGGCCTCGCCCAGCGGCACCGCGTCATGGAGGTGGCGGCGCAGCACGGCCATCCGTTGCTCGACTTCGGCACTCCCCGATACTGGCTTTCGATCATCGGTCATGGTGATCTACCCCGTCCGAAAGAGGATCGTTCAGCGGACGGTCGCTGTCTGACCTGTCGAGGCATGGGAAACCGCCAAAAGCTGAGTCTCACATAGATGGTACTATATCTTTTGCGTTGAGGGACCCCTTACGTTACACAATCGACCATGACGCACACGCTGATCGGTTACGCCCGCTGCTCCACTGACAAGCAGGATCTCGCCGCTCAGCAGGAGGCGCTGGTCAAGCTCGGCGTCGGGGCCGATCGCATCTATACCGACAAGGGCTTCACCGGGACCAACCGGACCCGTCCCGGTCTGGATCAGGCGCTCGCGGCGGTACGGAGCGGCGACACGCTGGTGGTGCCAAAGCTCGACCGTCTCGCGCGGTCGGTGCCGGATGCGAGGGCGATTGGCGACGAACTCGCAAAGCGGGGCGTAAAGCTCCAGCTTGGAGCGAGTGTCCATGATCCGTCCGATCCGATGGGCAAGCTGTTCTTCAACATCCTCGCGACATTCGCCGAGTTCGAGGCCGACCTGATCCGGATGCGAACCCGCGAAGGTATGGCCGTCGCACGCTCGAAAGGGAAACTGCGCGGCAAGAAGCCCAAGCTGTCGGATCGCCAGCAGAAGGAGCTGCGGCGCATGTACGATACGGACGATTATTCGATCAGCGATCTCGCCGAGGTATTCTCGATATCGCGGCCGACCGTGTACCGGACGCTTGGGCGTCAACCTACCGGGCCTGCCGCTGAGCAGCCTGATCGGTCGTGAAGCGCCCTGCACCCGACCGTGAGCCGTTGCTCTAATGGAAGTCCAATTGGCCGGATCGCGTCGAACGATCCGACCAGTAGTAGGTTGAGGTCAGGCGCTATGCGACCTTTGCGGCAAGCGTCACAGCGTCTGCACCGGCCGGGATGCGAAGCGGCCCTGATGCATCGGTCACTGCTCGCCAAACCGCTTCCGCCACATCCATCGCGGTGGTGACTTCGGCGGGCTGCTGGGGCGCTGCGGAGAAAATTTGCTTGGCCCAGGTGGCATAGGCTTCGGGAACGCCGTTCTGCGAGCTGGCACGGGCGGTCGCACTGAATGAGGTTTCCGGTGCGCGTCCGGGAATGACCAACCGCACGCGGACGCCGAACTGCTCCACCTCCAGCGCGAGGTCTTCGCTGAACGCCTCCACGGCGGCCTTGCTGGCCGTGTAAGCGGATAGCATCGGCAATGGCTTAAGCGTCACGGCCGACGACACGTTGACGATCACGCCCGACCCTTGCGCGCGAAAGCCGGGCAGCACGGCTTGCGTCATCGCCATGGTGCCGAACGTGTTCAGCTCGAAAAGCTGACGCGTCGCGTCGATCGACACGCCTTCCAGCGCACCCATGAGGCCGGCACCCGCATTGTTGACCAAGGCGTCGATCGGGCCTGCTTCTTCCACGGCGCGAGCGATGCTGGCAGCGTCGGTCACATCGAGTGTGATGACCCGCAGGCGTTCGGACGCTGGCAGCACGTCATTACGAGGCGTGCGCATCGTGGCGATGACGGTCCAGTCGCGATCGAGGAAGTAGCGGGCAGTCTCAAGCCCGAAGCCGGACGAACTGCCGGTGATGAGGATCGTGTTCATGCAATAGCTCCTATGGTGATGTTGGTGGCGCGATGGACTTACTTTGTCTCGATTCTGCCTTCCGGCGTCGCATCCGCTTCCAGCGCTGCGACGGCCCCGACCCAGGCGAGATCGCCGGGGTAGAGCGCACTTCGGAGGAACGCTGTTGAAAGGCGCTGGATCGCCGATACGCGCTGGGGTCGTTCGTCCGTCGTCTCACGCGCCTCGTATCCGGGGATGCCTCCAAGCGCATGTTCGCCACCAAAGGCCGTGAACAGCGCCTTGGGGGATGGGCTTAGATCGTAGGCGTCGCGCCACCAGTCGGCACCCCGTGTCGAAAGCCTGCCCATGTCATGGTCGCCCACGACGATCAGGGTTGGTGCCGTCATGGTGGAAAAATCAGGGTACATGAACGGGAAGGTGCGAGCTGCATGTTCGGTCAGGTCATTGCCGCTGCCAGGTGCCGCGAGCAGCACGCCCGCCTTGATGCGAGCATCCTGCCTGTCGACAACCGATCCGTCGTCAGGATCTGGATGGGTGACACCGAGCAAAGTGCCAGCGGTCTGCCCACCCCAGGAATGACCAGCAACCGCGATGCGGGAGCGGTCGAGCCGTCCCTGGATCATCGGTGCCTCGCTCTCGATGCGATCTAGTCCGTCGAGAACGGCCGCTAGGTCTTCCTCCCGGAAGCGCCAGAGATGCGGGCGGCGAGGATCGTCGGGCGCGAGGCCGAGCGTTCGCGAGTCCAGATGCGTCGGTTGGATCACCACAAAGCCATGCGCCGCCCAATGATCAGCGAGGGGGCCGTATGCATGAAGCGACTGACCGTTGCCGTGCGAAAAGATGATCACGGGCAGCGCGTTGCCCATGATCGGTGCGGACACTCGAACGCTCAGGTCAGTGCCCCTACCCGGTGATGGCAAGACAATGGGAGCGATGGAGACGACAGCGGATGGGCCAGCCTCCACGAGCAAAATGGACATGAGACGGCGTACCTCCGAACTAGCAAGCGGATCGATGTTCCGCTATGCTGTAATACGGGTCAACGATCCGCTTATCAAGGAGGAATGCGAGAAATGGTGTTGGCCAAATCTCGGAATACGGTCGAGGTAGGGTCGTTGACCGTGGGTGATGCCAAGACACCCGCGCCGCGAATGCGCGCCGATGCTCGAAGGAACGAGGAAGCAGTTTTAGAAGCCGCCAAGATTGTGTTCGCTCGCTCGGGTGTCGATGCGCCCATCCGGGAGATCGCGACACAAGCAGGCGTCGGGCTGGGGACCCTGTACCGCCGGTTTCCTACTCGTGCCGATTTGGTGGCAGCGGTGTTCCGTCGCGAAGTCGATGCGTGTGCCAACGTGGCGGAGTCGCTTGCAGCAGAACACGGGCCCGCAGACGCGCTGGCTGGTTGGTTGATGCGATATACGCGCTTCCTTGGGACCAAGCAGGGGCTGGCGGCTGCGCTTCATTCTGGCGATCCGGCATTCGCTACCTTGCCCGACTATTTCCGGAGCCGGTTCGAGCCCGCCTTGTCGGTGCTGCTAGATGCTGCCGCTCGTAGTGGAGAGACCCGTGCCGATGTTGCACCTTATGACCTGCTGCGCGCGATCGGGAACCTTGCCGTGGCTTCGGGGAATGATGGGGCGGCACACACCGAACGGATGGTCATGCTGCTGCTCGATGGCCTGCGCCACGGTGCGAAGATGCCGGGTGAGGCAGGGTAACTACGAGAACACGTATGAAACTGGATCCTCGATTTTTTCGAGACGTGACATTTATCTCTGACAGCGCGTGCCAATTAGCGCTGACATCTACAGATTGACCGTGGTCGCCCAACCCGTTCGTAAACGGTCGTTTGTGAAAGAAGCCAAGCCGGTCGTCCTCGGCTTGATGCTGGGCTATGCGCGCGTGTCCAAGGGCGACGAGCAGAACAACGCGCTCCAAACCAGGGCCCTGAAAGCAGCCGGCTGCCGGCGCCTGTTTGAGGAGTCCGCCTCTGGTGGGCGGTGGGATCGGCCTGAGTTACACCGCATGCTCGATCAGCTCCGTGATGGGGATACTGTAGTTGTCTGGAAACTCGATCGCCTGTCGCGCTCGCTGAAGGACGTGCTCCATATCATGGAGCGGATCGCCGAGGCCGGTGCTGGTTTCCGCTCGATCACCGAGAACATCGACACCACTACCCCGGCGGGCCGGATGATGATGCAGATGGTCGGATCGTTCGCGGAGTTCGAGCGCGCCATGATCCGGGAGCGGACTTCCGCCGGCATAGCGACAGCGCGGGCTGAAGGCCGTATCGGTGGTCGACGCAAGAAGCTGGATGCCGCTAAGCGCCGAGAGATCGCCGAAAGTGTAATTACCGGACGAAAGTCTGGTGCTGATATGGCGCGGCTCTACAACATTAGCCAGCCGACCGTGTCACGTATCGTCGCTCAACACCGATGACTATTTTTAAGTTCGGCGCCTTGATTTCAGGTCTACTACTGACGACAAGCCCATCGGAGGTTGCTGTGAAAAGGTCGACTATCATGTTGCCCGATGCCGCGGCAACCAAGCGAGAAGTTCTGAAACACGTTCCGCTCGGTACAACAATCGACCAAGCCAAAGCCTTTATGGAGGACAATGGCTTCAAGTGCGTGGAGACCCAGAACCAGCGCTTTGCGGAGGACAGAACCGTTCCCGGCCAGCAAGTCATCCATGGGCCAGCTGACACCTTGTGGTGTGATTCAGGCAAACAATCATTCCGAGTGGCGTTAAGCCGCCGATGGCAAGTCACTTTCGTCAACGTGGGCGGGAAAGTCTCCTATATCGCCACGGCTGTCGGCATAACTGGCCCCTAACGTGGTGCTTGGGCTTAGCGTGCAGTTTCGAACAAATCGTGCGGCGACCCCTAGATTAACGAGCTGCAACGACAAAGGAGGATGTGACGCCCGGATAGGTTGTATACCCCTTTCCGGTTCGGCACTTTAGGAGAAATTGTTGTAGTCTAATAAAAAATACTTCTGTTATTCAGGTATTTAGACGCTGCTAAAGAAGCAGGAGATTCATAGGAGCAAAGAACACGTTTTCGCGAACGCAGAATGTCACTCGGTCCTAGGTGAGAACGAACGAATTGCGTCAACGTACCGTCGGGCTCGATCTACCTGATCCGGCAAAAAGCGTAGCCATCCAGCGGCAGAAGTCCACGTGTTGGTATGTGCTCCTCGGCAAGGTTGAGCGGTGCTGCGGCAACGGTCTCAGCGTCAAATCGTAGGATCCGGGTCGCCGCAGATCCGCTGAGCGTAACGCTCAGGGGATCGGCGCCCAGGTTGGCGAGCCACACGACCGGTCCGTCTGGCGCAATCGCGGAGACGGCCGCAAGACGGCCGGATGCTGCATGAGCAACATTCAAGCGAGCGCAGCCAGAAAGTGCCGCAAGACCCGCGAACGCCGCGGCTACGGGTCGAGCCGTTCCGGAACAATTAAAGAGACCGAACGGCCCGGTCGGGGCCGCAAGCGTCAAAAGGTCTACACCTTCCGCGGCGTCGACATATCCGATGAGAAATGCCGCCGCGAACAATCCCATCTGGCGGGGATCCTCCCGCGACATTGGCGTCCTGAGCAATGCCGGGTTGGCGATTGGAGCCGCAGCGGAAGCGGTAGGCGGCATCCCGATTGTGGCCGGTCCGATGCGATAGGTTTTGGCGCCCGCAAAGCAGCGGGTTGTCCGGACGACGTGCCGTATCGCTGTCAAGGTGTCCATCACCGAGCTATCGTCCGCGGCATGCACGATCGCCTGCGTGGCGTGCGTGATCACGTCGAATTTCCCCGAAGGACGATTTCGGTTCAGTTCGGCGAAGCCCACCGGCATACCGGCAACGAGCGGTACGCCCGGCATCGCTCGACGGACTTGCTCTCGGATCGTCTCGTCCGCCGCTTCCCCGGCTGGTCGGCTGTCTGAAGGTCGACTGGTCAGATCACGTGCGGGGATGACGAAGAGCATTTCCAAGCGCGGACGCCGCCGGGCGCACCAATCCCAGAGCTGAGCCAGTTCGGTTGCGGGCGCACGGCCATGGATCACCACGTCCAATGCCAACGGAGCCCCAGCGTAGCCGGCCAGCTCCAGGGCGCGGTCAAGTTGAGGCGTTGCATCGGCCCCGCGAAGATCGAGTCTTACCTGGAGAAAGCCTGCAGTGGCCGCCGCGAGATGCGGGCCAGTCTCGTGCAGGTTCGTCGAGTCGACGTAAAGGCCCAGCCTCGGGACTGTGCCGATCCTCTCGCGCCCCCATTGCACCACGACCGTCTCGTTGCGCGTAACCTTAGCGGACGCCGCGCTGCCGCTGACAGACAGGTCGACGGCCTGCCTGAGGATTTCACCGGCCTCAATGCGATAAGGAAAGCCTCGGGCAAGCGGGCGCACATAGGTCTTGAACGAGGCGTCCGTCCAGTTTCGTTGATCCTCCATCTCGAAGGTATCGCCCTCCAGTTCGAGGGAGACGACGACCCCCGGGGCAACTTCGTATCGCAGACCGGCAATATCCAATGCTGGCTGATCGGGCTGGACCGGGACCGGGAACATTGTCTCGGTGGTTGCGCCGCTGGGATGAGTGACGGTCAACGCACGCCCGACGGTACTGGCCAGGCCATGAAGCACCACAAAGCCGGACCGGTTGGTGACAAAGCCATTCGGCGCCTCGGCCTCGGCTGCAAACCGCAATCGTCCACTTCTCGCACTGGAAATTTGCGCCCGATAGACCAGAGAGCCGTCCGGCCCAACGACCGAACCTTGGTAGGACACCCGAAATCGCTCCGCCTCCTGGGTAATCTCGGTTGCTGTCAGGCAAGGAGCGTAGGTGCCCCAGTTTGTGTCGCGGACGACGAAGGCGATCGCTTGCAGCACCTCAATTCCGTGCCAGCGGATGCGCCGCAGATTACCGTGGTCGAGATCAACCGAGAGCGGCCCGGCCGTCAGGCGGCGCGGCAACGGGACCGGCTCGGTTGTCCCGGTCAGCAGGGCAGCCCCCCTCGCCCCCTCACCCGTCATGGGGTGCCCATACAGCAGGCTGAACCGAACGTCCCGACGCCGCGGACTCATACGCCGCCTCGACGAGAGCGTAGGTCTTCAGGTTGTCTTGAACGTCCGTATCGGCTCGGCGTCCGGAGCGGATAGACTCCAGCATGTGCCGGCAGGTGGTCTGCACGCTGGCCTGCAGGATGTCGTCGTCCGGCGCTACGAAGGTTTGGCGCGCCGTGCTGCCGTTACGCGTCACCAGGAGCTCCCGGCCGCCTGGACGGCACGTGATCGAACCCCTGTTCCCCTCGATCTGGACCAGGACCTCAGGCGTACCTTCGTCCCGTTGGCGGCTTTCATACGTGCATTCGACCACGGAGACCGCACCGATGCGATGGCGAAGCACCATGGTCGCGGTATCCTCGGCAAGCACTCTCGGGTTGCGCCGCTGTGTCTCGCACGAGAGATGGTGCACCTCGCCGAGAAAGACGCGGGCGAGGTCAAGCATGTGGATGCCGAGATCCAGGACGACCAGCCGTTGCTCGTCAAGGAAGTAGGGCTGGTTTTTGTAGACATCGACGCCAGTCCTGAAGCTGATCCTGGCCCAGGACGGATCGCCGATGCAGCCCACGGCCAGCAGCGCGGCGGCCTTCAGCATGGCCGGCTGGAAACGGAAGTTCTCGTGCACTGCCAGGAAGATGTTGGCGTGATCGGCCGCGCCCGCCATGGCCACGCAATCGTCCCAGGTCGGCGCCAGCGGCTTCTGCACGACAACGGCTATGCCTTGCGCGATGGCGGCCTCTACCAGAGGCCGGTGCGTGTCCATACGCGTTGCGATATCAACTAGGTCGATCTCGCCCGAAGACAACATCTCATCCGCATTCGCGTATTGTCTCGGCACTCCGAACCGGCGGGCGGCCTCTCGGAGCTTGACGGGGTCCGTGTCGCACACCGCAACAAGCTCGGCGCCGCTGCCGTGCAGCTCTCTCCAGGCCCGCAGATGACGCTGCGCCCAATAGCCGCAGCCGATCACACCGATCCGCAGCATCACGCGATGATTGTGTTGCGGAGCGTGCCAATCATCTCGGCCTCGATTTCGATTACGTCGCCCGGGCACATGAAAATCTGCGGCCTTTGGAAGAACCCGACGCCGGCCGGGGTACCCGTAGTCACGATATCGCCAGGGTGCAGCGTCATGACGTGTGACAATGACGCGATCAACCGGGGAAGCGAGAACAGCCAGTCCGACGTCGATCCATCCTGCATGACGCGGCCATTGAGGCGCGTTTGCAGGCGCACGGCATCGGGCCGATCCAGCGCGTCGGCGGTGACAATGCAGGGACCGATCGGGGCAAATGCGTCGAAGTTCTTGCCCAGAGTGATCTGGTTGTCTTTGAACTGGACGTCGCGCGCGGAGATGTCGTTGAGCAGCGTATATCCGAACAAGGCGGGCATGACCTCACGCTCATCGGCACGCGTCAGCCTCGTGCCAATGACGGCCGCGAACTCGACCTCGTAATCGAGTTGTGCCGTCCGGGGTGGATAGGGAATCGGTGCCTCATGCCCGACCACGCTGGATGCAAGCTTGGCGAAAAAGAACGGCTCGCCTGGCATCGTGGCGTCCGGGTTCTCCGCCGCATGGGCACGGTAGTTGATACCGCAGCATAGCACCTTGGAGGGATCGGGCACCGGCGCCAGCAGCCGAACCGATGCGAGCGGCAGCCGGGAAGCCAGGTCAACGACGTCCCGGGCCCTCGACAAGGCTCGCGCCCCGCTCTCGATCAGCTCGCGCATGGAGCGCGCGACGCCCGCCGCGGTGAGATCGACGATCTCGTCGCCGGCAAGAAGGCCTACCCGGGGTGTGTCTTCGCGGACGGAGAAGGTCACAAGCTTCATGACGAATTTCTCAGGAAGACAGCCTTATGTAGGGCTGACGGATTGCGGGCCAGGTCAGTGAAGACAGCCGGTGCCTGACTGAGGGCAAGCCCGGTCGCGATCTCCGGGTACCGGATGGCGCCGCGTGCCAGGAGATCGAGGCTTTCGGGAAAGCAGCCGACACTGGCGCGCGAGCCGGTGATGGTCGCTTCCTTGCGGGTTAGATCCAGACCGGACCATGCGATCGTGACGCCCTTCCCGACCAGGCCGACGATCACCACGCGGCCGCCGGACGCCACCAGATCGATCGTCTGCTCCATGACCTTGGCGTTTCCTGTTGCCTCCATGACGACCGGCATGCCTTCACCGTCCGTGATGCGCAGCACATCGTCGAGGAGCGATCCGCCGCCTTCGAGAGGGATAGCGCCAAGCCGGGCCGCCGTGTCGAGCCGGTCGCGCGCAATGTCGGTCACGTAGACCCTTGCTCCGGCCGCGCGAGCAACCTCCACGATGGCGAGGCCGATCGGGCCAGCTCCAAGGACCAGAATTGTGTCGTCGGCGCCCACGCCGCCGCGGCGGCAGGCCTGAACACCGATCGCGACAGGCTCGGCGAAGCTCGCCTGAAAGGGCGTCAGGCGATCGGAAGTCGGGTGCAGCCTGTCGACCGGGGCCGTCACATACTCCGCGAAGCCCCCCTCCTGGTGCACGCCGATGATCTGCAGGTTGGCGCAACAGTTCGGCTTTCCGATCCGGCAGGGGTAACAGTGCCCGCAGCCGATGAAGGGTTCGACTACCACGCGCGTGCCGACGGCAGGACCGTCCGTGTCCGGACCGAGGGCCGCGATGCGCCCCGCGATCTCGTGGCCACCAATGCGGGGATAGCTCACGTAGGGGTTTTTGCCGACAAAGATGTAGAGATCGCCGGCGCAAATCCCAGCGGCGTCCACTGCGACCAGGACCTCACCCTTCACGGGCAGAGGACGCGGCACATCCGCGAGCCTCAGATCGAAGGGTGAGTGGAAAACCGCTGCTTGCATCGGCATCCTCACGCCGCTTGAAGGACCTGGCCACCACCCGCCGGGATCTCGATCCAGTCGCCGGGCTTGAGGACGATCGAGTGCGGCACTCTCTGTCCACTGGCCGCGAGCGTCTTGAGATGGTCTTCGAACTGGGCGACTTCCGGATCCGACGGGTCACAGTAGTGGCAGGGAAAGACGGTCTCGAGCCCAAGCCATTGCGCGGCCAGTGCGCCTTCGTAGGGAGACATCTCCGCCGAGAGCATTCGTCCCGGCATGGGATTGCGATGCAGGATCTCCTGCGGGTTGGCGATGCCGATGCAGCCGATGGTCGGCCGATAGAGTTCTGCCTGAAGCTTCAGGTCGGAGAAGATGGCGGTGTCGCCGTAGTGATAGAAGCGCACGCCGTCGTCGACATACACGATGAAGGCCATGGGTACACCGGATGCAAAGGTGCCGTCGGGCATCCGGATCTGCGACCAGTGATGGCACTCGACCGGCTGTACCTCGATCTGAGCCACTTCGACCCGGATTCCCCAGGTCGTTGCCCTGATTGTTTCCGCGGGGAGGCCTTTCGCCATCAGGAACGCCTTGACCTCGCCGCCGCAGATCACCGGACAGCCATAGCGACGCGCGAGTGCCTCGGTATCCCCCAGATGGTCGAAGGCCGCATGGCTCACCACGACGAGGTCGACATGATCGAAGCTGTCATAGGCGATCGGACAAGCAGGATTTTCACTCATGAAGGGGTCGAGCAGGACGCGTTGGCCGCGCCGGTTGAGGATCTCATAGGCAGCGACGCCGAGGAACCGGATCCTTGTGTTGAGATGTGGAGTCATCGTGTTCCCCTTTTTTTAGTCGACCTACTTGGCAGCAGCCTTGAGCATCGGACCGACATTGTCCTTGGTAACGACCAGGACACCGGTGTTTACGTCGACGGGTATGGGCTTGCCTCGCCATCCGGTCAGGCCGTTGGTGCTCAGGCCGTTATGATGGAAGTCGTAGAGCAGCCTGAACGCATAGTAGGTGAACAGCTCACGATTCTGCACGATGATGGCAGTGGTCGATCCCTCCAGGAGGGTCTTGAAGAAATCGGGAGACTGCTCCATCGCGGTGACCACGATCTTGCCCTTCATCCCCGCCTCTCTGACGGCTTCTACGATCCCGGGTCCGGATTCGGAGTCAAACCCGGCGATTGCGGCGATGTCCCGGTGGGCGGCGATCACGGACGACGCCACGCGAGACGCGGTGGCAGCGTCCCCGGTGTCGTCTTCGCTGGCGACAATCTGATACTTCTTTCCGGCAGCCTTGAGGGTCTTGGTCAAGCCCTCAACCGCCTGCTTCATGTTGTCGGCATTCACGATCGACAACACCGCGATCTTGCCACCATTCGGCAGCGCCTTGATGATCGCCTTGGCCTGCTCGTCGCCGATTGTGTGCCAGTCAGTACCGATGAAAGCGAGGCGTCCGGAGCCGGGCAGATCGGCATCGTCAACGACCACCGGCACGTGCATCGCGACGCATTGCTGAACGGGCACGGTCAGCGCCGGATCCCAACCCACAACCGAGATGCCGGCCGGCCTCTGGGCACAAACCTCACCGATGGTTGCTATCAGTTGTCCGAGGTCAATGTTGGTGGGCCCCGCAATCCGTATCCTGATGTGGAGCTGATCCGCTATCTTCTTCATACCCTTGTAGTCGGAGCGAACGAAAAGCGGCAGCGTCGAGTTCTGCGAGATCCAGTAGTAGGTCTCCTTGGAATTGGATGGCCCGAAGGCGCTCTGCGCGTGCGCCGCGTACCACGAACCGGCAAGTATCATCGCCGCAAGCGACGCTGTTCCGACGAACTTCATGGTTCCCCCCATTTGGCTACGTGTCCTGGCGGCTGCTCAGCCGCGCTGCACCTGCTTGAAGCGGTCCAGCGACACCGCCAGCAGCAACACCGAACCGATAATGATATTCTGCCAGAAGACGCCGACACCGTTGATGATCAGCGCGTTCTGAACCAAGGCGATGAACAGAACGCCGAGAACGCCGCCCAGCACCGATCCTTCGCCGCCGCGCAGGCTGGCGCCGCCCAGGACTGCGGCGGTGATGACGGAGAGTTCGATGCCGATGCCGGCGGTGACTACCGCGGAATTCAGGCGCGCCGCGCCGAGTACGCCGGCGAGTCCCGCCAACGCGCCCATGATGACGAAGGCGATCAGGGTCAGGCGTTGCACCCGGATTCCGGACAGCTGCGCAGCCCTGGCATTGCCACCGATGAAATAGAACTGCCGAAAGAAACGCGTACGCGCCACCGCCCACCCGCCGGCGACCACCACCACCAGCATCACCCAGAAGGGTGTCTGCAGGCCAAGGAACATGCTCTGGCCATACGCGCTGAAGCTGGGGCCGATCGGCGTGATGCCGGTGCCGGATACAAGCTGGGTCACGCCACGATAGATCGCCATGGTAGCGAGCGTGGCGATCAGGGCGTTCACGCGCACGCGGGTGACGATGAAGCCGTTGATCGCGCCAAACAGGGCACCGGCGGCTATCCCGCCAAGGACCGCGAACTCGGCTGGCACGCGCCACCAGGCAACGAGTGCGCCTGCGATCACGCCGGAAAACGCGAGCGTCGATCCGATGGAAAGATCGAACATCCCGGCAATCATCAATAACATCATGCCGGTGACCAGTATGCCGGTCTGCGCGGCATTCAGCATCACAGCAGAAAAATTATACCAGTCAAGGAAGTTGTTCGGATACGCGATTGACATCGCCACCGACAATGCTGCGATGAGGACGATGAGCGTCAGCTCGCGGGAGTCGGCGAGGAAGCCGATCAGCCTTGCGGGGGTGGCAAACCAGACACGCGGCGCGTCCGCGGTCCGTGTGCGCAGCAATGCATCAGTCATAGGCCATCGCCTTGGGTTGGATGCTGCTGTAGCGGGTCGCAAGCCGAAGCACAGCCTCCTCGCTGGCGCCGGCACCGTCGAGCTCGCCGACCGTGCGGCCATCCGCCATGACCACGATGCGATCCGCCAGCGTCAGGACCTCGGGCAGATCCGAAGAAACCACGAGCAAGGCCAGGCCCTTCGCCTTAAGTTCGCGCAGAATGCGGTAGATCTCGGCGCGGGCGCCGACATCGACGCCGCGGGTCGGCTCGTCGACAATCAGGAGATCGGGCTCAGGTGCCAGCCATTTTGCCAGCAGCACCTTCTGCTGGTTCCCTCCCGAGAGGTTGCCGACCGTCTGGCGACAGGATGGCGTCACAATCCTGAGTTCGCGGATGAAGCGTTCAGCCAGCCAGGTCGTGGCCCCCTCGGAGATCAGTCCGGAGCGCGAGACCTTGTCGAGCACGGTCGCCGAGATGTTGGCCGAGATCGAACGGTCCAGGAAAAGGCCGGCATCCTTGCGGTCTTCCGGCACCATGCCGACGCCGGCCGCCATTGCATCCCACGGTCCGCGCCAAACTACCGGCTGGCCCTTGAACGCCACGGCCCCACGGTCTCGCGTGCGAACGCCGAACACCGTCTCGCAGAGCTCGGACCTGCCGGAGCCGACAAGGCCGGCAAGACAAACGATCTCGCCGGCTCGCACGCTCAGGCTCGCGCTGCGCACGAACGGTGCCGCGGCAAGATCCGCGACCTCGAGCACAACGGCGCCCGGCCGGGCTGCCGCTTCGCGTGAGAACACCACGTCGCGTCCCACCATGAGGCGGATCAGCTCATCCTCGCTTGTGTCGGCAAGCCTGCGCGTGCCGGTCACCTGCCCGTCCTTCAATACGGTGACGCGGTCGCAGAGCTCGAACAGTTCCGCGAGGCGGTGCGATATGTAGATGATCGAGACCCCGTTCGCCTTCAGGCGCCTGACGAGAAGGAACAGGCGGTTCGTCTCGCTCGTCGTCAACGCCGAGGTTGGTTCGTCCAGAATGAGGAGCTTCAGATCGCGTGACAGCGCTTTGGCGATCTCGGCCACCTGGGCCTGCGCCGTGGAGAGATGACGGACGAGCATACCGGGTTCGAGAGCAACGCCGAGCTCGGCCAGAAGCTGCGATGCGCTCCGATGCATCCCGGCGCGATCGATGTTCCCGAAGCGGCCAACCGGCTGGCGCCCCGCGAAAATGTTTTCCGCGATGGAGAGTTGCGGGACGAGCGAGCCCTCCTGGTGGACGATGGTGATGCCAAGCGCACCGGCGCGTGCCTCGTCGATGCCTTCGAGCGACATGCCGTCCAATTCGATACAACCCGCATTCGGCTGATGGACGCCGCCGATCAGCTTGCCGAGTGTGGACTTGCCGGCGCCGTTCTCACCAAGCAGGGCATGGATCTCCCCTGGTGCCACGGCAAAGGAGACGCCTCGGAGGGCAACGACACCGGGAAAAGCCTTCTCGATGTCCCGCACGACGAGGCGCGGAGGTGAAGCATTAGAGGCAGCCATCGTCCTATGCCTGACGATCGCGATAACTCTCCTGCAGACTTTGGATCATCCAGACCATCGCGCTGTTGAAAGGGGTCGCGATATCGTAGCGACGCCCGGCTGTGACGATGGCGCCGTTGATCACGTCAATCTCGGTCGGACGCCGTGCCTCGACGTCCTGAACCATGGACCCCCTTGCGCCCACAGCGCGGTCCAGCAGACCTGTGATCGCCTCCCAACGTTCGGCTTCATCAAGCTGGATACCCTGGGCCCGAGCCACCTGGCCCACCTCGCTCAGCAACGCTCGCATGGTGTCGCGCGTCCCCTCATGCTGGTTGAGCTGATGAGCCGGGAATCCCAGCAGCGCCGCCGTCGGAAGTGTGCAGACGTTGAGCGCCAACTTCTTCCAGATCTCGTCGACGATATGCGCGGAGACGCTGACCTCGAACCCGGCGCTGGCAAGGGCGTCCGAGACTGCCTGCAGGCGCGGGGTGCTCGTGCCGTCCAGCTCTCCGATATGAGTGGGCCCGCTTCCAGCGTGCCGGAGATGGCCGGGTGCGACGAGCGTGCACGAATGGTAGGTGAGGCCGGCGACGACGCGGCCGCGGCCAGCAATCTCGGCGATACGCTCGGCGTTACCCCAGCCGTTCTGGAGCGACAGGACCACAGTATCCGCGTGCATCATCGGCAGCGCGGCACTCACAGCGTCCGCAGTGTGGTAGCACTTCACGAAAGTCAGGATCAGGTCAACGGTCCCGATCTCCTCGGGTTGGGAGGACGCGGCAACCTGAATGGTGGCGGTTGAGCCGTCCTCATCTATGCGCAGGCCTGAGCGATTGATCGTCTCGACAGCCTCAGTCGAGACATCGACCAGGGTTACGTCGAGGCCGGCCCGCGCCAGCCAGCCCCCGAACAGGCCGCCCATCGCACCGCAGCCGCCGAGGATCGCAACCTTCATGGCCCCCCCTTGCCGGAGGACGGCGTTGCCTTTCCTCCCGCCACGCTCTTGTTGCATTGTTGGTTCGAAGCTATGGTGCTGCCGAATGGCTGTCAAGCATAATGGTATGAAAGGTCATATGGTCGAGCCTCTCCTCATTGATCGACGCAAAATCTTCGAGCAGGTCGCAACGCACCTCGAACGCGAGATCCTGTCAGGCACGCTCAAGCCTGGTGACCGGCTCCCTCCAGAGCGGGACCTCCAGGCTCGATTCGGCGTCGGTCGTCCAGCGGTGCGTGAGGCCTTGATCACCTTGCAGCGTTCCGGCCTGATCGAGATTGGCAACGGGGCGCCGGCCCGTGTCGCGATACCGACAATGCAGGCTGTGGTATCCGGCATGATGCCCGCCGTGCAGCAGATGCTGGGAAATGCCGATGGGCAACGGCACCTGCAAGGCGTCCGTTTGTTCATGGAAGTCGGTCTCGTGCGTCATGCGGCTTGCCACGCTGACAAGAAGGAGGTTGCAGCTCTCGCAGCCGCATTGAAAAACAACCGGGCATCCATTGGTGACGTTGCCGAATTCATACGCACGGATGTCGCGTTTCACTATTGCCTTGCGAAAATGACGCGCAACCCGGCCTTCCCGGCTCTGCATGATGCGATGTCCATGTGGCTGCTTGAACAGCGGCGTTTTGCGCTGCTCGAACCAGGCGAAGACCGGCGAAGCTACGAAGCGCACGAACGCATCTTCATCGCTGTAGAGGAACGCGACGCGGACCGTGCCGAGGCGGCCATGCGTTCGCATCTGGAGGAAGGATGGGTCGCCTTCTGGCGACGGTATGGTGGTGCCGCCGAGTAATACGTTCGGCGTCGGCTTTGACCGGCACGGACCCTCCCCGTGCAGTGACGGGGAAATTGCCTCCGCATCATTTTACCCCAGCCGCTGCGGCGATCCTTGCAACAGAGTCACTCGTAGGTGAACCGCGCATCTTCGCGGAGGCGAAGCGCCAAGAGCGTCACGTCTGCCGAGGACGCAGACAGCTCTCAAGAGCCGTATCGCGCGGCACGCAGGCGGAACTGGTAAAGGTGGATGCCCGCATGCCAAGCCGATCCCGAGTAGCCAGACCTTGATCTGCGAAATCCCGGCCCAGTTTGCGTCGGTCGCCGACAGGCCCATTCCAACTACCGGTCTGGTTTGCTTCGGCGCTCGTGTCATTCACCCATCATGGTAGTGTCCTGAAGGTTCTGCAAAATCGCGGTAGCGAGGTGGTCATGGCAAAGTGGTGATGTTCGAAGTCACCAACCCCGTGGAAGGGCGATGCCATGACCAAGTTGAATTTAGCGCCATTGGGCGCGGATATGAAGGCGCTGCTGCTGTCTGACGAGAACGGCTTTCGGGCGGTTTTGCAGGCGGCATTGCAGGAGGTGCTAGAGGCGGAGATGACCGAGGCGCTGGGAGCTGGCAAGAGCGAGCGAACGGCCGAGCGGGTGGGCCATCGGTCGGGCTACTACGACCGCAAGCTGATCACCCGTGTCGGCGTTTTGGAGCTTCGGGTTCCGCAGGACCGGGCGGGTCATTTTTCGACGGAGCTGTTCGAGCGCTATCAGCGGTCGGAGAAGGCCTTGGTCGGGGCGCTTGCGGAGATGTATGTGCAGGGTGTCTCGACGCGGAAGGTCAAGGCAATCACCGAGGAGCTATGCGGTCACAGCTTCTCGGCCTCGACGATCAGCGAGGCGACGTCGCGGCTGGACGAGAAGCTGACGGCGTTCTTTGGTCGGCGGCTGGAGGAGCCGTATCCCTACCTCATTGTGGATGCCCGCTACGAGCGGGTGCGCGAAGGCGGCGTGATTGTCAGCCAGGCGGTGCTGATTGCGATCGGCGTGGATTGGGAGGGGCGGCGCCAGGTGCTGGGCGTGGAGGTCGCCAACCGCGAGAGCCGGTCGAGTTGGCGAGACTTCATGGCTGGACTGCGGACGCGCGGCCTGCACGGGGTGGAGTATGTGGTTAGCGACGATCACGCGGGCCTCAAGGCGGCGATCCGGGAAATCTTGCCCGAGGCGGCCTGGCAGCGCTGCTACGTGCACTTTCTGCGCAACGCGTTGGATTACCTGCCGCGCAAGCATGACGACGACTGCCTGATGGAGCTGCGCTGGTTTTATGACCGGCGCGACATCGAGGAGGTCCGCCGCGACATCGCCCAGTGGGTCACCAAATGGCAGGGCAAGTATTCCAAGCTGGTGGCCTGGGTGGAGGAGAACGTCGAAGAGACGCTCACCTACTATCGGCTGCCCAGAGCCCATCACAAGCACATGAAGTCGACCAACATGTTGGAGCGGCTGAACCAGGAGCTGAAGCGCCGCACCCTGGTGGTGCGCATCTTCCCCAACACCGCCAGCTGCCTGCGCCTCTCACGCGCGCTGGCCATCGAGACGCACGAGGGTTGGCTTGAAGCGTTACGTTATCTCAACATGGAGCACCTGCGGGAGCACAAGAAAGAAACCCTGCGAGCCTTGGCTGCATGACCCAGGATGCGGGGGAGGCTTGTCCGCCTCAAGGCCGCTCCGCGCCGCTTCGCGGTGGCGCAAGAGCGCCAGCCTCGACCCGGCCAATCCTCCCCCGCTCAGAGCCGTCACGCGATCAAGGAACAATTGCGATCACCACCGTGACCGCCGCGCCCAAACCATTTTGCAGGACTTGCCAGACACAACTCCCATCATGACGCCGATCGCCCTCGTGGGCCCGACCACCCCACACCGACAGTCACGCCATCAGTGGTGCAAGTTCCGCGCGCCACGGCAGGGCGGCAAATGCGCCGGGACGGCTCACGGTTATGGCCGCCGCAGCCTGCGCAGCGTTGACAGCTTCCGCAACGTCGCGGCCAAGTGCCAGTGCTGCCCCGAAAACGCCGCAGAACGTGTCGCCGGCTCCGGTTGTATCCACGACACGCGCCGGCTTGGAGGGCCAGATCTGCAGACCACCACCGCTGGCACAAACGCAGCCGGCACCACCAAGCGTCACCACCGCGAACGCCGGGCCCAGCGCATGCAGCCGTAGCGCCGCATCCCGAGGATCCGTGCATCCGGTAATCTCCCCCGCCTCACCCTTGTTGGCGACGATTACGTTGCAGTGTGGCAGTAAAGCACTCGCAGGCCAGCGCAGCGGCGCCAGATTTAGCACCACCCTTGCCTCACGTTCGGCGGCAGCACGTGCTGCCGCCAGAGTGGCGGCTTGGGACAAATTACCTTGCATAAGCAGTACATCACCTGGACCTACTCCGAGCGCGAATTCTGCCGCCGCAACAGCATCGAGGGAGTCGGCGCAGGGACCGGCACTGACAATGCTGTTTTCCGCATCCTCGCCGACCAGAACGACCGAAAGGTCTGTGCAATGCGGCATCGAGATGAGCTGCAGCGACGCCAAGTGTTCGCTCGTTAAAGCCTGCGCCACGAGGCGCCCGTCGGGATCATCGCCGATTGCAGCACAAAAGGCGACGGCAGCACCTGCGCGTGCTGCGACCACCGCCTGGTTCAATCCCTTGCCCCCCGGTGCTCGCGTAAGTCCGCGCGCCATCAACGTCTCGCCCGGACGCGGCAGGCGCGTCACCGGCAGCAGCAGGTCAATCCCGGCATTGCCGAGCACCAGCACCTGGCTCATGCGCGTGCGCGGTCCGCCTCGTCCATGAATGTGCGGACGCGGTCGGGATCGACCTCGTTCCACCATACGCCGTCGCGCTTCAGCCAACTTGCGACGATCACGCCATCGGCGAGGGTGAGGATGTCGCCGACGTTGCCGGGCGTCGTACCCGAGCCGATCATCACCGGTAGCGAACAGCCCTGCGAGATCGCGCGGATCTCCTCGGTCGTTGCGGAGTCGCCGGTGCGCTGGCCTGTGGCGATGGCAACGTCAGCGTCGAAAAACTCGACGTCGCGCGCCAACTCCGGCAGCGTTCGATCGGCAGTAAGGGCGTGCGCGCCATGCTTGACGTGCACGTCGGCAAATACGCGGATGTTGCGTCCGAGCAGCCAGGCGCGATAGCGCGCCGCCTGGCCTGCCGGACCGTCCAGCAGTCCTTCATTGGCCACATAGGCGTTGGCCCACTGGTTCACACGCACAAATGCAGCACCGGCTGCCTTGGCTACGGCAATCGCTTGTATCGCACCATTGGCAAGCACGTTTATGCCGATCGGCATCGGCAAGGCGCGTCGCACGGCATCAGCGATCACCGCCATGCAAGCCGCCGTCTCCGGACCGAGCTGATCAGGTCTGGAGAAAGGGATGTCGCCGTGGTTCTCCACGATCAGCCCATCCAGCCCCCCGTCTTGGTATCGGCTTGCCTCCGCAATAGCACCTGTAATCAGCTCATCCATCGGGCGCCCCTCGTAGTCGGGGGAGCCGGGAAGTGCCGGCAGATGGACTACGCCGATCACCACCTTGCGACGGCCGAAGATCGACTCCAACGCGTGCGGCTTGGTGCGGAACACGGATTGGGCGTTCATAACAAGGTGTCCTCCAGCGTCCGGCGGGGTACGCTCCACGACGTGTCGTAGGCGGCATGGTGGAAATCGATTTCGAGCAGCAAGGCGCGTCGGAACAAGGACGAGAGTCGGTCTCGTCCCGCCACATCGGCTTTGGCAGCGACAGTGTCGATTTCGGCGCGCAGCCAAGCCGCCTGGGCCAAAAAGCCGGAGGACGCGTGCAGCGCCACCCAGCGTCGCAATTCGGGGGAGTCGATCGTCGCGAGATCGATCCGACTACACCAAGCGGCATACATCCATTCCGCTGCCAGCATGATGGCCAGGAGATCGGGATAGTCGCCGGTCTGCGCCACGTCCATCATCCCGCGGCTGAAGGCACGCACCGCCTCCGGCACCGGCGGATCGGCTGACGTGGGCGGCGCGATCCCGAGCGCGTTGAACGCCTGGCGGAAAGTCCCCATCTGTTCCTCGGCCAGGGCGTGCAGAACCCCGATCAACCAGCGCCGTTGCCGAAAGGACGAAGCCTTGAGCATGGCGTGTCCGAAGATCAGCATAGCGGTCTCTACAAAGCCGTACTCGAACACTAGGTAGCGCTCGAACACATCCAGGGGTAGCCGGTCGGCGGCGATGTCCTCGATGAAGCGGTGCGACTGCATGTCGTCCCAGACATCGCGGTTGGCGGCCAGGATCGTCTGCGAAATACCGACCATCGTCATACCGCCGAGGTTACCCAGGTCAGCACATTACGCCACAGCGTCGCATAGCCGGACCATCGTACGAAATCCTCAGGCAGCCAGTGCGGCCCGATATCGGAGGTCCAGGCGACGGACCGGCCCCCGCCGTAGCGGCCGGTCACCAGCAGCGGGTGTCCACCCTGTTCTATAGGCAGCCGTGCCAACACCTGCACGTCGTCACGCTCGCGCGCCATCACCTCGTTGGCGCCAAGAAGCGCCGGCCACTCCGAGCCAAGCCCGACCAGGATCGGGTGGTCGGCGGCACCGCAAATCTCGGCGCGAAAGCCCTCCGGCGCTTCGATGCGATCGTCATAAGGCAGGCATGTCACCGGCAACGCATCTTCCACCGGCGTGCGGCGCCAGCGAGCCCGACCATCGATGCCCTGGAAGGTGAGGTATCCACCCACCATCACCAGTCCGCCGCCGGCGTCGGCCCAGTCGCGGATCAGCTTCAGCCGGTTCGGCACAGTTCGGCCGTGCATCCACACCGCCTGCGGCAGCAGCAGCGTATTGGCGCCGATATCGGAGATGATGATGGCGCGGTAATCGTCCAGCGCCTCGCGCGTGAAGGGAAACTTTTCTGCCGCCTCATGCGAGGGCATGTAGGTCAGCTCGAACTCGCTGCCGTCCAGAGCTGCGACCAGCGGCTCGGCACCAAGGTGGAAGGTGACGCTTCCGAACTGGTCGAAGCCTTTGTAATGCGTCGCGGCACTGACCCAGCTCTCGCCGACCAGCAAGACTTTCGTCGCCATTATGCCTCTCCCGCGCTTGGTTGGCACGCGAGCGCGTCGAACACCCGACGCGGGTTGCTGACCATCAGCCGTTTGATCGCATCCTCGCTGACGCCGTGACGTCCCAGCCGCGGCAAAAAATGGCGCTGAACATAGGCGTAGCCGAAGCCGCCATGTCGGGTCAGCATCATCTTAAGAAACACGTCCTGCGAGAGCAGGATGTTGGCCTCAAAACCGCTCTCGATCAGCCCGGCGATTGCGCGCGCGTTGTCCTCGTCGGAAGGACACTGCACACCCTGGTCGGCATACCAGAAATCCATGCCGATCATGTCGTATTCCAGGAACGCCCCGCGCTCCGCGAGGCTGGTCTGATAGGCGACATCATGACCGGAAGGATTCATGTGGCACAGCACGGTGTGTCGGATCTCACCGCCTTCTTCGACCACTACATCCAGAACCCGGTGCGCATGACGATACCAGCCGGGCAGATGCACCATCAGCGGCAGACCGGTGCGACGCTGCGCCTGTGCCGCGCCGCGCAGAGAACGCTCTTCCTGCTCGGTGAAATCGCCGGATATGCCGATCTCACCGATCAGCCCGATCCGCACCCCGCTGCCGTCGACGCCCTCGACGGCTTCCTGGACGATTTCGTCGGCAATGTCGCAGGCTGACATACGCGCCAGCCGTTCAGGGTGGGATGCCTGCAGATAGAAGCCGCCACCCATCACCACCTGCAGCCCGCTCGCCTCCGAAATGCGTGCCAATGCACGGGGATCCCGTCCAATGCCGCTACAGGTGGGATCGACCACGGTGCGGCCGCCGAGAGTTGCAACTGGTGCCAACTCCGCCGTCGCCAGTTGTTCGTCGTCGAGACGACAATTGTCCAGGTTGACGAAAGGATCCATGCGCAACTCGCCGAGTATGCCCGGATGCACGGACTCGCAGGCCAGTCGCTGTCGCGCCGGCTCCCTCGGCTGATGCCACCAGCAGCGGCAGTCGTTCAGCAGATGTTCGTGCATCAAGGTCACACCCATCTCGGCGGTCGGGATCGGGCCGCGCACGGTCATCACCTGACCGGTGCGAACGTGAGCGGGGGAGAGATCGGACATGATCAGGCCTTTCTGCGAGTAACGGTAAGGCGCGCAAACACGCGGGCGTTGAGCCAGATCGCGAGCAGGATAATGGCGCCGGTGACGATTTGGGTCAGGAAGGGCGAGACGTGCAGCAGTATCAGCCCGTTGCCGATCACTGCGATGGTAAGCGCGCCGAGCACAGTGCCGATCACCGTGCCGACGCCGCCGAGCAGCGCGGTGCCGCCGAGCACGACTGCGGCGATGGCGTTCAGCTCGAAGCCCTCCGCGGCGTTGGAGGAGCCCGAACCAAGGCGTGCCGCGATCACCAGCCCGGCCAGTGCGGAGGCCACGCCGCTGAGCACGTACACCGATGCAATAACACGCTGGGCCGGCATGCCAGCACGACGCGCCGCTTCCGCGTTGGCGCCCACCGCGACCACTTGCCGCCCGTATCGGGTCCGTGCCAGCAGCACCAGACCGCTCGCCGCAACCAGGCAAGCAAGGATCGCCGGCACTGGCAGCCCAAGCAGCCAGCCACGTCCGAGTTCGAGAAAGACGCCGTGCGGCGGCAAGGGGATGGAATAACCCTTGGTCAGCAGCAGTGCCAGACCGCGCAGCATTGACAGTCCGGCCAGGGTCACGATGAAGGCTGGGATTTTCTGGTACGAGATGAACCAACCCTGCGCCGCGCCGATCAGCGCGCCGACCAGTAGAATTGCCAGCGCCATCAGCGGCCAAGGCAGGCCGGCGCGCAGTGCGATCGCCGCCAGCGCGTTGGTCAGCGCCACGATCGAGCCGACCGACAGATCGATGCCACCGGTGGTGATCACGAACGTCATTGCCACTGCCACGATCAGCATAGGCGCGTCCTGCCGCAAAAGGTTCAGCAGGTTGCCGGGCATCAGGAACACCGGGCTGAACACCGCGAACAGCAGGCAGCACAGCACGAAGAACAGTGCGATTGACAGCACCTGGGCGTGCTCGATCAGGAAGTCGGCCCAAAAACCAGGGTTGCGCAGCGGCTGCCGCCGGAGATTGCGGCCGCTCAATGCCCGGTGCCGCCGACGATAAGTTGCACCACCTCTTCAAGGCTGGTCTCCGCGGCTTGACGCTCGGCTACCTTCGTGCCCTCGTACATGAAGGCGATGCGGTCGCAGACGCGGAACAGATCCTGCAGCCGATGGGTGATCAGCACCACAGCGACACCCCGCGCTTTTACCCGACGGATCAATCCCAGCACCGCTTCAACTTCCGCCACCGCCAGTGCCGAGGTCGGCTCATCCAAAAGCAGCACGCGTGGGGCGAACGACGCGGCGCGGGCGATGGCGATCGACTGGCGTTGCCCTCCGGAGAGCTGCGCCACCTTGGACGTCAGGCTGGGGATGCGCACCTCCAGGGCGTCGAGCATGCGTTGGGACTCGCGCAGCATCGTCTTCTGGTCCAGGAAGCCGCCGCGACAGATCTCCCGGCCGAGAAACAGGTTGCCGGCGACGTCCACCGTGTCGCACAGGCTGAGGTCCTGGTAGACCATCTCAATATGCAGCGCTCGTGCCTCGGCGGGACCGCTAAGCGTCACCGGCCGACCCTCCAGCAGGATGTGCCCGGAGTCGGGGAGATAGGCGCCGGACATGATCTTGGTCAGCGTGGACTTGCCGGCGCCATTGTCACCGACCAACCCCAGACATTCACCGCCGAGCAGGTCGAGGTCGATGTCGCGTAGCACGCTGCGCGATCCGAAGCTCTTGCCGATGCCGTGTAATGACATCAGCGGCGCCGGAGCTACGGTCCCGTTCACTTGAATATCGCCCGATACGGCTGAACGTTAGCTTTGGTCACAATGGTGATTGGAATCGGAATACTCTTCGGAACCGTGCCGCCTTGGCGCAACGTCAGCAGCGCGCCCACCGCCGCCACTCCCATCGCCCGCGGGTCCTGCTGCACCACCGCGACGACGGTGCCGGCGTCGATGCCTGCGATCGCCTCCGCCGTCAGGTCCCAGCCGAAGATCTTGACGCTGTCCTGTCGCCCCTGGCTGTTCACGGCGGCGATCGCCCCTAACAGCGCCGGCTCGCCGGTGGCGTAAATCGCCGTGAGGTCCGGATTGCCGGTCAGCAACGTCTCTGCCACGGTAAGCGCATTATCCTGAATATTGCGCCCGTCCACAACACCGACGACCTTAACGCCGGGCTCTTGCCTTGCTACCGCCTCGAAACCCTTTTGCCGGATGTTCTGGATCGAGGAGTTCAAGGCCGCCACGATGCCGAGCTTGGCATGGCCGCCCATGGACTGTTTGACATAACGTACGAAGTAGTTCCCGGTTAGGTGTCCGGCCTGCTCGTTGTCAACGCCGACTTGCGTCCTCTGCGGCCCAGCGGGAAGGACGGAATCGACACCTATTACGGGTATGCCCGCAGCAGACGCCGACTGCACCGCTGGCATGATGCCGTTCACGTCGATGGCATCGACAATGATGCCTTGCACCTTTTGCTCGGTATAGGTCTCGATGGCATTGTTCTGCTGTGTGGGTTGATCGTTGGCGTTAAAAATCACCAGCGTCGCGCCTGCCTGCTTTGCCGCCTGTCGGGCGCCCGCGCTCATCTGGTTGAAGAAAATCGCCTGCTCGTTGATCTGTATCAGGGCAAACGTCGGAGCCGCTGCCGCTTGAGCTTGGGATTTAAGCCCGATTGTGGCCGCGAGGCCGGCTGCCGTGCTGAGAAACTCCCGTCTGATGATAGGCATCGTGCTTCCTCCTGATGCGTGTGGCATTTGCAGAAATCGTATTCCGGCGTGGTGCTATGACTGAGGCGCGGTCGATCAACTGCACAGGTAGCCGCACCGTCTGTTCGGGCATGGACTCGCCGCGTAGCCGCGCAAGCAGCAGATCGACCCCGCGTCGGGCCATCTCGCGCAGCGGCTGCCGGATTGCCGTCAGTGGCGGATCCAGCAAGTGCAGCGGCCCGACATCGTCAAAGGTGACGAGTGACATGTCGCGAGGAATGTGCATGGCGCCGGCACGCAAACCGTCGAGCAGCCCGAGGGTAATCTTGTCGCTGGCGGCGAACAGGCCGGTGGGTCGGTTCGTCATGTTGAGCAGCCTGGACGCGGCGGCGCGACCAGCGTCCGCGGTGTAGTCACCAAAGTTCTCGAAGGTCACCGAACACGCCGGACCGGCCTGCAGCACGGCGTCGCGTAGGCCAGCTCGGCGCTCAGTCGTGCTCAGCAAATCCTGAGGCCCGCCGATGAAACCAAGCCGGCGGTGCCCGGCCATGATCAGGTGTCGCCCGGCAAGGACGCCGCCATTGTGGTTGTCGGCAAGGATCTTCGGCGCTTGTGCCGCGGCGATGTCTTCATCCAGCAGCACGACGCCGCGTTCCGCGTTGATCGCCCGCGCCAACGATCCATCGTCGGCGTGATTAGTAACGAAAATCAACCCGTCAACCAGAGTACGGCCGATCCGGGAGATGGCATCCAACTCGCGCTCCGAGCGATTGCGCGTGGCGAACAGCAGCAGACCTAGCCCATGGAGCTCGGCTTCCTGCTCTACAGCGTCGGCAAGTCCGGCAAAGAACGGATTGGCGACGTCCGGTATCACTAGGCCGATCGTATCCGAGCGACCTCGGCTCAGCCGCCGCGCGTGCGGATTGGGACGATAGTCCAGGCTGCGGATGACCGACTCGATACGTGCTGCGGTCTCGGCAGGAAGGATGAGGCTGCGGTTTAGATAACGGGACACTGTGGCCGCCGACACGCCCGCCGCTTGTGCCACTTCCCTAAGCCGTGCCACGCCCGATCGTTCCACCGTCCCGTCTCCGTAAACCGGTTTACAAAGCGTGTAGAGATTGCACAGGGGTTGTCAAGCCAACCCACATTGCAGGCGTTTGGAGCGCCCTGTGTTCTTGGCCGCTAGACCCAATGTCCGCTGCGTGATCGGCGGTCTGTCCTCGTCATGCACCATGTCGAGGGTTGTGCCGAATGACCGGCACAGAGCCTCATGCATGGAGGACGGCCTGCTGGACGATATCACCTTTGTCGAACTAGATGGACAAGGCGACGGTGTGCGTGGCAGTGGCCGAGAGCGGGCGCGGCGGCGAGGTTCGACAGATCGGCGTAATCGAAAACCGCCCCGAGATCTGGGTAAGATGGTGGCTCGGCTGGTCAAGCCTGGCCGCCGGCTCAGTTTCTGCTACGAGGCCGGCCCCTGCGGCTATGGGCTGCACCGGCTGCTGACCGGCTCGGGGCACGAATGCGTGGTGGTGGCGCCATCGCTGATCTCGATCAAGGCAAGCGACCGGCCAAAGACGGATCCCCGCGATGCGACGATGCTGGCGAAATTGCGTCGGGCCGGCGAGCTGACGGCGCTCTGGGTCCCCGATGGCGCGCACCAGGCGATGCGCGATCTGATACGGACGCGAGCGACCGCGGTCCGTGTGCTGGGCAAGACGCGGCAGCATCTGCAAGGCTTCCTGCTTCGCCATGAGCGGGTGTACCGCGGCGTTCGGACCTGCTGCCGCGCTGGTCGATGGCTCCGGTGGTCGTAGCTCTGCAGGCGATGCGCGGCGTGGCACTCGTGGTTGCGGTTACCATCGTGGCGGAGGTCGGCGACTTCCGACGCTTCTCCAATCCCCGACAGCTGATGGCCTATCTCGGCCTGGTCCCGAGCGAGCATTCGTCGGGGAGCAGCGTCCGGCGCGGCGGCATCACCAAGGCCGGCAATGCGCTGGCTCGACGCGTGCTGATCGAGGGCGCCTGGACATACCGGATGTCGGCTCGCGTGAGCCGAAAGATCCACGACCGTCTGGAGCAGTTGCCTGCGCAGATCCGGGATATCGCTTGGAAGGCGCAGGTCCGACTGTGCGCGCGATATCGCCGTCTGGCCGCTGCCGGCAAACCGAAGGTCGTGGTCACCACGGCTATCGCTCGCGAAATGGTCGGCTTCATCTGGGCGATCGCCCGCATCGCTCAGCCCGCGCTCGCCTGATCGGCAGCGGAACGGAGGCGGACGGAGGAGGCCAACAACCAATCTGGTGCGCATGGCTGGAGACAGGGCCACGGTGGGGAACCCTCCGGACCTGTTATGAGCCGGTCCCCGGACCGATGCTCGTTCCTTAGAATGAGGCAGCCCCGAGACGAAACCACGGTCATGCGGTATCCAACCCGCGCATGAGAGCTTGTTCAACCGGCGTCTTCGGGTCCTGTCTCCTGCCTTGCGCATCCCGCCCCCGCAACATCCGCCTTAACCGCGGACGAATAATCTCGCCCAAACCCTCGAATGCGGACATGAGAGCAGGCTGCGGAAATTCAGGTGCGGAGATCGCCCTGATCAGATTCTCTTGTTCTGTGGGATCCAGGGTTGGATGCGCGGGACTGACGAGCAGACCAGGGCGATGTTCAGCTACCTGAGCCCTGATGCGCTGGTGCCTGCAACGCCGAGCGCAACTTCCGCGGCGAGAAGCGAAGCAACGAGACGCACGCCTCGGTCGCCGATCCAGATGCACGGCTCTACCGCAGCCCAGCGGCCAACCATCGCGGCTCTGCTACAGGGGGCATCTGTTCATCGAGAACCGGAGCGGGCTGATCGTCGACGTCAGGACCAGGCATGCAACCGGAAGGGCCGAATGCGAGGCGGCCGAGGCCATGATCGCCGCCGTCGGGCGCGGGTAACGCGTCACCCTCGGTGCCGACGAGGCCGACGAGGCCGCAGAGCGCATCGCCAACCTGCGCGCGATGGGCGTCACCCCGCACGTTGCACAGATCTTGGCAGGCAGACGGTCTGCCATCGATGGCCGCACCACGCGCCACCCTGGCTACGCAGTCAGCCAGCGCGTCCGAAAGCGGATCGACGTTGAAGCGAGACCGTGAGCGAAGCTCGCGTAAACTCGCTTCACGGCGGCTGGATCAAGGCGACCGCTTGGCTGCGCAAAACCCGCCACCATGGGCTTGACCGGGTCGGATGGCTGGTCACCCCGACCACGACGGCCGCCAACCTGATCCGGTTGCCGAAGCTGCTCGGGACACCAGCATGACGACGCCAAAGCACCACATGATCGGCAAGCGGCGGATTACGGAGATGGAGCTTTGGGACAGCGACTTCATCGACCTGCTTGGCCCGGGCTACATCCAGTTCAGTCCGGGCGGGGCGTGGTGAATTCGCCTTTGGTGCGGTCCAAGGCGGCTTGGACTGCCACTATGGACAAGCCAGCATCCACTTTACCTGGATCGGTCACGACGAAATGGATGAGGCCTCTGACGATGGCGACGCGCAACTAGAGGACGACGGCACCCTCACCGGTAACATCCGCTTCCACCTCGGCCACGAATCCTCTTTCAACGCCAATCGCTGGTAGCTTTTCCGCAGCCCGCTAGAGTGGAATGAGGCTGGTCTGAATGTGTGTGCGCAGCAGTTCTTAACATCGGGCCTGAACCCCGTGATCGCTGCCATTGTCTACCGCCGCTCGACCTACCTGGGGCTCTGTTGCGTCGATCGCCGCGGCGGTGGCCGGCGTGCAGTCGCTGCCCGTGGTGCAGGCGACGGTTCTTGAAGGCTACAAAACTGTGTTCAAGAAGGATCCACCGGCCGATCTAGTCAACGCCTGCAACGCTGCCAAGCCGGCGTGCAACTCAAGGCCGGTCGGCGAGCCCTATTCCAGCCTGCCGACCTTCGTAAAAGCGCATCGCCTTGTTTCGTGCAGGGTTATCCCGGTTGCGTCGCCTTATGGGCGAGGAGCGCCATGAGCCGACGGTCGCGCCATTCCTGCCGTGCGGTATGCTCGCCCGCGGGCGTGCGTGCACGCTGAACACGGTCCAACGCCTCTATCGTCTCACGCGACCAGGATGACGGTTTGCTCTGCGTCATCATCTCGACAAAGCTTGGTCCGTACCTGCCGCAGTAGTCCGTCAGGCCGCCGGGGGCATTGAGGTCGATGGTCTCGAACGGCCCCATGAAGGACCAGCGCAGCCCGAGGCCGTGCTTGACCGTGGCATCGATATCCTCGGCATCCGCAGTACCCGCCTCAATCAGCGACATCGCCTCCGAAAGTAGCGCCGCCTGGAGGCGGTTTAGGATGAAGCCGTCGACCTCGCGCTTGACTACGGCTGTGACCATGCCCGCATTCTGCATTAAGGCACAGGTGCGGTCCACGACAGCGGCATCGGTCCAGGGCGCCGGGCTGAGTTCAACCAATGGGATGAGATAGGGTGGATTCACCGGATGGGCGACGAGGCAGCGGGCGCGGCCGGGAACGGCCTCGCTGAAGACACTTGCGCGGATGGTACTCGTAGAGCTTGCGAAAATCGTCTCCGGCGGGGCTAGCCGGTCCATCTCGGTGAAGAGCGCCAGCTTGTCCGCCACACGCTCCGGGCCGCTTTCCTGGGCAAATTCGGCACTGGCAAGTGCCGCCGCCAACGAGGGCGCCGTTGCGAGCCTGGCCATTACCTGTTCGGGCAATTGACCCTTCAACAGGCCGGCCTCGCCAAGCTCCGGCAGTCTGCGACCGATGAAGTCCCGCGCAGCGCCGACTGCCGGGGCATAGGCATCCCACATCGCGACATCAAAGCCCGCGCGAGCGAAGACAATCGACCAGGCTCGCCCAACTAAACCTGTCCCGACGACCGCAACTTTCACCATGTCGTTCCGCTTCCTTCTGTTCTTAAGCGATCTGCTCGCCACGGCTACAGCGCCGTCTAGTTCGCCCCGTCTGTCTTCGTGCCTTTACGCAGTCGTTGAATATGCGAGTCCGAGACCTCCCCCACGACCTTGCCAGGGACGTCCTTCAGGGGCTCGTTATCGGGATTTCCTTTTCCAATGGTAGCCTTTAACGCATCAGGCAGCTTTGCCCGACGGAGGCGCCATTAAGGTTGCTAACCCCGATCAGGGAGCCTGCCACGATCTTGCAACCGTGCTGCAGCGCGAGATCGCCGAAGGTAACATTCTCTCCACTCGTCGAGGGAAAGCCGGGCTCGGTATGCAGCACGACAGTCTCTCGAACATTGCCGCCGAGCCCGACGGTGATCCGTTTAATCCTACCACGCAACATGACGCTCCACCGGGCGGAGGCATCGGTCTCAAGCCTGACAAGGCCGATCACGATCGCAAATGGCGCGATCCAACAATCGTCATTCTCAGTCTCCAAGCCGATGCAGTCAAGTAAGTGCCCTATCGCGGTCTCTCAGCCGAGAAAGCGTGGTTCGGGAAGTCCGCGCACGCCGAGGCCGTGGATAGCGAAGAGGTGACCGGCCATCGGCCCATCCTCCGGGAAGCGCGGCAGTGGCGGTCGCGCCATGGAGGTGACATAGAGCACATCGAGCTTGGGACCGCCGAAGTTGACGCTCGTTGCGTTCAGGACGGGCATCTTGATGATGCGATCGATGCTACCGTCCGGCGCGAAGCGCACGATCTGGCCAGAATAGACCGCGGCACTCCAGACGAAGCCCTCCGCATCCACGGTGGCGCCGTCGGGCGCTCCACCGATTTCCTCGAACGAGGCGAAGCGGCGTTTGTTGGTGAGAGTTCCCGTCAAGAGGCCGTAGTCATAGGCGGAGATTTCCTTGGACCAGGTATCGGTAAAGTAGAAGGTCTTGCCATCAGGGCTCCAGCACGGTCCGTTCGAGCAGATGATGCCGCTTTCGAGAACATGCACCGACAGATCGGGATCAAGTCGATAGAGCGCGCCATTCGGACCCGCCTCATCCATGTCCATGGAACCCGCTACGAAGCGTCCGTGACGGTCGACCTTGCCGTCATTGAGGCGCGTCCCGGGAAGATGCACCTCGGGATCATGGATCAGCGCGCACTCGCCGGTCTTGAAGTCGAAGACGTGGAAGCCGGTCTGCAGAGACAGCACGGCGCCACTGTTCCGGCGCAGCGCCATGGAGCCGATTTTCGCCGGCACATCCCAGCTTTCGATCTCCGTTCCATCGGCAGTGCAACGGGAGATCTGGTTACCGAAGCTGTCGATCCAGTAGAGCCTTTGCTCCTCGACGTCCCAGAGCGGGCCTTCACCCAGGATGTTCTTGCACGCAACGTGGATGCGAATATCGGCATCGTTGGACATGGCTTAAGCTCCCTTGCCATTTGTCGAGGACCTGCTGCCGGACCTTCAGAATTCGACGCGGTCTCCGCCCTTGAGGGACAGGATCTCTCGCGCCTCCGCCGGTGTGGCGACCTCGAGGCCGAGGCCTTCGATGATTTGGCGTGCCTTGCGCACCTGCTCGGCATTGGTCTTGGCGAGTTGCCCGGGCCCGATCCACAGACTATCCTCCAGTCCGACACGAACGTTACCGCCCATGCCCGCTGCCATGGCGGCAATCGGCAATTGCATCTTTCCCGTCCCGAGAACCGACCAGGAATAGTCTCGGTCGAACAGACGGTCTGCCGTGCGCTTCATGTGCATGACATCTTCCGGGTGGGAGCCTATGCCGCCAAGAATGCCGAAGACGGTCTGAACAAAATAGGGCGGCTTGACCAAGCCGCGCTCCGCGAAATGCGCGAGGTTATAGAGATGGCTAACGTCATAACACTCAAACTCGAAACGCGTGCCGTTTTCCGAGCAGACTGCCAGGGCGTATTCAATATCCTTGTAGGTATTGCGGAAAATGAGATCCTCGCTGTTGGCAAGATGCTCGCGTTCCCAATCGTGCTTGAGTTGCGCATACCGCTTCAACATCGGGAAAAGGCCGAAATTCATTGACCCCATATTGAGGGACGCGACCTCCGGCTTGAAAGTCGCCGACGGCTTGATGCGCTCGTCGATCTTCATATAGGGCGCGCCGCCGCTAGTCAGATTGATGACGACATCGCTCGCCTGCTTGATGACGCGCAGGAACGGCAGGAAGGCCTCCGGCCGTTGGTCTGGCCTGCCGGTGTTCGGATCGCGGGCATGCAGATGCACGATAGCAGCTCCGGCCTCCGCCGCACCGAGCGCCGCCTCCGCGATCTCATCCGCAGTGACGGGTAGATAGGGCGACATCGACGGCGTGTGGATCGCACCGCTAACCGCGCAGGTGATAATAACTTTTTTGGACTTGGCCATGATGGCTCTTCCCCCAGGCGTGTCGATAAAGGCTAAAGGGATTCGACGTTGCCGCAAACGCTGAGCGACTGCCCCGATATGTTCCACCCAGCCTTGCTGCAGAGGAACAGAGCGGTGGAGGCGATGTCGTCAGGCGTCACCATATGCCGCAGGGAGATCCTCTCCAGATACTGCGCCTCCATCGCCTCATAGGAAATGCCCATCTGCTGCGCGCGAGCGCGGATGACGCCTGCCATGCGCGGGCCTTCCACGATGCCCGGCAGGATCGCGTTGACGCGAATGCCTGACGGTCCCAATTCCTTGGCAAGACTTTGCGTCAATCCGATGATGGCCCATTTCGAAGCGGAATAGGGCGAGCGGAAGGCGTAGCCGAAACGGCCGGCAGCCGAGGACAGGTTGACGATGGCGGCTTCCCCTGCCTGGCGCAGCAAGGGCACGGCGTAATGCGCGCAATAGAACTGGCCGTTGAGATTGATGTTAAGCGTCTGGCGCCAGTCCTCCGTCGCGATCTCATCCACCGCGCCCGTGGGCCCGGCAATGCCGGCATTGTTGATGAGGACGTCAAGGCCATCCAAGGCCGCCTCTGCCTCGGCGACCAGTGTCTTGACCTCATTCTCCTGCGAGACGTCGATGCGGCTGGTCGTGACCTTGAGAGTGCCACGGCACTCGGCGAGCGCTGCTTCGTTGATGTCGCAAACATGAACCTTCGCCCCGTCTTCGACGAAGGCATTCGCGATGGCACGCCCGATGCCGGCGGCACCGGCTGTCACCAGCACTCTCAGACCAGGCGTTAGGTGGCGCTGTAGCATGGTGATTGTTCTCCCAAAGCTTAGATCGTCGTTCGCTCGCGAAGTGCGATAACGGCCGTCAGAACGACAGCGCCGTAGAGGATTTTACGAATCGACGCCGGCGTGGTGGTGCCGGCGAGGAGCACCTGCAGGGCCGTCAGCAGCAGCACGCCTCCGACCATGCCGAGGTAGTGTCCACGCCCTCCGGTGATCAGCGTGCCCCCGACGACGACCACTGCGATGGACGGCAGCAGATAGTCGTCGCCCATGCCGAGGCTGGCCTGGCCGCTGAAGCCGCTTAGCATAATCCCGACCAGGCCCGCGCAGAGGCCGCTCAGCATATAGACCAGGACGATTGTGCGCCCGACATCGACGCCGGCCAGCCGCGCGACACGCTGACTGTTTCCAACGGCGTAAACGCGGCGGCCGAAGGTCGTGCGGGTCAGCAACAGTGTGGCGAGGACTATGAAGACGATGATCATCCAGATCACCGGTGTGATTCCGAGCAGGTGACCGGTCATCAGCCAGCGGATACTGGGCGGCGCGAAGCCGGCCGGCGTGCCGCCGCTATAGAGCAGAGCCGCGCCTTGCAGGATTCCGTTCATGCCCAGGGTGACGACGACGGGCGGCAGGCCAAAGACAACCACGCCGATCCCATTGGCGGCGCCGACCAGCGCGCCAATCACCAGAACCGCAGGCACCGCCCACAAAGCGCTCGCCGCGTTCCCCTGCGCGAAACCCGCGAGCAAGATCCCAGAGAGGCCGATCGACCAGGGCAAGGATAGGTCCAGTCCGCCCGTGAGGATGACCGTCCCCTGACCGAGAGCCAGCACAATGAGGAAGGAGGCGAGCACCGCGAGCGCCGTGAGATAGCTGAAGTTGAGGCCATGATATACCCAGGCTGTGATGCCGAGGACGATTGCGAAGCAGACATAGGACGGCACCGCGTAGCGCAGCTTTTCCGCATGACGCACCCGCCATGCGACCACGGGCATGACCGTGCCCGTGGGCTGTGCGGCGAGGGTGACAATGGTGGAGACTCGCGGAGCGGCCTTGAGCCGCCGGATGGGCAGCTTTGGCGCTGACAGCCAGCGGGCGATGGGCAGGTGGTCATGGGCAGCGCCGCTGAAGGCCGCGAGGATGAGGATCAGCCCCTCGGCGACCGTGCTGTAATAGGCCGGCACGTTGAGGACCAGAAGGATGTTCACGATGAGCATCAGGCTATAGGCGCCGAAGACTGTGCCCAGACAGCCGCCGCGGCCGCCGCACAGAACGGTGCCACCCACCACAACGGCAGCGAAGATTTGCAGCAGGAGCGGGTCGCCCACCAGCGGATCGCCGGTGCTGGTCTGCGCCGTCACCATGACACCCGCAAGGCCGTAGGCGGCCCCGGCAAGTGTATAGATGATGAAGGTCGTCATCGGCACGCTGATGCCCGTGAAGCGCGCTGCGTCGACGTCACTGCCTACGGCGTAGAGCGCTGTCCCAAAGCGGGTGTGCTTCAGCAGGGCCCAGAGGACGATGACGAAAGCGAGAATGACAATGGGCGCAGGCAGAAGGTTGGGAATGACACTGCCGGTGAAGAAGGCCGCGAAAGCCCCGGGCACCGCGCCGCCCGGCTTGTCCGCGACCAGCAGGGTCACGCCTTGTGTCACGAACATCACTGCGAGCGTCACCACGATCGGCTGCAGGCGCAGAAAGCCGACGAAGACGCCGTTCAGCGCCCCAACGGCGGCACCAACTCCAACGCCAGCGACCACCCAGGCGACTTCCGAGCCCGGCGTCATGCCCATATGCGTCGCGAGCAGCACATTGACGAGCGAGATCACCGCTCCAGCGCTAAGGTCGAAGCCGCCTGTGAGAACGACCATGGTTTGGCCGATCGCCGCAAGGGCGAGCGTCGCACCGCCCGAGGACATGTACGAAATGTCGAAATAGCCCATCGCGGAGGTGGAGAGCAGATTGACCGTCGCGAACAGCACGATGAACACGACGATGGAGGTCAGCAGCCCCCGGCGCCAGAGCAGTTCCGACAGCAGCGGTACGCGGCTGCGCGTGAACGCGCTCAAGCCGGCGTTCCTACAGCGAGATCGGCCGGGTGACTATGGTCGCCGCCTTTCCCAGTGTGACCAAGAGCGGATCGCATGATGGCGGACTCGGAAATATCGCCCGCTCCGAGTTCGGCGGTGATCTCGCCGTCATAGACAACGAGGACGCGGTGGCTGAGGTTGACTACCTCCGCGATCTCGGTGGAGTAGAGCAGCACTGCGCCGCCGGCACGAACGAAGTCAGTGATAAGGACATAGATTTCGTGTTTGGTGCCGATATCCACGCCACGCGTGGGGTCGAACAGCAGCAGCACGCGGCTTCCGGTGACCAGGCAGCGCGCGAGGACGATCTTCTGCTGGTTGCCGCCGCTCAAGGAACGGGCCGGCATGTAGAGTGCTCGCTGATCGACCTGCATGCGCGCAAGCGCCGCCGACACGGCTGTGCGTTCGGCGCCCAGATTTATCAAGCCGTATTTCGTAAAGCCCTTGATGACCGGCAGGGTGGTGTTGGCGCAGGCATCGAGCTTGAGGAACAGCCCTTCCGTCTTACGTTCCTCGGGCACTAGGTTGATTCCGATGCGCACATCGATGGCGTCGCGCGGCGAGTTCAGAACCACCGCCTCACCGTCTACCGAGAGCGTTCCCTTGCGCACATCGATATCTCCGAACAAGGCACGGAACAGATCCATTTGGCCCATGCCTTGCAGGCCTGCCACGCCAAGGATCTCCCCCGGCCGAAGCTGAAAGGAAACATCTTCCATTCGGCCGGCACAGAGGTCCTTCGCTTCGAGAATAGGCGCGCGCGCGGCGTTGATGATTGGCTTCGGCGGAAAGGTTGCAGCGATCGACCGGCCGATGATCAGTTCGATCACCTCGTCATCGGTCACTGCCGAAACCTCATAACTCCCGACGCTCTTGCCGTTTCGAAGAATGGTGAGGTCGTCGCAGAAATCGCGTACCTCGCGCATGCGGTGCGATATGAACAGGACCGTGGCGCCCTCCCCCTTCAGCCCGGCAATGACCTCCCCAAGCCAGTCAATATCGCTGCCGGACAGCGTGGAGGTCGGCTCGTCGAGCAGCAGAATACGCGGCTTGCGCATAATGGCTCGCGCTATTTCGATCTTTTGGCGAAGCGGAAGATCGAGCGTGCAAATCCTCCGCCTTGGCGAAATAGCGCCGAGGCCCAGGCTTTCCAGATGTGCCGCGACTATGGCCTCGCCGTGTTGCCGGCGGAGGAGGCCGGCAAAACCCGTTGGCTGATAAGGCAGCAGCATATTTTCCCAGACCATGAGGTCAGGGATCTGGGTGAGTTCCTGGAAGGCCGTCTGCAGGCTCGCATGCTGCGCATCCCGTGGGCCCGCAAAGCGGACTTTATCACCGAACAGCAACACCTCGCCTCTATCAGGACGCACGAGACCACTGAGGATTTTGACCATGGTCGACTTGCCGGCACCGTTCTCGCCGAGCAGCGCATGGACGGAACCAGCGGCCGCCGTAAAGCTGGCATCGGCAAGCGCCACCGTCGGCCCGTAGGCTTTACGGATATTGACGACGGCGATGGCGGGAGCGTCTATCAAGCTCTGTCCTCTCTCGTCCTCCGCGGATCTGGTCAGTGCTCCGGCGTCGCGGTGAGAGCGGCTTGCAGCCCTACCTCGGGGGTGTCCTTCAAGAAAATCGCCGCAAACCAACCAGGGTTTTTTATGACAGCGGGCTGGAAGGTATTGCAGCCGTTGCGCATGTCTTCCCAGGTGCCGGTTTTGCAGAGGTTGACCGTCGCGTTCGTCACCAGAGGCAGGGGCAGAACCGTGTCATGCGGGATATTTTGCCCGTCGAGCTTCGCCACGGCAAGTTTGAGGGCCAGCGCTCCAGAATATGGCGGCGAGGCATAGGAGATGCTGGGCAGGCCCATTGGGCGATAGCGACCCTGGGCGCCGTCCACAGCGGTGCCGGACGGTAGCATCTCAATGCGATGCCCGTTCGAACCTTCGCCCGCACAAGGCCTCAGGGCATTTTCCTTGATGCCAGCTTCACCTTCCATGGACGTTGCGGTGAAGCAGCCGACCTGCATCCAGAGGCCATCGATGCCGCTCCAGGGATGCGTCGCGACGATCTTAGACAGTTCGGTGCGGGCCACAGCCTGGCTCCACATGCCCACGCCTTCCGCAACGATGTGGATGCCGGGATATTTGGCGAAGACTTCTTTGGCAGCGGCAGTGCGATTGGTGTCGACGGAGGTGCCGGGAACGCCCGTCATCAGGACAAGGTTTCCCTTACCGCGCATTGCCTTGACAAGCCATTCGGCAGTGACGCGGCCCGCCTCGCGCTGATCGATATGGACATTGAAGGCGCAGGGTTCGGTGACCTGGGCGTCGTAGGCAATGACCACGACATGCTTGGCACAGGCCGAGCGAATGACCGGGTCCAACGCCGTTGGCGAAATCGGGTAGACTACAATCGCCTTGGCGCCTGCTTGCACCATTGCATTGATCTGCTGAATCTGCCGCTGTGCGTTCGGTCCTGAAACCTGAACATCCAGTTTGACCTTGTCCTTAAGTGTACTGGCGGCTGACATGGCTTTGACCATGTTCTCGGCCTCGGCCTGCCAGTCATTCCCGATATAGCTCATGCTGAGATACACCTTGTACGGTGCAGCATGCGCGGTCGCTGCCATCGTGTACATCGTAATGCCGGCCAGCAGGGCTGTGTTGAGACGCCGCATTCTTTTCATTGTTTTCCCTCCCGTTATTCGCGTTTAGACCGATCTCTTCAGGGCGTTGGCGGTTTTACTCGGCAGAACCTCGCAACTTGAGCGAGAAGGGCAATAGCTCAGCATGGGCTGGACGTTCGCCGGTCCATAGCTCCATCAGAGCGCGGGTCACGGCCGTGCCGAAGGCCGCATAGGGGATGTGGACCGTGCTCAACCAAGGCGCGACCCAATCATTCAAAGGATTGTCATCAAATCCGAAGACTGCGACGTTGCCGGGAACGTTGAGGTTTAATTCGGCGCAGCGACGAAAAAGTCCATAAGCGATGAGATCGTTGCCGCAGAAGACAGCCCGCGGCCGACGCCTATTGAACAGCCGTGATGCGGCCTCGTAACCATCTTCTATGGAGAGCCGGGAATCGACGATATCCTCCGCCTTGACGGGAGCCCCCGCCTCCTTCAACCGCGACGTAAACCCTTCAAACCGCTCCCGGCTGGCGGAGGAGTACTGCGGCCCACGAATGATAGCGCATTCGGTAAAGTTTTTGATGAGGAAGTGCTCGGCGACGGCCCTACCGGCGGCGTAGTTGTCGATACCAACGAAAACCCCGCCTCCTTGCGGAGGCCGGCGATTGATGAATGCGATCGGAAGGTCGTGTGACAGCGCTCGTTGTAATCCCGAACTTTCCACGGCGCCAAGAAGGGCAACGCCGCGCACATGGTAAGACTGCATCTCATCGAGATAGAAATCTTGCAGCGCGGAATCCTCATCCGTGTTACAAAGGATCATCGGGTGGTCGCTCTGCCGCAGAGCGCATTCAATCGACCGCGCGATAGTCGAGTAGAAGGCATTGGAGATATCCGGGATCAGCAGCGCGACTAGCTTGGTTTGCCGCATCCGCAGGGCACGCCCCGCGTGTGCGGGTCGATACCCAAGGTCATCGGCGGCCTTGCGCACGCGCGCTTCCGTTTCCTCAGTCGCCTTCGCTTTGATACCATTGAGGACACGCGACACTGTCGCAATGGAGACGCCGGAGCGCTGCGCCACATCCTGAATGCCCACGGCATTTGCCGGCTTACGCGCATGCGCCGCACTGACGGATTTACCCACTCTTCGTAAATCAGACGGCGCGTGCGCGGACATCGCGGAGCTTTCTTTTTCTACTTAGCGTAAACGTTTACCCTATTCAGGATTAGCTAAGGCGCTAAGTTCAGGACTGTCAAGAATAATTCGTGATTGATCTCAGCGGCTTCACCTGAAGTGGCCGACCCTTGATTCGTCGCCCAAATCGTACGGTGTCGTAAGACACTTGTATGGTCCGGTGACCTGCATCTACGGGTGGAGGCCATCACTCGTGGAGACGGGAGTGGGTCTTGAGTCCAAGTTGTATTTGGTGGCAGCGAATTACGGTTCGTCGCCCACGTCGAGGCGATCATGTCGGCTCTCGGTCACGGCGAGCGCGTGGTGCCGCTCCAATCGTATTGCGCGGGGTTTCTGCTTCCAGGCGATCGCCGTCAACGACCAAGACTTTTTCACTCCCCAGGAGCCGGTTTTGGTGAGAGAGTTCGGATCTGAGATTGCCACTCGGAACGGCAAAGGGCATCGGTGTGCGGCGGCGCGCCGCCTGCAGCCACGCTTTCCGCCCGCTGACGACTTGCCTCTCACGCCACCTTGTAGATCCCCATCCCCTCGATTTCCTGCACGCGCTCGAACGCCGACCATCGGGCTTCGTCGTGCAGGATGATGATGCGCGACCGGTCGCCGCCTACGGCGGTCTCCAGCCGGTTGAACGACAGCAACTGGTCCCACGCGCTGCCGACTCCGGCGCCCAGAGGGATGTAGCGCTGCTGTTCACCGCAGCCTTCGCCGGTGAGATTGCGGGCGCTGTAGATGCAGTCGCCCGCGACCGCGTACCGTCCGCGCGCAGTCTCCAGCGTGATGAATTGCTGGCCCATCGTATGGCCTCTGGCGAGCCGGACGCTCAGGCCCGGAAGCAGATTATCCCGATCCCCTTCGATCAGCGTCAGCCGATGCTGGAAGCTCGCTTCAAGGGCAGCGCGGATGTCGTCTGGATCGACCACGTCGGTCAGGATCGAGAAACGGGGTGGCAAGGCGAACGCCTCCACCCAGCTCAGGAGTTCGGTTTTTTGCAGGTAAATCTGCGCGTTCGGAAACTGGTCGATCGAACCGGCATGGTCGAAATGCGCGTGCGACAGTACGATGTCCGTCACGTCGCCGGGTGCGATGCCCATGCGTTCGAGCAGGCGTAGCGGCGATACCCAGGTCGGCACCCCGAACCTGGTCGCAAATGTAGCGCCTCCGCCTTCGTTCATGAAGCCGCAGTCGCACAGCACAATGCGGCCGCCGCCTTGCGCGAGTACAAAAGAAAACGGCGTGTCGATCGGGGGATCGCCGAACGTGCCCCAGACCAGGCTCGCCATCGGCTGCTTTCGTGC
Organism: Lichenicoccus sp.; assembly: GCF_965276875.1. Lineage (GTDB taxonomy): Bacteria > Pseudomonadota > Alphaproteobacteria > Acetobacterales > Acetobacteraceae > Lichenicoccus. The sequence continues at coordinate 3,159,388 of NZ_OZ255701.1, read as the reverse complement.
CCTGGCATACTCGATGACGTGAACCGTCCAGAGTGCGTTCTCTCCCGGGTGTTCTGGCATTGTTGGCATTTCGCGTCCTCCTCAGCTCTCGGGCCCGTGGATGGGTTTAGCGTTGCGCATAGCGCCGGCCGAGACTGCTCAGTCCGACCGCGAGGATCAGGGTCGCACCCTGGAAGACGTATTGATAGAAGGTCGGCGCTCCGAAGATCGCCAGACCGTTGAAGCCGACGGCGATGATCAGGCCGCCGAACAGCGTGCCCAGGATATGGAACTCGCCATCGCGCAACGTCGCCGAGCCGAGAAACACGGCGGCGAACGCGGTCAGAAGATAGCTGTCGGCAGCACTTGTGGTGCCGCTGCCGAGCGAGGACGCGAGCAGGATCCCAGTCAGAGCCGCGCAGAGGCCAGCGCAGACAAATCCCAAGATCTTGACGCCATCGACCCTTATCCCGCTCAGCCGGGCGGCCATCGGATTGCCGCCGACCGCCTGGATGCTCTGACCGACGGCACTGCGCTCGACCAGGGTCCAAAGCAGCGCCATGGTCGCCGCCATAATCAGAACATCATGCGGAATGCCGGCGAGGCGCCCGATCGCGATGTCGGTGAACGCGTCAGGCACCCCGGTTGCGATCGGCGCGCCGCTCGAGTAGGCGAAGTCCAGCCCGACGATGATGGTTCCGGTTCCGAGCGTCGCGATCACCGAGTTGACGCCGACCTTGGTGACGATCACCCCGTTGACCAGCCCGATCAGCGCGCCGCAGGCGAGCACGACGGCGATTGCGAGCCAGACCGGCAGCCCCTGATTGACCATCAGTCCGGTGACCAGTACGCCTTCAAAACTGGCGGCGAAGCCGATGCTGAGATCGAGCTCGCCGACAATGACGGCCACGGTCAGGCCGCCGGCGATGATCATCGCCAGCGACGCCTGGTTGAGCACGTTGATCAAGTTGGAGACCGAGGGGAAGGCTCGCGGCGCCAGCGCGGAGAATGCCGCGACCATGAGCCCGAGCCCGAGCAGCGTACCGTATTTGCCAAGCAGCAGAGGCAACCTTGAAGGCTGCGTCCGAGCCTCAGGCGGCGGCGCCGGCGGCATCAGCCGCGGCCCTGCGTCGACATGCCATGGTAGCTCGCCTGCACCAGGGCCTCCCGCACGATCGCAGGACCCACGAAGTGTGCCGCGATTTGGCCTTCCACCATCACCAGCACGCGATCGCACAAACCGGCAAGTTCCTCGGGCTCGGAGGAGATGACGATCACCGAAACCCCCGTCCCGGCAAGAGCACGGATGATGCGATGGATCCCGCTGCGGGCGCCGATATCCACGCCGCGTGACGGTTCGTCGAGAATCAGGACTTTCAACGGCCGCGTCAGCCATTTGCCGAGCACGACCTTCTGCTGATTACCGCCGCTGAGTCGTCCGACCGGAGCATCGGCATCCGGCGCCTTGATCATAAGCCGCGCCATCATCTCCTCCGCGCGCCGTCGGCGCTTTCGCATGTCGATCAGGGGAACGCCCGGCGCAATATACAGAGAGCGCCGCGTCGCCAGGGTCAGATTGAACGCGACGCTCTTCTCAAGCAGCAACCCTTCTGATCGCCGCTCCTCGGGCACCAGTCCGATGCCGGCGCGTGCCGCGTCGGCCGGGCCGCGCGGCGCGAAAGCCTGTCCATCCAAATTCATTGAACCCGATTCCGCCCGGTCCGCGCCGAAGATGATGCGCGCCGTCTCGCTGCGCCCGGCGCCAACCAGGCCGGCGAGCCCGAGCACCTCCCCGCGATGCAGATCAAACGAGACATCGCGCACCAGCCGGCCGCGACGCAGATTGCGTATCGCGAGCAGCACCGGCGCCGCACCGCGCGCCGGCCTGGTTTCCGGCGGCTCCGGCATCCTGCCCGCGATCGCTTCGATGAGCGCGGGTCGGGTCACGTCCTCGCGCCCCAGTTCCCGCGCCACGCGGCCGTCACGAAACGCGGTCACCCGGTGACACAGGCTGATGATCTCGTCGAGCCGATGCGAGACGTAGAGCACCGCGATGCCTTCCGAGGATAGGTTTCGCACAAGCTGGTGCAGCGTTCGACATTCAGGCTCCGACAGCGACGCTGTCGGCTCGTCCATGACGATCAGGCGTGACCGTCGCACCAGCGCCCGACAGATCGATACCAGCCAGCGGTCGACGACACCGAGAGACTCGGCTTGGCTATCGAGCGCGAAGCGTATGCCGACGCGCTCTGCCTGCGGCTCGACCAGATCGCGCACCCGCCTCCAGTCGACCAGCCCCAGGCGCGTCGGCTTCGGGACTCCCAGGACGATGTTCTCGAGAGCGCTCATCCGCGGCACCAGCGCGAGTTCCTGATGGATGAAGCTGAAGCCTAGCTTGCTTGCCTGATCAGGCGTCTCGATTGCAACCGCTGCGCCGTCGACGCGGATACTGCCATCATCCGGCCGCACGAGACCGGCCAACATTCGGATCAGCGTCGATTTGCCTGCACCGTTCGCTCCGACCAGGCCATGCACCTCGCCCGCTCGGAGATCGATATCGATACCGTCCAGGGCCGGCACACCGCCATAGCTCTTGCGCAGTCGGCTGGCTTCGACCAGCGCCCGCGCCTTACCGGCCAAGCGCGTCGGGATGCTGCTTGAGGAACGCGGCGACATTCGCCTTGGTCACGACCACCGGCGGCACCTCGACGGCCTTGGGCTTCCAGGCGGCGCCGGCGCGGATCGCATCATCTACCGAGTCGACCAGGCGTGCGCCTTCCAGACCACTATTCTGCCAGGCTGTCGCTGTCATGCGGCCGCGCTGAATGGCGTCGATCGCCTGTGCGTTGCCGTTCTCGCCATAGACCGCAACGTCATGACGGTCCTGCTGGCGCAAGGCAGAGATCGCCCCGATCGCGGGGTCATCCCAGCAGCCCCAGATCGCAAGCTTGCGGCTGCCGGCGGGGTGCGAGGCGAGCCAAGCGGTCGCGTAACGCGCGCCATCCTGGAAGTAGCCAGGGATGCCCACCTCGTCCTTGGTCACGGTAATGCCCGGTGTGCCTGCCAGGATCCGGTCGGCCACCTGCTCGCGTTGCCGGCATACCTCGCCGGTATGGTAGGTCAGTTCGAGAAGCGCTCCGTGGCC